>JAHEEE010000080.1 GCA_024640845.1 Myxococcales bacterium | reverse complement strand
AGGCTTCGAAGAGCTCTTTCTCCGCCTCGACGAGGGCGACTGCGGCGCTTCGCATTTTCGGCCCTGCATTGACGGGCCAGACCAGTAATGAGACCAGGCTGTAGACGAGGACGCCGAGGCCCGTTTCTTGAATTCGAAGCATCGCGACGCGAAAGGCGTGGGCCGCATCGAAGCCGGCTTCGAGGCTCACGATCACGGTGACGAAGGCGGTGGCCTGCCAGGCGTAGGGATATCGGGAGCTGCTGATCCGGTAGGTGCAGTACCCGACCCAAGCGGAGAGCGCGAGCAGGAACGCCCAGCGGTCCTGGGCAAAGCATCCGAGGAGGACGAAGGAGACCAGAGCGGCAGCCAACGTGCCGACCATCCGTAGCGTGGCCTTGTCGATCGACTGGCCGACGGTCCCGAGGCTCACGAATGCCACCGTGAACCCCGCCCACATGGGTTTGTCCCAACCCTGCGAGAGCGCAATCCCGTAGGCGAGGGTCATCGCGAGCGCGGTCTTGATCGCTTCCTTCGACCTGCGGGACACCGCGGTGAATCTAGCACAGTGAGCCGGCCCGTGATTCGCCGGATTTCGATATGCAGATCTCCTCAAGTGAGCGCGGCGGAACGACCACGCTAGAAAACGCCGTAGCGCCGCCTAGATTGCGAATCGGCCGGCGTGATGCGCGGATAAGGTACGGGATTGTCGGCAGGCCGCGCGGCCTCTGGTCGCCGACGTTTCCGAGTAGCAAGCTGCTCGGGGAGGGTGGAGGCGGTGGGAATCGAACAGCCGGGAGCTCACCCGATTCCGAGAATTCTCGAACGGTTTCTCGGACAGGTATCGAGGCGATAGTTGACAGGTGGTGGATTGTTGGGCTCTGCTGAGCTCGTGTCGCCTGAAGCCAAAGACCCAGGGGGACCAACACTCACTCAGCTATTGCTCGGGCTCGCGCTGATTGCGGGTATCGCTGCCATCCTTGTGACCCAGTGCTGACTATTTACGCACCGGCTCGTCATCAGGTCGCGTGAACGGCGCGGTGTGGTTCCCTCGCTGAGCATGAAAGGAAACGCCGCCCACGAACAGCAAGGCGAAACAATGGAGGCGGTGGGAATCGAACCCTGCTGTCAGCGATACGTTAACCCTACGCGGACACTCGGTTTCCCCGCGTATCGCTGGCAAAGGGGCATAGGCAAAACAAAGCTGCTCTCCGAGCGGTCGCCAACGCGACATAACACTTAGTACCGCGAAATTCGGCGCTCATGGTCATCACGATGGGCTGAGAGAGCGGTGCGGAGCACCACGTCGCGCGATTTGCGAGCGCTCCCGACTTCGTGGAAATCGAAAGCTACTGAGGGGCTGGCGCCGTCGCCTCGTCCTCCGAGCTCAAGGTCGGAGCGGACGAGAATCTCACGTATCCGCGGTAGGTGCCGATGAAGATGCTGTTCTTCGGCCCGAACGAAAACGTACCCCAGATGTTGTTGAAGACCTTGCGACCGTAGTCTTCCTTGCCGAGTGTCTTCTTCTTGACGAGTCCCGAGACGTTGTCGTCGAACTCGTCTCCCTCGAAATACGGCTTGATGCTGAAGACGGGCCAACCGGTACGGAAGTCGAGTGCAGTGAGCTGCCAATCGTTGTGCGATGCATCGTCTTCATCGACGTCGCGATGATAGACGTAGAAGAGACCATGCGCGGTCGATAGCTTCGGGGTCGCGGTCTTGCCGTCGAAGTGACCGACCGCCGGCCAGCCCTCCACTTTCGAATACGTATCCTTTTCGGGGTCGTAGTCGAAGCGCTCGATGCCTCCTGCGGTCGGATTCTCGACGAAGGGATCGACGTAGCCATAGGTGTTGCCCATGATGAGAGAGTCACCGTAGGCGACGACGGAATTCTCCACGGCGCCAGCGCCCGGCTCGAAGAGAGGAAGCTTCGTGACCAGCGTGCCGTCCGTCTGACGAAACACGTTGAGATTGACTTGCTCAGGAGCGTTGTCGACGACAGCCACGAAACGATCGTCGACCAATGTGGGTGTCGTTCCACTGCCATTGTTGAGATGTCCGGGCTTGACCTCGCGATCGTTTGCGTAGAAGAGCTCTCCTTTCGCGTAGGTCGGCTTCCAGGCGGGGTCGAGCTCGATGTTTCGCGTCTGCTCGTTGAAGAACAGCTTGTAGAGCCCGACGTTCGTCACGATGTACACCCCATCGGGGCCGACGGAGAAGGAGTTCTGAATCTGCTCGAAGGGCTCGTTTTCGATGTGGATCTCCCCGAAAATCTGCTTCCCCTCACGACGAAGCTCTCCGAGGTGCTCCACCAAGGTTCCTTCCGCGTCGTAGCGCTCGACCTTTTCGAGCCACTCCTCCGCGCCAGGCGGAAAATCATCGGGGTAGAAATGGCGAATTTTGTCGGCCAATCCAAAACGAATGATCGCAGTCGTATAGACCGGCGGGCAGTCGGGCGAGCCTTCCTCGAGCAGAATCATGCCCACGACCCCGAACTTCGACGTGAACCAGATGCGACCCTCGGCATCGGGCATGATCGCCGTGAGGTGGTTGTCCGGATTTTTCATCGCGTCGTCGACCCAGCTGCCGGCGTCGACCTCGCGCGCCAGGTCCAGCATCACCATGTGGTCGCGGTCGATCCGGCGATCACGAATCGGGATCCGAATGACCGTGTTGTTCGCGCCGGGCACGTAGACGTCGCCTTTGGCGTCCAGGTACGAGTAAGCGCCTCCCGAGGTGTCCCGAAACATCGCCATGCGCGCGGATTTCTTCGCGAGCTCGAGCGCCTTGCTGCCGCGCCCGGGCAACGCAACGTAATCGAGCACGCGGGCCTGCTCTCCGCTGATATCGACGATCACGAGGGTCGCCGAATCGCGCCCAAACGAAATGGTGATCACCGTGTCCTCGTCGAGGAAGGTGTAGAAGGGCGCCATGCCGGACAGCTTCGTCCCCTTCTCAAGCACGTGGAAGTACTCGACTTTTGCATCCGCTGGGATTGGGCCTGCCTCCGTGCTCACGTCGGTTGCGAAGCTATTCTCGTGCATGGTTGCCGCAAAGCGGCTCGAGAGCTTTGGGTGCATCCAGTGATCGGGAGGCGGGAGTGGCTCGGGCAGCGTCTTGCCGTGGCGAGAGCTCCACTCGTCCCACCATTTCGTTTCGACGGTGGCGAACTGGCTGACGTATTCGAAGGACTTGTCTTTGGTTTTGTATCGATAACAACCCGCGCCGGTTCCGCCGACCTCTGCTCCCCGCTTGACCTTGCTATTGGCGCAACCGACAACGGCCACACCGAGAGCGAGGAGCAGGACCGACCTGCGACCGACTTCGACTAACGCGTGCATGAACTCCCTCCCATCAGATCGCGTGGGATGCCACGCTCAGCGAAAAAAGGGAAGGGTCATGCTCAGGCGGACCGCATACCCAGTTGATTTCGCAGGGATTTCCTACGAAGAGGGGCATCGGCAAAACAAAGCTGCTCTCCGAGCGGTTGGCGTAGCTCCGGTTGCCACGTCGCAGGACCCCTGTCTATCGGGCAGCCGTCCCCGTGGGCCGCTTGTAGATCGATACGCCTTCCTTGATGGTTTCCAGCACTTTCAACTCCGCTAGCTGGTCCTCTGGAATGCTCAGTGGATTGTCGGACAGGATGGCGAAGTCGGCGAGCTTGCCGACCTCGATCGTGCCTTTGGTGTCTTCTTCGAAGTGTTGCCAGGCAGCCCAGATCGTCATGGCTTTGAGCGCGGTCTCCACCGAAACGCGATGCTCGGGGCCGAGAACGCGCCCACTGCGGCTGCGGCGGGTCACGGTGGCGGACAGAACGCGCATCGAGTCGGGGAGCGCAACGGGCGCGTCGTGGTGGGTGCCGAACATCATGCCCTGCTCCAAAACCCAGCCGGTGGGCGAGATGTTCTCCGCCCGCTTTGGGCCTAGGACCGACTCACGATGCCAGTCGCCCCAATAGAAGGTGTGCATCGGGAAGAGAGAGGGGAAGATGCCGAGCTCTTTGAGCTCTCCGACTTGGTCCTCGCGCAGCGTCTGACCGTGAATGAGGACGGGACGATTATCGACGTCGGGATACTTCTCTTTTGCGGCGCGAACCGCATCGATAAAAAGATCGATCGCGGCATCCCCATTGCCATGGCAAAGGATTTGCCACCCGTTCGCGAACGCCTTGTCGACTGCTTCCATCGCGGTCTCATCGTCGATGGCAGCGTACCCCCGATAATCTTTCGGCTGCCCCTCGGGTACGACGTAGTAGGGCTTGCTGAGCCAGGCTGTCTTGCCCTGTGGGGAGCCGTCGATCGTGAGCTTCACGCCTCCAACGCGGTAGTGGTTCGTGTAGCGCATGGACGGTTTGACGCGCTTGATCTCCAGGACGTCCGGGTAGGAGACGAGATCGACGAGCAGCTCACCCTTGTCGGCGACACGCTTCATCGCTGCGAGACCCTGACTCATCGCCCGCCCCTCCTGAATGGTGGTGTACCCGAAAGAGGCTTCGAGCGCGGCACCTGCTTTCACTAAGTCGTCGTTGATATCGTCGTCGAAGCGTTCCGCCAGCTTGCTGAGGAGATAGAACCATGCGTATTCCTCGCACACCCCATTGGGTTCCTTCGAACCCTTTTTGCGTTGGAAGACACCGCCCGTTGGGTTCTCTGTCTTAGCCGTCACTCCAGCAATCTCCAGGGCTTTGCTGTTGCCGACGCCTAGGTGACCGGATTGATGAATGATGAGGACCGGAAGGTCCTTGGACACCTCGTCGAGATCATCGCGTGTCGGATGTCGCCGCTCGGCGAGCTGGGAGTCGTCGTAGCCGAACCCCGCAATCCAGCCGACCTTCTTCACAGCTGCCTCGTTCTCTGACGCCCATTCCCGGAGCAATCTCTGCAGCGCGGCGATATCCTTGCCGGCGCCATCGGGCGGAGGAAGCAGGTTGGCGGTGCTCGCTTGCAACCCCACTCCGTACGCGTGCCCGTGCGAATCGACGAACCCCGGTAGCATCGTCTTGCCGCCAAGATCGATTTTCGCCGTTTCGTCCCCGGCGGTTTTGAGGACCTCGTCCTTTGCGCCAACGGCAACGATCTGGCCGTCCTTGACTGCCACGGCTTCCACCGTGGGCTGCTCGTCGTCCATGGTCAGAATCGTGCCGTTGTGATAGATGGCATCCGCCTGCTCAGCCCCCCCGGAGAGGTTGGTGTTCAAATCGCGCTTGCAGCCGATCACGCCGATCATGATCACCAGGAGACAGTAGGCAAGGGGGATCAGCCGCGGCGTTCGAGTATGGGTGGGTGACTTCGCCATGATAGTTCTCCCTGTTCACTCCAACGATTTTGGTGGCGAGGCGGGCGAGCCTAATCTGCGTCCGGCGATTTCCGCAACCCTATGCGGATAGTGCGCGCATTCGATGTACACGAAGCCCCGCTACTCGCTCAGGGACATGGCGTTGTGGACGCGCTGTACCTCGATGAACGGGGGTGAGCCGCGAGCTCTGGCCGCGGATCAGAATGACGTATCCTGCGGGGCGCGAGGCCCTCGTGGGTGACTCCTTCGTCGAGAGAACGCCCCTGTTTCGAAGCTACCTGTTGCTGCTGACGAAGAAAGCGGGCAAGACGCCATGGAGCGCCTCCCCAAGTCGGGAGTCCTCCATGGAGGACTGACGGTTTGTGAGACCAAGGTGTACGCCGGCCGTCTCTTCGACCGCAGGAGGCACCATGGGCAACTCGCTTCGACTGTTTGCGCTCCTCATTGCTCTCGCATTCATCGGCTGCTCCAGCGATGACTCTTCGGCGGACGCTGGCACGGGGGGAACCGCCGGCTCCGGGGGCACTGCCGGAACCGGGGGCAGCGCCGGAACAGGGGGTAGCGCCGGAATGGGCGGCACGGCCGGTGTGGGCGGAATGGGTGGTGTGGCCGGAATGGGCGGCAGGGGCAGCGTAGTCGGGTTCTGCACCGTAGACCGCGTGTGCGGTGACGGGGTCGACTGCGTCTGCGCCGAGTGCGACGACGATCTCTTCTGTAGCGACCCGGACAACTGCTTCGACAACGGAAACTGCGTCAACTTCGTCGAGGGATGTGTTTGCGCAGATTGCGCCGACCTCCCCGTGTGCAACCGCTGATTCGACGCTCGGCAGAGTCGCGACAAAATGGTCGCGCCGGCGCATCGCTTTCGTTCCATCTGCTCGGGCAGATGCGTTCGGCCTCGCGATCTTCATCGCACCTTCGTTATGGAACCAACGGATCTCGGGCTCGTAGATTGCTGGCGCTGCTTCTGCACGCGCCGCACGAAATGCATAACATGGGGAAGGTAATCGGAAGCGCGAGCCACATGAGTGCAGCGCCCGACCAGTAGGACAGTCGGTCGAGCAGCAGCGACTGTACCCAGGGCGAGTGGTCGGTGCCGTAAACCCAAACGTGATTGGGAGGCGCGGCCGGCGAGGTCGGGCTGAGGGGATCCGTCACGCCGCCACATTAGCGAAGAGCGTAGTCCGCATAAAGCCCCAGAATCCGCGCCCTGGAGAGTAAAGAACCAGGAAGATCCCACCCCCGTGGTAATGTCTGGGTGGTTTGGCCGACGTTTTCATCTCCTACAGTCACGAGGATCGTGAGCTCGTTCAATCGCTAGCGGAGTCTCTTCAACTCGAGGGGTTCTCGGTCTGGTGGGACCGGGACATTGGCGGAGGAGCCGAGTTTGCTCACGCGATCGAGCGAGAGCTCAGCGCGGCCGAAACCGTCGTGGTCGCTTGGTCGTCGGCCTCGATCGGCAGTCACTGGGTCCGCGACGAGGCAGAGTACGCGCGTGGAGAAAACAAGCTCCTGCCGTTGTCGCTCGATGGGGTACTCCCGCCGCTTGGCTTTCGGCAGATTCACGCGTTGGAATTCAAAGGCTGGGATCGGAAGGCCGAACATCCCGCATTCGCGGCCTTGTTGAGGTCGTTCGGGCAGGACAGGTCGTCGACCGCGACCAGCATCGAACACAAGACATCGACTTGGGCGAAGCCTGGGATCGTCGTGCTTCCGTTCACGAGCCTTTCCACCGACAAGGAAATCGAGTTCCTCGCGGACGGGATCACCGAAGACGTCATAACAGCGCTTTCCACCAACCAGCACGTCTCCGTGGCAGCGCGTTCATCGAGCTTTGCCTATAAGGAGCGCTCCGCAGACGTTCGCAAGATCGGACAGGCGCTTGGCGTGCGCTACGTCATCGAAGGAAGCGTGCGCAAGATGGGCAAGCGCGCGCGTGTGGCGGCGCAGTTCGTCAGCGCTGATAGCGGCGCTCAAATTTGGGCGAACAAGTTCGACTTCGTTCTGGAGGAGCTCTACGGCGACCCGGACGAGCTCGTGACGCAGATATCCGGCAATGTCTTTGCGCAACTGCTCACCGCGGAAAGCGAACGCGCCAAGAGGCTGCCGCCGGATGCGATGGGTATTTGGGAGCATTGCCAGCTCGCTCGGAGCTACTTTAAGCGCTGGGAGGTTTCGATCGAGACGATCAGCCGAACGCTCGATGCCCTCGAGCGCGCGATCGCGACCGCCCCTGAATACGCCCTGGGGCACGCGATCCTCAGTTGGGGATGCAACGCGGCGATCGTCAACGGCGCCTACGAGAACGACCGATTCGAGCCACTTCTCGAGAAGGCCAAGAAGCACCTCAAGATCGCACGCATTCAGGCAGGCGACGATCCGTATTGCCTCACGATGGTTGGCGCGTCGGAGACTTTTGCGGCCATGCACGACTGTGCGATACCCAGGCTCGAACGTGTGCTCGAGCGAAACCCCGCCAACGTCGAGGCTTGGTACTTTCTGGCTCAGGCGTACGCGCAAGGCGGTCGGTTTGCCGAGGCACGCGCCGCGCTCGATCGTGTGAACGCCATCGCGCCCGAAGGAGGGCTCTCCGGGTTTCACCAGTGGTATCTGGGGTACGTCGCCTATGCCTCTGGAGACTACGAAGACGCGGCGTCGTACCTGAAAGCCCAGGGGCGGCGTACTCCATCGTGGGCGGGTTGCCACGCGCTCGCAGCAATTTCGTGCTTCATCCTCAGCGACGAGGACGAGGCGCGTAGGTCCATTGCCAAGGCCAAAGACGCGAATCCCCATCTTCGCCCGGAGAAGCTCGCTGGCCTGGTTCGCATTCAACACGATCGGGACAAGGGCGCACGCGAGTACGCGATCCTCGAGCAGCTATGGCACGAGGATTCGGAGTCCCCGACGCAGAGCTGACGAATGCTAGACGCCGCTTCATCCCGACGAAGGCGAAGGTCCCTCTTCCTGTGGGGCGTGATCGTCGTCAGCGCGGCGATCGCGGTCGTGCTCGGCGTCGTAGGCTACGCGGAATACCACTCGACGGCCCTCGACGGCGTGGGCGATCGGAGCTTCCTCGGGCTTCTCTACGACTCCGTCCGGTTGCTGCTCGTCGACTGGAACATTTCCCCGGATGAAACCCTCCCGAAGGCGATTCAGATGGCACGCTTATTCGCACTTCTGTCCTGGGGCGCCGCGGCCGTCAAAGGGGTCTTCACCCTCGCCCGCAGGCGCATCGAGCTCATTCGCTGCCGGCCCGGGCGCCGCAGAGCTTGTGGAGGGAGTACGAGCAGAGCCTCCAGGAAGCCCGGGCTCGTCGCGAACGCGACTTGGCTCGCTACCGACATACCGCCGCAATCGAGCGACGGCGTCTCAAAAGCAAATATCGCCAGCAGCGCCACCTCTTGGCAGCGCTACCCGTATCAGGCCGAGACCGAAAACGTCTCTTCCGACAGCTCGCGCTCCGCCAAACCATGGAAATCCAAGCCCTCAAGCAGAAGCAAGCTACCCGGCGGTGGGGGATTCAGAAGACCCCGCACCCCGGCACGTGGCGTCATTTCGTCGCCACCCGCGCTGCCGAGCGCGATGCTCGTGCGATCCGACTTCTCAAGAGTCGGCAGCGGAAACGCGACCGGTCCAGCGAGGAAAGGGAGTTGTGAGATTCAGCGAGGGAGTGCAGATCCAGTTCGGCGATCCAAACGCGAGACGAGGTGCGCCGCAAGTCGACATAACCAGCTAGTACCGCGAAATTGGGCTCTCATCGTGAGCCTGATGGGCTAAGAGAGCTCGACGTTCCGCCGTGGACGCGCGTTGATGCGGAACGATGGTGGGAACGCTACGGCGATCGCGTCGCAGAGCAGCGGGAATCGATGGTGCCCAGAATCACCGGCCACACGATGAACGTGATGGTCGACGAACCGTGGTTCGAAAGCGGATAGCGCGGGCATCGTTCTCACGAGGACATCGTAGAATCCCGCAGACCGGCTGTAGAAACGGTCGAACCGCGCCCGGTGTCGTAACAGGTGCCTTCACGACTTCGCGACAACCATCCTACCACGGCCAAGGTCACCACGATCTGGGCAAAAATGACCAGCGTCAATGTCGTAGTCTGCCCGGCGAGCTTCGCTTCGATACCGACCCACTGGGGGAGGAACATGCTCAGGTTGACCACGTTGAACGCGATGATTGCAAGCAACAGCCCAACAGACCCCCGGTAGATGCGCCAGCAGATGATCCCGAACGCGAGCTCGATCAGGAAGGCCGCGACAGGAAGGCTGCCATAGAACCCCGCACCCAGCTTCTGCGTCCCAAGCCCGGGCGCGATCGCGATATCGGCACCGTGTGTCGCAAGGTCCAGAAGAAGGTGAGACGCGAAACCAAGCGCAACGGCCATGGCGGTCTTTGGTTTTCCAATGCCAAAACGAATCAGCCCCCAGGCGACGAAGGCAAACACGACCGTCGTACCAATCGAGTGGGACCATGGCATGTGTACGAGATGGATGTTCTGCACCGAGCGAACGATCGGGTCCGTCGTCGTCGTTTCGACGCCGACGAGGTTCAAGGCCACCCACAGGAGCTCGACTGCCTGAACGGCCAACAAGATGAACACCATACGAACGGTTGGGTACCGTCGCTTCAGTACGAGCGCAGCAGCAGCGTGATTGATTGCAAACATGGGTTCGCTTTCCTTTCAAATACTTGGGTTAGCAATTGCTAACCCTGGGATTAAAAAAATGCCCTAGCCCTCCGCCAAAACCAAAATCCGCTGTGCAAAGGACTCAGCCCAATCGGTGGCAGGACGTGCGAGTAGCCCGAGATACCACATGCGTGAGAGCTGCTGGATCCCGCCGATGATGATCGCCGAGGTGAGATCGGTGTCGAGGTCATCGTCGAGCTCTTGCTCGTCGATGGCTGCGGTCAGCATCCGGTTGACCTGCTCGATGAAGGTGTCGCCACCAACGTCTGCTCGAACCTCGGGCCAGAAGTGTTGGATGTTGTCGGACAGATAAATCACCACTTCGGGAGCTCTCTCGAACCGATCGAAGAACGCAGCGCTGTACGCCGCGAACTGGGAAGCGAACGAGTCGAACTCGCCGTCGACGACTTTCTCGAGGGCCGAGTGGAGCCACCGGTAACAGAGAACGAACAGCTCCTGCGCGAGCGCCTCCTTGCTCTCGTAGTGTTTGTAGAGCGCAGGATTCGAAAGCTCCGCCGCGGCGCCGATGTCACGGATGCTCGTCTCGCAGAGGCCCTTTTCGGTGAACAGGCGAAGCGCTTCACGAAGAATGCGCTGCTTGCCCGCCGCCGCGCCTGGTGCGAGCTGTATGCCATCTCTTGCCATCGCTTGGGTTCCGTCTGCAGCGAGGTTAGCGATTGCTAACCTCCTTGTCAAGGGTACACTGGAGCTCGAGGCCACCGTGCAAGGCGACGAGACCGGCGCTTTCCCGCGCTGGCGGAAATCGCTTCCGTCTGGGGGACTCTTTGTGATAGTAGTGGTCCAGTGGTTGAACCAATTTCTGCAGGCAACGGGACGCCCCTGCTGAAGCGCGCTCGCCTCTCGGACGAGGTGCTCACCGTGCTCACCCAGCGCGTGCTCGATGGCAGCTATCGTGCGGGCACCCGTTTGCCCGCGGAGCGCGCGCTCGCCGCAGAGCTTGGCGTGACACGCACGTCGTTGCGAGAAGCGCTTCGGCAGATGGAGTCGATGGGGGTCGTTCGGATTCGTCAGGGTGCAGGGGTCTTCGTGTTGGACTGGACGCTCGAACCGACGATGCGCTTCGTGCAGTTCCTGGCCGCGTCGGGCTTGGGGATGGACCCCCAGTTCTTGCTGAGCTTCGACGAGGTTCGACGTTTCTTCGCGGTGAAGATGCTCGAGCTTGCTGCCGAGAGAGCCACCGACGAAGACCTCGACCGGATCCAGGCCGTCCTCGACAGTTATCCGCTCGACGACACGCGGGCCTTGCTCGAAGGCGAGTGGGACTTTCGCTTCCACCGGGAGATCGCCCGCGCCACGAAGAACCCAATCTTCGTCTACTTGCTCAACACGGTGCGCGAAACGTTCGCGGCGCTCCGCTCCGTGTATCTGCGACTCGACGCCGAGGTCAGTCAAAGCGTGGCCGAGCTCGACGCCGAGATCTTGGCGGCGCTCCGCGATCGAGATGGAGCTCGAGCCGTGGCCGTGCTCGAGGCGAGAATGAATAAAGACGCCGAGGCGCTCCGGGACATGGCGCAATCGGGAAGGAGGCTCTCATGACATCGGCCACTGAAGCCGCGGCTCGCGATTTCGAGACGATTCGTTACGAACAGAAAGGGGCCGTTGGTGTCATCACGCTCGATCGGCCCAAGTGTCTCAACGCGATCAACTTCGCGATGCGCGACGAGCTGACCGCGTGTCTGCGCGCCTGCGCCACCAATCTGGACACACGCGTCCTTCTGTTGACGGGTGCCGGTCGGGCGTTCAGCGCCGGACTGGACCTCAAGGAGCCCGCCATCGCCGGCGGCGAACCGATGACGCCGAAGCGCGCCTACGAGGCGCAACGGACCTACTCCCAGATGATCCTCGAGATGCGGCGCATTCCGCAGCCCATCGTCGGGGCAATCCACGGTCCGGCCATTGGGGCCGGCTTCTCGATCGCGATGGCCTGCGACATCCGGCTCGGATCGCCGGCGGCGACGTTCCAAGCGGCCTACATCAATCTCGGATTCGGAGGGGCCGACATGGGCTCGTCCTGGCTGCTGCCTCGGGCGGTGGGGACTGGAAACGCCGCGCGCTACTTGCTCTCCGGGGACGTGCTGCCTGCCGACGAAGCGCTGCGTATCGGCTTCGTTCAAGGACTCGTCGATGAAGAGAACCTGCTCGAGGAGGCCGGGGGCCTCGCAAAGAAGCTCGCGGGCAAGTCGCCGCTCGGTCTTCGCTTGACCAAAGAGGCGCTGGAAGCGGCCGTTGGTGGCCTGACCCTGGAACAGACCATCCGACTCGAAGATCGCAATCAGGCCATGTGCATCAGCCAGTTGATGGGATCACGCTGACGACGTCGACAGCGACGGAGCTGAGAATTCGCGGAGCACGACCATGAGCAACTTCAAGACCTACGAGAACCCATCGATCTTTCATCGCTGGGCGGCCGCCCAGTGGCGCCGGCCCAAGGACCCCACCATCTACGGCGCAACGGAAATAGACATGGAGCCAGCCTTGGGCTTCGTGGACCAGGTGCGCGAAGAATGGGGTGTGCAGGTCACGGTCACGCACCTGGTCGCCAAGGCACTTGCCATCGCCATCGCGCGTCACCCGGAAACCAACGCCAAGGTGCGGTTTTGGGGGAAGTTGGAGCAGCGCAAGACCGTCGACATCACCGTCTTGATTGCGGGCGCGGGCGGCCGTGATCTCTCGGCACACCGCATCACTGCTGCGGACGAGATGCCGCTCCGTCAGTTGGCGACCGAGGTCATCGAAGCGTGCGAGCTCATCCGGGCCGACGACGACCCCAAGTTCCGTAAGAGCAAGGAGCTCATGGAAAAGCTCCCGTGGTGGATGATGCGATCGTTCCTTTCGCTCGCCAGTCTCTCGATGAACGAGCTCTACTTCGATCTTTCGAAGCTCGGCTTGCCCGCAGATCTTTTTGGGACCGGGATGGTGACCAGTCTCGGCATGCACGGCGTCGACGAAGCGTATGCTCCGCTGACTCCGATCGGTCGGATCATGGTCGACGTGCTTCTCACCCGCGTACGCCAACGCCCCTGGGTGGGAGACGATGGCGAGCTCAGCGTGCGGCCAACGCTCAAGCTCTGCGCGACGTTCGACCACCGCGTCGTCGATGGCATCCAAGCCGCGAGGATCTGCCAAGAGTTACACGAACTATTTGCCGACCCCGATTCGCTCCGCTGAGAGGAACAGCATGGCCGCCTTTGACTTCTTCATCACGCTCGATGGCAACTGCCTCAACGGTTTCGAGGGCCTTTGCGGCGTCGCCCGCCTCCGCTGCGACCCCGACGCCGACCGCTGGGAAAAGGAGGTGCACTTCTTCGAAGGGCTGGCCGGAGGTCACGCCACGCAGGTGAACCCGACGGGCACGCTCGCGTTTCTCGGAAACCTCTCTCAGACGCTTCTCTTTTACGACCCGCGTACGCTGCGCGAGGTGCGCCGGCTTTCTACGCTGCGCTTTTGTGCGCCCGACGTCCTCTACTCCAGCCAAACCCACGTGGTGTGGCTCTCCGAAAAGACCTTCATCACCGTGCTTGGAGATTCGTTCTGGCGCTTCGACATGGATGACCTCGAGCACCCGGAGCGCCTCGGCGAGCACCTCGTGAAGCTCCCCCACGCGCTCAAGCTCTCGCCATCGCGACGCTACATCGGCTACGGGTCCATGGACCACGACCACAAAGGCTACGCGCGCGAGCTCGGCATCTTCGACCTCACCACGAACGAAGCGCGCGTGGTGCAGCTCCCGGCCACCTGTTGGCACATCGCGGCGCATCCCACCAAAGACTTCTTCTACGGCCCGAGTCAGCAGGTCGCCCCACAGGGCCGCGAGTTTGCCGAATACACCCTGGCCTACTTCAAGAACTATGTCTTCGAGGTCGACGCGGAAACGGCCACGGTGACGCGCCATGCGTCCATCGCCAAGGAGCTTCCCGCCGCGTTCACCTCCGACGTCGCGGTGACGGCCAATGACGTCTTTTACAATGCATGCGCCGGCGGCACGCTCGTGCGGGTCGACCTCGAGACCTTCAAGCGCGTGCAGTTCATCGACGAGCGGCCGAGCTTCCTGCGCTCGCTCCCTCATTTGCGGAGCGGTGTGTCGAATCTCGTCGAAGCCTTCAGCCGCGCCAACGTGATCGGCAACTCCCATCTGCTGCTGAAAGCGCTCCGCGCGACTCGCTTCAGCCTCCTCGACGGCAGCCTCGGGCTCCAGGTGAGCCCGGACCAGCGCTTCGTTCTCACCGCCCACCGCGGCCTCAACGAGGTGATCGTCTATCGCCACCCGGAGATGACGGTGCACAAACGCATTCGCTTTCCGTCCATCCGGGGCTTCTTCCCCGAGCATGTCGGGCTCCTCGACGACCCGCGCCTTGGCTTCCACCACACGACGATCTCGACGGCGACCGTGGACGCTTGAATGAGTGGTTTTCCATCGAGTCGTCGAACGTTACGATGGGATGCGAGGATCAGGCGCGCGGCGGACTAGTTGGCCCTTGCGGATCGCAAGACGTGCACTTGCACCGGCACGCCTTCGCCCCTCGCCTGCTGCACGAGCGTCTCTAGCGTTTGGATGACGGCTGGGCAAGTAGCGGAGGCGGTGGGGATCGCTTGCGGTTGTACGAGTGCAACGAGCTGCGCTGCTACAAGCGCACTATATTTCACGGGCGTCTACTGCTGCTGTTGCTGGGCGGCTGCCAGCTGCAGAGCAACCGCCGCTCCTGCCTCGGCGACGGAAATGACCGTGTTGTGCATCCCAAGGAGGGCGTTGGTTCCAGCTTGGATGTCGCTCAGCACCCCACCGGAGACCTGGGTTGGCGGGGAACCGAAGAAGCCATAGTTGCAGGCTTCCTGAGCTTGGCTGACAACCATATCGGCAA
>JAHEEE010000026.1 GCA_024640845.1 Myxococcales bacterium | reverse complement strand
GACGGCGTGTGTACGCACAATGCCCCGGTCCAAGACATGCGCGGCAGCGCAAGCCCGAAGGGCGAAGCCCGGCGCAAGTGCGCCGGCAAGCCCCGAGCGAAGCGACGGGGCGCGCAGGGAGGATTACGGGCGGGGGTGGGCGGGTGGATGTAACTAAACCAAGCCACGCCAGCAGCCCTCCCCACCGCCGACGCCAGCAACGACGCCTAGGCCACGGCAGTCAGGTACTGGTCGGTGTTGGATTGGATGCGGGCTTTGACCTCAGTGGGGTCGTGCTCAACGAACTTTTCGTCGGGGGTGACCTTGAACAGGGGCTGCCCCTTGGAGACGATCGTGCCGTTGCTTTCAACGAGGATCTTGTCGACGGTACCGGCGAAAGGCGCGTACACCTTGTTGAACATTTTCATGACTTCGACGATGTAGAGCGGGTCGCCGATCTCGAAGTGCTGACCTTCCTCGACGAAATGGGGCATGCCCGGAGCCTCCTGCGCATAGTACATGCCGCCGCTCACCGCGACGATTTCGTCGGACTTGTTGACTGGAGGCGGCACGAGAACCTTCTTCATCTTGGCCTGATGGTCGCGATCGAAGAGGCGCTCCGGAATGCTGATCGTCAGATCGTCGTTCACACGAAGATCGAAAAAGCCGACCTTGTGACCGACCAAGGGTAGCAAGCTGTATAGCTCCAGGCCGAGCTGGAACCCGAGGTGCGCTTCGCGGACCCGTTGCCACTGGTCGGCGTCGAAGCCCGCCGGAGGCTTCTTCGCCTTGAGCCGTTCGTCGACCTTCGGCCAGCTCGTCTCGCCAAGGCGCTCTTGGACCGTCGCGTAGAACGCAGCGCCGTCTTTCAGCAGCTTGTCATCCTGATCCCAGATCTTGTGCGCTGCTGGGAGGGCTACATCCGCGTCCATGTGAACGAGATGGTACGTGTCGGACAGCACGAGGAGCGGGTTTCGCAACCAGGTCACCCGGCCATCCTCGACTTCGAAGTTGTCCTTGTTGGAGCTCAGCCAGGCGGAAAGCAGGTGGGGCTGCCGCAGCAGGCGGCCGAGCGGCCGGCCGAGAAGCGTTCGCTTGAGCACGGACAGATCCGTAGTGGCCTTCGCGGCCGAGGGGTCGCCTTCCATCGCCTGAAGGTACTGACTGCAAAGCCGGTCATACGCGTAATCAGCGTCGATCTGGTTCGTTTCCTGAAGAAGCTCACCCACCAACGTGAGGTAAGGGACGACGAACTGGGTCGTCGGCTTTGCGTCGACGCCGTTTGCGAGGAACCAATGCACCAAGCCGTAGTGAAACTGTAGGTTCGTCTGAAGATCCGGTCCGCGGAGCACGGTACGCCGCACGACCTCGCGTAGATGCTCATAGCTGCTTCGGCGATCGTCCCCGGTGGTCACGAGAAGCGCAATATTGCTGTCGTACGCGCCGGCGAGCTTGTAGCGCATGAAGAGATCGGTATCGGGGTTCTTGAAGCAGATGCCCTGGTCGTCGCGAACCTCGCCTTCGATCGGGTCTGACCACGACATGATCTCGCCGCCTGCATGCGGTGAGAGCGAGTCGTCCGTGGCGTTGAGTCTGGCCTCGACCGCAGCGGCGTACCGCTGAACGCGAATCGGCCGGGGGAGCCTGTTCTTGTGCTTGGCAAGCAACGCCATCATCTCGACGACCGAGTGCACGTCGAACGAATCGGAGCCATCGTCCGGATTCGTGAACCGAAGGGCATAGCAGAGCTCGGAGACGCGGTGCTCGACTTGGATTCGCGTGTTGACCTCCATGAAGTAATGGCGGGCTCCGTCCACGATGCACTCGAACGTGGATGCTGAATCGAGCTTGACTGCCTCGCCGAAGCGTTCGGCCTCGGCCTCCATCCGCCTGAGGATGTTGAGATCCTGCTCGATCGCTGCCGCCGCGGCCTCGTCATTTGCCGCGCGCTCGCGTTCGACCGCTGCCGCCAGCGTTTCCTGGGTGATCGAGACTTCGAGAAGCTTCTGCTCGTGCATTTGGAGCGAGCAATCGCGTCCGCCGAGTGAGATGCACCACTCGCCGTTTCCGATGAGCTGGATTTCATTGTGACGGGTTGTCTCGATGTTGAGCTCGACCAGAATGTTCTTGTTGTCGCCGACCCCGAGTGCTTTCACCTCGCCGAGGATCTCGCGGACCATGGCCGGCGTTTGGCCTGCCTTGCTGACGATGCGTTGGCCCTTGCCCCCGCCGCCGCCGATCGCCTTGAGTCGAACGCGAGTTCCTCGGTGCTCTTTCAAGATCGCGCCGACTTCCATCTCGATCTGCTCGCAGAGCTCGTCGATCGTGTAGAGGTCGATGCCCGCGTCATACGAGGCGGAAAGTAGAGCATCCGCTGCGGCGTCTAGATCAATGGTCTGGTCGCTGAGCGCCGGCACGTCGAGACCGTGCTTTTTCGCGAGCTTCTGAAGCGCCTTGCGGTCGCTGTGCTTCCTCAAGATGAGACGCGCAGTCGAGTCGTTCACACCCGGCGTGACGCTGACGTCGACGCGCTCGGCCGTGCGCTTGGCTTCGTCCTTGAAGCCGGCCGCCTTCACCGTATACGAGCAAGGACCGATGAAACGAAGGCCGGCGTCCTCGATGGCGCTGACGAACTCCTCGTCCTCTGCCATGAAACCGTAGCCAGCGAAGATGTAGTCGTAGCCGTTGTCTTTCGCGATCGCGATGATCTCGGCGATCCGCTGGGTGCGCTCTTCACCGCTCGCCCCCGTGTAATCCTGTACGTTGTGAACGCGGGAGGGATCCAGGCGACGAAGCTCCGGCGCTAGCGCGCGCGGATACACGATCGAGTCCTTCTCGGAGAGCAGGATACCAACCTGGGTCATCCCCATCTCTGCGAAGACATCGAGCGCTTCCTGACGAATCGGGCCACGACATACGATCAGCACGGTCATGTCGTCGCAGGCGAACGAGCGGACCCACTCGGAATCGGCCTCAGCGAGGCGACGGTCCCGGTGAATCATCGGATTATGGAGGTAGCTACCCGCAGCCATCAGTGGAACTCGCGCTGGACCCCGCCGAACGGCGCGGGGGTGTAGTGGGAAAGATAGAAGTTGAGGCTCTTCGCCAGGGACGCGCGGACGTTCGTGGGCATGACGATCTCGGAGATCGAGCCCAGGCTGAGCGCTTCCTTCGGGTTCATCAGCTCTTTTTCGTATCTTGCGCTGAAGGCCGCTTCCTGCTCCTTGAGCCACGCGGCGGCGTCCTCATGCGCCTTTTCCTTCGATACGCCCGCCTCGATCGCCTCCTGCACGCGGAGCTTCGCTTGCACTCGGACTTCGCGAATCTCGTTCTTGTAGACGAACTCCCTGCCTGCGGGTCCCATGACCGCCACGCGAGTCGTCGGAAGCGCCATGACGTGGTCTGCGCCAACCGCATAGCAGTTGAACGCGGCGTACGCGCCACCAAAGGCGTTGCGAATGATTAGGAGTAGGCGCGGTGTGCGCAAATCGATGATCGAATCAAGCATCGCGCGGCCGGCTTGCACGATGCCACGGCTCTCCTGATCGCGGCCGGGCAAGAACCCGGTGGTGTCTTCCATGAAGATCACCGGGATGTTGTAGAGGTTGCAGAAGCGGATGAAGCGCGCGTTCTTGTAAGCGGCGTCGACGTCGATCTGCCCTGAAGCGACGGCGCTGTTGTTACACACGAAGCCGACGACGTGCCCGCCCAAACGACCGAACGCGGTGATCGTATTTCGAGCCCGCTGCGGCTGGAGCTCGAAGTAGTCGCCGTGGTCGCAAATCAACTGGAGGAGGATGCTGACGTCGATGGGCGTGTTGAACCCGGTTGGGGAATTGAACGCCTTGCGGAGCAAAGTATCGATCTCCCCGGTGGGCCGGTCGATCGCGTCCGACGTCTCTTGATATGGCGCAAATTCGTGATTATTTCCGGGCAAGTAGCTCAGGAGACGGCGCGCGGTCCGAAGCGCGCCCACTTCGTCCCGAACCGTCAAGTCGGTGACGCCGCTCTGGCCGTGCACGCCGGGCCCGCCGAGCTCGTCGGCGGTCACGTCCTCGCCAAGCACCGACTTCACGACGCCAGGGCCCGTGAGACCGAAGAACGTGTGCGACGGTTGAATCATGAAGCTGCCTTGCCTCGGCAAGTAGGAGCCGCCGCCAGCGTTGTACCCAAACATGCACATGATGCTCGGCACGACGCCGCTGATCTTCCGAAGGGCGGTGAAGGCTTCGGCGTAGCCGTCGAGCCCGCCGATGCCGGCCGGCACGAACGCGCCGGCGCTGTCGTTCATGCCAACGAGCGGCATCCCCTGCCTGCCCGCCAAACGAATGACGTTCGCTAGCTTCGTGCCGTTCGTAGCATCCATCGAGCCCGCGCGGACCGTGAAGTCGTGGCCGTACACAGCGACCTCGCGCCCGCCGATCTCCACTATCGCCGTTACGATCGATGCACCGTCGAGGTTGGGCCCCCAGTTCTGGTACAAGATCGTCGGCTCGGTGCCGGGGTCGCGGAGAACGTCTAGGCGCTCCCAGACAGTCATGCGGCGCTTCGCATGCTGCCTTCCGATCGGGACCGGTCCGGCCGCGGTCATCGGGCGCGCACGGAGGAGCTGACCCTCGCGGAGAGCTTCGTCGTAGGGTCCGCTGACGGTCTTTGGGCCAACGGAAGGGCGCTCGTCGCCGTCCAATTCGAATGGATTGCGAAGGCTTGGCGTCACAATGTCCTTGTCGGGCATACTCACACTTGCCTACATTGGGCGGTGCCGAAACCTCAAGCTCCGCAGCGAACCGCCTTTTACGGGCTTTGGGGCCGAAACGCCAGTGAACACAGTGCGGGCGGGCGCAGCTCAGTGGCGCGATCGTCGAAATCCGCGAAAATGCAGGACTTCATGCGTATCGAAGAGGAGTGGAAGCGCGCCCTGCACGTCGCGGAGCGGGCCGCGCTGGATGCCGGCGAGATCGCGATGCAGGGCTGGCGCGCGGGCGGAGAGGTCGCAAAGAAGGGGCGCTTCGATCTTCTGACAGAGTACGACCTCCGGAGCGAGCGCCTGATCCGCCAACGGCTTGAAGAAGAGTTCCCGTCGCACCGGATCGTCGGCGAGGAGGGCCCGGAGACCGGCTCTGGTGAGCTGGTTTGGTACGTGGACCCGATCGACGGAACCACCAACTTCGCGCACGGTCACTTCTTCTTCGCAGTGTCGATCGCGCTCTATCGGGGAAACGAAGGTTTGGCAGGCGTCGTGCACGCGCCGGCGCTCGGCGTCACGTGGAAAGCGTGGAGAAGCGGAGGCGCGTTCCGCAACGGTGAAACGTGCAGCGTGTCGAGGCGCGACCGGCTGGAAGAAGCGATGTGCGCGACCGGCTTTCCGTACGATCGCTGGACGAACCCGGACAACAACCATGCCGAGCTCGCTTTGTTCTTAGAGCGCGCGCAAGGGGTGCGCCGCTGCGGGTCTGCCGCGATCGACCTCTGCCTGGTCGGAGACGGAACCTACGACGTCTACTGGGAGAAAGCGCTCAACGCGTGGGACATGTGCGCTGGCGCGCTCGTCGTGCGCGAAGCGGGAGGCCGTCTTTCCGGGTACGAAGGCGAACCGGCCGACCCTCGCTCGGGCAAGCTGATCGCAACCAACGGACTCCTTCACGACGAAGCCGTCCGGACGGTTCGTGAGGCACGTCACAGAGTTCCGCTCGGCTAGTCGTGAAATGCCCTCCTCGGGCCGATACACTGGATCGGATGGGGGATGAGTCGAGCGAGCATGCGTTGTGGAAGCCGGGCTCCGAACCCTCCAAAGAGACGCTCGCCGCTTACGTTCCACTGACGCGCGAAGAGCACTGGACTTTGGTCAACTCGGTCACGGCGCGGCACATCGTCACGATGTTCTTGTGCGCGGGGATCGCGTACCTTGGTCTTTCCATTGGACAATTGGGTGGCGATCTCGACAAGCAGAGGCTCGCCCTGCTGACACTCTACGGGCTCACAGGAGTGTCGATGCTCGCGTTCGCTTGGCGCGCTCACTCCGAGCCACCTTCGATGATGTGGTCGGTGCACATCGGCGGCGTGTTGTTCCTGATCATCACGGGAACGGTGACCGCCGGCTATGCGCTGAGCAAAGATCCATCGGTGTTCTACTTCTACGTGCTCATCCAGTTCGCGGCCGGCGCGGTGGTTCACAGCCGCAGGTGGCTCATCGCGATCATGGTGCTCGGAGACCTCGCATGGGGCGTCACTTCTCTGTGGGTGGATGGGGTGAGCTGGGTGCGCTGCCTCGGATATCTAACCGGCTTCTCGGCCGTCGCGATCGGCCTCAACGACGTCCGCGGCCGGACCCGGGTGTATATGGAAGAGCTCCGGCTCGCTGCTGAGCGCGCCTCGGCGGCGAAGACCGAGCTCATGGCTGACATGAGCCACGAGGTTCGTACCCCGATGAACGGAGTTCTCGGGTTGAGCGGACTGCTGCTCGATACAGATCTAAACGAGAAGCAGAGGAAGATGGTCAGCGCGATCCGCGAGTCGGCTGACGCGTTGATCGGGGTCGTGGACGAGGTTCTCGACTTCGCCCAGCTTCGCAAGGGCCAGGTCGAGCTCGAACGCGCGACCTTCGACCTGGGCACGTTGCTCGACGGCGTGGCCGCTTTGATGGAGCCACGGGCGGTCGCCAAAGGTCTCGTGCTCGACACCGAGATCAGGGGAATCACGAGCCGCCGATTCGTGGGCGACGCCGGGCGTTTGCGCCAGGTCCTGCTCAACTTCGTCGGAAACGCGATCAAGTTCACCGATTCGGGGGCCGTGCGTGTTTCTGCGGAAATGATGCCAACGGACGGCAACCCGAAGGTGCGGTTTTCCGTCCGTGACACCGGCACTGGGATTCCCGAGTCGATGATCAGCCAAATCTTCGCACGCTATCAGCAGCACCCCGCGGAGGCGGGGCGACGCACGGTGGGCAGCGGGCTGGGTCTCTCGATTAGCAAGGAGCTAGTCGAGCTCATGGGCGGCGATATTGGGGTCGAGAGCCAAGTCGGCGTCGGCACGACGTTCTGGGCGGACATCGAGCTCGAGCCCGGGCCCGACGATACGTTGCGGGTCGAGGATCCGGGCGGAATGAGGACTCTTTTGATTCGCGACGGGACGCGCGTTCTGCTTGCGGAAGACAACCCGACGAGCCGAATGGTAACCGAGGCCTTGTTGAAGAAGCTGTCGTGCGAGGTGGACACCGCCATCGACGGCCGTGACGCGCTCCAGAAGGCACGCGCCAACGACTACGACATCGTATTCATGGATTGCTACATGCCGTTCATGGACGGCTTCCAAGCAACGCGGCGGATTCGATCTTGCGAGACGGGTAAGGATCTTCCTGTCATCGCGCTCACCGCAAGCGTCGCAGAAAGCGACCGCGCAAAGTGCCGCGAAGCGGGCATGAACGACACCATTCGCAAGCCGGTTCGAACCTCGACGCTCGCAAAAACGATCGAACGATGGGTCCCCGTGAACAACAAACGACCGACGCGACCCGTGTCGAGCTTACCACCCCCCTCCGCCCTCGATCTCGACATGCTCCGCCGTCTTGTTTCGCTCGATGGAGAAGATGACGACTTCATCCGGGACGTGATGGGAAGCTACGTCGAGCAACTCAAAGACATCACCCACAAGCTCGGCAGCGCAGCCGCGGCAAACGACACGGAACAGGTGCGCTCGCTCGCCCACTCGATGAAGGGCGCGAGCAAGCAAATCGGCGCGACGCGGACCGGCACGCTGCTCTGTGCGATTGAGGGGCACCGGGACATGTCGGAGGTCGGTGCACTGATCGAAGCGCTCGACGAGGAGGTGCCCCGCGTAGAATCCGCTATCAAAGCACTCCTCCGGCGCTCGCTCCGCGCAAGCTGACACCGCGCTAGATGTCGAGGTTGGTCACGTTGAGCGCATTGCTCTCGATGAACGCGCGGCGGGGCTCCACTTGGTCACCCATCAAAACGCTGAAGAGCTCCTCGGCTTCGAGCGCGTCCTCGATGCGAACTTGCAGAAGGGTACGCATCTCCGGATCCATCGTGGTTTCCCAAAGCTCGTCGGGGTTCATCTCACCGAGGCCCTTGTAACGCTGAATCCCGAGGCCCCTGCGCGCACGTGCGTCGATGTTCGCCCAGAGCGACTCGATGTCGGGCACCTCGGTGGAATCTTCGGTTGGCTTGCCGTCTTTGTCGAGCATCGTCACGACGAATGGCGGGCGCCCGAGCGCAACGATGCCCTGATGGATCTGGCGAAGCTCGGCAACGTTGCCCGCCGACAAGAAGTCGAAGTCGATCGTCGTGGTGCGCCTGGTAACGCCGTGTTGCGTCTCGATTACGATCCGCTGGCGATCATGCTCCTCGTCTTGCTCGATCCTCGCGCTCAGCTCGCCTTGTCGTTTGGCGCTGACATGGGCTCCGATCGCCTCGAGAGCCGTTTCGATCTTGGCCTTGTCGGCAAGATCGCCGACCGCGAGGTCGGTCGCGGTAACCAGCGCCTCGACCACGAGCGGATCGACTCGGTGACCGATGTTCTCGAGCAACAAGCGGAAGCGCGATAGATCCTTGAGAAGGTTCCGAAGCGGCTCACCGGTCAGCTGCGTGCCGCCCGCTGTCATACTCAGTCGCACGTTGTCGGTGCCGGTCTCGATGAGGAAACGGCTCAACGCACCATCGTCTTGAAGATAGCGAAGCTTCTTGCCTCGTTTCACTTTGTAGAGGGGTGGCTGCGCGATGTAGAGGTAGCCGTTGTCGATGAGCTTCGGCATTTGCCGATAGAAGAAGGTGAGCAGCAGAGTGCGGATGTGCGAACCGTCGACGTCGGCGTCCGTCATGATGATCACGTGATGGTACCGAAGCTTGTCGATGTCGAAGTTGTCGCCGCCCTCGACGCCGCATCCGAGCGCGGTAATCAGCGTGCCGATCTCGGCGCTGGACAACATCTTCTCGAAACGGGCTCGTTCGACGTTGAGGATCTTGCCGCGGAGCGGAAGGATTGCCTGGAAGCGCCGGTCGCGGCCTTGCTTGGCGCTGCCACCGGCGGAATCGCCCTCGACGATGTAGAGCTCGCTTTCGCTCGGATCCTTGCTTTGGCAATCGGCGAGCTTTCCGGGCAGCGTGCTCGCGTCGAGCACGCCCTTGCGCTGCACCATCTCGCGAGCGCGTCGCGCCGCCTCGCGCGCGCGGGCTGCGAGCACGGCCTTTTCGACGATGCGTTTGCCGCTCTTCGGATCCTCTTCGAGATACTGGCTCAGCTTCTCGTTGACGACGCTCTCGACGATGCCTTTGACTTCGCTCGACACGAGCTTGTCCTTGGTCTGCGAGGAGAACGCCGGATCTGGGTGCTTGACGGAAATGATCGCGGTGAGCCCCTCGCGCACGTCGTCACCCCCGAGCGGGTTCTTCAGGTCTTTGAGGAGCTTCTCGCGTGATCCGTACTGGTTGATGACGCGGGTGAGCGCCGTGCGAAGACCCGTCAAGTGCGTGCCACCGTCACGGTTGAAGACGTTGTTCGTGTACGGAAAAATCGACTCGTTGTAGGAGTCGCTCCACTGCATGGCGATCTCGATGTCGACCCCGTCTTTGACGGCATGCAGGTAGATGACCGAATCGTGAAGGGGGGTCTTTTTCTTGTTGAGCGCCTCGACGAACTCTCGGATGCCGCCCTCGAATTTGTGGGTGACCTTCTTGCCCTCGCCGCGCTCGTCTTCGAGCACGACCTCGAGACCGGCGTTGAGGAAGGAGATCTCGCGCAGCCGATTGTTCAGAACTTCGAAGCTGAAGTTCGTCATGGTGAAGATTTGGGGGTCCGGCTTGAACGTGATCTTGGTGCCGTTCTTCTTGCTCGTGCCGATCGGCTCGATCGGCGCCTTCGGCACCCCGCGCGCGTACTCCTGGAACCAGAGCTTGCCTTCGCGGCGGATCTCCATTTTGAGCCACTCGCTGACGGCGTTGACGGCGCTGACGCCGACACCATGCAAACCGGCGGAGACGGAATAGCTGTCGCTGTTGAACTTTCCGCCCGCATGGAGCTGGGTCATCACGACCTCTGCGGCACTGACGCCTTTGGCGTGCATGCCAACCGGAATCCCGCGACCGTTGTCGACGACCGTGATTGAGCCTTCGGAGTGGACGGTGACCTGCACCGCGTCGCAGTAGCCCGCGAGATGCTCGTCCACGGCGTTGTCGACGACCTCCCAGACGAGGTGATGGAGGCCGGTGCCATCGTGCGGATCGCCGATGTACATCCCCGGCCGCTTCCGCACGGCCTCGAGCCCTTCGAGCACCTGAATCGAGCCTTGATCGTATCCAGGCGCGGCCGGACTCGGTTCCGCGGCGGGGGTGTCAACCATGCTGAGGTTTCTAGCCTTGAAGGGGGTGCGATGCAAGGACTGAATCGGACTCTAACCCATTGATCTAAAAGCTAATTTTCCGGGTCGCAGAACCTCAATCACCGAGGACTCGTCGGCGGGTCAATCGGACCGCCAAGAGCGTGCTTGGGACGAGCCACAAGACGCTCGATCCGAGCAGCCCGAGCAGGTGGGAGCCCGGATCGCCGAGAACGAGCAAGCCACGCGCGCACTCCGCGAGATGGTAGATCGGATTGAGCTCCATCAGTGCAGCGAGTGTGGGATTTTCGGGCTCGACAGGGAAGAAGGTGTTGCTCACCAGGCCGAGCGGCCAACCGATCAGGAACACGGGGTAGTTCATGTGATCGATCGCCGGAACGATGGCGGTGAAGATCAACGCGAACGAAGCAAATGCGCATCCCGCGATGAATCCGAGGAACGGCATGAAGACGAGAAACTGAGGCCGTACGTCGACGAGCCCGAGCGCGCCGAACACCGCGACCGTCAGCGCGACGATCGAGATATTGACCGTTCCGCGAGCAGCAGCCCAGAGGATCTCCCCCCAGACCACGTTTGGAAGCTCGACTTGCGTCGCAAGAATGCCGTCCCATGTCTTTTGGTAGAACATTCGGAAATAGGCCGAATAGAGCGCCTCGTAGTACGGCGTGCCAAAGCCCGTATATGCGATCAGGCCGGCGGAGATGTATGTGGCGTAGTTGAGATCGATGCCGCGGTAAGTGAAGTCTTCGATGAAGCCGCTGAAGCCGAGCCCGAAGGCGAGGAAGAAGATGACGGGCTCCATCGCCGGCGGGATCACCGCTGTTCGCCAGTGTCGCGCGAAGACCAGCATATTCCTCCGAAAGACCGCCCAAGAGCGCCAATCGGCGACAGCCGACAAGGAGCTGAGCGTACTCATTCCGACCGTCCATTCCGGCGAGCAAGCGCGATGAACAAGTCATCGAGGTTGGGCGGGCGCACCTGCCATGTCGCGTCGGCGAATCGTGTCGTCAGCTCCGCCAGCTCTTCTTTGCCAACTGGCACACGGAGCTCGCCAAGAACGGTCGCCACCTCCTGCGCGCCGCGCGCCCTCAGCCATCTTCCGATCTCATCGCGAGCCGGTTCGCTTCTCGGAACGATGACGACGTGATCGCCGAGAACGTCGTCGATGACGCGGTGGGGCTCGCCACGCGCGATACCTCGCCCTTGGTGAATGACCAAGAGCTCGTCGCTGAGGCGCTCGGCTTCATCCATGTAGTGTGTGGTCAGCACCACGGCCAACCCCTCCGCGCGCAGGCCATCGATGAGCTCCCACACGTCGAGACGAGCGCTTGGATCGAGCCCCGTGGTCGGTTCGTCGAGGAAGAGGATGGTCGGGCTGTGCACAATCGATCGTGCGATGAGGAGGCGGCGCACGAAGCCGCCGGACAACACCTGCGGCGACTGGCTTGCGTAGGGCGAGAGCCCGAAGCGGTCCAGAAGCTCGGCGGCTCGGCGGCGCAGATTCCGAACCCTCGGTCGGAAATAGCTCGCATAGACCAAAAGATTCTGCTCGACGGTGAGGTCGTATTCGAGGGAGTCGTCCTGGGTGCACACGCCGATCTCGCGCTTGGCCTCCGTGCGCTGCTCGTCGAACCGCTTGCCGGCGTAATAGATCGCGCCGGCGTCGGGTGGCACGAAACCGTAGAGCATTCGGAGAGTCGTGGTCTTGCCGGCCCCGTTGGCGCCTAACAGCCCGAGGACGCTTCCCTTCTTGCACCTGAGGTCGAGCTGATCGACGACGGCGCGCCCGCCGTAACGCTTCGTGAGCCCTCGTGCTTCGAGAATTGCTGCCGTCATCGCTGAACCGACCCGGGAAGGTGACGAAACATGGAGGAGCATCCTACAATGGCAATGCCGAATGTCTCATCCTCGCAAAGACGACGACGCGAAACCGCTTCAGGCGGTGGCTCGCGTGCTCGACAGCCGTTGGATGATGGCGCTTTCCGTTGCCGCGGCCCTGGTGGCGATCGTCTGGGCCATCGACCAAGGACTCCTTTCGAAACGGCGCCAGGACGCGCCGGGCAAAGCGCAGGCCGCTACAGTCGAGCTGCTCGGTGTGCCGAACGATGCGGAGGTTCTGCTCGACGGACGCAGAATCGAAAACACGCGATTCGGAGTCGCACCGGGGACACGTCACTTGCTCGAGGTCACCGACGCTGATGGTCGCAGTTGGCGTCAGGTGTTCCTGGCGGACGGGTCGCTCTCTCTCGTCGTCGAGCTCCGGACCTACTTCGTAGAAGTCGAAGTATCTCCTACCGATCGGAAGCCCGAGGACTGACGCTGTAGCCGCGGAGACGCGCCGACACGGTCAAGACGCGCTCACTCATCTTGGATCGCATCGTCGAGGTGACCGAGACCGGGCCGACGCCTGGGCAGTAGACCGTGCTCACCTCGAGCTCGAGCTCCCCTCCAACCTCGCTAACCTCGATGCAGCGATCGAAGCGGCCGGCGAGCGTCTCGGCGACCACGTTGGTCGAGACCAGCTTCGCAGTCCGACCGCCGAGGCCGGGCCAGGTGGCACCGAGGACAATGGGTGCGCGGATCAACCATGCATCGGTCGTGGAAACGCGAATGCCATCGGGAAGCACCTCGTACCGGACGACCGCCTCCGCGGTGTGCACCTCCGCGATGCTTCCGTTTAAGGTCTCGACGTGGGTCACTGCCAGCGTCGTCGAGCGCTCGCCCGTATCGACATCGTAGGACCACGCGTTGCCAGCCCGAAGCGGGTAGAAATCAAGCGGCGCGAGCGCCGCAGACCCCGGCGTGGGGTCACTCGCGCTCGCGCACGCGGTCATGAGGGGAAGCCACAACACAGCTACCCAACCAACAGTGCTTCGACGGAAAGCCATACGAGGTGAGCGTAGCAGCTCCGATGTAGGCAGTCGGCGTATATTCGCGAACTTCGCCCGTCCTGTTACGATGCGAACGTGTCCGAGAAGAGCACGATCCTCGTCCTCGATGACGATCCATCACTTCGTCACATGCTCCAAGTGTTGCTCGAGCAGGATGGGCACGCGGTCGTCGCAGCCGGAGACGTGCAATCCGCGCTCGCGCAATGCAAGGTTCAAATCCCCGACCTGATGGTCGTCGACCTGATGCTCCCTATCGAGGATGGCGAGATGTTCCTTCGCGAGTTTCGTCGGCGGTGGCGCCAGGAAGACGTGCCGGTGATCCTGCTCAGCGCGAGCAGCGCACGCACCGATATCGCGCGGCGTCTAGGCGTCGAGGCGTCACTACCAAAGCCCTTCTTCGCAGAGGATTTGCGCGAGTTGGTTTCGCGCCTCGTCGCAGAGCGAGCGAGCGTCGCCATGAGCTGAGCAAGCATCGTCCGATCGTGAATCTCGTGGTATGAGCGCGACCATGGATCAGTTGTTTGCCGATGGGTTGTTCGAAGACGAAGTGGTTCTGATCACGGGCGGCGGTACGGGAATCGGCCTCGTTTCCGCTACGGAAATGGGGCTCCTCGGGGCCAAGGTCGCAATCTGCGGCAGGCGCCCGGATCCTCTGAAAGATGCGGTAGCCGAGCTCGAATCCAAGGGGATCGAGGCCTTCGGCGCGCCGTGCGACATTCGAGAACCGGATGTGATCGCCGACTTCGTAGACTCGGTTCTGGAGCGCTTCGGGCGCATCGACGTCTTGATCAACAACGCAGGGGGCCAGTTTCCAACCACTGCGGAAGCGCTGTCACCCAAGGGCTTCGCCGCCGTGATCCGCAACAATCTCGTCGGCACCTGGAGTATGACCCACGCAGTCGCTACCAAGGCGATGATCCCGCAGAAGCGAGGCCGCATCGTCAACGTGATTGCGCAGATCATCCGTGGATTCCCTGGAATGGTGCATACGGGAGCAGCCCGCGCAGGCGTCGACAACATGACCAAAACGCTAGCGGTCGAGTGGGCGCTGCACGGCATTCGCGTGAACGCGGTCGCGCCCGGTGTGATTGTCACCAGTGGAACGAAGCAGTACCCGCCGGAGCTGCTCAACAATGCCGAAAAGAGCAACCCGCTCAAACGGCTCGGCACAGCCGAGGAAGTTTCGCACCTGATCACCTATCTCTCGTCGCGGTACGCCGACTTCATCGCCGGCCAGACGTTCTACATCGACGGCGGCGCCAGCATTTGGGGCGAGCAGTGGTTTCTGCCCGAGGATCTGCCGAAGTACCCGCCCTACCCAGTGCCCGAGCGTTAGGACTTTGGTTTCTTTTGGAACTTGCTGATCAGATACGCGACGAAGACGCCGACGAAGTAGAGCACCACCAGGGGAATCAACATCATGATCATGGTGTAGACGTCCTGGGGCGTCAGCAGCATCGAGATGAACGCCGCGCACACGATCCACCAGCGAGAGAACTTGAGGAGCTGTTGCCAAGTGACGATGCCGGCGCCCGCGAGAAATGCCACGACGACCGGCACCTCGAACACGATGCCAAAGGCGAGAAGCATCCTCCGAAAGAACGGCATGTAGTCTTTCACGAAGAGCGTCGCGACCAGCGTTTCATCGCTGAAACCTAGCAAAACGGTGAACGCTTCGGGGAAGACCAGCTTGTACCCGAAGATCGCGCCGCCCGCGAAGCACAAGGTCGAAAAGAAGATGAACGGGATCGCGAGCGCCTTCTCCTTCTTGTAGAGGCCAGGCGCGATGAACATCCAGAGCTGCCAGAAGATCCAAGGGGACGCGAGCAACACGCCGGCGATCAGCGAGTTCTTCATGTACATCATGAAGGCGTCTGCCGGGCCGGCGAATCGAAGCACCGCTTCGCCCGGGAGGTTCAAGCGTTCCCATGCGGGCTGGAGCGGCGCGACTAGGAAGTCCTTGATCTCCTTCTTGAAGATCCAGCCTACGGCGACGGCCGGAACCAGCCCGAGGATCGCGCGCAGGAGGCGTCTCCGCAGCTCGTTGAGATGCTCGAAGAAAGTCATCTCCTGGTCCTGCTCGGGAATGCGTGAGGGCTCGGGCTCCGGAATTTCGATCTCCTCGGAGGTCATGGAACCTTGGCCTCGGCGGAGGCATCGGGATCAGCCACCGGCTCGGCACCATCGGCATCCGTCTCGGATTGCGGTGGGCTCGGGACCTTGGCTGCTTCGGGCATGGGAGGCGGGACGGTCTTGTCGTCAAGAGCCGCGGGCGCCTCTTCTTGCTCTTCTTGCACCGGCAACGGGCGCGCCCGGGGCGGGCGGACGGGCGGGGAGCGGAAGGGATCGCCCTCACGCATCAGCTCGTCGAAGCCGATCGCTTCCTTGAACTCCCGGCTCGCGTTTCGAACCTGACGCATGCCCTTGCCGACGGTCCTCATGAACGTCGGCAGCCGCTCCGGACCCACCGCGAGAAGAACGATGACCAGGAAGAACGCTAGCTCAGTGGGTCCGACTCCGAACATCTGCCCCTACCATGAATCCTGCCTGCCACGGAGGCCAACCGGCAACAACCTGCGAAGCCCGAATTCTCGGTTCGGGCGGGTGCCGGGTCTACGAAGAGGAGCGAAGTGCGCGCAGACGCTCGACGGCCTCGTTCATCGCCCGCACCCTGCGCTCGTACTCGCGGGTCAGCTCCTGAATTCGGTAAGCCGCGGCCAAGGTCTGCTCCGAGCTCTCTGAGTGCTTGCGGTGCGAGCCGTGAAGCTGATGCACCATCTCCGAGATGCTTTCGATGGCGCTCGTCATCTGTCGCCCGCCTTCGGCCTGCTCCTGGCTGCTCCGCTCCATCTGTTGCGTGATGAGACGCATGTTGTCTGCGCTCTTCATGATGAGCTCCGAGCCGCGTGCCTGCTCGGCGGTCGCGGCCGCGATCTGCTGCACCGTTTCCGCAATCCGTCCGATGGCTTCCGTGACCTGTCGCGATCCCTTCGCCTGCTCGACGGTCGCGCGCGCGATGCCACGCACCATTGCGGTCGACTGCTGCGACGACTCGAGGATCTTCTTTAGTGCGTGCTCCGCCTCGGCACTCACCGTGACACCACGGTCGACGGTGCTCGCACCACGCTCGACCGCTACGATAGCGTTCTTGGTTTCTTCCTGAATCGTCTTGATCAGCTCGGCGATCTCCTTGGTGGAAGCGCCGGCCCGCTCGGCGAGGTCCTTGATCTCATCTGCGACTACGGCGAAGCCTTTGCCGTGCTCGCCGGCTTGCGCCGCGATGATGGCCGCGTTGAGGGCGAGAAGATTGGTCTGCTCTGCCACGTCGTCGATGACGTTCAGGATGTCGCCGATCGCTTCGATTCGGTCGCCGAGGTTCGAAATCGTGCTCACGGCCTCGAGCGAGGAGGACTTGATGCGATTGATCTCGTCGATGATCTTCAGGATCGAGTCGGCACCAGTCTCTGCGTCCGCCGCCACCTCTTCGGAAAGCCTTGCGGTCTCGTTCGCGTTCGATTGAACTTGATCGATCGACACGTCCATCTCGTTCATCGAGGAGGAGGTTTCTTCGGCCGTCAGCGCCAATGCATCGACGTTCCGCGCCACCTCTTTGATGCTGTACGTCATCTCCTCGATCGACGACGCGGTCTCGCGGACGCTCGAGCCGAGGTTGGACATGTTTTCGGCGACCTCTTGGTTCGTCGCAGTCATCTGCAAGATGCTGGAAGAGCTCTCCTCGGTGCTCGAGGACAACGCCTCGACGCGATCGCTGATCGCCTGCAATGAAATTGCCATCGACTTCAGCGCACGTGCGGTCTCCTCGACCGCCACCATCTGTTCGCCGAGCCCGCTCGACAGCGCCCGGACGTTGTCACCGATTGCAGTCTCGACGCTTTCCACTTCCCCGTAAATTCGGCGGATCTGTGCGTCGACGGCGTCGACCTCGATCGAAGGCGGTAATCCTGACGCGATGATCAGCAAACCGAGCACACCGAGCACTGCCGCGGCCACGCCCGCGATCGCCGCTCCCTCGGCACCGATCAGAAGACCTGACGCTACGCCCACCGGCCCGACGACGAACGCGAGCGCGAAGCACAAAAAGCCAGGGACGAGATAGCGACTCTTGGCAATTGCCCGAAACATGACCCCCCGTTAACGAACGTCAGGGTATCCAACCGCCGCAGACCGGGGCAAGTTCCACCCTGGCCCAGCCCGCGAAAGGGGGATCGTCCGTTCAGAGTGGGTTGGTGAGAAGCTGCATCGCGGTCTGAAGCGCGAGCGAGTAGTCACCCTCCATCTTCAGCTTCCCACCGAGGAAGAGCTCTTGAACCGTGAGCTCTCCACGCTGCACGCTCTCGAGGTCGCTGTATTGCAGCTCGGTGGTGAACCCGGGCTCGTTGGGCGGCTCCGAGACGTTGAAACCCAGCCGAACCCGCACGTCGCCAAGCTCGGGGACGCCTAACAGCGTCACGTGGCAGGTCATCGGGCGGCCGGCGAGGGCGTCCTCGAAGCGCTTCGAGGCGGTTTGGGCGGCCCCGATGGCCACCTCTTCGTTTTCGAGCGCCCCTGCCTTGACGGCCTCGCCGAGCAGGAGCCTCACCGCATTGCCCGGAAGCGCGGCCGCGATCTTGATCGGAACACCCTCGGCCGGGGCTTCGCCGGCGCTCATCGCGCCCGCCCTGGCGGACAAGACCATTGGGGGGCTCTCGTCGATTTGGAGACTGGCAGCGCCGATCACCGCGGTCACGTCGGCGACGATGCGCTGGGCTTGCTCGTCACCCCGAGCGGCGCGGGCCTTCAAAACCTCCACCCCCCGGGTGAAGAGCTGCGGAAACGTATCCCTAAGGAACTCGATTGGTTCAACACTCATGAGGGGCGGAGCATAGCCAACAACTCGGTGCGCACCAAGCTGGCGAAATCGAGCAGAATCGGCCACCATCTCCACGATGTCCGAAGTGGAGCACCGGCCCACCATCCTGATGGTGGGCCAGGGCGAACCGATGCAGACAGCGTTGGGGGAGGCGTTGCGGCGCCATGGCATATCCGTCGCTGGTTGTGCAACGGCTGAGCTCGAGCAAGCGGTTCGCGTGTACGCACCGGACCTCGTCGTACTGATTGGCGACGCCGCAGTTCGCGGCGGCGCCAGCGTCGTGCGCCGGATGGCGAGCAACCGTGCAACGGACGTTCTTCCCGTTGCTGTAATCTCGAACGAGGCGGCGCTCAAGCGCGCGGGACAGGAGTTCCGCAGCGGAGCCGTCGCCATCGTTCCCCGAGGATCAGGCGCAGACGCGATCGCACGTAGGCTGACCGAGCTTGCCGAAGAAGTCCCGCAGCGGCCCGGGCTGATGAGTGGAGCGCTCAACGAACACAACCTGCAGGACGTCGTGGATCTCGTGTCCAACGACACCAAGACCGGGATTCTGAGCATACGGTCTCCCAAGGGTGTGCTCGAAGGCATGCCGATGGTGGTCGAAACCGAGAGCCCGAGTGCGCACAACATGGAGCTCATCCTCGATCGCCTGCGTGACGCGGTATCCACTTCGGAGCTCCTCGAGTACGAGTTCCACGAAACGAGCGGCGGCCGGCTCTCGACGCTACCCGGAGCGGTCGAAGCCGGAGACGTCGACCTCAGTCAGCTCCAAGGCTCCCGCATCGTCATTCTCGACTCCGACGAGCTCCGCGCCGAGAAGCTGGCGCAGGTGCTGATGACGCGCGGTGTTCAGATTGCGGCTGCGGACTTTTCGACGGCCGTGATTCCTCGCATCCGCGAGATCGATCCGCAAGTCGTGGTCCTCGACTCGGGCGCCGTGGGTGGCCAAGGTATCGATTTTGTGCGCGCCATGCGCAAGGACCCTCAACTGCGATGGGCGTCGATGCTCGTCGTTCGATGGGAAGATTTCTGGCCTTCCTCAGCGGCCGAGACGGGACCCGACTTGGCGCAGCTGGCGTCGCGGATCTGCCCGTTGATCGACCAGGACCTCGAGATGGGCCGGCGAGTCGAGGACGAGGTGGACTTCGACACGCGTCTCGAGCTTATCGGCCCGGGACGTCTCCTTCGCGCGCTCGGGTCGGTACCGGGCGTTCGCCATCTGAGCGTGGTCGGGCACAAGCGCAACATCGAAATCGACATCGCGGACAACTCGATCGTCGGCGCATACGCGACGCTTCACGAGGGCACCACGCAAACCCTCCAAGGCATGCCCGCGCTTCTATCGGTGTGGGGCCTCAACTCCGGCCGCGTTTCCGTCCGTGAGCAGGACCTGCCTTCGGTGGCGAACATCATGATGCCCATCGATGAAGCTCTCGGCCTCGTGTCGCACCAACTCGGCTTTGCCGATGGGAGCAACAGCCGCATCGAGGTCACCGCAGAAACGATGCCTCCGGTGGAGCCGGAGGTCGACGAGCATGCAACGGTACCCCCAGGGGCGAAAGCGCCCCCTCAGCTCGACGACGCGAGGACGATGGCGCCGCCACGCTTCAATCACCTTCGCACCGCGGGGGACGAGCCGCCCCCCTCCACGTTCTCCGATGAGGAGATCCCGACGAACAAGGTGCAGCGCTTGCTCGGACGGGTGGAGACCCGCCAGCTGACGGTGCCCGTGGCACGCGGTGCAGAGGAGCACGAAGGGGACAAAAGGCACACCGATCACGCCGTGGCGCGGTCGAAGAAGTCGACTCAGATAGGTCTGGCTCCGGTGTTCGAAGCGCTCCCGGAAGAAGAGCTCGAACAACAGATGACCATCCCGGTGCCGAGGAAGCCAACTCCGCCGCCACCACCACCGCAGAGCCGAAAGCCGCTGCCGCCCCCCTTGTTCCACGAAGAAGAAGACGAGTACGCACCCGAGCTGGCACGTGTGCTCGAGGGAGCGACCGTCTTGGCGCCCGCGGCGCGGTCCGCAGGGACGCCGGCATGGCTCCAGTCTCTGCTCCTCCTGACGTTGGTCACGGGCGTCGCAGTCGCCGGATGGCTCCTGTGGTCCCGAAGCAGCTCTGTCGAGCCCATCCCCATGGAAGCGACTCGAGATCTAGACCAAGAGCGAAACAGAGGGCCGATCACCGGAACGGTGAACGGGCTGGGCGATGAGGGCGAGGACACCGACGCTGTCCCGGACACTGACGCTGTCGCTGTCGCGGACACTGGCGCTGGCACTGACGCTGTCGCGGACACTGGCGCTGGCACTGACGCTGTCGCGGAAGCTGACGCTGTCGCGGACACTGGCGCTGACGCTGACGCTGACGCGGTACTGGACACTGGCGCTGTCGCGGACACTGCCGCTGACGCGAAACCCAAGGCGCAAGCGCCGCCGAAGCCGAAGACCCCTGCGATTCCCACGCAGAATCTTCCGCGTGACCCGGCGAAGGCCTCGGATGTGCTCGTGCATCGAGCCCTGCGGCTCGTCCGGGGTGGGGAGCTCGCCCGTGCGGAAGCGACGCTGGACCGGGCCTGGGAGCTCGATCCCCGGAACCCGCAGGCGATGGCCGGCTACGCGACGCTCTACGTCGCCATGCAAGACGGCGACCGAGCCGCGAAATGGGCGAAGAAAGCGGTCCGCAAGAGGTCGAAGCGCGCGCAGTACCACGTCCTCTACGGGGACGCGCTCAACCTGCAGGGCGACACGGCAGCTGCGCGCAAGGCGTGGCGTAAGGCGCTGTCGCTCGAGCCGGACAATCGGGCTGCCAAGAGCCGCCTCGCCAAGAGCGGCGCCCAAGCCGCCAAATAGTTGCCCATTGACTGCCTCCGTGCCTAGCGTCGGGGGCATGGCGAAACGATTCGGGTGGGCTCTCGTGCTGATCGGGCTTTCTGGCTGCTTGTTGCAGAACCTCAGCCCGGAGACTCGAATGCGCGACGCGGTGATCGAGCTCAACGAAGGCGCACGCTGGGGCCGTATGGATGTCGCGAGCGGACACGTCGCCCCAGGCTTTAGACCGCAGTTCCAGGCATCTCATATCCGCTGGGGCCGCGACATCCAAATCGCGGACACCGAGATCCTCGGCATGAGCCCACACACGGACGATGAGGGCGAAGGCGCGTTCTCGCGGATCGCGGTGCGTTGGTACGACGAGAGCACCATGGTGCTAGCCAACACGGTCATCCGGCAAACCTGGCAGAAGCACAAACAAACGTTCCTGCTGACGACCGAGTCGGTCGAGAGCGGTCACCCCGGCTTGCTGATGGTCCCAGAGGCAGCGCAGCCAACTCGGGCGCAGGCAAACTCCGAGCCGTCGCAAGGCGCCGCCGAAGACGCTGAGTGGAGCAGCGTCTACTAGAGCATATTTAGCTCACTCGATACCGACGGCGTGGCGCACGCGAGCCATCGTGTGATCGGCGATCGCGCGAGCCCTGTCGGCTCCGGCATGAAGGATCGCATCGAGCCTCGGCTCGTCCGCGCGGATATCGAGGTACGCCTCGCGCTTGGGACCAAGCTCCGCTTCGATGGCTTCGTAGAGGTCTTGCTTGGCGTGACCCCAACCGTAGCCGCCCGCCTCGAGTTGCTTCTTCATCTCGGGGGCGCGATCGGGAGCAACCAAGGCGTAGAGCTCGTAGACCGTGGAGCCTTCAGCGGCTTTCGGGTCCTCCAGGGTCTCGGACGTAGTCTTAATTCCCATGATCACTTTGCGGAGCTTTTTCGGAGGCGCGAAAAGAGGGATGCCGTTGCCCCGGCTCTTGCTCATCTTCTCGCCATCGGTTCCCGGCACCAGCGGCGCCTCGCTGATCAACGCCTCGGGGACGACGAGCGTGCCCTCGCCGTACACGTGGTTGAGCCGCTGCGCGACGTCCCGCGTGAGCTCGAGGTGCTGCTTCTGATCTTTGCCGACGGGCACCACGTCGGTGTCGTAGAGCAGAATATCGGCGGCCATCAATACCGGATAATTGAAGAGGCCGGCGCTCGGCGCCTCACCGCGCGCGACAGCGTCCTTGTAGGCGTGGCCGCGCTCGAGTTGGCCGGTCGCAAGCAGGCAACTCAAGACCCACGTGAGCTCGAACACCTGTGGGACGTCGGACTGGCGGTAAAGCAGGGTGCGGTCGGGGTCGAGACCGCAAGCAAGCCACGTGGCCGCGACGTCGCGAATGTATCCTCGGAGCGCCGCGGCTTCGCGCACCGAGGTGAGTGCGTGATAGTCGGCGATGAAGTAGAGCGTGCGATACTCCTCGACCAACGACAGCGCGGGCCGAATCGCGCCCAGATAGTTGCCGAGATGCGGCAGGTGCGTCGGCTTGATGCCCGTGAGCGAAGTCTTCACCGGGCGGAGGTTGTCCCATGTGGACATGGCCGGCAACCGGGGTAATCTCCGCAGCTCTGAAGAGGAAGCATGACCACTCGTCCGTTCAAGATTTTAGGAATTCAACAGATCGCCGTCGGCGCGGCTGACAAGCGCGCGTTGCGCCGATTGTGGGTCGACACGCTCGGGCTGACGCCGCACGGCAACTACAAGAGCGAAAAGGAAAACGTCGATGAAGACATCGTGACGATGGGCGCCGGTGCCTTCACGGTCGAAGTCGACCTCATGCAGCCCATCGACCCCGAAAAGAAACCGCGCGTCGACTCACCGCCTCTGAACCACGTCGGGCTTTGGGTCGACGACATCGACGCCGCAGTGCGGTGGCTCGGCGACCAAGGCGTGCGTTTCACTCCAGGTGGCGTCCGTCCCGGTGCGGCCGGGCATCGGGTGTGCTTCATCCACCCGAAGGGTAGTGAAGCCGCTCCGATCGGCGGAGAAGGGGTACTGATCGAGCTGGTCGAGGCGCCCGCCGAGGTTCGGGAGGCGTTCGAGAAGATCAGTCGGGCTTCCACCCGAGCTTGAGGCCGGTCACCGCGATGTCCGACTTGCGCGGACGGATGACCAACTCTTCGAGCTCGGCGATATTGCCCTCCCGTTCGGCCAAGTACGCCCGAGCTTCCTCCTCGACCTCGATCTCAAGCGCTCGGATCGCTTCCTGGATCTCTCGAAGCTCGGCTTCGGCGCGCTGAACATCCTCGAGCTCGCGGGCCACCCGTCCCGCGCCGCGAGCAGCGGTCGTGGCACGACCGAAGCCTCCTCGGCCGAGGATCGCTCCCAACACCGTTGCACCCATCGAGATGCCGGTCTGAAGCTTCTGCTGATCGTACTGGCTCTTCTCGCGGTCGACGCGAGCCTCGGCACGTCGCGCGCGCTCCTGCATACCCCGAATCTTCTTGGCAAAGCGGGCGCGGAGCGCCTCCACCCCTGCATCCCTGTCTTCACGCGCTGCCATCTGTACTCTCGACGCGAACTCCGACTTGGTCTCGCCGGGCTTCGATTGAAGCTTGAGCGACTTGCAGCGCCAAAGCGACATCGGGCGGGTTTGGTAGACGTACGTTCGAATCTGCTTTCCGTAGCTCCGGAAAACGGACTTGCCCACCGAGCCCGCGGGCGGTGCGATGAACTCGGCGTCCTCGGGGGCTTCATCGCTGAGATCGACCTCGCCGGGGTCGCGAAGCTCCGCCGAATCCCAGGGTGATTCCTCCTCGAGAGGAGCGAGGAGCACGTGCTTTTCCCAAGTATCGAGCCCATGAGAAGCCTGGACGTAGTGAAGCGTCAAGTCCGCCACGACGTAGGGGCGGTAGGCGCCGGCGCCCGACCCGAAGAATACTTCTTCAATACCGGCAGGGGCCACCGGACGGCTGCCCTTCGAAGCCGTGACCGAGGATGTCGGTGCGCGTGGACTGTCGGCCCGCGCCTCGGGCGCCTCAGGGCTCAGCAACTTGATCTGTTTTCGCGTGAGCGGGCCGCGCAAATAGGACATTGCCCAGCGGGTGTGAAACAGGATGTGGCCGTCTTCATGCGCGTTCTGCAACAGGAAGACACGGCTGCGAAGCCCGGCTAGGAGCCTCTCCATCTCGCCTCGGTCGAGCGCGTTTCCAGCGGCAGAGGACGCGCCTTCGAGACCATCCAAGACGCGCGCGACGTCGCGCTCCGTCTGCAAGCGCCCCAAGAACCAAGTCCCGCAGTTCGACAACGCCTTGTAGTCGATGTCGACCGGGTTCTGCGTCGCCAAGACGACACCCACCCCGTAAGCACGCGCCTGCTTCAAGAGCGTGAGCAACGGCTTCTTCGAGGGCGGCTCCGAGACCGGCGGAAGGAATCCGAATACCTCATCCATGTAGAGAAGCGCGCGAAGGCTGGATGTACCGGATTGGCTCCTGACCCACGACACGACGCGATTCAGGACCGTGCTCACGAAGAACATCCGCTCGGGCTCGCTCAAGTGCGCGATCGATAGGATCGTGATGCGGGGCTTTCCGTCCTCGGTCCAAAGCAGGCGCTGGATATCGAGCGGGTCGCCTTCCAACCACGTCGAGAATCCGGGAGACGCAAGCACGCCGTTGATCCGCATCGCGAGCTTCTGGCGATCGGCAGCAGGGTAGAACGAATCGAGATCCATCACGCCGATGCGATCGAAAGGCGGAGCGGAGATCGACCGGATCAGGTCGCCGAGCGACACCGACTCACCCTTGGCCCAAGCGTGGGACAGGATGTTCGAGAGAAGGATGTGCTCTTTGCTGTTCACGGGATCGGGATCGACGTCGATGAGGGCGAGCAGGCCGGAGACCGCGCCCATGATTTGGTCACGGTGGGTGTCGGCATCCGCGTCGTCCGCAGGCGGGTCGAACGACTCGAGCACCCGAAGTTGGCGCCCGGCGGAGCTTCCCGGCGTGTAAATCCCGATGTCGACAGCGTCTCGAAGCCGGCCGATGCGCGACCCGTCCTGACCCCACTTGGCCAAGCCCTCGCGCCAGAGCGAGGCCACCGCCTCGGCGTGCTCGGCGACACTGCGGCCCTTGCGCTCCGCCTCGGCCGGATCGATCCACGGCTCGAAATCGCTCGCGGCTAACTCGGGAAAGGTGAGCATCAAGTTGCCGAGATCGCCCTTGGGATCGATGCATAGCGCAGGGATGCCGTCGATAGCCGCCTCCTCGAGGATGGTGAGGCAGAGTCCCGTCTTGCCGCTACCCGTCATGCCGACGCACACCGCGTGAGTCGTCAGGTCTTTGCTGTCGTAGAGGACCGGTACTTCGCTGGGCTCGCCACTCGCGGAGTCGAAAAGCCGGCCGAGGTAAAGCTTGCCGAGCTTCTCGAAGTCGATCAACGCTCTCTCTCCTGTTCGAGCAGCAGCCGCCGAGCCATCTCGAACTCGTAGAAGCTCACCATCTTCGTCGCGAGCACGCGTCGGAATTGCTCGTTGGCGGCTTCCCGATCGCCAGCGATGAAGAGTCGCGTTGCCTCGTAGTAAAGCGCCTCGGTCTCCTCGCCGAGGCTGGATGCGACGCTCATCAAGTCGTCGTAGTCGAGGTCGCCCGCGCCAAAGCTCGCCAGCTTACCCCACCAACTGGAGCTCTGACCCAAACGCCGAAGAAGCTGGGTGTGCTCGGGCGCAGGGGGCTGGTCGGCGCGCGCGGCGATGAGTTGAATCCACAGCGTGAAGTAAACCTTCCATTCGGGCGGCAGCGTGAGTTGCAACTGCGAGCGCCGCCAAACCGACGATGCAAGCTCGAAGTCGGGCGGCCCGGATACGAGGTGCGACAGGATTGTTGCGTACACGTCGCGCCACTGTGGCGCGTGAGCCATGGCGCTTTCAAAGGCATCGACCGCTGCGTCGTGACGACCGAGTTGATCGAGCAACACGCCGCGGCGCATTTCCACCAGCGCACCCGTCGGGCCCTCGACTTGATCGCGCGCCTCCGTCCAGGCCTTCAGGGCGTCCTGGTAGAGAGCCGTCATCTTCGCGGTCTCGCCCTTCGCCCGGGCAACATCGCCCATGTGCTCGAGGATCTCCGAACGGCGGAGCTCCTCGGGAAGCGAGCCGCGGGGCGTCAGCTCGAGCGCGCGCCGGTAGCGCTCTTCTGCGAGATCGAGTTGGCCGGTTCGCTCGAGCAGCAGCCCAAGCTGGAGCAGAGCCGAAGGGTCCTCGTCTTCCGAGATGCTCTTTTCGAAGCGTCGCTGCGCTTCGTCGGCGTGGCCGGCGTTCATCTCGAGCATGCCGATGAGGAACTCGAGGCGATTCGGCGCAATCGGCGGCTCGGACGTTGGCCAACGTTTCTGCCGCGCCTCGAGGATTGTCTCGGCGCCTCGGGCGAGCGCGCTCGAACGCTCCGGGTGAGGGTCGGTCAAGCGCACCTCGATGAACTCGTCGAGCTGGCCTAGGGCCTCGTCGTAGAGCTCGATCATGTCGGGCGAAAGGTCGATCGCGATCACGTACCACGCAGTTGCGTCCGCGAATCGGTCTGCATCGGCCGCGACCCGAGCCATGCAGGTTGGGAAGCGATAGTCGTCAGGAAAGCGTGTGAGCGATGCTCGGCACAAACCGGCTGCGACGTCGGGCCGAGCAACACGGTAGCCCTCTACCAGCTCGAAGGTCGCAGCGGCGGCTGAGGGGTCGTTGCCATTGGCTGCTCGCATCAGCTCGAGGAGCCTCAGCTGAAGCTCGCCTCCGCCCATCGACTCGACCTTGGACACCGCGTTCTGCAAATCGCCATGCATGAGGTAGACGGCAGCGACGTTGAGTGGTGCAAGACGCAACTGCCGTTCGGCGCCAAGGCCTAGCCGGTTGCGAGTCTCCATGGACTCCGCGGCGACCGCGTCACGGCCCGCGATGTGAAGCTCGGCGAGCGTGTCGAGAACCTCGGGCGCAGGTGTCAGCTCGGCGTGCCGGGTCCACACCTCGATCAGGCCGGCATATTGCTCTGAGACGGTGTCGAGATTGGCGCGCGATTCACGGCCCCACGTAGCGACCATGTCGTACCGGCCTCGGTAGAACTCATCCTTCGTGAGATGGAGCAAGATGTAGTTCGCCGCGAGTACGCTGCCTTCGTCTCCGAGGTGACCGCCGCGGTCGGCCATGTACGCGGCGATCGGTTCGACCTGCTTTGGCAGAACACCCTCGGCGTAGTCCTCCGGCGAGAGGAAGATCGTCAACCGCTCCACCTCGCCCACGACCCCCTCGTAGTCACCAACGTCCGCGAGAACCTGCGCCTTGTCGAGCACCGTGGTGATCAAACGATCGCGAAGCTCGAGGCGTTCGGCGTCGATCTTGGACATCCGTAGAAACCGGCGCTCGGCATCGGGGTACTCAGCCGGCGCGATCGGCTCCGCACTCTTGAACTCTGCGCCCTTGGTTGTTGTCCTGGTGTGTGCGCACGCGCTGAGCAGGCTCAGCAGGCCAAGAATGAACAGAAAACGGATCCTCATGCTGTCAAGCCGCTATAGCAGGGTCGGCCCGTTTCGACAGGCCTATATCTTGCCTGACACCCCTTGGGACGTGTCAGGCTACCCGTCGTCGTGAAAGGTTACCTCCGAGCCCTGCTTATCGCGTTGGCGGTCCCCGTGCTGAACCGCCTGTTCATGGGCTTCGCGGGCTTCCTTCAACTCAGAAGCGTATCGGCCGACTGGGGTGAAGCGATACAGGCCGCAGCACAGGCCCCGCTGAACTACGCGTTGGTCCAAGCGGCGACCTTGGGCGTGATTTTCATCATCGCGTTTCCTCACAAGGGGCGAACGGAGAGCTTACTCGAGTCCGTTCACGTTCGTCCCATTCTGGGCGGCATCGCAGCGCTTTGTTTCGCCGCTGGCGCGTTCCTCCAATTGCCACTCGCCGAGATTGGAAACTTGGGGCAGGAGCTTTGGCCGATCAGCTTCGACGAGTTGGCGCGGCGTCATCGCATGGTCAACCCGACCACGTGGGCGGGGGGCCTCTCGATCTTGTTGGCACTCGTCTTGGTGGCGCCCGTCACCGAAGAGCTTCTCTTTCGGGGCTGGCTGCTGAAGGAGCTGCAACGACAATACGGAAAGGCTCCAGCACTCGTCTGGAGCTCGTTGCTCTTTGGATTGGTACACATCGAGCCTTCCGCCGTGATCTACGCAACGCTCGCTGGATTCGTGCTCGGAGCGGTTGCGCTTCGCACCCGCTCGACGCTGGCGAGTATCGCCATGCATGCGGGCGTCAACGCAATGCCTTTGCTTCTTCCAGCTGCACTAGTGCGGATCGAGGGCTTCAACACGCTGGACCCGAAAGTCGTGCATATAAGCCCTTGGCTTCTGGTCGCTTCACTTGCCCTGGCGGGCGCTGCGCTCGCGGTCGTCTGGCGTTCGAGCGAAGGCCCAGAACCAGGTGTGTGAGCTTCGGTGACCGGCTCAGACGCGCTCGACGTCGAGCACACCCTTGAGCTTCGCGACGCCGCGCATGATCTCGCGCAAGCGATCGATGTCGCCTACTCGAAAGTGGAAGAGGTTCTCGGCGCGGCCGTCCTTGGACAAGCATGATGCCTCGGAAATACTGACGCCGTTCGAGCTGAATACGGAGGATACCGACGCTAGGATACCGGCGCGATCGTCGGTCATGACACGTAGAGAGACCGGTAGGTCGACGTGTACGTCGTTGCCCCAGCTGACTTGGACCCGGCGCTCCGGATCGAGCTCGAGCACTCGCGGACAACCCCGCCGGTGAACCGACACCCCACGGCCGCGCGTGATCCAGCCCGTAACAGGATCGCCAGGCACCGGGCTACAGCACTGGGCGAACCGCACGAGCATGTTGTCCATGCCCTGAATGCGAATCTCTGCGCCATCGGTGTCTCGGGCGACCTTCTGCACCGTGCGCTCGAAGAAGCCCGGTCTAAGGCTTTCTCGTTCGGTTTCCTCGGACGGGACGATCTCCTCGACCACGTTCGGGAGCGCCAGCTTGCCGATGCCAACGCGCGCATAGAGCTCGTCTTCGTTGCCGACGCGAAAACGACTGAATACCTCCTTGGCCCGATTGCTCTTGAGGAACTTGGATAGAGACATGCCGTTCTTACGAAGCTCTTTTTCCAGCAGGTCTTTGCCGAGCTTGACCGCGTGCTTGCGTTCTTCCGTGCGAAGGTAGGTGCGGATACGGGAGCGCGCGCGGCTGGTGGCGACGAACTCCAGCCAGTCCTTGCTCGGATGGTGGTTCTTGCTCGTGATGATTTCGACGACATCGCCGTTTTGCATCTTGTGGCGAAGAGGAACGATCGCGCCATTCACGCGCGCGCCCGAGCATCGGTGACCGATCTCGGAGTGAATGGAGTAGGCGAAGTCGACCGGGGTCGAGCCGCGGGGAAACGTCTTGACGTCGCCCTTTGGCGTGAAGACGTAGACATCGTCCGGGAAGAGGTCGACCTTGACGCTCTCGTAGAATTCCTCCGGATCGGCAACCTCCTGCTGGAACTCCATCAACTGGCGCAACCAAACGAACCGCGCCGCGTCCTTTGGGTCGATGCCGCCTGTGTGCTCCTTGTACTGCCAGTGAGCGGCGATCCCATACTCGGCCGTGCGGTGCATCTCGTGCGTTCGGATTTGAATCTCGACGCGTCGGTTGCCAGGACCAATCACCGTGGTGTGCAGCGACTGATACATGTTCGACTTGGGAAGTGCGATGTAATCCTTGAAACGCCCCGGTACCGGCGTCCATTCCGAGTGGACGACGCCGAGCGTCGCATAGCAGTCCGCCACGCTCTCGGTGATCACGCGAAAGGCAACGAAGTCGTGCACCTGTTCGAAGCCGATGCCGCTCGCCTTCATCTTTCGGTGTAGTGAATAGAGGTGTTTGCGTCGCCCGCTGACCTGCACGGAGAACCCGCGGGTAACGAGCATCTTCTTGAGCTTCGCCGTGACATCCGACATGTGACTGTCGGTACTCTTGGATACCGCGCGCACCTGTTCTTCGAGGACTCCATAGGCTTCGGGCTCGAGGAACTGGAAGCTGAGGTCTTCGAGCTCGGCTTTTAGCCACTGAATGCCGAGCCTCCCTGCGAGTGGCGCGTAGATCTCGATCGTCTCGCGGGCGATGCGCTCCTGGGCCGCCTCGGACATGTGGTCGAGCGTCCTCATGTTGTCGAGACGGTCGGCCAGCTTCACGAGCAAGACCCGGATGTCACGCGCCATGGCGACCAGCATCTTGCGAAAGCTTTCCGCCTGACGGTCCTCCCGGGATGCAAAGTTGACCTTGCCGAGCTTGGTGACACCGTCGACGAGAAAGGCGACCTCCTCACCAAATACGGTCTCGATGTCCGCGACGCTGGCTTCGCAATCTTCGACGACGTCGTGCAAGAGTGCGGCGCAAACACTCGACGCATCGAGGCGCATGTCGGCGATGATGTCAGCGACCGAGACGGGGTGGACGAAATACGCGTCACCGGACTTTCGCCGCTGCCCATCGTGCATCCGAGACGCATACACGTAGGCCTTATTGATCAGATCGGTATCCGCTCGGGGATGGTATCCCTTCACCTTTTCGAGAATATTGGTGAGGCGGACCATGGCGGTACACTACGGGCTCTTTCCAATTTAACACCGTCTCCAATTGGTGCCAAGGTAGTGGCCCTGTTGCGACTCCTTTCAAAGCCCACATCATGACGGACTTTCCGTTGACTATAGGGCCGCTTTCGATCCGCCGCAGATTGGCGGCCGTCGTAGCGGTGATTGGGGTCGTATTCGTGGGCAGCGGGCTTGCCAACGTATGGCCGCGTGACGTGGAGGTACTCTACGAGGTGGACCCCGGAACTGGGGGCCTCGACATCGACTATCTGCAGGGCGGCGAGGCGGCGGCCAGCGTACGGTTCACGCGATCGACGACGAAAATCGATGTTTTCCGACATGTCGTACGACTGCAGCCGGGGGAGTATCAGATTCACATCACTCGGTACGGACTGGACGGATCGGCCGAGGAGCAGACCCGGAGGATCGCGGTGCCCGCTCCTTCGGTGACGCGGGTCGATCTCAGAGCTGCAACCGGGTCGACCGAGTAAAAAGGTGGAGGTGCAAGCGCAGAGAGGACGGAGGAGGCCATGGACGTTGGCAGTCGCGATCGGCAGCACCGTCGCGCTGACACTTTGGATGGTCAATCGCGAGCCGTTGTGGCTGGGACCTCTCTGGGGAGCGATCATCGCCGTCGCGACTTCGACGGCCTGGGTCGCGTGGCTGGTGCCGCCGCCGCCTGGCGTTGCGACTTCGTGGCGCGAGACGGCGCTTGGAAAGCAGCCGGGCGAATGGCTGCCCCCGGTCGCCGCCGCCTGCCTCGCTTTGGTCACGATCGTCGTGGGCGCAACGGTAGGCGGCTACGACGCGATGCCCGTGTCGATCCTGGCGGCGCTCCTTTTTCTGGCACCAGCGGCTGTTCGTCGACCAGGGCTCGCCGTGATGATCGTCGTCGGAGCGATGTACCTTCCGCTCCTCGGCGCGTCCAGCCTTTGGGACCCCTGGGAGACGCACTACGGCGAAGTCGCTCGCGAGATCCTGGCACGAAACGACTGGATCAGTCTCTGGTGGGCCCAGGACAAATGGTTCTGGTCTAAGCCCGTGCTGACGTTCTGGATGGAAGCCCTGAGCATGGGAGCGCTCGGGGTCGACTTCATGCCCGACGCCCATCCGGCACACCCGGAATGGGCAGTTCGATTGCCTACGATGCTCATGGCGTTGTCCGCGCTCGCCGCCGTCTACCTGAGCGTGCGACGCATCTTCGGATCCCGAGCCGGCGCGTTGGCGACTCTCGTCACGGCGACGCTCCCTCAGTTCTTTTTCATCGCGCATCAAGCGACCACCGATCTTCCCCTGGTCGCAGCAATCACGATGGCGAGCTGCTGTTTGCTCTTGGCGATGTCTGAAGAGCCGGATCGGGAAGCACCGGTATTTCGAATCGGTCCCTGGAGGATCTCTCTTCAGCACCTCGTCCTCTTCTCGCTGATCTTGCTGGTGTTGCCGCAAGCGACATACCTGATCTCGCGAAACCTCTCGCTGATCGACGGCTATGGCCTCGTGGCTCATCCCGACCGTTTCCTCTACGGCTCGGCTGGGAACGTCGAGGTGCCAGGAAACCCGACTCCACGCGACCAACTGCCGCAGGTCTCCGGCGTTCTCGGGCAGCCGTTTGTCCAAGCCATCGTATGGCTTGGCGCTTTGGGTGCACTCGGCGCTGTGCTGCGCAAAGAGCGACGTACGCGCGCTCTCTACATGGTGGGTTTCTACCTGTTCTGCGCATTGGGGTTCCTGGCAAAGGGCCTTCCCGGCATCGCAATCCCGGGGGCGGCCGCGCTGTTCTACCTGGTCGCGGGGCGGCGCTGGGCACTCCTCGGACAAGGAGAGCTGAGGGTCTCTCTCGGCGTTCTCGTGGTCGGCGCCGTGAGCCTGCCTTGGTATCTCGCGATGTACGTGCGCCACGGCAACGCGTTCACCAACCGGCTGTTGATTCACGATCACATCAACCGCTTGGCTGCCGGTGTGCATGGCGACACGGGAACGATCGCATACTTCGTCACGCAGGCAGGCTACGCGATGTTCCCCTGGATCGCGTTCCTTCCTCTCGCCGCCATGGTCTTCGCTCGTGACCGCTCCAAAGTGTGCCGGGGCGAGCGAGCGCAGGCGATGCTCTTCCTCGTAATGTGGTTGCTGTCGTCGTTCGTGCTCTTCAGCGCGATGATGACGAAGTTCCACCACTACATTCTCCCATCGATCGTGCCCGCCGGGATTCTGATCGGAGTCGCGCTCTCGGAGATCTGGGGTCCGAGACGCCCACGGGCGACCGTCCTAGCAACCGGCGCCGGGCTCTGCTTCGCACTCGGGTTCGCGTGGCTGCTCGGTGATCCACGGGGTGTCATCCCTGCGGACGCGGGACGGATCGACGACTGGGTGCTGCAGCAGGCCTATCCAATGCGCGCCTACGCCCTCCTCGCTTTCGGCGTCGTGCTCGCTGCGCTGGCGCGCTGGGATCTCGCCAATGCGGAAACCCGCCTCACGCCGTCGAGATGGAGCTTCGCCGCGGGCGTAGCGATCGCCCTCGGCGCCTGCATCGTGGCGTTCGTCGGTCGAGACTTGAGCTGGATGACCTCCGCGCGGCCGCAAGGCAACGAACGACTGATCCACTTGTTCGTCTACAACTACGGACGCGCCTGGCCGGAGCACCTGGACTACCGCGCGATACTCGGCGGCTTCGCGATTGCGGCTGCACTGACGATCGCCGCCGCAAGCCTTCCACGCTGGAGGTCGACGGCTGTTCGAGCAACGGGGGGAATCGCCCTCGCGTTCTGCGTTTGGGGGCTGAACGTCTACATGGAGGACCTTGCCGGGCACTGGGGTCTCCGCGATTTGGCGGCCCGCTACTATGAGGAGCGGCAGGGCCCAGACGAGCCACTGCTGGCGTGGCAAATGAACTGGAAAGGCGAGAACTTCTATACGGGGAACAGGGTCTATGCCTTCGCGGAGACCGACAGCAAACGCATCAAGAAGTGGTTCTCAGACAACGAGGGACGGCGGGTGTACGTAGTCCTCGAGCGCAAGCGACTGGCCCGCTTCGAGAAGCTGGTCCCCGGCCGCGAAGTACGCGAGCTCTCGACACCACGCGACAACAACAAGTTCGTGCTGGTGACCCTTGAGATTTGATCAGAAAAGCCTTTAGAATCCCGATGCTTAGAACAAGTCCGCTCGCGGGTTTCGGGCTTACTGAACACCGAAAACTGGACTAATTTTCAGTGCTGGGAGATGCTCACCGTCCAATGCAAAAAGACCAAGAAAAAATCGCTTGGCGCCTTTTGGAGACGCTGTACGAGCTCGGGCGAGCCGACATCGCCGCGACTCCGGAGGTGCTCACGACGTGGCTCGATGTCCCGCAGCCGCTTGTTCAGGAGCTGCTCGCGCGACTAGACGCCCAGGGCCTGCTGGATGCGGACCGCTGCCGGCTTTCGATGCGCGGCTTGGTGCTCGCGGTGTCGATGCACGGCGCGCAGAAGCTTTCGCGGCAGTCCGTTGCCGCCTGAGCTCGGTGCACCTGGCTTGACAGGGTGAAAGCCAACCGGTATCTCGCCCCACTCTTCAGCGGAAGTGGCGGAATTGGCAGACGCGCATGATTCAGGTTCATGTGTCCGCAAGGACGTGGAGGTTCGAGTCCTCTCTTCCGCACTGAGCGCAGTGTGTTTACGCGAGGGGCTAATCTGCGAGGACATCGAACCCACGGTGTACTCGGGCCCCTTTCGGGACCCTGCGTACTGCGCCTAGGAATCCGACAGCTCCGTGGACTCCCGTCCACTTGGCCATGCCGTATTCCAGTCACAACCGAGTCCCACCGGCAATTGACGCACTAGCTCGCAATCCGGCAGGCGGTAGCGTGCACGCGCCGGCGATCCCAAGCGAAGCGCAGGGCGCGGAGGGGGTCGGCGGGCGGATGCTGTTGCTGAACCAAACCAGCTCACACGCCCTGCCCCACGCGAAAGCCAACAGCCCGCAACTATTTCATAGCTGCCGCAACTAGGTCAGAGGTAATCTGGCTCACGTCGGCTTCATGTATTTGTAATTACTCACTTTTATTGCGCTCTTCGCCTGGTACAGAGATTGCAGCATAGCTGTTCGTGCCCAGGAAATCTCGGAATCGAAAGTCGCTGCGGGGTCTGACGCTCGTCGAGCTCATGGTGGTGTTGGCGGTCATGGGGGTGCTCGTCAGTGCCGCCCTGCCAAGCATGGGCAGGGGGTTGGCGGACCGACGGGTGGCGATGGTCGCGCGGGACGTCGTTTCGTTGTTCCGACGCGCGCGATACATGTCGCTGGCCTATGGACGCGCGCACCAAGTCGTCTACGCGAACGACTCCGGCACGGGTCTGACCAATGATGCCTGGGCCTTCGAGACTCGGCGCGGCACCGGCGGCGCCTGCTCTTTGACCATCTTCGAGAACGCCGGGTTCTCGCTCGCGGATCTAGACTGCGACGACGCCAACAACTGGCGTTGCGTCGACTACCTCTACGCGAGCACCTTCGATGCAGACACCAGCGACAACGACATCGTCCGCGTCGACGGCTGGGACGACACCTCGTTTTGCTACGAGGCGGGCTCCAACAACCAGGTGTTCATCGACACGGCGCTCTACTCCAACTGGCAAACCGGCACCTCGCGCGCTGGGTTTGGTTTCATCGTGTACCGTGAGGTCGACGGCGCGGCGACGGGGGTCGCGCGAAAGGTTCTGATCCCGATGGGCACCGGAACACCGAGGATCTTGCAATGACCCGAGGACCTCAAGGATCGCAGTCGGGATTCACGTTGATCGAGGTCATGATCGCGATTGGGATCATGACCGTCGGCTCGCTCGGGATCCTCGCGATGCACAACGCGGTGAGTAGCGCGAACCGCGCTGCAAACGAAATGAACACCGCGATCGCGATCACCGAGCGATGGATCGAGCGGATCGATCGCGACGCCCTCTCCTGGACGGAAGAGGGGATCAACAGCAGCGCTCTCAGCGGCACCAACTATCTGTCGGCGCTCGCCGGCTCCGTGGCCGACACGGACTGGTTTACCCCGACGCCCGACACCAACACGAACGAGTATTACCGCTTCGACTATGCAGGTCGGGACGACGTCGCGGGTAACAACACGAAATACTGCGTGAACTTGCGCATGGGCTGGCTTCGCCAAGGGAGCTCCATGCGGGTCGACGTTCGGACGTTCTGGTTCCGGGAGGGCGTCGTGCCTGGGGGCGCAACGCATTCGAGATGGGTCCAAGGAAGCGCTTTCCGAGGCGCCGACTGCGACGCCGCAACCGCCGACGGCTGGAACCTCGAGGGAGCCAACAAGGCACCGAACGTCGACGTGGTCTTGGCGTCGACGGTCGTCCGATGGCTGAGGAGGGAGTGAGAGTGAAAAAGAGCGGCTTCACGTTGATCGAGATGATGGTGGCGATGGTCATCGGCCTCACCGCGATCACGTCCGTCTACTCGCTCGGCTCGGCGATGAGCAAGCAGTTCTACGAGGAGCAGCGATTGGCGACCGCGCAAGGTGCGTCGCGCGTCGCGATCATGGAGCTTCGCCGGGACATCTCGCGCGCGGGTCTCTTCGGCACGCCAAACGGGCAACTCGAGTCGACATGCGACGCAAGCCCACCGACGCTTCCGAAGCTCGTAGGGGGGACGGCCCCCTTGGGTGCCTTCCAATTCTACGCCGACCAGGACAACTCGGTGATCGACCCCAACAGCCTCAACCCAGGCGTTCACGCGGACCGACTGCGCGTGCTGACGAGCCTCTATCTCACCGACCAGCTCTTGGTTAGCTCGGCGAGCATTGCCGGTGACGTGATCGTGCTGCAGAGCGGCAACCAGGCATACCGACGCACTTTCGCCTGGGGCCAGACCGCGGGGCCGTTTACCAGTGGCAGCAGCCCTGCATATCTCGAGGGCGATCTCGACTGGGACAGCTCCTGGAGCGGGGAGTCGGCCAGTTGGAAGGGGATCGCGCAAAAAGGCGCGCGCGCCTTCCAAACCGGCTCGATGCTCCACATCGAAACCCCCGAGGGCCGCCATTTCTTCCGTTCGGTGTTCGACAAGACCGGCAACACAGAAAACGAGATCCGGATCACGGTGACGCCGTCGTTGCCGATTGGCACGGCCTGCTTGCCCGGTGCGGCCGAAGGCGCGACCGTCGCGCCGCTCCAGTGGGTCGAGTACGCGGTCGTCGACCCGTTCGATACGAACGAAGTCGGCAGCGACTTCTTCGCCTTCGACGGGATGTTTTATATCGACCTCAGCGACACGAGCGACATTGCGACCCAGCTCAGAAATGCAGACGAGGATACCTTCCGCGAATCGCCAAACAGGGTGCTCGTGAGGCGGATTCTGGACTCCGTCACGGGCAACGTTCGGCCGCAGACGACGCAGATCATCGCCGAGTTTGTGACCAATTTTGAAGTGAGCTTCCTCATCGACACCAACTCCGGAACGGGCCTCGCGCCAAACCTGCAGGCGAGCAGGGACACCAACACGATTAACGGCAGTCCGCAGCAGGTGCGCTCCGTGATCATCGATCTCGGCATCCGCAGCCCACTCGAAGACCCGACCGTCGAACCGAATCCCGATGGGGGCACCCGGTTCAACGTCAGCAATGCCCAGACGGGAGCTGCGAGGGTGCGCAACCTCCGGATCGAGGTCCCTGTCATGAATGTCGCGAGGAGGGACCTGTGAAACGCATGCGCCGAGACCGCGAAGGAGCCGCTCTGTTCGTCGTGCTGATGATCATCATGGCCGGCACCGCGAGCGCCGTTTTTTCCGCAACCACCGTCTCGCACGAGGTGCGCGGCTCGGGCTTTGCGCGGCAGCAATTGCAGACCCGTTACGCTGCGCGCGCTGGGCTCATCGGCGCCCTCGAGTGGTTCGACATCTTCGGGCCGTCGACCGTGCGCGACATCATGGTCACGCGCACCAGCACCGACACCGTCAACTTCCAGTGCACGGGTGGAAGCTGTTACCCGGAGCCGGCGCTCGCCAACAATCGTAGGGCCTACCGCCTGTACCCAGAACATTTCGCCCAGTTGCAGGAGCAAGACGACGGTGCGGGCGGCACGGACCCGGGGCTGCTCGAAAACCTTCCGTACGAGCTGGACTCCTTCGGGTCTACGTCTGCGTACCAGCCGCTGGTCGTGACCGACATCTACGACGAGCACATCGTGAACAAGCTGGCGCCCGGAGCAGCGGCGCAAGGCGGCACGAAGTTCAAGTACATGCAAACGACCCTGACGGCCCGCGGTCGGGCGCAACTCGCCAGTGGAGATGTGAACGACGACGCCACTACCGACCACAACCGCGAGCGTAACGAAGCCGCCTCGGACATGCGCGCATACATCATCAGCGGGCCCTTCATCACGGGGACACAATGAGATTTTATCTTCCCACCTTAGCTGCTTCCTTGCTTGTCGCCTTGGTTGCGAGCGGCGGAACGGCCGGTGCCCAGGGGCCGGACATCCGCAATATCCGACCGCACGTCATGCTGCTCGTCGACACGTCCGGCTCGATGGAGCGAAAGCCGAATTGCATCTGCACGACGCCGGCCTGCCTCGAGTGCTTGCCTCTTTGCAGCGCGGGCACCTACGAAGAGAACCGCTGGGCAGTCGTGGCACAAGCGTTGACGGGCGAGTTCTCGCCCTTCGAGTGCAACTCCGACACTCGCATCGGTGGCATCTACAGCGGCCAGTACGACGAAGGGTATTTCCTTCCGCACATCCAGCTACCACAGGAAATCCCGACCTACACGGGCTCTCAAAGCGGCAACGGGGTCCTCGACACATACCTCGAGCGAATCAAGTTCGGTCTGATGACCTTCGATGCGATCGGCACGCTCAGCGATCAGCCGCCGCTCGTTCCGCAGACGACCTTTCAGACTGCGCCCTTCCCGACCGAGTCGGCGGGCACGAAGGGCATGTACTCGTACGGGAGCGACAAGCCCTTCTCGTTCCCCGGCGCGCTCACGACCTACATGCTGAACAACGGCGCGCGCTCGGCGAGCGCTCCCGAGGGCGGTCTCGTGAGCGTCGGCGCCGATAGCACCGCGGCGATGACCTCGACCAACGCGGCGATTCAGGCGACGGTGCTGGGCGACACTGGGCTCGGCAAGAACCCGCTTCGACCGTTTGGCGCCACGCCCACGGCGGCCCTGGTCGATGACCTGCAGACCTTTCTCCAGAACGATCCCGACATCACCCAGAAGACGGTCGACCCAGGACCGGGCGACCCCTACTACGGCTGCCGTCCGCGGAGCGCGGTGCTGATCACGGACGGCTTTCCGAACGGCGACATGCGCGGAAGCCCTGTAAACTGCCAGGCGCTTGGTCAGCCGGTCGGGGCGGCGGGCTGCCCATACCGCGAGATTCAAGACACCGTGTCCGACATGATCGCGGCCGGCGAGCTCGACAACTTCTACGTGATCGGCTTTGCCTTGGATGGCGATCCCGCCGAGGTGGCGGCCGTCGAAGCCCTGCTCGACGACATCGCGTCGGTCGGCGACACCGACGAGGCTTACTTGGTCGCGGACCGCGCCGAGCTGGTGTCGGCCTTGAGCCTGATCTTCAACGAGCAGAACCCAGGCGCCACGAGCCGCACCGCCCCGGTCCAAACGGGGCTCACCCCCGGGCTCGTACAAGCCGAGTTCTTTTCCGGATTCAACGTGTCGCTCGATGCCGACGACCCATGGGACGGCATCCTCGAGAGGCGCCGCATCGAGTGCGAGAACGGTGTTCCTGTCGCCCAGACCGTCGAGGACTCGGACCGCTTCCATCTCTTGCTCAACGCCCAGAATACGGCGCCGGGAGATATCGAGCCATGGAGCGCGGATACCCCGGTGAGCTTCGCGGGCGGATTCTCGCGCAACCTCTGGACTGTGCTTCCGAGCGACCCGGCCGATGTCAACGCCCATCTCGTCGGAGATGGCAAGAGCAAGCTCACGAGCCTCTCGAACGCCGGCATCGACGTTCCGAGCGACACGGGTCTCGAAGTTCGCGACGTTCCGGCCGCGGAGTTCAGCAAGGCGCTCTCGCCCGAGTACTTCTTTGGAAGCGGTAGCGTCGACACCACGGGGCGCGACGAGCTCGTCGACTGGATTCACGGCGTCCCGGGGACCGACCGCGAGGACGAACGTCTCGGGGACATCTATCACTCGACCCCGGCGATCGTCGGACCGCTCATCGACGACCTCGAAGACCGCTCGTACAACGACTGGCGCCTCGGACTCGCGAACCAGCAGAGCCCCGACTCGACGGAAAACCTCCTGACCGGCAATAGCTGGCAACTCAACGTGCGCCCCCGGGTGGTCTACGCGGCCACGAACGACGGCATCATCCACGCATTTCTCGCGGACGACTACCCGAACAACGCGTTCACCTCGGGCAACAACCTCCAAGAGTTCGCATGCGCGAACGACAAGGCCGCGGGCACGGAGCTCTGGGGCTTCATTCCACCGATGTTCCTCGACGATCTCGACGACCTGCTCTCGGGAGGCAGCAAACAGTGGTCCGCCGACGGAACCATCCAGATTCGAAACCTCTACGACGTCCGCTCGTTCTCCGAGGACGACGGCAGCGGCGGCGCCGCGGATTCACCCGCCGGTCAGACCAACGTGTGGCGCACGGTCATGTTCCTGCACTTCCGAAACGGCGGGCAGGGGATGGTCGCGCTCGACGTGACGAACCCCTGCCAGCCCGAGTTTCTCTGGCAGTTCACCGACCCGAACCTCGGTGACACCTACGGGCAACCGACGGCCGCGCAGATCTTCGTCGAAGACTCGGACCCGACGCCCCTCGGCAACTCGGGCGGTCCAGTCGTGTTCAGCCCGCGGCAATCGCGCGGCGTGATTCTGCTGCCGGGCGGTCAGGGCATTCAGGACGCCGGCACGTGCACCTACGGCAGCGGCCCGGAGCTCCCCGAAGGCATGGACACGGCAACGGGGACGGCGATCACGCCCCGAAGCGACCGCCGGTGTTGGCGAGGCACGACCTCGTCTCCCCCCGCAGCCAGGCATGGACGGTCGATGTACTTCATCGACCTGATCACGGGCACATTGATTCGAGAGATCGGAGAAGACGTGTTCCCAGCGCCACTCAACGGCGCGGTGTCGGTGTTCCGAGGCGATACTGGGACGGTTGGAAGCGTCGCCTACACAGTCGACGCCGACGGTGTGCTCTGGCGTATCGACTTCTCTTCGCCGGATCCGGATGATTGGGGTGCAGAGGCGCTCCACGACCTGTACTACGACGAAGGATTCGACTCCGCGGAGCCGACGTACTACCCGCCCGCTCTCAGCGTCAACAGCGGGAGCGAGATCGTCATACTCGTCGGGACGGGGAACATCGACGTGCTCGACGACGCGACCGCGATCAACAAGGTCGTATCGATCACCGAGAAGCTGACATTCGACAGCAGCGGTTTCATCGACACGCTCGAAGGTCGGCTCAACTGGGAGATCGAGCTCGATCCGGGCGAACAGATGACGGGGCCCCTCGAGCTCTTCGGAGGACAAGTGTACTTCGGAAGCTTCAAGGCCGGAGGCGGCTCGGCAATCGACGCCTGCCCGCTTGGCGCGAGCCGCATTTTCGGCGTTTCGTTCCTCGATGATCCGTCGAGCGCAGGCGCGCTCGTCCCACTGCTTCGAGACTCCCTCGGCAACGCGACCGCGTCCCTCGATTCGAGCGAAATCCCGGAGCTTTCGAACGCGTTGTTGGTGGGTCTGCAGGTCGCACAGCAACCGGTCTGCACCCAGACGAGGGACATCACGGTCACCGATCCCTTCACTGGTCAGGCCTCGACGCTTGCGATGCCGTGGGCGACGAGCGGGCGCGAATTCAAGCTCATGGCTCACCTCAGCGGCTCGACCGCGCTCTCGGGCGGCCTCTCGATTGCAATCCTCGAGGAAGGCATCTCAGCGCCCGAAGGCTTCACGGTGGTATCCGGCATGGCCGAGACCTTGGAATAGGATCGATGCGTACACGCCTCCTGTCACTCGTCATCCTGGCTGCCATCGGCGGATGTAGCTCGAAGCCGAAGGTTTCGGACCCGCCGACCGCAGCCGAAAAGAAAGAAGAGGCGGCGGCTGCAGAGGTGCAGAAGCCAAGGCCGATGCGTGTCTTCGACGTCAACGGAAGGCTGATCCCGTCCGACGAGTACGTTGCGGGAGTCCGACTTCCTCGCGGGGTCGAGCTCTTTAGGGCCGACGAGGTGACCCACGTCTACCGAATGCGCGCGCCCATCGACAAGGTGCTCGCATATTTCGGACCGATGATGATCACCGGAAACGTGGAGAGGCGGGGCAAGGGCGCGGTCTACAAGCGCGCGAGCGTACGCGGCGCCGAGGTCAATCCGACGAAGGTCGACCTTTCGATTCTCGAAGTCGGAAGCAACTTGGTGCGGATCTCGGTCACAGAGCTGCCCCCGCCGCCCACGCACATCCCAGGACCGAGCCACACCAAGGCTGCGGCCGCGGACACCTGGCGCACGCTCGACTGAGCGCGATCAGGGCTCACGGTACGCGGCAAAGGTGCACTGCACGACACCCGCGCCGAGCGAAGTAGTCGCAATCATGCTGGTCGACACCCGGGCGGGATCATCGACGACGTCGAGTCGATCGATGAGCGCGGCGACGCGACGTGACCAGATACGGCTCTGAAGCTCGGGGACAGCCACCTGACAGGCTACAGGACCATGAGGGAATGCGGCGAGCAGACCCGCGAAGCGTTTCACGCTCGCCGAAGATACCTCGCCGCCGGAGGTGAAGAAGCGCTCGGAACGAATCACCACGCCTGTGCCAGTTCGATCGGCCGAAAACCCCGTCATCTGTGCCATCTGGACGAGCTCCGTGGACGCGCCGGGCCTCGGGGAAGGCCACTCAGCGCGCATCGCACCGATCAGTGCCTCGGTGTCGAGAAGGAGCGCTTCGGCGGGTTTGGCGGACTTGGGCCGCGTGCGTGCCATCGCCTCGGTTCGCGCGCGAAGGCTCCGAAGCTGAGACTCGCTCGCGCCGAGCGCCTCGGCGAGTGCGAGGTTGAAGCGAACGCGTGTCAGCACCGCATCGAGGGTGGCATCGTCGGTGGTGCGCGCTTCGCTCAAGGACGCGACGCGCTCCGCCTCGCGAAGCGCCACGGCCCGGGCCCGATACCGGGAGATGTCGGTCGCAACCAACGCAGACGCATCCTGGTCCCGTGCCAACTGTTTGGCCCAGCGTTCCTCCTCGCGTCGAAGCGTCTGCAGCCGGCGCGAGAGCTCGATTCGCTCCGCTTCGGTGACTGCAGCGGCCAACCAGAGTCTGGCTTGCTCGCGGTACTCGTCGGCGATCTCCGCGTCTTTGCGGCCTCGCGCTTGGTCGGCTCGATCGGAAGCGGCCTCGGCGCGTAGGTACAAGTCGGGCGCCAGCTCGCGAGCCCGCTCGACGCTTGGCGGATCGAAAGCCTGATCGGACGACCACGTGGACTGCTGAGCCGCGCACCCGAGCGCAAGAGCGCACCAAAGAGGCGCGGTACGACGAGCCCTCACGGCTGCTCTCCTCCCTGCGCGAGGGACGCGCGTTCTCTCATCAACGCTTCGAGCACCCGTCGCTGAGCCGCCGCACGTTCCCGCGTCGCCGTCACGCGACGCTGCGTCGCGATCAGCTCGGCTTGAATCTCCCGGCGATGAAGCTGTCGCTCAGCGAGAACAATCGCGGCCTGCGCGGTTTGCCGCACGCGCGCTGCCTTTTCAGAGTCACTTCCGGCCGCCTCGGCGACCTCGAGGGCGCTGCGCGCCTGCTCGATGGCCGCTTCCGCGTACCTCGCGTCGTCCCTCGCCGTCAGCCGCTCGAGGCGGGTCCGTAGCTGAGCTGCCTCCTGCGCTGCTTCCTCCGCGGAGCTCGGCGCTGCGACCAACGCGAAGGCAGCGCCAAGTACGACCAAGCACGCAAGCGCCGAGCGCGCCGTCCGAGGCTCACTGATACGAGAAGCGGAGCTCGTAGTCACAGATGTGATAGATGTCGCCCTCTTCGATCCGCTTGGATTCGACACGTTGACCGGCGTACTCGATTCCATTCGTGCTGCCCAGGTCTTTCATGAAGTACGCGCCGTCGTGGAATACCACCGCCGCGTGCCGGCGAGAGATATTCCCGTCGCGAATCGCGAGGTCCGCCGAACGCGCGCCGCGGCCGATGATGAACTCGTCTTTGTCGATCGGGAACTGCTGCCCGTTGAACTTGAGCACCAGGGTCTTACGGGCCGCCGCTTGCGAAGGCCTGTGACCGGGGAGCGGTGGAGGCATCGTCATGGCGGGTTGCGAGAGCGGTCGCGGAGGCACCGGTGTGAGCATCGGCGCCGGTCGCGGCTCGACATGGGGCGCAGACATCCGTCCAACGCCACCGACCGCGGAGCTCAACGCCTCCCGCGAGTCGATCGCAGCGACGGTCTGCTCGCGGGCTCGGGCGTACTCGCGCATCGCCTCGTTGATCAAGTAGTCGACCGAGCAGCCTAGCTCGGCGCTCATGCGATCGTAGATCTCGAAAAGATAGTCGCGGCACTGAAATGCACGCACGGTTTTTCTGTCGCCCTGATCACCCATCTCTTCGACTACTCACCTCTCGTCGCCTTGCTCGCGCGTCCGAAGCGCGTTGATCGCGGCGTCAGCAACCTCTCCCACGTTCTTCACCTGCGGGTTCAGCTCTGACCACCCTTGTCCCGATACCTGCGCCTCATCCGACATCAGCCGTTTCATGGCGGGAACGTCAGCCTCCCCACCTCTGCGTTCAAGATAGCGCAATGCGACCACACGATTCCACCACTGTTGCGAATCGAGCAGCGCGCTGACCGTTGATGTAGGGGGAGGTGTCATCTGACTCATGCGTGTCGCGTACCCTTCGAGCTCTTCCGGCTCGTATTGAATACCCGAAGCGGACGGTAATCGTTGAGAAAACTGCTCAATTATCGACGGCCCGCCGAGCGAGAGCACCAATTCTCCCGCCCGCCAGCGCAGGCGTTTGTCGAGCTTATTCGCAGAGCTACAGCCTGCATCGGTGCATCCGACGAGTGACACCAGCGGCCAGAGGCGGGGAATTGCGCTTCGGCTGTGGATGTCCCCGACCCGGTCGAAGGCATAATCCCGCACTTCGATTGGGTTGGCCGAGTCGAGCGCGATCGACAAGAGTCGATTGAGGTGTTCTCGGGTCACGTGCCCTTCGAGGGCTTTGAGCGCGGTCGCGCGACGCGCGTTGAGCCTGTCGACCCACGATTGGGCGTCCTCTGCGCCGGGTTTGGTATCGGCGATCCGCAAGAGACGAGCCGCGACGGCTTCTTGATCGCCGAGGTGCCGCATCGCCGGAAGCACTCCGTCGTTGATGTAGTTCTCGCGATTGAACACCGCCAAGGCGTTGACGCGTGCGTCGTCGGCTGGTTCGCCCGATTCTTCCAATGACGCGCGGATCTGCTCGGAGAGCCATTTGACGAAGGTCGATTTCTCCATCTCTTTCTCGATGGCTATCAACCGATCGCCCGCGCGCTTCTTCGCGTCGTCGTCGCCGCTTTCCCCGATGATGTCTGCGATCTTGATCATCGCGGCGGGCATCATCTTCTCGTTCAGCGCCTCGACGAGCTGGTTCGCCGCTTCACCGCCGAGCGCGCGGGTCACCTGCTCCGCGCTATAGTCACCTGCGAGGCTTCGACCTTCGAAGTCGGCCGAGTACCACGCCAACACCGAATGAATCAGCGCTTGGCGCTTTTCTTCAGACGCATACGGAATGATCATGTATGCCGCATCCTTCGCGCGGACCTGAATCAGGTCGGGTCCGTTGCCCCCACCCTCGGGGGAGTCCGCGAGCAGCGCTTCCAACCTCGGCACCATGCCCCCGACGATCGTCTTAACCGCCGCCGGGTCCTCGGTTTGAAGATCGTCGAACGACTTCTTCAACAGGCCGAGCGCGTCGACATCCGTGCGATCCATCTCCACCATCGCGAGCGCCGCCTCGACGCGTAGCTCGGGGGAATAACGATCACTGCCGATGACGGCGGCAAGGCGCGTGGGTCCCTTGACTGTGTCCTTCCACTGCTGAACGTCGTCACTACTGACCTTGCAGCCGGCGAGCAGCAGTGCCGCCGCCGACCAAAGCACGATGATCTTCGTTGTAGACCCCATCCGACTCGCGGCGCGATTCCCCCTCGAAGCTTGCAACCCGCGAGGATAATAGAGGATTCGGCCAGGGGATCAAGAAGCTCTAACACGCGTGATTTCTTGACGAATCGCCGGGCCGCCGCATAGCCTGCCGGTGTAGGAGGCCGCGTACTTGAGCGCACATGAAACCACCTCTTCTGGCGACCTGGTGGCGCCGGAGGGCAGGCGGCAGGACGTCTTCGCGATCCTGACCTTGACCGCAACTGTCCTGTTGACCCTCGCGCTGGTCTCGTACGACGCGCGAAACGGCAGCGCGAACCTGGTTGGGCCGGTCGGGCATCGGCTCGCGAGGGCGCTGATGCTGGCGTTCGGCCCGGTCGCCTGGTTCCTGCCGCTCGAAGGGGCGCTGCTGACCTATCGGCTGTTCCGCCGTCGGTCCGCGATGCTGGGCGTCGCGACGATGGCGTCGACCCTCGTGCTGGTGGTGATCGGGGCCGCGCTCGCGCACCTGCTGATCGAGCCGCAGGCGGCCTGGGGGGCGTCGCCTGGGGGCGCCGTCGGGGAGCTGCTCGGAGAGGTGCTCCGCTCGCTGCTCGGTTTCTATGGCACCGTGATCATCGGTTTCGCCGTCCTAGGGATCTCCGTCATCTTGCGTACGCCCTGGACGCTCGAGGAAGTGAGCGGCGCGTTGGCGCGGGCTGCGCACGCAGCATGGGCCAAAATAGGAAGCCTGTTCGTGGCGCTCCGGGAAGCTTGGGCCGAAGCGCGGTACATCCACGAGGAAGAGATCCGGGCGAGTCAGCCTCGCATCGTAGGGGTCCGCTTCGACGAGGACGCCGAACGACAAGCGCCCGCGCCGGAAGCAGCCGTCATCACGCCCGCCCCCGCCATCAACACCAAGAAGCCCCAGCTCGCCCCGTCCACCGGACCGACAATCGTCGCTCCAAAGGAGACCAAGCAGAGCCCGTTGGAGATCTCGACGCGACCGAGACGCAATCACCGCGACTTCGAGCTACCCCCCACGAGCTTGTTGGACGAACCCGATGCGACGGTGATCCATGTCGACGCAGACGCGCTGCGCGAGAACGCAGAGCTTCTCACGGAAAAGCTTGCGGCCTACGGCGTCCGCGGGCGCGTCGACGAGATCCATCCGGGGCCGGTCGTCACGATGTATGAGTTCGAGCCGCAGAGCGGGACCAAGGTCTCGAAGATCGCAGGGCTCGCGGACGACCTCGCGATGGCGCTGGCGGCCCAGAAGGTGCGCATCGTCGCGCCGATCGCCGGGAAGGCCCGCGTCGGCTTCGAGCTCCCCAATGAGACCAGACAAATGGTTCCGCTCCGCGAGATCCTCGAGGATCGTCGCTGGGAGAAGCACACGGGCGCGCTCCCCGTGGCGCTGGGCAAAGACATCGGCGGCCAGCCGGTCTATGCCGACCTCGCGCGGATGCCGCATCTGCTGGTCGCGGGTGCAACCGGCTCCGGCAAGAGCGTAGGGCTCAACGTGATGCTCACCTCGATCCTCTCGAAGAAGACGCCGGACGAGGTGCGGATGCTGATGGTCGACCCGAAGGTGGTCGAGCTACAGGTGTTCGACGGCATTCCGCACATGCTCCTTCCGGTGGTGACCGACATGAAGAAGGCCGCGTTGGCGCTTCGATGGGCGGTGGACGAGATGGAGCGCCGCTATCAGATGTTCGCCGACGCCGGCACCCGCAACATCGACACCTACAATCGCCGGGTCGACCGCGTGATCAAGGGCGAGCTGTCGATCGACAAATTCATGCCTAAGCGCAAGGGCAAGGTCAGCGCACGGGACGCGGACGGCCACGAGGTCCTGCTCGATCCAACGGACGGAGAATCCGCGGACGCAGAAAACTTCGATCCGGAGAAACTTCCGTCAATCGTGGTCGTCGTCGACGAGTTCGCCGACCTGATGATGGTCGCGGCCAAGGACGTCGAGTCGTGCATCGCGCGCCTAGCGCAGAAGGCGCGCGCGGCAGGCATTCACGTGATCCTCGCCACTCAGCGCCCGAGCGTCGACGTCATCACCGGCATGATCAAGGCCAACTTCCCGGCACGCGTCGCATTCAAGGTATCGCAGCGCCAGGACTCGATGACGATCTTAGGACGTTCCGGAGCCGAACACCTGCTCGGGATGGGGGACATGCTGATGATCCCTCCGGGCGCAAGCGACCTCCAGCGCGTGCACGCAGCGTACGTCAGCGAGGACGAGGTTCGCACCATCTGCGACTTCCTGCGCGAACAAGGCGAGCCCACCTATCGGCAAGAGATCCTCAAGCCACGCGAGGACGACGGCCCCGGTGGTGATAGCGACGACCCGCTGTACGACAAGGCAGTCGCGGTGGTCGCGAACGCCGGCTACTGTTCGATCAGCCACGTCCAACGCCAGTTGAGCGTGGGCTACAACAAGGCGGCAAAGCTGGTCGAACGCATGGAACAAGAAGGCGTCGTCGGACCGCCGAGCTCGAAAGCCGGGGGGCGTCGCGAAGTTCTCGTCGGGCCTATGTAGCCGGGGTGAATAGACGGCCCGGAGAATCGGTCGCGACGCGCCGATGCAGGACGCCCGTGCGTCGAGGTGCACACGGGTCTCGGAAAAACACGACAGGGGGTTTCACGGGACGGGCGGCCTGCAGATGCGGCCTCGTAGGACTGCTTGGGTCAGGCCGCGCACGCCGCCCTCGGACGGCGCGCCAATCGCGGTGGCTGCGGTCTTGCGATTGGCACTT
>JAHEEE010000025.1 GCA_024640845.1 Myxococcales bacterium | reverse complement strand
TTGTCGGTGGCGCTCCTCGGCACGTTGCCCATCGCACTGTATGCCCGTGAGCTCCGCGCGCGCCTCTGGGTCGCGCCGCTGGCTGGGCTCGCATTCCTGGCGGGGCTGAGCGTGATTCAAGCTTCGGCCGCGCCCTGCCGGGTGTCACGCGACATTCTCGGAGTCGCGAAGGTCGAATCGGTCCGTTACCGCCAGAGCGACGCGCTGCTTCGGCTGCGGCTCCTCGCAGCGCGCGCACTGGATCGGGGCGCGGTGGCACCCGAGGGAGAGCTAGTCGGGGGCCGCATCGACATCGAGCATGCCCCGCCCGTCGGCAGCGTCGTCGCGTTCCAAGCAGAGCTCAGGCCGCGAACGACACTCCACAACCCCTCGCCACATCCGTCTCTATCCCCGCGTCCTCGCACCTGTTGGGCACGATGGGTCTCGGAACCGCCGCTCGAGGTCGAGGAGATTTCAACGTGGCGAGCGGGGATTCATCGGGCGCGCGCCAAGGTCCGCCGCCACCTGAGCAGCAACCTTCCTGAAGACGCCGCCGCTGTGGCGCGCGCGCTGGTGCTCGGGGATGGGGCGGCCCTCGGCTACGAGCGGAGGCAGGCCATTGCATCGGTCGGCTTGGCGCATCTCTTTGCCGTGTCGGGCCTCCACATCGCGCTCGTCAGCGGCACGGTGGTCGGCATTCTTCGATGGCTCTTCGCCGGCTTTGCGATCGGCTTCGACACGCGACGTTTGGCAGCGGCGCTAGGAGTCCCGCTGACGCTGCTACACGCGACGTTCGCCGGCGGATCTCCGAGCGCAGCGCGCGCAGCGATCACCGCTGCGGTCACGTGGGGGCTGGTGGCCGCTGGTCGACGGCCGTCCGCCGCCGCTGTCGCGGCAACCGCCGCGCTACTCCTTTCGGCGCCCAACCCCTCGATGGCGCTGCGACCCGCGTTCCTTCTCTCGATCGTAGCCACATCCGCAATCCTCAGCGCACCGCGCATGATAGGACGACCCCGGCTGCGATGGCTTCTCGGAGCAGCCACCGTGAGCGCCCGAACGCTGGTCGCGACCGCTCCGATGGTGTGGTGGTGGTTTGGGGGCGTACCGTTGATCGGATGGCTCGCAAACATCGTCGTGTTGCCCTTCGGCAGCTGGATTGTGGTCCCGCTGGCCCACGCAGTCGCGGTCACCGCCTGGGTCCCCTCGTGGGCTGCGGCCCCGAGCGAGGCGCTGACACTCGCAGTGCGGGTCTTGCTCGGTGCATGCGACGCTCTCGCCCCCCTCTCTTTGACGCAGCGCCTCCCACCGCTCGACCCTGCTCAAGGCATCATCGTCGCCGCTGCTTGTGTCCTTCTATTGATCGTCCGGAGGGCGCGGCTCCGGATCGCGGTGATCTCGGTCGCCTCCCTTTGCTGGCTCTCCGCAGAGCATGCGCTGATCGCCCGCGAGCAGCCCCGGGACCTCTTACGCGTCGCCTTCGTCGATGTCGGCCAAGGGGACGCGGCCCTCATCGACCTCCCCGACGGCCGGCTTGCGATGATCGACACCGGCCAGGGCGACCCGCATCCTGCGAGCCGCGAGCTCCGGGCGCTGCTCAGGGCGAGGCGCCGCGCTCGGATCGACCTCCTCATCATCACGCACGGGCACCCCGACCACTGCGGCGGTCTCGAGGCGCTGCTCGAAGAGCTGCCGATCGCTGAGATTTGGCTGAACGGCCAGCTCCTCATCGAGGAGCGCGACGGCGCGATGGAGCGCCTGCTCGAACGAGCGCTACGTGCTGGGAGCAAGCTTCGTTTTGCGCCCGAACTATGTGCAACGACGCATGATTTCGGCGAAGCCCGTTTCGAGGTTCTCTGGCCGTGCCCGCGCTACGATCCGGCGCTCCAGCTCAACGACAACTCGCTCACGGTGCGCGTCACGTACGGGCGGCGATCCTTCCTGATGACCGGCGACCTCGAAGCGGAAGCGGAGGACCGGCTCGTTGCACGAGGGTCGATCATGCACGCCGACGTCCTCAAGGTGGCACATCACGGCTCGCGGACCTCCACGAGTGAGGCGTTCCTACGCGGAGCTCGCCCATCCGTTGCCGTCATCAGCAGCGGTGCCGGAAACCGATACGGCCACCCGAGCCGGGCGGTGTTGGCCCGCCTGAGGGACGCCGGCGCTGAGGTCCTCCGCACCGATGTCGGCGGCGGGGTCATCGTCACCACGAACGGCGAGAGCTTGAAGGTCCGCCGTTAGGCCCCAATGGGTTTCTCGTAGATGCGGTACCGCTTGTAGATCTTGGCGCCCACGCTCCGGATCGTGGCGTTGATCAGGCGGTTGTCCTCGAGGGTCCAGCCGAGCTCGGCCCACTCGTATCCCATCCTCAAGCCTCGCCGGATGAGCTCCCCGATCATCGCCATCGCGAGGGGGGCGTAGCGCCTCTTCCCGCGAAGCTCCGTGCGAATTCCCAGGATCATCAAACGCGCCGACTTGGGACCTTTGACCTTGAGCCGCCACAACAGCCTTAGGACGTTGAACGGACCCAGATTACCTTTGAAGTCGTACACGACCTCGTTGAGGTTTGGTAGGCAAATGCAAATCGCAACTGGCTGCCCGTCGATCTCGGCGAAAAACGACAGGTCGTTGAGGATCATCTTGAGGTCCGCAGCCATCTTCTTGGCTTCCGCATCCGTCGCCGGCACGAATCCCCAATTGTGCTGCCACGCATCGTTGAAGACGCTGAGGATGTCGTGTACCTCGGCGTCGAGATTCTTGCGGTTCACCGTTCGAAAGCGAACCTCGGGAAGCGCGGCGATCATCTCCCAAGCCTTCTGGGCCCGAGGCGCGATCGCGACGTCGTACCACCATCCGTAGCAGTCTTTGATCTTTGCGAGCCCTGCCCCTTCGGCGAGGCTGCCTTGGTAGTCGCGGTGGTGCGGGGACATGATCGTCGGCGGCTTGTCGAAGCCCTCGACGAGCAGGCCCGACTCTTCGTTGATCGAAAGCGAAAACGGCCCGCGCATCACGGACATTCCGCGGTTGACGAGCCATTGCTCAGCTGCGCCGAGAAGTACCGAGGCCACCTCTTGGTCGTCGATGGTGTCGAAGAAACCGAAGAAGCCTGCGCTGTCTTTGTGGATGCGAAGGTGCTCGTGGTCGATCTGCGCGGAAATCCGCCCCACTGCCTTGCCGTCTTTCCACGCGGTGAACAGCGCCACCTCGGCATGCTCGAAGAACGGATTCTTCTCGGGCGTCAGCCGGTCCTTGATCTCCATGTTGAGCGGCGCCACCCATGCGGGGTCGTCCGCGTAGATATCGAAGGCCACCTGAATGAAATCCTTCAGGTCGTCGCCCGGCTGGTACTGCCTGATCTCGATGCTCATACCTTTAGGGGGCCGACCATTTCCTCGGGCTTGATCGCGTCGTCGAACTGCTCGCCTGTGAGAATGCCGAGCTCGAGGGCGGCCTCCCGGAGGGTCGTGCCCTTCTTGTAGGCGTGCTTTGCGATCTTGGCGGCGTTGTCGTACCCGCAAATCGGGTTGAGCGCTGTGACCAGCATGAGCGAGCGGTGGAGCTTGTCGTCGATGGTCTCGAGGTTCGGCTCGATGCCCACTGCGCAGTTGTCGTTGAAGCTCTGGCATACGTCGCCGAGCAGTCGAACCGACTGCAGGAGGTTGTACGCCATGACTGGCTTGTAGACATTCAACTCGAAGTTACCTTGCGACCCGGCGATCCCGATGGTCGCGTCGTTGCCCATGACCTGCGTGCAGACCATCGTCATCGCCTCGCACTGCGTCGGATTCACCTTGCCTGGCATGATCGAGCTGCCTGGCTCGTTTTCCGGAATCCGAATTTCGCCGATGCCCGAACGCGGACCCGACGAAAGCCAGCGGACGTCGTTTGCGATCTTCATCAACGCGACGGCCAGCTGCTTCAGCGCTCCACTGGTGCCGACGAACGCATCGTGCGCCGCGAGGGCTGCGAACTTGTTAGGAGCCGAGACAAACGCCTTGCCGCTGAGCTCACTGATCTTGGCGGCAACGCGATCGGCATACTGGGGGTGTGTATTGAGTCCCGTTCCAACGGCGGTCCCTCCTAACGCCAGCTCACGTAGTTGAGGCATCGTCGCTTCGATCGCCGCGAGGCCGTGATCGATCTGCGAGACCCATCCACTGATCTCTTGGCCGAGGGTGAGAGGTGTCGCGTCTTGAAGATGGGTGCGCCCGATCTTCACGATGTGTGAAAACGCTTTGGCCTTGCCGTCGAGCGTGTCGCGCAGGCCCTTCACCTTGGGCACCATCTCTTCGATGGCGATGACCGCGGCGATGTGCATGGCGGTCGGGAAGGTGTCGTTCGATGACTGGGAGCGGTTCACATGGTCGTTTGGGTGGACCGGCGACTTGCTCCCGATCTGCCCGCCTCCGAGCTCGATCGCGCGGTTCGCGATGACCTCGTTGACGTTCATGTTCGACTGTGTGCCCGAGCCGGTCTGCCAGACCACGAGGGGAAAGTGTTCATCGAGCTTGCCCTCGATCAACTCATCCGCTGCGCGTACGATGAGGTCACAGACCCCTTCTTCCAGGTTGTCGAGCTCTTTGTTGGTGATCGCAGCCGCCTTCTTGAGGATGCCGAACGCATGCACGATCTCGATCGGCATCGTCTCCGTGCCGATGCGGAAGTTCATGCGCGACCTCATGGTCTGGGCGCCGTAGTACTTGTCCGCGGGCACCTCGACGGGGCCCATCGAATCGGTTTCCACACGCGTCGTCATCTGACCTCCGAGCGGTCCCTTACCGCGTCCTTGACCGGCTGTCGATTCCTCGTAGGAGCCTCGAACGATGCTCCCGGAGCGGCCAAGGTTCCCCTCGCAGCCCTGTCCCACGTGCGGCCAGCCCGTGGACCCGCTCCGCGCATCACGGGTGTCGTGGCTCGAAGACGGGGCTCGCTTCCTCTGCAGCGATGCCTGTCGTGCGCGATTCCTCGAAGGCGAACGACCCTTCGACACCCCCGCAACCGGACCGAAAGCCCATGCGCGGCCCGAACGCCCTTCGATTCCCGATCTGGTTCGTGAAGCGACCTTGGTGCGGGCCGAGGATGGTTCCAAAAACCAGAGCGGCTCTGACCGCCGCCGCTACGACCCGCTGGTGGCTACGGGACTCGCTGTACTGTCTCTCGGCATCTGCCTTGCCACGCCAAGCCGGGAGCTCGGCTGGCTATCTGCACTCCTCGTCGTGCTGAGCGCGGCGATCAATGCGCGCATTCCGCTCCGGGCACTTCGCGTGACCGTATCCCTGCGAATCGTGGCACCGCTTGGCCTTTCCTTGGCTGCGATGGCGAGCGTCATGATGCAAAGCCCGGAAGCGCAGCGCTGGTCCCTCGTCGGGGCGGGCGTGGCCGCCATCGCCGTGTCACTTCGAAACTGGTTCCACGCATCGATGCTCGAGCCGTTGCGCGCCCTTTCACGTGAGCTGCTGGACACTCTACCCGAGATCGCACGCATCCCCTCTCCAGACCCCTCCGCGTACGAAGAGATCCCCGTTTCCCAACTTCGGCAGGGGGATCTCGTAGTCGTGCTCGAGGGGGAGCGCGCACCAGAAGACGGCGTCATCGAAGAAGGCGCCGGTGTGGGTCTCCGCTATCCCAAAGCCGCGCACTCCAAACCTTATGCGGAAGGGGACTTCATCCTCGCAGGCACGCGGATCCTCGAAGGCGCGATCACGATCCGCGTCCGCCGAGCCGGGAACGAGCGCGGAATCGTTCGGGCGGCCGAGCTCGCGGCGCGCCAACATCAAGACAGGGTCGCAGCGTCTCGTATTCGGCTGGCAGTGGCTCATTGGAGCTGGATCGCCCTCGCCCCCGCTTCAGTCACGCTCCTCTTGTGGGTCGGCCCCGCCGCTGCGGCCACGTTGCTGCTCGGCGTACCCATGCTCGCCATTCTCGCGTCGCTCGATGCACCGCTCGACGCTGGCGCTTTGGCGGCCGCGCGACGCGGAATGTTGTTCGGCAGCTCGCGCGCGCTTCGAGATGCAGGCCGCGCCAGCACCAGCGTCATCCTCCTGAGGGGCGCTTTGACAGCCGGCGAACCGATCGTGCAGCGAACGAAGTCACTCGGGGCGATGAAGCTCGACCGAGTGTTGGGTTTGGCGGCCGCTGCCGAGCGCGCGGCCGAAGGCCACCCGATCGCCCGCGCGATCCAACGTCACGTTGAAGAGCAAGACTACCGCGCTGCCGCCGTACGCAAGGAGCGCGCGCTGGCTGGACTTGGCGTGATTGCGGTCACGTCCCACGGCGTCCCGGTCGTGGTGGGGCGACGGCAGCTCCTGCTCGACGAGGGGATTAGTGTCGCGACCGCAGACAACGAGGCCAAACACATCGAGAACGAGGGGCTCACCCCGATTTTCATCGCTGTCGATGGCCACCTCGAGGCGCTCTTGGCGATATTGGACCCGACTCACGTCGGTGCCCCCGACGCGGTCCAGCGCATCACGGACCTTCCATGTGAAGTGGTCATTCTTTCGGGGGACGACCGCCGCACCGTCGAGCGCATCGCAGCGCATCTCGGGGCTTCACGGGTCAAGGCGCCGCTCCTGCCCCACGAACGCGTGAACGAGGTGCGCGCGCTTCGTGAGACGGGTGCTGTCGTGGCTGCAATCGGACGCGGGGGCGCAGATGACGCGGTGTTGGCTGCCGCGGACGTCCCCATCTCGCTTCGGCTGGTTGGCACGGCGATCGAGGAAAGGGGTATCGTCATCGCGAGCCGCGACGTCCGCGACGCGGCCGGTGCACTTTGGATCGCCCGGGCGGTGAAGCGTTCGACATGGCGGAGCCTCGGCGCATGTCTCGCCGTGACAGCACTGCTTTCAGCGGGCGCCTTCCTCGGATGGATGACCCCTGTCGCGGCGGCGCTCCTCGCCACAGCGACGGAAGCCTGGGCTCTTCGGGCTGGCTCCCGCCTGCTTCGGCGTGTAGACCTTCGAGTGCCCACCCGGCAGCAGCGGAGAGACAACGATGAGTGACAAGGCATGGGGCGGACGGTTCGAGGAAGAACTGGACGCAATCGCGGCGAGGTTCAGCGCAAGCGTGGATGTCGACGGTCGCCTGTGGCCGCAGGACATCGACGGCTCCATCGCGCACGTGCGCATGCTCGCCAACCGCGACGTTCTGTCGAAGGCCGACGCGGAGCTCATCGAGTCCGGGCTTCAAGAGATCCGGGCCTCGATCGAGGCTGGCGATTTCGACTGGGATGCCTCCAAGGAAGACGTTCACATGAACATCGAAGCCGCGCTGACGGAGGCCGTCGGCGAGGCAGGCGGTCGATTGCACACGGGCCGGAGCCGCAACGATCAAGTGGCAACCGACATGCGTCTGTGGACACGCCAGGCCTGCGAGACGACCGTGGATGACATCGACGTCCTACTAGAGGTTCTCGCCGACAAGGCGGACGCGCATCTCGACTTCTTGATGCCGGGTTACACCCACCTCCAGCGCGCCCAACCGGTACGCCTCGCGCACCATCTCCTCGCCTGGGCGGAGATGCTCGAACGCGACCGGGGCCGCGTCGTCGACGCTGCAAGGCGAATGAACGAGTCACCTCTTGGCGCCGCCGCCCTCGCGGGCACGACATTTCCCATCGACCGGGAGAGCACGGCCGCGTCACTCGGGTTCGACCGGCCGATGCGGAACTCACTCGATGCGGTGAGTAGTCGCGACTTCCTTCTAGAGGCGGTGAGCGCGTTGGCGATTTGCTCGGTGCACCTCTCGCGGATCGCCGAGGAGCTCGTGTTGTGGTCGAGCCAGGAGTTCGCGTTCATGCAAATGAGCGACGCGTTCACGACCGGCTCGTCGATCATGCCGCAAAAGAAGAACCCCGACATGCCCGAGCTCGTTCGCGGAAAGACCGGCCGGGTCGTAGGCTCGCTCGTGAACCTGTTGGTGATGCTCAAGGGGCTGCCACTGACGTACAACCGGGATCTCCAAGAGGACAAGGCTCCGGTGTTCGAGGCATTCGACACGGTCCATGACTGTCTCGCTGTGCTCGCAGGCGCGATCGCGTCGGCGAGGTTCGATCAGAAGCAGATGGCCGCCGCACTACAAGCGGGCTTTCTCGACGCGACCGAGGTCGCTGATTGGCTGGCGTTGCGAGGGGTCCCGTTTCGCGAGGCCCACCACGTGGCCGGCAAGCTCGTCCAGCAGGCCGCAAAAGAGGGAAAGACCCTCGCCCAGCTCCCTATTGAGAGCTACCAATCCGCCCACGACGCCTTCGACGACTCGATTTTCGACGCACTCGATATGGAGACCGCGGTTGAACGGCGGGACGTATTTGGCGGACCGGCGCGTGGCAGGGTAGCGGATGCAATCGCAGAGCTGCGGGGTCGACTCCAGGCTCGTCGCGAAGCATAAAGGGCTCCAATGTCCAACGTGCACATCCCGGAGTCGCCCTGGTTCTCGTACCATGATGGCACTCTTGCGTGCGAGGAAGTTTCGCTCGAGTCGATCGCAGCTGAAGTCGACACCCCGGCGTTCGTCTACTCCGGCGCTGCCATCGACGAAGCCTACCGTTCGATCGACGAGGCCCTGAGCTTCACGCCCCATCTCGTTGCGTATGCTGTGAAAGCCAACGGCAACCTGTCGGTATTGGCGCGGCTCGCTTCGCAGGGTTGCGGTGCGGACATCGTTTCGGTCGGTGAGATGCAGCGCGCATTGAAGGCTGGGTTTCCGCCGGAGCGCATCGTCTATAGTGGCGTAGGAAAGCGTCGTGAAGAGATCGTCGCTGCCGCCCAGGCCGGAATCCGGGCGCTTCATGTAGAGAACATTCAAGAGCTGGACGTCGTCGAGAGCGTCGCTCTCGAGCTTGGTCGAACGCTGCCGATCGGCCTCCGAGTCAATCCGGACGTCGACGCAAAAACCCACCCGTACATCGCAACGGGTCTCCAAGAGTCGAAGTTCGGGCTTGCGATCCCGGTGGCAGAGGCTGTGCTCCCTCGGATTCTGAAGAGCCCGCACCTCGAGCTCGAAGCTGTGGCGTGCCACATCGGCTCGCAGCTCTCCTCACCACAGCCGCTTCGCGAAGCGATCGAGATCCTCGGCGGCTTTGCAAAGCGCTGCGTCGCCAAGGGCGCGCGCTTGCGCGCGATTGACGTCGGCGGCGGTTGGCCGATGCACTACGGCCAGGAAGTCGACCCCTACCCGGCTGCAGCCGCGTTTGGTGAGGCAATTCGCCAAGGCCTCGAGGCATCGGGCATGCTTCGCCCCGACATCGAGATCGTCACCGAGCCCGGCCGAGCGTTGGTCGGTGACGCGGGCGTGCTACTGACCCGCGTCCTCTACACGAAGACCCAGGGCACTCGCCGTTTCGTCATCGTCGACGCAGCGATGACCGAGCTGATTCGGCCAGCTCTATACGGCGCGTACCATGCGATCATGCCCATCACGGAGCCCGCGCCGAACGCGAAGCTCGTGCGGGTCGACGTCGTGGGTCCGGTCTGCGAATCGGGTGACTTCGTCGCGAAGGATCGCCCCTTGCCCGATATCGCCCCCGGCGAGTTGCTCGCCATCCGGGGAGCTGGCGCTTACGGTCGGGAGATGCAGAGCATGTACAATGCGCGTCCTTTGCCACCGGAAGTCCTCGTCGACGGGGCGCGCTCGCGCGTGGTGCGTCGACGCAGCGGCCCGGAGGCGCTGTGGCATGGCGAGATCCTCGCATGAACGGCATCACAATCGTCGGAACCGGCCACTATGTGCCTGGCAATCCGGTGCTCAATGAGGCCCTCGCACGGGTCATGGATACCAGCGACGAGTGGATCCGATCACGAACCGGAATACAACAACGCTACTTCGCAGAAGACGGCCAGGGGCCGAGCGACCTCGCCTTGCCCGCATGCAAGAGCGCTCTGAACAACGCCCAGATCGATGCGAGCGACGTCGACTACATCATCTTCGCTACCATGACGCCGGACCATTTCTTTCCCGGGTCTGGTGCCTTGCTTGGCTCGAAGCTCGGCATCCATGGCGTTCCGGCCCTCGACATCCGGCAGCAATGCGCGGCGATTCCGTACGCCCTTCAGCTCGCCAACGGGCTCGTCCAGTCTGGTGCGGCCGAGACGATCCTGCTCGTCGGCGCCGAAGTTCACGCTGGCTTCATGCCCTGGGTCGATTGGGACATCGTCCGGTCGCAAGCCGAGCGAGAGGTCGCACCGGAAGCCTATGCTCGCGCGAACCGGCATCGCGGCCTCGCGGTCGTCTTTGGCGACGGGGCCGCAGCGATGGTCCTCCGAGCAAGCGATACGCCTGACCGGGGGTTCGTTGCTGCAGAGCTTCACAGCGACGGGAGCGCGTTCGACCACCTGTTCGTCCCAGGTGTCGGTTTTCGACGCATCCCCTACGTGACTCCGGAGGCGCTCGAGGCGGACGAGCACATCCCGCAGATGCGGGGTCCGTCGCTGCTCAAGAAGGCCGTGCAGACGCTCTCGCGGACCGTCCGCTCCATTTGCGAGATTCAGGGCATCTCGCAGGCCGACATCGATTGCTTCATTCCGCACCAAGCCAACGACCGCATCAATCGGGCGGTGCGCGACGCGCTGAAGATCCCACCCGAGAAGATCCCCTCCAACATCGCGCGATTCGGCAACACCTCGGCGGCGACGATCGGGATCCTCACCGACGAGCTTCGGCGAGAGGGCCGAATCCGCGAGGGCGACCTGCTCTGCTTTCTTGGGATCGGCGCCGGATTGAACTGGGGCGTCGCGCTGATGCGGCTCTAGCCGAGCAAAACGTCTGGACGCTCGCCGGCCTTCGGACGGACAACGCCACGCTCGGTGTAGATCGCGTCGATCAGTGCCGCAGGGGTGATGTCGAACCCCGGATGACGGCAAGCGATTCCATCGGCGACCATCCATGTATTGCCGACGCGCGCAACCTCCTCTCGAGAGCGCTGCTCGATCGGAATATCGGCGCCCGATCGCGTCCGGAGATCGACCGTGCTCCACGGCGCAGCCACGGTGAACGGAACCTCGTGCCGATTGGCAAGCACGGCTACCGAGTATGTCCCGATCTTGTTGGCCACGTCGGCATTTGCTGCGATGCGATCGCTTCCGACCACCACGAATTGGATCTCCCCTCGCTGCAAGAAATGACCAGCCATGCTGTCCGTAATCACCTCGACGGGGATCCCGTCTTGCTGGAGCTCCCAGGCGGTCAAGCGGGCGCCCTGCAAGTATGGGCGTGTCTCGTCCGCGAGGACTCGAACGTTTTTGCCTTGGGCATGTGCAGCGCGAACGACGCCGAGGGCCGTTCCGTAGCCGCCGGTCGCAAGTGCGCCGGCATTGCAGTGCGTGAGGATCACGGCGCCGTCTGGAACGTCGTCGGCGCCGAGTGCGCCCATTCGCCGGCATGCCGCGACGTCTTCTCGGTGAATCGCCTCCGCCTCGGCAAGCATTCCCTCGAAGCGCGTTTCGGGGTCGAGATCCGCCACCTCGCCGGCCCTGCGCGCCATCCGCGCGATCGACCACGCGAGGTTGATGGCGGTCGGCCGCGTACCGTTCAAGATCCGGCCAGCCATGCCATTGGCCACGAGGAACATCTTCGCGTCGCCTTGCTCGTCCCGAGCCACCAACGCGAGCGCATATGCCGCGGCGATCCCAATTGCTGGTGCACCCCGTACGACCATGTCCCGAATCGCGTTCGCCACATCGTCCGGCTTGTGAAAGCGATGGTAGCGCACCTCTCCCGGGAGCAGACGCTGGTCGAGCATGACGACCTCCCGCGTGGCCGGGTCGAGCTCGACCGCGAACCAGTCCGCGCCGCTCAACGGCGCGCGCGAGAGCAGACTGCTCATTGCTCGTCCAGGAGCCGCCGGAGGGTCTCGTTGACCATCTTTGGATTCGCCGCGCCTTTGGTCGCCTTCATCACCTGACCCACGAAATAGCCGATGAGGCTCTCTTTGCCGCTTCTATACTGTTCGACCTGCGACGGGTTGGCTTCGATGATCCGGCGGACCTCGTCTTCGATAGCCCCCGTGTCGGTGACCTGCGACAAACCCTGCTCCTCGATGATGAGCTTCGGCGCCTTGCCAGTGTCGACCATGTCGGCAAATACCTTCTTGGCAATCTTCCCGTTGATCGTCCCGTCCTCGACGCTCGCCAAGAGCTCGGCGACCGAGGTCGCGGCCACGGGAAACGAGGCTTCGAGCCCGCTGGTCGTCACGTGCCGAAGAAGCTCAGCCTGGACGAAGTTGCCGGCCTTCTTGCCGACTTTTTCCAGGCTCTTCCCGCTTCGCGCCGCCAGAGTCGTGGCCACCTCCTCGAAGTACGTAGCGACCGCCGGGTGCGCCGAGAGCACGCCGGCATCGTACTCGGTGAGCCCCATATCCGCCTGCCAACGCAAGCGTTTTGCTACAGGAAGCTCGGGCATGGCTGCTCGGAGCTCGGCGATGCGCTCTTCTGCGACCACGACGGGCGGGAGATCCGGATCGGGGAAGTAGCGATAGTCGTGCGCCTCTTCCTTGCCGCGCATGGAGATCGTCTTGCCCTGCCCTTCGCTCCACGTTCGCGTCTCCTGAACGATCTCGCCGCCACTCTGAAGCACGCCTTCTTGCCGCGCGATCTCGTGTTCGATCGCCTTCTTGACGAACCGGAACGAGTTGATGTTCTTGAGCTCGGTGCGGGTCCCGAGCTCCTTCTGGCCGACCGGACGAATCGAAACGTTGGCGTCGCACCGAAACGACCCCTCCTCGAGGTTCCCGTCATTGACTCCAATGAACATCAGGATGTCCCGGAGCTTCCGGAGATAGGCTTCCGCCTCGTCCGAGCTGCAAAGATCTGGATCGCTGACGATCTCGATCAGCGGCGTGCCACCTCGGTTGAAGTCAACCAGCGTGACCGCGCTCGAACCGGCACCGTGGATGTTCTTCGCCGCGTCCTCCTCGACGTGAATCCGAGTGATGCCGATTCTCTTGGTCTCCCCGTCGACCTCGATGTCGAGGTGGCCTTTGCCGTTCAGCGGAAGCTCGAATTGCGAGATCTGGTAGCCCTTTGGGAGATCCGGGTAGAAGTAGTTCTTCCGCGCGAAGACACTTTGTGAGGCTACCTCACATTCGAGCGCCAAACCGGCCTGCACCGCAAGCTCGATCGCCTTTTGATTCGGGACCGGAAGCGCCCCGGGAAGCCCCAGACACACCGGACACGTATGCTCGTTCGGCGGGGCCCCGTAGTCGGTCGGGCAACCGCAAAACAGCTTGGTCCGCGAGCGCATTTGCGCATGCACTTCGAGGCCGATTACGGGCTCATAAGCGGTCATGCCGCGGGGTATAGCGCACCCCGTGCGGAAGGCCACGGCGTCCAAACCGAGATACGTTGGCATTTCGCTCGTGCTTTTCTCATCATGAGGGTGGGGAAAGATGCCTTTGAAGTCTAGGCAGGGCAGCGCCGCGCCCGAGCGGTTTCGGGTTCTGGTGGTGGACGACAGTCCGTCGATCCGCCACCGTGTGGTCGAGAAGCTTCGAACGCTGAACCTCGACATCACCGAAGCGAGCTCCGCCGAAGAGGCGCTGGACCTCACTCTCGAACGGACCTTCGACTTGGTGGTGAGTGACGTCGAAATGGACGCGATCACTGGAGTCCAGTTTTGCCGCGTGCTCCGAGGGGATCCCGGCATGGCCGACATCGCGTTCATGCTGTTGACCGCCGCAAGCGGCGCGCACACTCGCTTCTGGGGACGCAACGCTGGTGCCGACGTCTACATCTCCAAAGACGACATGGACGAACAGCTCCTCCCCGCCGTCGAGGACCTCATGAAGGGTCGCACGCCTCGCCGGAGCCGCGTGCCTCAGCTGAAGGGAAGCCCGCTGGCGCGGGTCAGCGCGGTCCTGGACCATCATCTGTTCGACGTGGTCGTGCAGTCGGAAGTTCGCCGTCTGATGAATTACGTAAACGACCGCATCGAGTTCGGCGAGCAGGTTTTGGCACTGGCGGCCGAGGTGATCGGTTGCCCTTACCTCGTCTTGCATCTCCTTGGCCCGGGCGGGCCGACCTACTCGATTCGCGCGCGCGGTCCATGGCCGCAAGACAACGAGTTGCCGGGAATGGCAGCGCTGGGGATCCCAGAAAAGAGCCTCGGCGCGGCCTGTACGACAGTCGAGCGAGATCCCAAGTTTGGCGACGGGCATGACGTCGTGGGCGGCCCTTCGCAGACCTACGACATCCGCGTCGCGGGAGAGACGCTCGGCGCGCTTCAGGTGTTCGGCGGCGTGAGCACGTGCGGTGATAACGACATGCGCAGTGCGGAGCTCATCGCCGACGCTCTAGGCGTGGTGGTGAAGTCCTTGTTTCTCATCGAGGAGACGAGACTTCTCGCGCTCACCGATGGCCTCACGGGTCTCTACAATCGGCGGCACGCGACGAAGCGCCTCGAAGAGGAGATCGCGCGCGCGCGCCGCAACAATACCGGCCTTTGCGTCGCCATGTGTGATGTCGACCACTTCAAAGCGATCAACGACGAGTTCGGCCACGGCGCGGGAGACCGCGTTCTCCAACAGATTGGCGCTTCCCTCTCGGAATACGTGCGGCGAAACGACATCGTGGCGCGTTGGGGCGGCGAGGAGTTCCTCGTGATCTTCTCCGAAATCAAGCTGACCGCGGCGCGCATCGTCGCAGAGCGTCTGCGCGGCCGGCTGGCGAATACACCACAGGTGGAAGACGGCCCCGAAAAGATCAGCGTGAGCATCGGCCTGAGCATGTTGCGCCCGGGCATCACTGCCGACGCGCTCATCGAAGAGGCCGACCAGGCGCTCTACCGGGCCAAAGCGAGAGGTCGCAACCGAGTCGAGGTGGCTGGCGAGGAAAGACGCAGCAAACCCTCGACGATCATGGTCCGGCAGGCCGGAGAATCGCCGCAGGCCGATGAAGACCAGCGTCACGTAGACGGCAAGTAGTACGAGTGCGGAGGGTCAGCCGATTGCTGGTGGACGCTCGCCGACGAGCCCGCAAGCGTCTTCCACGGCCTGCGCCACACTACAGAGTCGCTCTTCCTCGAACGGCGGAGCGACGAGCTGAAGCCCGATTGGAAGCCCGTTCGAGGACTTCCCGCACGGCGTGCTGATTGCGGGGAGGCCTGCAAGGCTTGGAGGCAAGGTGAAGATGTCCGCGAGGTACATCTCGAGTGGATCGTCGGTCTTCTCGCCGAGCGCGAACGCCGGCGTCGGCGTCGTTGGCGTGCACACGACGTCGCACTGCTCGAAGGCGGTATCGTAGTCGCGCCGGATCAAGGTGCGCACCCGCTGCGCTTTCAAATAAAAAGCGTCGTAGTAGCCAGCCGACAGAGCATACGTGCCGAGCATGATGCGCCGACGCACCTCGGGGCCGAAGCCTCGGGCGCGCGTATTGGTGTACGTCTCGGTGAGATCCTGCCCGGGAACGCGCAAGCCGTAGCGAATGCCATCGAATCGAGCGAGGTTGCTGGAGGCCTCGGCGGTTGCGATCAGGTAATAGACCGAAACGGCGTGCTTGGCGTGAGGAAGCGCGACGTCGACCAGAGTCGCTCCTTCCTTTTCGAGAGCTGCGAGGCTGGCCTGCGCGGCTCTGCGAACATCGTCGTCCTGAAGACCGTCCACCAAATCGCGGACCACACCGACGCGCAGCCCTTTCACGCCTCGATCACAAGCGGCGCGATACGTCCCAACCTCACGATCGGCCGAGGTGGCGTCACGACGATCGTGGCCGGCGACGATCTCCAATAGAGCAGCGGCCTCGCGAACCGAGCGGGCCATGGGCCCCACTTGGTCGAGTGACGACGCGAATGCGACGAGCCCGTACCGTGAAACACGCCCGTATGTTGGCTTGATCGCGGTGATCCCGCAGAAGGCCGCCGGCTGCCGCACGGAACCGCCGGTATCGCTACCGAGTGCGATCGGCACGATACCCGCAGCGGTCGCGCAGGCAGAGCCGCCCGAGGAGCCTCCCGGCGCGCGGTCGAGTGCCCAAGGGTTGGCGACATTGCCGAACGCGGAGTTCTCGTTCGACGACCCCATTGCGAACTCGTCGAGATTGGTCTTGCCGAGGATGACGGCGCCCGACGCGCGAAGCGCTTCCACGACGTGCGCGTCGTAGGGTGGGATGTAGTCGCCGAGGATCTTCGACGCGCAGGTCGTACGCACACCGCGCGTGCACAAGTTGTCCTTCACGGCTACCGGCACCCCGGCGAGCGGCCCGAGTGTCTCGCCGGCCTTCTGGGCCCGATCGACCTGCGCCGCCGCGGCAAGCGCGCCCTCGTGATCGATCGTGAGAAAGCACGCAAGCGTCGGGTTCAGCGTTTCAGCCCGATCCAGATGGGCGCGCGCGACGTCGACCGCGGATACGGCGCCGGTCTGTACCTGTTCGCGGATCTCGATCGCGCTCTGCCAGGGAAAGCTCATGAGTCGACCTCGAGCACCAACGGCACAGCAAACCCGCCTGCTTCGCTCTCGGGAGCCTGTGCGAGCGTCTCGGCGCGATCGCTACACCGAACGGGAACATCCGGACGGAGCGGTGCGTCCATCGGGATCGAATGTAGCGTCGGGGGAACGTCGGAGACGTCGAGCTCGTCGAGCCCCGCCATATAGCCGAGGATGGCGTCGAGCTGCTGCTGCATCTGGCGGGCCTCGTCATCAGAGAGCCTCAGCCTGGCCAGCTTCGCGACGTGCAACACCTGCTCGAGGGTGATTTTCGCGTCCGCCATGGGGCGCCGAAGGTAGCAGATCCCGCCTTTGAGGCGAGGTCTGCGCCTTCCCTCACCAAAAGAAGCCTTTGGATTGACGAAAGCACCCAAAAGCGCCTACATTTTGCTTGAAACGGACGTTTGCGGTGACATTAGAACTTATCCGTTGGCTAGCTCACGAGCTTCGGCTCGCCCTCCTCGAGGAAGAGGACGACGGCACGGTGACCGGCAACGCCGAAGCGCTCGGTCGTTTGGGGGGTGGGCCGATGACGGACCTCCGCTCATGTGCATGCGCGCTCCTCGGTGGCTCCGAAGCGTCGGGCCTCGATGGGATCATCGACGGCGCACGCGAGGGACGGCAAGGCTCGATCACGTCGCGATTGGGCGTGCGGGTGCTCGCGATCCCGATCGGGACCGGCGGCGCTGCACTCCTGATCACCTCGCAAGAGAGCGCGATCGCGGAAAGCATTCAAGCGAAGGCCGCCGCAGCGGACCTTGCCGCCGGCGTCTCTCACGAGGTGGCCAACGCGCTCAGTGCGATCGCCGGGTGGGCCCAGGTCGCTCGCGAGCGTCCCGACAAGGCGCCGCCCGAGGAAGCGCTCTCGTTGATCGAAAAGAGCGCGCAGCTTGCACGCGACGCCACACAAGACCTCTTGCGCATGGTGCGAAACACCAACCACGAGCGCACCCGCACCGATCTATCGGCTGTGATTCGCGACGTCGTGCGACTGCTACGCCCTGAAGCACAGAGCAAACGAGTTCAGGTGCGCGCCGAAGTCGACGAGTCCGAATGGGTGGAAGGCAAACGCTCGCAACTCTTTTCGATCGTCTGGAACCTCGCGCACAACGCAGTGCAGATGGTGCCCGCAGGAGGCGAGGTGTCGATCCACACCCGACATCGTGGGACGTTGGTCGAGCTCGAGGTCCGCGACAACGGGCCGGGCATGTCAGAGGCGCAGAAGCTTCGCGCGTTCGATCGGTACTTCACCACACGTGCCGAGGGAACCGGCCTGGGGCTCGCCATCGTGCGCGGCACGGTCGAATCCCTCGGAGGTCGAATCCGCCTCGACACGTCTCCCGGACGGGGCGCGAAGTTCCGTATTCAATTGCCGGAAGCAGGAGCACGGCGCGAGTCGGAGATGGTGCCGAAGCCGAACCGCATCAGCCGTGTCATGAAGCCCGAAACCGCCGAAAAGGCGCACGTGCTCGTCGTCGAGGACGACGAAGGCGTTCGTGGCCTCATCTCGACGACACTGGCACTGAACGGCGTTGCCTCGACCTGCGTAGCCACGGCCGCCGAGGCGCTTCAATGCGAGGGCCCTTTCTCGGCCGCGCTGGTCGACCTCACCTTGCCCGACGAACGAGGCGACATCCTGCTCGGCAAGCTCCGCAAGAACGGACTCGTCACGCGTGCGGCGATCATGAGCGGCGCACCGCCGCCCGACGATGCTGACCCTGATGGAAGCCCCGAGCGCTGGCTTCGCAAGCCGTTCGAGCCATCCGACCTGCTCCTCACGATCCGTGAGCTCGTCGAACCAAGCGCGACCGCGCGCAATGCGGCAAGCTCCTAGGCGAAGCGCTCGGCGAGAGCAGCGATATGGCGGGGAGTCGTGCCGCAACATCCGCCCACTGCGGTCGCACCTGCGTCGACCCACCCCTGCGCAAGGGCGGCGTAAGCGTCAGCGGCGCGACGATCGGTCGCGCCCCACCCGATGCCGTCATCACGCGAACCGGCGTTGGCGTAGACGCCTATTGGCAATCCGAGGTCGGCAATCGCATCGAGGTACGGTCGCACCTGCAAGGCGGCGATGCAGTTGACGAGCAATCGCTCGATGCCTGTCGAGGCCGCACGCTCGGCGATGCCACGCAATGCCGGAGGCGTCAGCAACTCCGCGAACGGGCCGGCCGTCAGCGACAGCCATGCCGGCAGTCCCGTGCGTACCGCTTCCTCTGCGGCGACCAGCGCCTCGGCTTCGTTCGCGAAAGTTTCACAGAGCAGCACGTCGCACCCCGCTTCCGCGAGCGCCGTCGCGACCTGCCGATGTGCGTCGCGCGCCCCCTCCCCGGGGCTCAGGTCGGGGCGATAGCAATCGGCGACCGGCGCGATGCTTCCCGCCACGCGCTGATTCGTTTGGGTCGATTGGCGCGCGATCCGCACCGCGGCGTTCAACGCTTCCTGCCAGCCTGCCCCGAATGCGCCGGGCTGGGTCCGGAACGTATTTGCGGTGTGCAGCGTGGCACCCGCCCTCGCGTAGTCCGAATGCACCGCGGCTAGCAGCTCTGGAGAATCAATCGCCGCGCGCGCAGTCCACCGTGGACCGGATGCGGCCAGGCCGCGAGCGAGCAGCTCGGTACCAATTGCGCCATCGAGAATCTCCACCGGCATCGACCGCGCCAGTCTAGCAACTGACCCGGCGCGGGGGAGCTGTTACGCTTGGGCGGTGGATGCGCGAACCCAAACCTCGTTCATCGCGGCTTTGCTTTGCTTCGCGCTTGCCGCGAGCGTCTTGCTGCGCACCCATCGCCAACGAGACCGGTGGCTGTTCGGCATCCTCGCCACGAATACAGGTCTTTGGTACGTGAGCACCTTCATGCTCGGCGTGGTCGGCCGAGTGCCTTTTTGGGAGCGATTCAACCTCATTTGCGGCGTCCTGCTTCCACTCTCCGCCGTTCGCTTCTTCAGTGTGCTCGTCCCCGCCGAGAAAGACCGCACCCGCTTCGTTCGGCAAGCCTCGGTGTGGGCCGCCGTGGTGCTCCTCGGTGCCATGCTCACGCCCTACTACGACCACGCTGTTGTCGTGGGCGGCCTGCTGCTCTACGTGACGGTCTTCCTTTCGCTCGCCCTCGGCTCCCTCTACCGGCGCGGCTTCGACACCGACTCCCGCGTCGAGGGCGCCAGGCTTCGCTACATCGCCCTGGTTGGCGGCTTCGGCGGCTTGTTTACCGTCATCGAGTATCTCCCCTATGTGGGCGTCGACATCCCACCGGTGGGCACGATCCTTATTCTCGTCTTCCTCTACGCGCTCTCTCAGTCGATCACCCACTACCGCTTGATCGACCTCTACGAGCTGGCCGGGCGCCTGGGTGTCTTGACTGTCCTCGCCTTCGTGCTCGCCCTGATGCTCTGGCTGATGCGCCTCGTCTCCGGAGAGCAGCTCTTTCTTCACATCGTCGTCTCCGCGTTCGTCGTGCTGATCCTCTTCGATCCCGTGCGCACCCAGGTCCAGAAGTGGATCTCCCAGGTGTTCTTCCACGAGCGGTTCGAGCTCGAACGCACGATCCTCGCTCTCCGGCGCTCGGTTGCGCACATCCTCGACGTCGAGGAGCTCGGTGCAGCCCTGATGGATGGGCTCGACGAGTCTCCGCGCTTCACCCAGGGGGCGCTCTATCTGCTCTCACCCGACGCCCGCCACTTCATCCTCAGAGACTACTTTGGCCCGAGGCCCCCCGAACGCGTCGAGATGGCCCCGGCTCGGCCTCTGCTCGACCGCTTGTCCAAAACAGGCACCGCGGTGCTGGAGAACGCAGAGCGCGAGCTCGAAGAACGGCGGTTACTCGGTGACGATCGCGAGGCGGAAACGGCGCACGACATCGCCGTCACCATGCGTGCGCTCCAATCGTCGGTGTGTCTGGGGCTGCGGGGCGAGTCGGACGACCTTTATGGCTTCATTACCGTCCGCGATGACCGCGTTCGCGACGCGTTCTCCAAGGAAGAGGTTCAGCTCCTCGTCGGCCTCGCCACACAAGTCGCGGTCACCGTCGAGAATTCGCAGCTCTACCAGCAAATGAAGGAAAAGGATCGACTCGCTGCGCTCGGTGAAATGGCGGCAGGCCTCGCCCACGAAATCCGCAATCCTCTCGGCTCGATCAAGGCGAGCGCGCAATACCTGACCGAAACGCCGGAGCATCCGGAGTACCGCGACGAGTTCCTCGGTATCATCGTGGACGAGGTGGATCGCCTCAACCGCGTCGTCGGTTCGTTCCTGGACTATGCACGCCCGGGGCACACGAACCCCGAACCGATCTACGTGAACTCCGCCGTTGAGCTCACGCTCCAGTTCCTCCGACCGGAATGCGACTCGGCGGACGTAACGCTGCACGTGACGATGGACCCCGACCTCCCGAAGGTGCGAATCGACATCGAGCACCTTCGGCAGGTGTTGATCAACCTCGTCCAGAACGCGGTCCAGGCGATGGCGAGCGGCGGCGACATCTACGTCGAAACCCGAGCACAGGATGGCTTCCGACCGGGTGGCGAGGCTCGCCGGTGGGTCCAGATCAGCGTCCGCGACACGGGCCCCGGCATCGCCCCTGGCCTGCTCCCCAACCTGTTCGTGCCCTTCGTGACGACCAAACAGCAAGGCACGGGTCTGGGACTTGCCATTTCGCAACGCATCGTCAGCGAGGCCGGTGGACGCATCGACGTGCGCAGTCGCGAGGGATACGGCACTACGTTCGTGGTCCTCCTACCCGGCGCCCCGGAAGCTCCCGAGGACTCGTTCGAGGCGGAACGGCATACCGATCAATCGAGCGCGCCCGACGGCGCCACGGTCCGGCTCGAGCCCGCCGAGCCCTGATCCACGGACACCGTGCGCATCCGCATCCGGTAGAGCCGAAGGTCGCGCCGCTCGAAGCTGTCCTCGGCGAGCCCGTTGTCGCGAAACAAGCGGCGATAGGCGTCCGTGGGGCTACCCGCACTGTGGGTCGTACGCGGCAGTAGGTAGCGCCATCGCGTCGGCTGCTCGTAGGCGACGCCGTGCTGCGGCTTCACGAGGGCATCGATCAGCGAGATCGCATTCCGGTCGAAGGTTCCGTCGTCGAAGAGGAATGCGACGTGAACGTCGAGCTCGTCCAAGCTGTCATCGAGCGGCCCACCCATCGTCTCCATGCGCTCCTCCCAACGCGTGCGTGCCGCCAGCGAAGCCGTGATCACTCCATCCGCGATCGACTGAGCTCGCGCAGAACGCCAGAGCCTCGGACCTCGGCCATCGACCAGCAGCACGAGCACCTCGATGCCCTGCGGCGCAGTCAGCTCCTGCGGGAAGGCGTCGAGCGGCGGGGGCGTATTGCCCTCGAGAATCCCTCTGGCCACGCGCGCGAGCACTCGGTCGCTGAGGGCAGCCGGCCAGGTCGCGTCCTCGATCTGATAGAGCAGCCCTTCAGCGGTGAGTGCAGCGCCTCGAAACCCGCGCACGATCCCACCGGCCGAAAACCGCTTCTCGAGAGCGAGGTCTGGACCGGTGGAGGCGCCCGGAGTCACCATGAACCAGAGCCCGCGAAGACCCGCCTCGCGCATGGCTTCGCGCAGAACCTCGGGGTTCGTACCGGCGACGGCTTCCTTCACCGCGGGGTGCGCATCGATCGGAGCCCACTCGACCCCTCGGGGCGGGGACGCAAGCGCGACGACCTCGGTATATCGGCCAAGGGGCACGGACGACGCTGTTCGGCTCTGCTGCCACAAGACCGCCGCCACGACCGCGCCGAGCGCCACCAATACCAAACCGCGCTTTGCCACGTTGCTACCCTCTATCGTAAGAACAGCCATGCCCCAAGGCCCCAAGCTCCGAGCGCACCCGATGGCCCGCCCTTTTCACGTGGTCTTGGTCGAGCCGGAGATCCCCCCCAACACGGGGGCGATCGCGAGAACCTGCGGTGCCACGCAGTCCCCCCTTCATCTGATCGGCCCCCTCGGCTTCCGCATCGACGAGCACGCGGTTCGCCGGGCGGGCCTCGACTATTGGGACCTGGTCGAAATTCACGAACACGATTCATTCGAGGCCTTCGAGGAATCACACTCAGGTGGTCGGATTCATTTGTTTTCTGCCTCGGCCTCGAAGTCGTATCTCGAGGCACCGCTCGAGCCCGGTGATGCGCTGGTCTTCGGCCGGGAGTCGGTCGGACTCCCAGCGGCGCTGCTTCAAGACCGCCAAAACGTCTGGGCGATTCCCACCCTCGGCGCTGTCCGGAGCCTCAATCTGAGCAACTCGGTGGCCATCGTTCTCTTCGAGGCACTGCGGCAAAATCAGGTCCTCGATAACACCTTCCTGGGATAGCGGCGGATGCCGTGAATAGACCTCTCGCGGCCCCCGTCGGAGGGGCATGGCCACTTCACGCGCAATTTCACTCCTGCCCTTGGTCCTTCTTTTCGGCGGCTGTCCAATCTACGGCTCGGGCCCTGTGGAACGCGAGGTTCAGGTCTCCTGCCAAAGCGACTTCGACTGTCCAGGTGACACCTATTGCAATGCGGAGAGCAATGCCTGCGTCGCGTACGATTTCGGTATCTGCTTGACCGATGGGGATTGCCCCGTCGGAAGCTATTGCGAGCGTACCGACGGCGGCTGTTACATCCCGGCCATCGCTGAATGTGGCGCGGACGGCGATTGCACCTCCGGCTTCGAATGCGACTTCCGCGATAGCTGTCGGCCAGAGACCTTCGGCACCTGTCTGATCGACGGCGACTGCGCGGGTGGCGACCTCTGCATCGCGAATCTCTGCACGCCGCTCGCGGAGACCTGCCAGTTCGACTTCCAGTGCGCAGCTGGCTTCACATGCGCGAACAACCGATGTCTCCTGCTCTGTGGCCCGGATACCCATTGTCCGACCGGCACGAGCTGCCAGGATAGCCTCTGCCAGACCAACGTGGGCGAGTGCATCGACAGCAGCGAGTGCCCCGACCTGACCACCAATTGCGTCGAGGGCACGTGCCTCCGTCGATGTGACGAAGGCTGCGACGGGGCAACCGAGGTGTGCGACGCAGAAGGCTTCTGCCGGCCCCGAACCCTCCCCGATCCGAACGCTCCGACGCCGTTTTGCCGCACGGACGCCGACTGCGACGGCACGATCTGCGTCGAGGGCGTGTGCCGCACCGAATGCGACATCACCGCCCCGGCGCCCGACGACATTTGCGCCTCATACGACGGCCAGGTGCCGCTCTGTGGTCCCGACAACCTGTGTTATGCGGAAAGCGAGCTCATGAGCGACTGCCGTATACAAAGCGACTGCGAGAGCGGCCAGGATTGCATCGACGGAAGCTGCCGCTAGGCGACCAAGTAGCGGAGCCGCCGAACGTCTCGGAGCACGCGATCGATGGAATGAACCGGCTCGAAGCCGAGCTCCGCGCGGGCGCGCGAGTCGTCGACCATACACACGTAACGAAGGTGGTCGAGCTCCTGCGAAGGAAAGGAGCTGAGTCGGAGCTTCCACAGCTGATCGAGGGCTACCTTGGCAAGCGGCGCAGGGACTACGCGTGGTCTTCCGCCGGCTTTTCGAATGAGGTGTGACAGTGGCATCTCGCCGGGGCCCCGGATGTTGAAGATGCCGCGCACACCGGGTCGCAACGCGTGTTGAATCGCTCGAACGACATCTTTTTCATGGACGACCTGCATCATCGGGTCGAAGCCCATCACCATCACTGGCCGGTCGAGCCTGAGATAGTTGCTGGCCGCGTTGTGCACGCGCCCCACGATGTGGCAAGGCCGAAGGACGACGGTTTCGGTGCTCGGATGCTTCCAGAAAAAGCTCTGTGCCAGCATGTCGAGCTCGATGAGGTCACGCATGCCACCGAAATGCTGAGCACCTAGGAGCGGCGCGTCCTCGTTGAGGAACTGCGGGTTGTTCGCCTGGGGCCCGTATACGTTGGCTCCAGACAGCACCACGAGCTTCGGGACCTCGTATTGCGACATGTAGTCGAGCAACTTTTGGAACGCGACGATGTTCCAGGCGTGGCGCTCGCGATCGCTACGACGCAGATCGTGGAGCACGCCGAGATGAACGACGGCCCGGATGTTTCGGCCCCGGAAGATGTCCTTCATCTTCTTGCGACGCATGTCGAGCTCGTGGTGGACGATGTCCTTGGGCCGATCGGGGAACGGTCGCCGATCCACGCCCACGACTTGGTCGGTTCGGTGGAGCTCACGCGCGAGGAGCTTGCCGAGACGCCCGCAGATCCCGGTGACCAACACGGCTCCCTCGAGCGCGGGTTTCGGATGCGTCCCGCTGGTCGGGGCGGCGCGGCGCTCCGCGATCTTCGTCGGCTCCGGCTGCACCAGCTCGGGCTGCACCCGTTCGCGAACCTGCGCCGTCGGACCGAACACACCGCGCGCGACGGGAGCCCTTGCAGAGGGGCGTCTGTAGCTGCCCTCACGACCGCGTCGGGCGTGCGGCTTCGAGAGGCTCATACGAACACCCCCTTCCGCTCGCGAAGGCCTCGGTTGACCATGCTCTGAATCGTGCTTTTGACGAGCCAGACCTTCTCCTCGATGACGGAATCATCGTCGTCCGCATCGCCGGAAAACCGGAAGGGCTCTCCGAAGTAGAGACGGTACTTCGTCGGCAGCGGCGCGATCATGCCGAAGAAGACTTGCGGCATCACCGGAAAGGCCGGCATCCGAAGCAAACGGGCGAGGGGCTTGAAGTCGGCGATGGAAGGGTACTGCTCCTCTCCACCGATCACGGCAACAGGGACGATCGGGGTGTCGGTCTCGAGCGCCAAACGTACGAAGCCGAGGCCGAAGTCGGTGAGCTGGTAGCGCTGGTCGAAGGTCTTGCTGATGCCCCTTGCGCCTTCGGGGAACACGATGATGCTCTCTTCTTGCTGGAGCAGCCGCCGCGCATTCTCTGGTGAGCCCACTACCTGGCCGAGACGGGGATAGAGAGTCGAAATGAAGGGCAGCTCGGCAGTCCAGGTCTCCACCATGCTCCGGGGGAAACGAGGCGGATCGGCGTCGAGCATGAGGGCACTGCCAATCATCACCGCATCGACCGGAAGCTGACCCGAATGGTTCGCGACGATGAGCACCCGGCCCTCTGGAACCCTCTCGATGCCATACACCTCCGTGCGGAAGTAGCGGCGATGCAGCAGGGCGGCGACCGCGAGAGCGTAGCGACTGGTCTCGGGGTCGAAGCCGAACGGATCGTGGCCGACCTCGTTCTTGTGGGTCTTGATGCCAGCGATGCGGGCGTCGATGTCCTGGCCGACGACCTCTTCGGCGATCCGAACCACACGATCGCCGATGGAACGCGCCGCCTGCCGCAGGGGGGACTCCCCCAGCAGTCGCGTCCTCCGCCAACCAGCGAATGGCACGATCGACCCCCGTTGCGCCATGAAGCAATCCTGTCGATAGAAGGTGTCGTCGTCAATCGGAAACGCGGAAATGTCGCCGCAACACGTCGCCTTCACCGAGAGACCGAGTCGAGTCATGCTCCGCACATGAGCAATGGGTTCGACATCAGTCGTATCGGTGGGCCGGAAGGATTGCGCGGATTGGAAGAAGTCGCGCGACGCGCAGGAGATTCCGCGTTGAAGTATTTTCAACAGGGCATCGTGCCGGAGAAAAAACCCGACCGCAGCCCCGTCACTGTCGCCGACCGCGAGGCCGAACAGATCATTCGAGACCACGTGCTGTCCGCACATCCGGACGCCGGCTTTCTCGGCGAAGAGACCGGGACGTATGGCGATCGATCGGGGATTCGTTTCATCGTCGATCCCATCGATGGGACGCGCGCGTTCGTCCGTGGATGGTCCACTTGGTCGGTCTTGCTCGGAGTCGAGGCCGAGGGCGTGCCCGTCGTGGGGATCGCGTACATGCCAGCAGCCGGCGACTTTTTCGTTGCGGTCCAGGGCCGCGGCGCCACGCACAACCGCAAGCCCGTCCAGGTATCGAAAGTCGGCCCGCTCGCTGATGCGACCGTGACCCATGGCGGCCTTCAGCAATTCACGATGACCGGCGTTGGCGACGCCCTGATTCGGCTGGCCGACGCCTGCGACATCGCCCGCGGATGCCCCGATTTCGACGGCTATCGGCAGATCCTGCTCGGCCGCTCGGACGCCATGGTCGACCCTGGCGTCCAACCCTACGACGTCTGCGCGCCAGCGGTCCTGATCCGCGAGGCGGGCGGCAGGTTCACGTCCTTTCGTGGCGAGGAAACGATCTATGGCGGCGGAGCGCTCGCGAGCAACGGAATCATCCACGACGAGCTGGTCGCGGCTCTGAACGCGACACCTTACAAATAGGGGCCAAACCGTACGACGGACGTAACGGCTTGCTTTCAGGCGCATCTTGCGGAAGGTTCCCCCGCCCGAACCTCAGGAGAGAAGTATGACGAAACCAGTACGGCGAGCAGGTGTGATCGGAGCGGGCGTCATGGGCAGCGGCATCATGGCGCACTTTGCCAACGCCGGTGTCGACGTGGTGATGCTCGATATCGTGCCCCCCGGGCTCAGCGAGGAAGAGAAGAAGAAGCCGGCCAACCGGAACCGCTTTTCGGCGGGGGGCCTTCAGGGCGCGCTCAAAGCGAAGCCCGCGGCGTTCTTCCACAAGAACTACGCGAAGCGTGTGACGATCGGGAACCTCGAAGACAACATCGACCTACTCAAAGGCTGCGACCTCGTCATCGAGGCGATCATCGAGAACGTCGACATCAAACGAAGTCTCTTCGAGAAGCTCGAGAACACGCTCGACGAGGGGACGATCGTTGCGTCCAATACCTCGGGGCTTCGCATCGCCGACATGCTTCAGGGTCGCAGCGAGTCGTTCCGCAAGAACTTCCTGGTCATGCACTTCTTCAACCCGGTCCGCTACATGAAGCTCCTCGAGCTCGTCGCGGGCGAGGAGACCGACCCTGCCGTCATGGAGCGCATGAAGGTCTTCGGGGAGGACCAGCTCGGCAAGGGCATCGTGATCGGCAAGGACACGCCGAACTTCGTCGGCAACCGCATCGGTTGCTACTCGATGTCCCTCACGATGAACGAGATGCTCGACGCGGGTCTCACCCCGGAGGACGTCGACGCGATCACGGGTCCGCCGATGGGTCATCCGAAGAGCGCGAGCTTCCGCACCGCAGACATGGTGGGCCTCGACACGTTCAAGCACGTCTCCGACAACTGCTATGAAGCGCTGGTCGACGACCCGGAGCGCGACGTGTTCAAGCCACCGCACTTCATGGTGGCGATGGTCGAGCAGAAGATCCTGGGCAACAAGACGCGCGGCGGCTTCTACAAGAAGACCAAGGAGGGCATTCAGACCTTTGATCCGGTGAAGCTCGAGTACCGGCCAAAGGCGGGCGACGCCGACATCAAGAAGTTCTGTAAGAGCCTGAAGGGCCCACCGGAGGCTCGCGTGAAAGCCCTCGTCGAAAACGACGGCCCCGCGGGGCAGTTCGCTTGGAAGGTGCTCTCGCGCACCCTTGCCTACTCCGCCAGCAAGATCCCCGAGATCACAGACAGCGTCGAAGCTGTCGATGATGCGATGAAGTGGGGCTACAACTGGGACCTCGGCCCGTTCGAAACCTGGGATGCCATCGGCTTCAAGGCCGCGTACGACCGGATGAAGGCGGACGGGATCTCGCTTCCCGCGTCCATCGAAAAGATGGCTGCTTCGGGCGCTGAGAGCTTCTACACGGATGACGGGCGCGTCTTCAATCTCACGACCAACGAGTACGAAGCGCGTGACATCGATCCGCGCAACGCGACTCTTAGCATCATGCGCCAGGGCGAAGCGGCAGTATTCGAGAACCGCGGCACCCAAGCTTGGGACCTCGGCGACGGGATCCTCGGGCTTAGCTTCACGACGAAGGCCAACAGCATCGACGACACGGTGATCGAGGGGCTTCAAGAGGCGACCGAGATAGCCGAGCGCGATTTCCGAGGACTCGTCATCTACAACGAAGGCGACCACTTCTGCGTCGGCGCCAACCTTTTCGCGGTCGTGATGGCCGCGCAGCAAAAGGCATGGGACCAGCTCCGCGACACGATTAGCGGGCTACAGAACGCGCTTCAGCGCACGAAATACTCGACGATCCCGGTCGTAGCGGCACCCTTCGGCATGACCGTCGGCGGCGGCTTCGAGGTGTGCATGGGTGCGGATGCGGTCCAAGCTGCGTCCGAGACCTACGTCGGCCTGGTCGAGGTGGGCGTGGGCCTGCTCCCTGGAGGCGCCGGCAACATGAACATGCTCTGGCGCGCCCTCGAGGGGATTCCGGACGGCACGGACGTCGACACCCTGCCCTTCGTAGCGCGCACTTTCGAAAACATCGCGATGGCGCGCGTGGCGACGGGCGCAGGCGAGGCCCGCGAGTTCGGCTACTTCCGGAAGTCGGACGGCATCTCGTTCGACAAGGCGCGACTCTTGACCGAGGCCAAGGGCCGGGCGATCGGCATGGCGGAAGCCGGCTATCATCCGCCGCCCCGACGCTCGTACCGACTGCCGGGTGAGAGCGGAATGGCGACGCTCGATGTGACGATCAACACCCTAGTCGCCGGCGGCTTCGCCAGCGAACACGACGCTCTCATTGCGAGGAAGGTCGCACACGTCCTGTGCGGCGGGCCTTCGGGGCACGCGCACGAGGTCACCGAGGAGCAGATGCTCGAGCTCGAGCGCGAGGCGTTCATCAGCCTCTGCGGCGAGCCGAAGAGCCAGGAGCGCATGCAGCACATGCTCTCCACCAACAAGCCTTTGCGGAACTAGGCCCTCCGGAACCCACGAACCAACTAGGAATCAGGAGTAAGAGACATGGGTAAGATTGTCGTCGTAGATGCGGTTCGAAGCGCGGTGGGTCGCGCCAAAAAGGGGTCGTTGGCCAATCGACGTCCGGATGAGCTCGCGGGCGAGGTGATCCGAGGCTTGATGGCTCGGAATCCCGAGGTGGATCCGAGCACGGTCGAGGACTTGGTCCTCGGCTGCGCGTTCCCCGAGGGCGAGCAGGGTATGAACGTCGCGCGCATGGTCGGGCGACTCGGAGGTCTTCCTGAGGAAAGCTCCGGCATGACGATCAACCGGTTCTGTTCGAGCGGCCTTCAGGCCATCGCCCTCGCGGCCGGGTCGGTCAAAGCGGGCTTCGACGATGTCGTCGTCGCCGGCGGCATGGAGTCGATGACCATGGTGCCGATGACGGGCAACAAGCCGAGCATGTCGCCAGAGGTCATGGAGCACTATCCGGAGACCTACACGCCGATGGGCACCACGGCCGAGAACGTCGCGAACCGCTTCAATATCAGCCGCACGCAGCAGGACGAGTTCGCCGCGTGGAGCCACGAGAAGGCGCTTGCGGCTATCGAGCGCGGCGCGTTCGAGAACGAGATCGTTCCCGTGCACGGGGTCACGTTCGACAACGACGGCGAGCGCCAGATGTTCGAGTTCAAGGTCGACGAAATGCCCCGCCCCGGGACCACCGTGGAAGCGCTTTCGAAGCTCCGACCGGTGTTCGCCGCCAACGGCAGCGTCACGGCGGGCAACTCATCGCCACTCTCGGACGGTGCTGCTGCGGCCATCGTGATGAAGAAAAAGCGCGCCGAAAAGCTCGGGATCAAGCCCATGGCGATCTTCAAGTCGTTCGTCACCGTCGGCGTCGACCCGGAGATCATGGGCATCGGACCCCTTCCGGCGGTTCAGAAGCTCCTTCGCAAGAACGACCTCAGCATCGACGACATCGATGTCTTCGAAGTGAACGAGGCGTTCGCCAGCCAGGCCGTCTACGTTCAGCAGCAGCTCGGCATCCCGAACGACAAGCTCAACGTCAACGGCGGCGCCATCGCCCTCGGCCACCCCTTGGGCTGCACCGGCGCGAAGCTCACCGCGACAGCGTTGAACGAGCTCAAGCGCCGAGGCGGCAAGTACGCGGTCGTCACGATGTGTATCGGCGGCGGCATGGGCGCGGCGGGGTTGTTCGAGAATATCGAGTAGTTGAGTCACATCACTTCGCTCGGGGCTTGCCGGCGCACTTGCGCCGGGCTTCGCCCTACGGGCTCGCGCTGCCACGCGTGAGTTCAGCGAGTGCCTCTAAGCGGCCTGGGTGGCAGCCGGGGGGGCCTCCGGCTTCCAATCGGGTGCGGCATGGCTCAGGCGCTGCGTCACGCCCCCATCCTTGCTCGGTGTGGCACGCAGGAAACGGCCGGGGCCGATGGTCTTCCCAACTTCGGGGAGCACCTCGCCATCGACGGCGACGAAGGTGCCGTTCACCATCACCGCGGGAACGGCGTCTGGATTCCGGCGTACCAGGCGGATGTAGTCGCCGAGCTCGGGGATGGCTTCTTCGTGGATTTCTTCGACCCGGTAGTCGAGGTGCTTCGGGTCGACGATCACGAGGTCGGCGCGCTTGCCCTCCTCCAGGGTCCCCGCGTCGATTTGAAACCACTCCCCGATCTCACCGGTGAGCTTGTGCACCGCTTTTTCGAGCGGCATCACGGGCTCACCGCGGTCCTCCGCATCCTTGACGAACTTCAGCATGCGAAGCGGATAGTTGTAGAACGCCATGTTGCGAAGATGAGCGCCCGCATCTGAGAAACCGATCAGGTTGGACTCGCTGTTCATCAACCTCGCAAGGGGCTTCGGGCGGTCGTTCCCGGTCACGGTGTACCAGCGCAGGTCATTGCCATATTCGACTAGCAGGTCGAGAAACGCGTCGACCTCGGACTTGCCCTGCATGACGCCGATCTCGCGGAAGGTCTTTCCCACGAGTGAGCTATCAGGGCATTCCATGACCGTCGCCTTGGCGAAGTTGCGGTGGAACACCTTCGGAATGAAGGGATTGTTCCATTGGCGATTGAACTGCCGGCGGTAGCCCTCGTCTTGGAAGAGCTTCCGGCGTTCTGCCATCGTCTCGAGGTGGAGGCCGGCCGCACCCGCGCCGAATTCCTCGAACACCACGTTCTCGAAGCCGTCCGCCCAAAGGTCGAAAGCCACGGGAAGAAACTGATAGCGAAACTTGCCGCCGAAAACCTTGTTCACGGCCCAGCCGAGGCCACTGAGCACCCGCCAGATCAAACGGTTCGAACGGATGTCCATGATCGACACGATGCTGGTCTTGAGTGCGTCGCGAACGAAGAGGCCTGCGCTGAAGGCCGCATAGATGAAGATCTGGTACTTCGTCGAGACGTTGGGAATCGCCTGCAAGTTGAGCCCGCGCTTGCGGACACCGCGCACCATGCGGCGGAGCTCCTTCCAAGAGGCGTAGGTCGAAGGCAGGCACTTACTGCGAAACCGATCCCCGCCCATCTTGTCCCAATAGAGACCGTTCAACGAGAGACCGAGAAAGCCCGCCTGGTATCCTTCCTCGATTGTCTGCTCCATCTCTCGCAGCTCCGCCTCGGTGGGCTTCACCTTCGCGTCGAGGGCACGCTCGAGCCCCATGACCTTGGAGCGCACGGCCGAGTAACCGACGAACGACGAGACGTTCGGCCCAAGCGGCAGGCTGTCGAGGTGCTCCGCGTACTCGGCATGGGTCTCCCATGTCTTGCGCTCTCTCATCAGCGGCAACAGGTGCTCATAGGGAATCGCTTCGACGCGCGTGAACATGTCAGCGATGTCCGTCGAGTCTCCGACCGCCGCGCTTAGCGAGCAGCTCCCCATGAACACGGTCGTCACGCCGTGACGGAGCGACTCGTGCAAGGAAGGTATCGCCTCTACCTCCGCGTCGTAATGGGTGTGGATGTCGATGAAGCCCGGCATCACCCATTTTCCCTCGGCGTCGATGATGGTCGCGTCTGGGGGAGCCTCGATCTCCGTGTCCGAGATTCGCGCAACCCGAGCGTCACGGATGAGGACATGCCTCGCGGCACCAGGTGTTCCCTTCCCGTCGAAGAAGATGCCGTTCTTGATGAGGGTGTGCTGGGTCATGAGCGAAGGATGCCAGGTTCAGGCTGCTAGAGCTTGACATTTCACGACATTTTTTTATCTTTTCGCGACTCGCAGAACCGCGATGACCATGGTCAGGGCTTCAGCGCTGAGCGGCTATCCCGAGCTCGTCACCGAGCTCGGCGGGGACCCGCTCGCCCTGCTCGGCCGATTTCGGGTTCATCCCGGAGCGATCGACGAGCCGCAGTCCTTCGTCGCGTACGCCTCCCTCATTCGCCTGCTCGAGAAGACCGCCGCCGAGCTCGGGTGTCCGGACTTCGGTCTCCGGCTCTCGACGCGCCAAGACATCGGCATTCTCGGACCGCTCGGTGTCGCTGTCCGCAACTGCAGGAATCTCGGCGAAGCCATGCAGACGGCATCGAGGTACATGTTCGTGCACAGTCCCGCGATTTCGTTCAGCACGGAGCAGCATCAGGACCGCGTGAGGCTCACGTTTCGAATCCTCCTCGATCGAGTCGGCACCAGCGTGCAAGTGACCGAGCTGAGTGTGGGCCTCGCAGCGCGCACGATTGCGCTCCTTTCGGAGCAGCCCCAGACGCTGGTAGGCGTTCGGTTCAGCCACGCGCGCGCCGCTCCGCTGCGCGTCTATGAGAATTATTTCCAAGCGCCGGTCGCGTTCCGCTGCGCGGAGTCCGCGATCGAGCTCGAGCTCAGCGCGCTTGCGCTTCCGATTCACGACGCGAGCCTCGAGCTTCGGGATCTCGCAGAGGACTACCTGCAACTTCACCATGAAGCTCCCGGCACACCTCTGTCGACGCGGGTGCGGCTGGTCGTACAACGTTCGCTAGGCACTGGCGCGTCATCGTGCAGAGACATCGCCTCCGCGTTCGCTCTCCACCCCCGCACGCTGCAACGTCAGCTTCGCGAGGAAGGCACGACGTTCGAGGAGATCAAGGACCATGCGCGCGCGGAGTTGGCCCGTGGGTATTTGGCAAACCGGGCTCTCCCCATGGCCCAGGTCGCCGCCCTCCTCGACTACAGCGAGCAGTCGGCACTGAGCCGAAGCTGTCGAAGATGGTACGCGAAGACGCCGAGAGAAGTCCGTGACGAGACCTGACGGTAGAGGAGCAGCGAAAGAAACATCTCAGTACGGGCGAGTGCGGGACGCCCGGGCGTCGAGGTCCACACGGGTCTCGGAAAAACACGACAGGGGTTTCACGGGACGGGGCGGCCTGCAAAGGTGGCCCGTAGAACTGGCGAGGCCAGGCCACGCACGCCGCCCCTCGGGCGGCGCGCCAATCGGGGGTGGTTGCTTTCCTGCCGATTGTCACTTCGCACGCCCGCTCCAACCCCCATCGCGTTTTTCCGAGCCACTTATGGACGACTCTGTGCATCAGAAAGGCTGCGGCAGTGTGTGTATGCAAAACAGTTCCCTAAGACATGCGCGGTAGCGCGAGCCCGCAGGGCGAAGCCCGGCGCGAATGCGCCGCCAAGGCAGAGCGAAGCGAGTGCCGCGGAGGGAGGATTACGCGGTGGGGGTGGGCGGGGCGGATGTAACTAAACCTCCCGACGCCAATCGCGTTCGTCAGAACTCCACTACCAGCTGCCCGTGTTCTTCATCGAGGCCCAGGGCTCCTTGGGTTCCAGTGGGTCGCCCTTTTGAAGCAACTCGATCGAGATCCCGTCGGGAGAACGAATGAACGCCATATGCCCGTCTCGCGGTGGGCGGTTGATCGGGATGCCGGCGTCCATGAGGTCGCGGCAAAGATCGTAGATGTTGCGGGTCTCGAAGGCGAGATGGCCAAAGTTGCGACCCCCTGTGTACTCTTCGGGGTCCCAGTTGTAGGTCAGCTCCAGCAGTGGCGCAGCGGAGCTTTCGGCGCGGCCGCGATCTTCCGGGGCGCAAAGGAACACGAGCGTGAAGCGCCCCGTTTGGCTATCCCGCCGACGATGCTCGATCAGCCCGAGCTTGTTGCAGTAAAAATCGAGCGACGCATCCAAGTCGCTCACACGAATCATCGTATGCAGGTAGCGCATGAGAAGAGGATAGCGCCAACCGGGCCACTGTCACTGACAGTGGTCACGCGAGCCCGAAGGGCGAAGCGTGGCGCGCATGCGCCGCCAAACGCCGTTTGCCCACACCGGCACTGGCGCTCACCCTGACGCTGCTCCACACTCCCCCGCGATGGCCAATGAGTACGAAGCAATTGTGATCGGCGGGGGCCCCGGCGGGTATGTCGCCGCGATTCGGCTGGGGCAGCTTGGGGTGAAGACCCTCTGTGTGGAGAAGGAAGCGATGGGCGGGGTGTGCCTCAACTGGGGTTGTATTCCCTCGAAGGCGCTGATCGCTGCGGCCAACTTGGCGAACAAAGTCCGAAACGCCGGACACATGGGTATCACGGTCAAAGACCTCGAGATCGATGTCGCCAAGATGCAGGAGTGGAAAGAAGGCATCGTCAAGAAGCTCACGAGCGGCGTCACGAGCCTCGTCAAAGGCAATGGCGGCGACATCGTGCTGGGCACGGCCACGATCACCGGCGCAAGCTCGGTGGAGGTCACCACCGCGGACGGCAAAACCGAGACCTACACTGCGAGCAAGGGCATCATCGTGGCCACCGGTACGCAGATGATTACGATTCCGGGCTTCGAGCCCGATGGAGAAGTCGTCATCACGGCCCGCGAAGCGGTGAGCCTGCAAAGCGCACCGAAGAGCATGGTGCTGATCGGCGGCGGGGTCATCGGACTCGAGCTCGGCATGGTTTACCAGAAGCTCGGCACCAAGATCACCGTCGTCGAGCTGATGGACCAACTCCTGCCGGGAACCGACCCCGATCTGGTTCGCGTGGTGCAGAAGCATCTCAAGGCCGCTGGCGCCGACATTCATCTCAAGAGCAAGGCCGCTAAGCTCGACAGGAGTGGTGGGAATGCCAAGGTCACGATCGAAACCGAGGGCAAGGAGCAAGTCGTCGAGGCCGAAAAGGTGCTCGTCGCCGTCGGCTTCAAGCCCAACTCGGGCGGCATCGGGTTGGAGGGCGCCGGTGTGAAGCTCGATGATCGCGGCCACATCGCCGTCGACGACCAAATGCGCACCAGCGTGCCGACCATCTTTGCAATCGGCGATGTCGCCGGGATGCCCTACCTCGCGCACAAAGCGTCGAAGGAAGGTGAGATCGCCGCCGAGGTGATCGCGGGGCACAAAGCGGCGCGCGACTATCGCGGGATGCCAGCGGCGATCTTCACGGACCCGGAAATCGCTACCGTGGGCCTCACCGAGAGCGAGGCGAAGGCGCAGGGCAAGAAGGTCAAGATCGGGAAGTTTCCGTTCGCCGCCTCGGGCCGCGCGATGGCGGTCAGCGAGACCGATGGCTTCATCAAAGTGATCATTGACGAGGCCGACAACCAGCTGCTGGGCGTGGCCATCGTCGGTCCCGAGGCGAGCGACCTCATCAGCGAGTCGGCCCTCGCGCTCGAGATGTGCGCGTTTGCCGAAGATGTTGCGCTTACCGTGCATCCGCACCCCACCCTCGGCGAAGGCGTCATGGAAGCGTTCAAGCATGCCCTGGGTGAGGCTGTGCACATCATGAATCGCAGCTGAGCCGCTGCCGTGCTGTTCTACCGGCTCGGAACCGTCGACTACGCTGAAGCCCATCGCGTTCAAAAAGAGCTTCAAGCTCGGCGTATCGAGGGCATCATCGACGACACAGTGTTGCTATTGGAACACCGTCCTGTGTTTACCCTAGGACGGTCGGCCAAGGAGCAACATGTGTTGGCCCCAGCCGAGGTGCTCGAGGCGCGCGGGTTCGCGGTCCATGAAGTCGGGCGTGGCGGAGACGTCACCTATCATGGTCCGGGCCAACTGGTCGTGTACCCCATCATCGATCTCAAGCCGGACCGAAAGGACGTTCGCAAGTACGTGTGGTCGCTCGAAGAGACGATGCTTCGAACGTGCGCCGACTTCGGCCTCCACGGCGCGCGGATCGCGGGTCTGAACGGCGCGTGGATCGAGGATCGCAAAATCGGCGCCGTCGGCGTGCGAATCAGCCGCTGGGTCACGATGCACGGCCTGGCCCTCAACGTCAGCACCGATCTGAGTCACTTCGACCTGATCGTGCCCTGCGGAATCCAAGACAAGGCCGTCACATCGCTTTCAGCCGAGCTCGGTCGCCCGGTCCGAGTCGAGGATGTCATGGAACCCCTCGCGACCCATTTCGCCGCACTCTACGACGCGGATCCCGAATGGCAGGAGTCCCTCCCGGCCGGCATCAGCCTCTCAGAAAGTATTTGATCGCACTTTGCCCCATCGCGGTGGTGCCAGCTCCCGCGACCCCCGCGGAGACCACATTGCCAGCACCGGGCACCAGCTTGGCGATTGTTTGCGCTGAAAAACGAAGACCCATCCCGAGCCCGCCGACGACGCCGAGACTCCCGACCCACTCCGCAACGGTCTTCTTGTCCCACCCCCGGCCGCTCAAATAGGCAAGTGCGCTCACCATCATCGCCTGAAGCGGACCGAGCACGACCATGTCCGAAAAAGGAATAGGTGTGAGCCCGACGGTGACGGATACGGCGGTGCATGCCTGGACGATCTCGTTGCCGATGCGAAGCCGCGCCTCGGTCGCGCGGGTGAGAGCGCGCGCGGCCTCCAAACGTGCGACCTCCGGCAACGCGAGAACGATCGCCTCGGAGAGCCCATCGAGCCCGTGGCCGCTGATTGCGGACACCGCGCGCGGCGGGTCCGCATGAAGGCCCGCATCGCGGAGCTTGGCTTCGAGCCCTGCGCGCGCGGACTCGATATCCGCGACGCCATGGCCGATTAGATCCGCATGGGTCAAGAGCGGTAAGACGCGTAGCGCAGATACGCCTTCGGGCAGATCGGGGAGCAGGCTCTTGGCGCGATCGACGATGCGCTTCAGGTCGTCGAGGTTGTTGGGCTCGAACGTGAGGAAGACGAGATCGGGGACCTCTTTTTCGAGCTCCCCCTTCCATTGCGAACGGGCAGAATCATCGAAAACGTCGATCTCGAGCCAATGGACTTTGGCTCCCTCGTGCTCGAAATGCACCCACTCGCCGTGGTCCGAATGCAGCGGCTCACGAATCGGACGCCGTTCGATCAGCGCGCGCAGAAGCGACGAGCGGCCGCTTCCTCGGGGCCCGAGCGCGGCGATACGCGGCTCGCGCCGGTTGAGCAGCAACGAACGAAGGCCTCCAAGATCGTTCTTGATGCTCGAGACCAACGGAACCTGGTCGAGCACGCGGACGAGTTGATCGAGCGCTACCTCTTTGGGGCGACCGCACATCGAACAATTCATTCGACGTGCAGTCTGTGCGCGCAACCCGAGTCATGTTAATGTCAGCGTCGGGAAGCAAATGGGGGCGGATTGGCTCGATGCGTTGGAGAGCGTGGGGGGGCGGCTCGTGCCGGCAGCCCGCGTTTTCGTGGATTCGGAACCCCCGCCGGCGCCCGGCGTGGGGGGTTCAGGCATTCGCTGGCTCGCGGCCCAACTCGAGGATTTCGTCGATCGTGACACCGACGACGCGGAAGACGATCGCTTCGTGGAGGGCGCCGGGTCACTCCTCGGACTCTTGTTGATCCATCACCTCGGGGGGCAAGCGCGGGAGCGCGATGGATGCCATCGCGTCCAGCTTGGGCGATTCGGCTGGTTCGACCCCTTCGGAGCGATTCAGGACTCGCTCGACGCCGAGGACCCCAGATCTCGTCTGTCGGAGTACCTCTCGGTGGCCGAACGGGAGGCCGCCGAGCAGGGCCCTGTGTCCCGCGTCGTGCGGGCTTTTGCGAACACGCTCGAGCAAGAGCGGCCCGATCTAGACATCGAGTCGCACTTCGAGCTCACCGTAGATCTCAACAATGGCGCGAGCGTGGACCTCGGCCGCCTGGAGCGCGTCGCCCGCGGTGAAGACGAAGACGCGATGAAGGAAGCGGCACGGCGCATCGTCAGCATGCTCCCAGGAGCAGACACCCAGCAAGCGACCCCTTGGCACGAAGCCGCGCCTCGCCTGCTGCCGCGGCTCGTGTCGCGCCGATTTCTCGACTCCTTGCCCCGCGAGCAGTCGCTTTACAGCGAAGACGTGTGCGACGACGTTCATCTCGCGCTCCAACTTCGCTATGGCGAGCGCGCTCGGTACGTGCGCCCCTCCGAAGTCGATGGGTGGGCTCTCGAGCGGACCGCGGTGCGTCAGCAGGCGATCGAAAACCTCTCGTCGAAGTCACGGAAGCTCCGCCTCGAGCGCTTGTCGGATGGAGTGCTGCGCGTACGGCAAGGCGACGGCTTGGATGGGGTGCGTTTGCTCTTGCCCGACCTTTCGGCGCGGCTCAGGCGCCTCGTCGATACGCAATGGGTCGCGACCGCACCACACCGCGATGTGTTGCTCCTCGGGTATGGCGAGGCCGTGCACGAGCTCGCGAAACGGGCCGAGGACGCTGTGCTGCGAGCACCGCACCCCATTTCCGCGTCACTGTTTGCGGTTACACCGCACGGTCCGCGCGCTTTGCCGCGCTAAGATAACCGGTCACACTACGCCCGTGTCAGAGCCGCGACACATGCGTGACCACCCGTACGCGCCGTTCATCGACCGGGTCCACAAGCCAGCCCAGTACCTGGGCGGCGAGCAAGGGCAGGCTCGCAAACCGTGGGACCAAGCGACCTGCCGGATCTGCCTCGCGTTTCCCGACCTCTATGAAATCGGGATGAGCCATCTGGGCTACAAGATCCTTTACGACATCGTGAACAAACAACCGGACCTGTTGGCCGAGCGCTCATACGCAGTCTGGGCCGACATGGAGCAGGAGCTTCGGCAGCATCGGCAATCCATCTGCTCGCTCGAGAGCGCACGTCCGCTTCGCGACTTCGACGTAGTCGGTTTCTCGCTCCAATACGAGCTCACCTACAGCAACATCCTTCAGATCTTGGATCTCTCCGAGATCCCCCTTCGAAGCACGGACCGAGCCCACGACGACCCGCTGATCATCGCGGGCGGACCGACCGCAACTCATGGGGAACCGATGGCGCCCTTCATCGACGCCTTCCTCATCGGCGACGGCGAAGCCAAGCTCCCCGAGCTCATGCGCGCATGGGCAAAAATGAAAGCCACCGGAATGGAACGCGAAGAACGTCTGCTTCGCATCGCGAAGCTCGGTGGGTTCTACGTGCCGTCACTCTACCGAAGCGTAGCGACCAGCGACACGAAAATGTTCGTGGTCGAGCCCGAGCACCCGGAGGCGCCCTTCCCGGTTCGCCGTTCGATCATCGCCGACCTCGACGACTACCCCTTCCCAGTGGATGGGCCGATTGCGAGCTGCGAAACCGTCTTCGATCGCGCCTCGATCGAGGTCGCGCGCGGCTGCACTGAAGGATGTCGCTTCTGCCAAGCAGGCATGATCTACCGGCCGGTCCGCGAGAGGGAGCCCAAAGCCATCGTCGACGCGCTCGTTCGCTCGGTCGAGGAAGCCGGCTATGACGAGGCTTCTCTGACTTCGCTTTCAACGGCGGACTACAGCGCCATCGCCCCGCTCGTGCACGAGTCGATCGAGGCCCTTGCCCCCTACCAAGTCTCGCTGAGCGTGTCTTCTCTGCGTGCCTACGGTCTCAGTGAAGACGTCCTCGACGACATGAAGCGGCAACGCGCTGGGGGCCTGACGTTCGCGCCGGAAGCCGGAAGCCAACGGATGCGCGACGTGGTGAACAAGAACGTCACGGATGCGCAACTCATGGAAACTGCGGAGCGGGTGTTCTCCCGTGGGTGGAGCAAAATGAAGCTCTATTTCATGATCGGCCTCCCTACCGAGGAGGACGAAGACGTACGCGACATCGTCCGCACAGGTGCGCGCGCCCTCGAGGTGGCGCGGCGCGTGCGGCGCGACAAGCGCGGCCGGGTGACGGTGAGTGTCTCGACCCACGTTCCAAAGCCCCATACACCGTTCCAATGGTGTGCGATGGACTCTCATGACGAGATTCGGCGAAAGCAATCCGTACTGTTCGACGAAGCCAGCAAGACACGGGTCAACCTGAAGATGCACAAGTCCGACGGCTCCTGGCTCGAAGGGATGCTTGCGCGTGGTGACCGACGCCTCGGCGACGTGATCGAAGGGGCGTTTCGCCGCGGCGCGCGATTCGATTCGTGGGACGAGCTCCTCGATCTAGCGTCGTGGAAGGAGTCCCTCGAGGAGCACGGTATCGAACCATCTTGGTTCCTCGGCACGATCCCCGTCTCGGCAGAGCTTCCGTGGTCACACATCGACGTCGGTCTCGAGCAGGGGTTCTTATCGCGCGAGTACCGAAAGGCGCTTCGCAACCGACTGAGCCCGCCGTGCGGCAAGACGGTCGGGAGCTTCGTGCACCACACGAACGTGAGCGACGCCGAGGCCGACAAGAAGCGTCTGGTCTGCTACGACTGCGGAGTCGCGTGCGACCTGACGAGAATGAAGGAAGAGCGCATCGACTTCCTCCGGAGCATGAACGCGTTGGAGCCACGGCCCTCGACACCGGACCTCGCAGAGGACGACGACCCAATGGTCGACCGGAGGCCGTTCCATGATGTCGATCAGGGTCCGCCGATGCGCATTCGACTTGGTTTCCGCAAGATCGGCCGACCGGCCTATGGCTCGCATCTCGACCTCGTCCGCAGCTTTCCGAGAATGCTACGACGCGTGGGTCTCCCGCTCTACTACAGCGAAGGCTTCCGCCCCCTTCCAAAGCTCACATTTGGACCCGCGCTGCCCGTGGGAACCGCAAGTCTCTGCGAACACGTCGACGTCCGCCTCCGCGCCGCCGAAGCGCCGGACCTCGACCGGCTCTGCGAGCGACTCAACGCAGTGGCAATCGATGGAATCGAGTTCTTCGGATGCGAGGTTCTCGGTCCGCGCGACGCAGCGCTCAATCGAGTCATCGAGATGACGGATTTCGTCGCAGCGTTGTCTAGGCAAGAGCTTCGGGACGTCGGCATCCCCAACGAGAGCAAGCTTCAGGCCATGCTCGACGGACGCCCAGCAAAGGTCCATTTCGATCGCGACGTTCGCGGTGTGAAGAAGCGCGTCGACATCGGCGCTGTCCTGGTGGATGCCCAGGTCGGCGTGGGGGCCGAGGCCCTCGAAGCGGCGGGCTTCGCCGGAGACCTGCTCCCGATCAAGATTACGCTGCGGCTCGACGGCAAGACGACCCCGCGACCGGGCGAGGTCCTTCGGACTCTCACCGGCATCGACGAGCTCTCCCCACGCGTAGTTCGTTCTGCGTTCTACGCGATGCGCGGTCACGAGAGGGTCGAGCCGTTGCAGCTCGAGGCGCTTCGGGGCAATAGTTCCCTCGAGGCCGCCGAATGACCGACCGCTTCGACATCGTGCGCAGCCTGGTGCGCGCAGCGGCTGACCGCGCCATCGATCGAGTGAAGGAGACCCGCGTTGCCTCGGCGACGCTGCAGCTTTTCGAACGACTCACCCAACAGCGATGGCGACTGAGCGACGAGACGCTGACAGCAGCCGCAGCCCACGCTGAGGGTGTGGACTCAGCCATGGTGGCCTGCCATTCGGGCCGCATGTTCGTCGATGCGTCGATGACCAATGGCCGTGAGGTTCAGTTCAGCCTCGCGCCCAGGACGGTTCGCTTCGCCCCGCGCGGTGCCAAGGAGATCTCGTTCGACGTCGAGCCGCCCGACGCCCATGACACCTCGATCGTCGGCGCGCTGGCGGGCTGCATCGCGAAGGCGACCTGGCCGATGATCGCGCCGCCCGAGTCGCTCGACTTCGGGGGCGCCATCGTGGAGCGCGAAAGTCCAGGACGGCTACGGGTGGACCTGCGTAGCGTGCCCGCGGTTCGCCGATTCGCTTCGACCCAGGCAGCAACGATGATCTTCGATGTGCTCGAGCTCGAATCCCTCCGCGTCGAGACAGGTGCCCTGGCGCTCAAGCTGAAGCTACCGCAGTTGACCTGAGCCCGGCCGAGGCTAGAGCTCTTCGCGCCACCTCTGAGAGAGCGCGACCTCCGCCTTGTACGCGTCGATCGAGCGCTGCTTTTCTTCCTCCGACCACCCGATGAGCTCGGCCATCCGATTGGCCACCTTGTCCACCGATCCAAGGCCTTGCTGACGGTCTCGGAAAAAGATCTGTGTCCGACGGATCATGACGTCGCTGACACTTGCGGCCATTTCTTCACGAACCGCGAAAGCGACCTGCGCCATGATCTCGACCCGCCCAGGCACAATCGACTCGAGCAGAACCGGACTCTCGGCGCAAAGCTTGGCGACCTCGAAAGCTCGCATGCCATAGGTGTCGACCAGATGAAGCCGGACGGTGTGCGAGAGGTCGCACTCGCACGCCTCGGCCAGCTGCTCGGCTACTTTGTCGTGGTCGTCGTCGGCGGGCCACCCAACCGCGCCTGGCAGTGGAAACTTGAATGTCTGCCCCGAGTGGATGTCCTCGGGAAGCGCCTCCGTGAGTTTGAGAATCTGGACGGCCGTGTCGACGCATTCCTTGGCCATCTTGCGGTACGTCGTGAGCTTGCCGCCCGCGATCGTGATCAAGCCGTCTTCTCCGATATGAATTTGATGCTCGCGACTCACCTGTGACTCTGCCATCTCACCAACGTCGGGCTCGGGCGCGATGAGCGGTCGAAGCCCGGCCCAGGTCGAGATCACGTCAGCGCGATGGATCAGGTTGTTCGGGAAGTAGTGGTTGGCTGCGGAGATGAGGTAATCGACATCCTCGAGCGTGGCGTATTCCTGTCCGGGGACGCCGTCGTAGTCGGTGTCCGTCGTCCCGACGTATGTTCGCTCGCCCCATGGAAGCGCAAACAAGACGCGCTGGTCAGTCGGGTGAAACAGGACCACCGCGTGTTCGACCGGAAGCCTGTCGCGCTCGACGACGATGTGGATGCCCTTCGTGGGCCGAAGCATCTTCGAGGTGCGCGGGCCGCTCATCGCCAGAACGTCGTCAGTCCACGGCCCGGTGGCGTTGATGACGGTGTGTGCCTTGACCTCGCGAAGGCTCCCGTCGCGAACGTTCTTTACGACCACGCCCGACACGCGCCCCTGCTCGTTCTTCGTCAACGCGTCCACGCGGGCCCAATTGACTGCGACACCGCCATTTTGGATGGCGTCGATGATCGTCTCGAGTGTCAGTCGAGCGTCGTCGGTCGAGCAGTCATAGTAGACCGGCGCACCCTGAAGCCCCTCTTGCTTGAGCATCGGCTCCTGCTCTGCGACCTCACGCGGCTTCAAGGTCTTGTGTCGCTTGGGCGAACGGAAGAGCGCAAGGCCGTCGTAGAGCCACATGCCCGCGCTGATCATGCGAAGGCTCTTGCGCGCGCCCTTGTAGACCGGAAACAAGAAAGCCAACGGGTTGACCAAGTGCGGCGCGAGATCGAGGATCACGCGGCGCTCGCTGACCGACTCGAACACGAGACTGAACTCGTAGCTCTCGAGATAGCGAAGGCCGCCATGGATGAGCTTGCTCGAACGGGAGCTCGTCCCGTAGGCGATGTCGTTCTGCTCGAACAGTACGACGCGAAGGCCCCGACGGGCGGCATCGCGGACGATACCTGCGCCGGTGATGCCGCCGCCGATGACGACGACGTCGGCTTCCTCGGGGATTTGCTCCCACATCTCTTCGCGAGAAGGCATTAGGACTCTCCTAGGATGTTCTGTTGTTCGAGATAGCGAATTACCTGCGCGGCAGCTTCATCGATGCTGAGGTCGGCCGTGAGCAGATGCACCTCCGGTCTCTCGGGGGCTTCGTAGGGGGCATCGAGCCCCGTAAAGTTGGAAATCTCGCCCGCCCTCGCCTTCTTGTAGAGGCCTTTCGGATCGCGTGCTTCGCACACCTCTAGCGGAGTATCGACGAACACCTCGACGAACTCGCCCTCCCCCATCAGGCCGCGAATGCGATCGCGGTCCTTTCGATACGGCGAGATGAACGCCGACACGACCAGTGCGCCGGCGTCGGCGAACAACCGTGCGACCTCGCCGATCCGCCGAATGTTCTCGACCCGGTCCTCTGGTGCGAATCCCAGATCACTGTTGAGGCCGTGGCGAATGTTGTCCCCGTCGAGGACGTACGCGAACGCTCCGCGTTCGATCAACATCCGCTCCACGCGGTGCCCAATGGTGCTCTTGCCCGAGCCGCTCAGACCGGTGAACCAAAGGACCGCACCGCGATGGCCGTGCGCTGCGGTTCGCGCGGTCTTGTCGACTTCACCGACGTGCCAGGTCAGGTTTTCTCCCTTGGGAGCGCTCATGGCTCCGAACATAGCAACTTTGCCAAGGCCTGCACCGTGAGCGGCGATGAGCCCTCCGCCTTGTTGTTCACGAGCACATAGCACTCCGCGTTGCGCGCCAGCGCGGCCCTGACGAGCGCAACGACGTCGTGGCGCATCTGCGGTTGAGGCGCCACGATGCGGTCGAACGGAGCGTACGCCTCCTTGAGATCGGCGTATCGCTTCCCGGGCGGGAGCAACAATCGCGCGACGACGGGTGCGCCATCGAGAAGTCCGTCGACGCGCATCTGTTCGGCGATACCGGGCATGCGCGACCAATAATTGAAAACGTGAGACGCCCCATTGTCCCGCAAGGTGCGGGCGTAGCGCTCGGTCAGCAGCTTGTGGTCGCGAAGCTCGACCGCGAAAGGAAAATCCCGGGGCACATCGCGTAGGAATGCGCCGAGCCTATCGCAAAACCAATCCGGATCGATCGGGAAGGGAGACGGCGCAATCTCGACGATCCATGGGCCCATGTGTCGCGCGAACGCTGCGCGCACCGGTGCGTGAACCGACTCCGCAAAGAGCGCAGCGTTCAAGAAGTCGGGGTTGCGCTTGCCCGCGTCGTTGCCGTAGCGCGGGTGCTTTGGATAGCCAGGCATCGTCACTTGCTGCCAAACCTTCATCGCGGCGCGGAAGCCTTCCGGCAGTTGACGCGCGTACGCGGCCAGGTCTTCCTCGGGCACCGGCGTGTAGTAGCCTCGGTCGATGCCGACCGTTCGCATCAACGGGTGGGCCGCATACTCACCGAGCGATTCCCGCAAGAAAGTCTTTTGGTTGCCATAGCGCTTGGCGTACACGAGCCCCGCCCAGCCGGGGAACGTCCAGCTCGACGTGCCAAAGCGGACCTTCACCGGGAGTCGATTACGTAGCGACTCGAGCTCGGCGCGCTGCGTCTGCGCGCGATCGGGCCGGCCGCCCTCTTGGCGGTCGAAGAGCCCCAGTTGCGGCTCCTCTGACTCGAACAAGGGGCTCTTGGCGCGTCGCGATCGCGTCATGGCGAGCTGTTGCGGCGCACGGCGATGTTGTGTTGCCTGAGGGTCTTGCTGAAATGGTGGCGCCCGCTTCCGCGCGCTACGAAATAGAAATAGTCGTGCTTCTCGGGGTCGATCACGGCGGCGATGGCGGCCTTCCCGGGGTTACTGATCGGGCCGGGCGGGAGCCCCGAATGTCGATACGTGTTGTAGGGGTTCTCCGGATCGTCGAGCATCGCGCGCGTGATTTGACCATCGTAGTCCTTGCACGAAGGTGCAGCCTCGGGAACGGCGATGCAGCCATACTGGACGGTGGGATCGGCCTGGAGCCGCCGCCGCGGCAGAAACCGCCTCGACGTGAGGCGATTCCAGAATACCCCGGCAATTCGGGCGCGCTCCGAGGGTAGTGCGGCTTCCTTCTCCACCACCGACGCAAGAGTGATGATGTCGTGCGTCGTCCAGCCATCGAGGCGCAAAAGCTGATCAGCGTACTCTTCCTGGAGCTCTTCGTAGCGCCGGGACCAGTTCGCGAGCATACGCTCGACGACCCGCCGCGGTTTGCTTCGGTCGTCGAACTCGTAGGTGTCAGGGAACAGGTAACCTTCGGCGTCGTGGGCTTCGACCCCGTAGCTCGCCAAGAGCGAGCTGTCCTCGGTCGCCTCGAGGAACTCTCGGGCAGGACAGATTCCATACTCTTCGAGCCGCTCCGCAATCTCGAAACGCGAAAAACCCTCCGGAATCAAGATACGGATCTGAATCCTGCCGAGGCGCGTCGTTGCGTACCTGGCAACCTGCTCCGGCGTCATGGGAATACGAAAGCGAATCTTGCCTTGCCGGAGGTGCCGGTCGAGGCCTCGCATGCGCATGTAGATCGACCATACGCGCGCATCCTCGAGCACACCGCGCTTTTCGAGCTCGATCGCGAGAGGTCGAAGAGTCATGCCTTCGGTGACCTCCACGACGACATCCTCGTCATGGCCTTCCGGGCCGTCCGAGTCGGGATAGATGACGAACAACCAACCGAGAGCGCCAAGTAGCCCGAGGACGGCGATCAGCGTCACCAGGCTCACCAAGCGCGCCAGGCCGCGCCCGAGATCGCTCTCGAGCTCTATGGGCTCGTTGGGTCCTTCCACGTCATCCCTGTATTGGCGTCTAGATACGCCTGAAGCAAGATGGTCGCCGCAGATTGGTCGACGACATCACGCCGTTTGCTCCCTCGCCTCCCCATCTCGGTCAATGACCGCTCCGCCGCGACGGTGGTCAGGCGCTCGTCCCAGTAAACGACCTCGAGACCGAACACTGCGCGGAGGGCCTCGCCAAGCCCTCGGGCTCGCCGCGCCGCCTCGCCCTCGGTGCCATCGAGACGGAGGGGGAGACCGACGACCAAGAGCCCCACATCGTCGGCGGCAAGCGCGTCTTTTACGCGCTTCGCTGCATCCGCCCAGCCCCCGCGGGCCGGGACGGTCTCCCGGGGAAACGCAATCGATCGGGCCTCGTCGGAGATGGCCACGCCCACACGCGCGGCGCCCGGATCGACACCGACGATCCTGCTCAACTCAGCCCCCACCGACGGTCGCCTGCGGCCCTTGCTCCGGGGGCCGGGAGGGCCGGCTCTTTTGCAGCCGTTGGGTGAGCAACGGGAGAACGTATGGAAAACCCACTTGGAACTGATTGAGGTCGGGCGCGATTTGCCCGGCCAACCAGAACATCATCACGGAAGCACGCTCGACGTAGAACCAACCGTCGGGATAGTGAACCGAACGCATGAGGCTCCGAAGCTCGCGGCGTTCGACTTCCGGATCGGCCAGCGCTTCGAGCTCCTTGGAGTTGCTGTTCATGAAGACCGATGCCGAGTAGGACTCGAGCTTGAGCAACTTCTTGAAATAGGTCTTCACGGTCTGTTCGAGGAGCGCGCGGTCACCGCCCTCGGCAACGAAGCCGATGTCTTCGATACCACGCAGCACGAGCTCGTCGTTCTGCTCGAAGAAACCGCGAAGCACGTCGACCATTCCAAAGACGGTGTTCTCGTCGACCTCGCTAATCGCCCCAAAATCCAGAATGACTAGCTTCGCGTCGTCGGTGCCGTCGACCGGCTGTACGAGGAAGTTCCCGGGATGCGGATCGGCGTGAAAGAAACGATGAACGAAGACCTGTGTGTAGAAGCTCCTCACGAGACGCTCGCCGAGCTTGTGGAGGTTCACACCCCGGGCACGAATTTCGTCGAGGCGGGAAATCTTGATGCCCTCCATGAAGGTCATCGTGAGCACGTCCCTGGTCGTGACCTGGTCGACCACCTCGGGGAAGAGGATGTGGTCGTCTCCGGCAAAGTTGGCGGCCATTCGGCGCATACATTCCGCCTCATGAAGATAGTCCGTTTCGCGCCGCAGCAAGTCAACGAGCGACTCGTGAACCGCCTCGATGTTCTGGACGGGCACGAACCACTTGTAGACGCGCACCATCAGCTTGATGACCTTCAGGTCGATCCGAACGACATCGCGAATCCCAGGATACAGGACCTTCACGGCCACCTTGTGACCATCGTCCATGTAGGCGACGTGCACCTGCCCCAAGGAGGCGGCTGCGACCGGCTGGCGCTCGATGCTCTCGAAGAACGCCTCGGGGGGCGCGCCGAGACTGTCGATGAACGCCTGCTCGATCTCATCGAAAGGATGCGGCGGGACTGCGTCCTGAAGCGTCTCGAGTTTCTTGATGTAAACCTGCGGAAGGAAGCCGCCCATGATGGACAAAACCTGACCCAGCTTGATGTAGACCCCGCGGAGCTTGAGGATATCGGCGAGAAGCCGTCTCGAGTTCCTTTCGTCGATCCGCGCTTGGCGCCGCTCCAGCCAAGCCGGGATTGCCGCGTCTTCACGGCCGGTGTTGGAGTCTACTTCCCACCGCCTGAAAACCTTGAGTAGTCCGAGTTGCAGCATGTAACTGCAGAAAATGACGCTAAAGGCGAGCTGGGCTCGGACGAGGCGGA
>JAHEEE010000135.1 GCA_024640845.1 Myxococcales bacterium | reverse complement strand
AGCTTGGCGAATGGGCCGATGCCGTCGTCGTGGCGCCGGCAACCATGAACCTGCTGGCGCGCGCGGCCGGCGGGCTTGCCAACGACGCGCTCCTGGCGACCTTGGCTTGCGCGCGGGGCCAACTGTTCTTCGCTCCCGCCATGCATCAGCGGATGTGGTCGCACCCGGCGACGCGCTCGAACGTGGCGATTCTCGCCGACCGAGGGGCCGTGGTGCTGGGCCCTGTGACCGGCGCCCTCGCAAACGGCGAGATCGGCGAAGGTCGGATGATGGAGCCCGACGACATCGCCGACGAGGTCGAGTCTCGTTTGGTCCACGCCAACGACCTCGCGGGGGCCCGGATCCTCATTACTGCGGGCCCCACTAACGAAGACCTCGACCCGATTCGATTCATCGGCAACCGCTCGAGCGGGACAATGGGTTACGCCATCGCAAGCAAGGCGCTTCGCCGCGGAGCCGAGGTCACGATCGTGAGTGGCCCCGTACACCAGCCGGTCCCATCCGGCGCGCAGCTCGTCCAAGTCCGCTCCGCCGAAGAGATGCACGCTGCCGTGATGGCCCGTTTCGACGAGTACGATGTTGCCATCATGGCTGCAGCCGTAGCCGACTACCGCCCCGCGAAGCGGGAGAGACACAAGATCAAGAAGGGCGGCAACCTCCAGCTCGAGCTGGTCCGCAACCCCGACATTCTCGCGGATGTGGGCGCGAAGCGAGTGCAGCATCCCGCGGTCCTGGTCGGTTTCGCCCTCGAGACCGAGAACTTGGAGCAAGCCGCGCGGGACAAGCTCGAGCGAAAGGCCGCCGACCTCATCGTGGCCAACGAAGCTAGTGCGGGTCTCGGCGGCGACACGAACCGTGTGACCCTCGTCGATTCGAACGCGTCGACACCGCTTCCCGAGATGAGCAAGCATGCGCTCGCCGACCAAATCCTCGACCGCGTTCGCGCTCTTCTGGGCGCCCCATCTCCGCGGCCTCGATCCGAGGCCGGGCAAGAGCCTCCCAACTAAGCAAAGCCTCGTGACTCGCCCCCTCATCGCGACCTTTCTCGCCCACATCGACGGCCAAGTCTCTCGCGAGGTCGCGTTGCAGGCGTTCCGCGAAGCCGAGGGAAAGCACGGCGTGCGCATCTACGACGACCACGACGCTCGCGTCGCGCCCGGCGCGTTCAAACCGCACATGCCGATCTCCGAAGAGCGCGTACGAACGCTGACGCGAAGTTGGGAGCAGTTCGATCGCGCCCTCGAGCCGCTCGGACGAGGCGCGGAGCGCGATCTCGTGATTCGCACGCTCGGTCCCTTCGTTTCGGACACCGGGCTCTGGGTCGCGGGCTCGGACCTTGCGGATGACCACCTCTTCATCTTTCGCTCGGGGGAAGTCGGCTCATGGACTGGCGAACAGTGGGATCAACACCTCGCCAACTGGGGCGCCGTCACTCAGTTTCGCGGACGCGACGATTGGACGGCGGAGCGTATCGTCCTGCAGATGCGCGAAGCGCCGCGCTACCGCGAGTGGATAGAGTTACTTCGAAGCCTCATCGCCGAAGCGCGCGGTGCAGCAGTCCGTAGGTAACTAGATCAGGTCGATCGGGCCTGCGCCCTCTCGAAGCACCACGGGCTCGTCGCCGGTGAGGTCGACCACAGTCGAGGGCTCGATGCCGCCCCACCCCCCGTCGATGAACGCGTCGGCGTGCCCGAATCGCGCATGAAGCTCGTCGGGGTCATTGAGCACCTCGCCATCATACGTGGCCGACGTCGAGACGATCGGGCTTCCGAGCTCGTTCAGCAACGCGAGCGCGATCATGTCATCAGGCACTCGAATGCCTACTGTCTTTTGCTTACGCACGAGGAGCTTCGGCACGTCGCGCGTCGCGTTGAGCACGAACGTATAAGGCCCGGGCACGAGCCGCTTCATGATCCGGTAGGCGAAGTCGTCGACGTGGGCATACCGGGCGATCTTGCTCAAATCGGGGCACATGAAGCTCAGCGGATGATCCTTCTTGAGCTGCCGGATCTGGTAGATGCGCTCGACGGCCTTCTTCTGGTGGATATCACAGCCAAGGCCATACACGGTGCCCGTCGGATACACGATCACCCCGCCACGACGAAGGACTTCCACGGCTTGGGCAACCTTGCGGGGTTGTGGATGCGTAGGGTGAATTTCGATGCGCATCGAGCGCCGGTCCAGGTAGGCGCGGCCCCGAGCGACGTCAAGTCGACGGGCACTACCCAAGCCGCGACAAATGCGCTACCTAAGCGCCCGCCAATGACCGAAGATCGAGACCCGCGCCCGTACCTAGTGATTACCGTGCTCCTAGACAGCTCGGCGCGACCCGCCGAGGTCAGCCGCAGCCATGGCGACGCCTACGAGCGATCGTTGAACGCGAGCCAGGGCCAGGAGATCGCAGGCCTCGAGCTGGTCGAGCTGCCGATCGCCGCCCCTGTGTTCAAGGCCCTGCGCCAGCCCCTGGCGATTCCGGGCGACGCGGTCGGCCTTTACGATGTGTTTCCTCTGGCAAGCCATCTCAGGCCGGAGTTCCGAAAGATCGCGGGGCAGTTCCTCGCAGCCGAGGCCCTGTGGGCGTTGGACGAGCAGGGCTTGCTTGGCGGCGTACCGGTCAACGTGAGGCTCGATGTGCCGAAGGGCTGGAAGACTGATCCGAAGGACATCCACCAGCACCTGGTCGCCGAGGGTGCGCTCGAGCTCAGCCAGAGCGGCATCGAGACGTACAAGGCGATCAAGACGGCGTGGGATAGCAATTAGTTCAACGAGAACGGTCGCTCGAGAAGGAACTCGGCGATCTCTGCGTCGAAACGGGCTCCGTCGCCGCGATGCATTTGATAGGTGCCGCGCATCGTTCCGCGAGCCGTCGGCAGGACCGCGCCGCTGGTGTAGCGGAAGCTCTCGCCAGGGCTGAGAATGGGCTGCTCGCCGACCACACCCGGGCCTTTGACCTCTTCCACATCGCCAAGGCCGTCGGTGATGACCCAGTGACGTGAGTGAAGCTGCACGACCTCGGTGCCATTGTTGGTAATCGTGATCTCATAGGCGAACACGAAGCGCTGCAATGCGGGCTGCGACTGCTCCTCGAGGAATTGGCTCCGGACTTCGACGAGAACGCCGCGCGTCGTGGCGCTCGATGTCGTTTGTACACGGCTCATCGCTCGGCGCTCCTCAGTTGGCGCGAGCGACTCACCCAGGGCGATCCGGCGACCGCCAAGCGCCACTCCGCATGTTGGTGCTCGGGCTCCGCATAGCCGATCCCAATGCGGGAGCCCACGGCTACATCGGCGACGCTCGAGCCTCTCCTTACCTCGAGCCCGCCGCGGCGATAGAGGACGTGCCCGCTGAACGACGTGTCCAACCCGAGCGCCTGACCCACTTTCCCCGGCCCGGTGAGCAGTGCGGGGCCCTGTTTGCCCCCTCGGCGCAGGGCGATGGTGTCGTGCCCGGCAATCGGCTCGCACGACCGGATCAGGACCGCCGCGCCCTCCCCATTACGATTGGTCACGAGATTCAGCATCTGGTGTAGACCGTAGCAGAGGTACACGTAGGCGCGCCCGGGAGGCCCCCACATCGGCGCGTTTCGAGCGGTCAATCCCACACGGCAATGGTTCGCGGTGTCGTCTGGATACCGATACGCCTCGACCTCCGTGATGCGAAGCCCCACGTCGCCGTGCCAGATCTCCTGGCCCAAGAGGTCGCGCGCCACATCGAGCGCGTCACGCGCATAGAATTGTCGCGGGAGTAAACGGCCCGGCACGAGGGAAGTGTGACGTTACCCCATCGCGCGTGCAACGCTGATGGAGACATGTTGGTCAGGATGATCTCGCCGGAGGCGGGCAACATTGGGAACGTTAGCTCCACTGTGGGACGGAAACAGGATAGATTCGGCCGGTGACCACCAACCATTTCTCGAGCCCCGAGGGGCGTGCCTTCTATCAGCGGCGCGTCGCCTCGTTCGGGTTGATCATCGCCGTGGCTGGAGTGGTTGGGGTGTTGTTTCGGATGGTCATCGGCTTGTCTTCAGGTTCGCTTCATCACCTGCTGAACAGCGCGGGGTTTTGGCTCCACGTCGGAGCGATCGTTCCAGGCTTGGCAATTTGGCTGACCTGCCGGGGTGGCCCGCTGCGTCTGAATACCGTAATCGCTGTCGAGACAGTCGG
>JAHEEE010000134.1 GCA_024640845.1 Myxococcales bacterium | reverse complement strand
TGACTTTACTATCTGCTGAACCGCCGCAGCTCTAGGAAATCGGTAGCGCTTGAAGGCGCTTCTTCAATGCCGGCATGGCTGCTGACGCCTCCGCGTCGCGCGGCTCCAAGGATAGACCCATCCAATGATCCCGCAATCACGAATGAACTGCGGAAGCCGTGATGGTGCCGGGGGCGGGACTCGCTTGGCGTTGGAAGGGTGCATGGCGGAGTGGACGCCAGTCCACGGAGCTGCACGCTTCCAGCGCCAGTACGCAGGCCGCCGCGAAGCGTCGGCCGAGTACACCCCCAGCGGGTGCGAATCCCCCGCGACCCGCTTCACGCCGGATCTGCCAAACCTGCTACGCAGCCGGTCGCTTAGTGCCGGGGGCGGGATTCGAACCCGCACGTGTTACCACGGGCGATTTTAAGTCGCCTGCGTCTGCCATTCCGCCACCCCGGCAACGCCGGGAGCATCGCTTTAATGAATCAGCTCGTCTACCCGGCGGGGCATCTGTGGGCCGGCTCGCTCGGGACCGGTGTCGACGATGCGGTTCTTGCGGTCGACGAGAACCACCTTGGGCTTGTGCGCCCGCGCCTCTTCGTCGCTCATCTCGCCGAAGGTCGCGATGATCGCGAGATCCCCCGGGCTCATGTGGTGCGCTGCCGCGCCGTTCACGCAGATGACGCCCGAGCCGCGTGGGCCTTGGAGCGCGTAGGTCGCTAAGCGCGTGCCCTGCGTAATGTTCCAGATCTGAACTTCTTCGTGCTCGAGAATGCCAGCGGCATCGAGCAGGTCGGCGTCGACCGTGACGCTGCCCTCGTAATCCAGGTCGGCGTGGGTGATTGTGGCTCGGTGGATCTTCCCGAGGAACATTCGTCGGCGCATGTGAACCTCCGTAGCGTCCGTTATCGGTACACTCAGATGAGCGGGTGTCTTAACCCCTGATTTACCTTCCCGCAACCAGCCGAATCGGGCGTGGCCCGCAGCCGAAAAACCCGGCGATTTTAGGCGTCGGGGGCACTGATGAACTGGAGCCCGAGAACATATCCGTCGGGGCGCGCCTTGGACCAGACCACCTTGGCGTGCTCGACCGTGTGATGGTCGGCAGCGGTTCGAACCCGGAGTGTGCAGACCTGCCCGACGGGAACGCCCATGTCGACCGCCACACGCAGGCCCCCAACGCTTGCGTTGAGCGCCAACCCCGCCCCGCGAACCGGTCCGAGGAGGTCAATCTCGGCATCGAGCGACCAGCGACGCGACCGACGGCGGGCGCCGCGATGCACGGCGACGTCAGCGCCGCCCTTCGGAAGAATCGAAGAGAGTCTGTCGGAAACGGGGGTCAAGGCACCGCGAAACATATCGAACGGCGTGATCCTTGGCTAGCGTTTTCGACCGACCGTCGGCGGAAATCGATTCGTATCGCACCCTTTCGGAGGACACGACCCACTCAGTTGTTGGCTTCCAAACCAAAGCAGCGCGTGCGTGCGCGCACGATCTCATCGCTGAGGCGTGTGACGGCGCGCGCCACGTGAGTCCCGTACCAGAACAGATCCTTCCCATCGACGAGCTCGACCACAATCGGCTCTTCTGCCGGCAGCTTTGCCATCTCGGCTGCGTCCACCTCGCTGAACGCATAAGGCTCATCGGGCAAGAGGACCGCTCTGGCTCCCCGCTCGACGACTTCTTCGAGCCGAATCCGCGGGTACCGGGTGTCCCTGTCCTCGATTCGTGCCGCGCTCGATGGGGCGGTCTTGCCGAGGTCGGCGGCCAGCGGATATTGTCGCGGCCGCCCGGCGAATACGTTGCGGGCGCCACATACGCGCAGCAGGTCGCTGGCGTACGCTCCCTCATCGAACGTCATCCAAGGGTCTTTCCAGATCGGAACGAACACCGGTAGCGGTTCTGCGTTCGCGCGGCGCGCAGCTCGTTCGACTGCGGCGCGGCACGCCCGAACAGCCGCGGCACGGTCTGCGTCGATCCCCAGCAGCGCGCAAAGAGAGTCGAGGTAACTGAGCGACTGTTCAACGGTGCATGGAAAGCTCACGTGGACTTGGAGCCCCGCCGCGATCAGCGCCTGCACCAGCGGTCGACTGTTTTCCTCTTTGTTGGCGAGCACCAGGTCGGGACGAAGGGCCTCGACCGCCTCGACATCGAAGCCCTTCGTGCCGCCCACCGAGGCAATGGCATCGACGGCGCCTGCTGGCTCGGTGCAGTAATCGGTGCGACCCACGATTCGCTCGGCGCCGACGAGCTCGGCAACCGACAAGGTCTCACTCGGGACCAGTGAGACGATCCGCGCCGGCGGTCGCTCGAGTCGGACTTGCCGATCAATTGCGTCCGTGACTTCGATCATGGGACGATATCGCCGAATTTGCGCTGGGTGTCGAGGGTGGTACCTTCTGCGACCGCGAGCGCGTGTTTTCCATGAGTGGGTTGGAGCAGACGCTGACGATTCAAAGCATTCAGCAAGCGCTCGCGAGCGCGGGCGTCGAGATCTATCGAACCGACGACCAGGAGCTCCAAATCGCGGAGCGCATCCGGCTTCACATCATGGACTCGGGCGTGCGCGTCGTGGTGCGGGATCAGCTCGCGGTGCAATTCACCGCCAGAACCCAGCGCTCCGATGCGCCCTCCGCGCACTCGGACGAGCTCTTCCGGCGTGTTCGCGAAGAGATAGGCGAACAGGCCGGAAGCCGTGGGTACCTCGAGTCACACGCCGAGGTCGTCGAGGTCAAAGACCCGGTCGACGACGCCAGAGTGCTGGACGTTTGGCACGAGGTCACCTACCGCAAGTCCTTGCAAGCAGTCGACGACGCGGTGACCGAAGTCCGCTGGGCGCTCGACCTCGAAAAGTACGTGCGGCCCTGATCTTCGAACCTCGGCTGCGACAGGTCCTGCGCGGTCAACGACGGCGGCTTCGATCGAGGTGCTTTTGCGCGATGTCCGCCCAGGATCCGTCGGGCTCGAGCGCGAGATACTGTAGCCAGTGAGGACGCGCGGCAGCGCAATCTCCGCGCTCTTCGAGGGCCATCGCCATGTTGAAGTGGGCATCGGCAAACGAAGGATCGCTCTCTAGCGCTTGACCGAAGAGCAGAATTGCTTGCTCGATTTCATCACGTTCAAAGCAGAGAAAGCCAAGATTGTAGAGCGCTTCAGGCTGCTCGGGGTCGCACGCGAGCGCGCGACGATAGTAGTGCTCGGCTTCGTCGATTTGATTTCGCCGGTATTCGAGGTTGCCGAGGTTGGTCAAGGCATTCGAGAGCGTCGGATCGAGCGAGAGCGCCAACTTGTACGCCTCCTCGGCCTCGTCGAACGTCCGTTCGTTCTCGTCGTAGCGACAACCTTCGAGGTAGTGCTCATAAGCGCGGGCTCGATCATCGTGATCGAAGTGAAGCAGCCGAACGACGTCGGACTCGAGGCTGTCCACACTGAAGTCGAGCACAATCTGGCCGCTCTCCGCCTCGTAGGCACACGCGTCATCCTGCACGAGCACCGTGCGGCCGTCCGCCATGACGCGAAGCTCCGAGAGCGGCCGGCTGGTATCAGGAAACGCCTTCCGCAAGGAGTCCACCGAACGCCGAACCTGCTGGAGCGGCACGCCTTGCGCCAAGAGGCCTTTTGCAGCGCGCACGCTCACGAGATCTTCAAAGGTGTAGTAGTTGCGCCCTCGGAGCCGCGCGGACGGGCCCAACAATCCGGAGCGATCCCAGTATCGAAGGCGAGACGGCTTGAAGCCAAACAGCCTCGCCACCTCGGCCACCGTGTAGAGGCCGTCACGCGGATCGGTGCGTGGCGGAGCGGGCTGGGACGGCGCCGGCTCCGGGGTCGCCGCCCGGGTCAGTTTTCCGTCGGCCCCGAAGCCAACACGGATGACGTTGTCCCGATCACTACTCTCGCTCAAGTCGTTCTCCCCGGCCGAGAATAGGCCGACCGTGCCTCCATGCAAGCATCATCCGGCGGCGGTCGTGAGGCGGTGCTAGTATCGCGCCATGGCGCACCCACCGGCAGCCGGCCCGATTGCATTTCTCTCCGACTTGCACGGGAACCTCGCGGCGTTGAACCTCGTGTTGGCTGAGCTCGAGCGGCTGGATGTGAAGCGCTTGTACGTAGCCGGGGACCTGCTCCTCGGCGGCGAGGAGCCGCTGCAGGTGTGGCAACGCTTGCAGGCGGCCGGCGCGATCTGTACCCGAG
>JAHEEE010000133.1 GCA_024640845.1 Myxococcales bacterium | reverse complement strand
TAGAAGCCAGGATGATTGCGCAGAGGAATACTCGGCAAGGAGATGTGATGCGGCGGAAGCTCGCTCGGCCTTGCGTTGGGGTCATCAGGGCCGACGACCGTCACATCGACCCCGCGCGAACTCATCTCGCGATATAGGAACTGCGAGGCGTAAGACGAGCCGTTTGCATACGGAACCCGCACGTAATCATTTAGAATCGCCAGCCGCTGTAGCCATCGTCGCTCATGCGAGTACATCGATGCCCTCCGTATGTTTCACGAGTGAGACAGCAAGGTGTGGCCCAGATTCACACTCGTGAAGAAAATAGTGTCGTTCAGACCACAGGCGACCAAACAAACCCTTCCCTGCGGCACGATGTGTCGCAGTTCAGGGGGTTTTCCCAAGTTAGCGGAGACAGTGCGTTGCTCCGCTTTTGGTCTATGCGAGAAGCAGGCCAAGTTAGGGGAACGCCAAAGGCCGGGAAGAGTCAGAGATAGGGGGCCGACACCGGCGCTTAACGAAGGTGATCCGGGTTCGTTTACAAAGAGCAATTCAGGTCTTTGACAGCCTCTGACCCCCAAGCTACAAGGCCCGTCCCGAAGGGCGAAGCTCTGAGGTGGATGCGGCGGTAGTTAAGTTGGTTATAACGCCGGCCTGTCACGCCGGAGGCCGCGGGTTCGAGTCCCGTCCGCCGCGCTGAGGATGCCCGATAGTCGCAAGGCTATCGGGTTTTCTCTTTTCGGCGGGTCTTGTGCTCTTCCACTGGGGGCTCTAACTTTTTCCCATGCTCGCAAGATCCTTGATTCGCGCCCTCGCTCTCGTCGCCGTCTTCGCCTTCACGGCGGTCGGAAGCGCTGAGGCATCCGCCTACTGCCCCGGTGAGGGAGACAAGCCCACCGAACCAACCACCTACTGCCCAGGTGAGGGAGACAAGCCCACCGAACCGACCACCTACTGCCCAGGTGAAGGGGACAAGCCTACCGAGCCAACCACCTAAGCTTCGGCCCCCAATCGAACCGCTATCCTGACGCGCCCGCTTTGACGGCGACAAGGCCGGCGCGCGCCTTATTGACGGTTTCTTCATATTCTTTGGCGGGGTCACTGGCTTCGACAATCCCAGCGCCGGCCTGCAGCCACATCTCGCCATCTCGAGCGACGATCGTGCGAATCGCGATAGCAACGTCCATGTTTCCGTCGAAGCCGATGTAGCCGACCGCTCCGCCGTAGACGCCCCGGCGCTCCGGCTCCAAATCGTCGATGATCTGCATGGCGCGCACTTTCGGTGCGCCGCTGAGGGTGCCCGCCGGAAATGTGGCTCGCAGCACATCGAGTGCATCTCTGCCCGGTGCCAAATCGCCGACGACGTTGCTTACGATGTGCATCACGTGCGAGTAGCGCTCGATGAGCATCCGGTCCGTGACGCTGACGCTCCCCGCGTTGCTGATACGGCCGACATCGTTGCGGCCGAGGTCGACGAGCATGACGTGCTCGGCGCGCTCCTTCGGGTCCGCCAGTAAATCTTCCGCGATCTCCTGATCTTCTTCCTCCGTGCGACCACGGTGGCGCGTGCCCGCGATCGGACGCACGTGCACCTGCTCGTCCTCGAGGCGTACCAAGGTCTCGGGGCTCGCTCCGGCAACGATGCGGTCTGGGAACCGGAGGAAGTACATGTAGGGGCTCGGATTGATGATCCGCATCGCGCGGTAGACGTCGAACACGTCGGTATCGCCAAGCGGCAAGCGAAAGCGCTGCGACAGCACCACTTGGAAGATGTCGCCCGCGCGGATGTGCTCCTTGGCTTCTTCGACCGCAGCGCAGAAGCCCGGGCGGTCGAAGGACGACTCTGGAAGCTCGAGCTCGCCTGTTCCCTTCGGCGGGTGGAGCCTTCGCGGCAGCACCGGGTGGTCGAGCGCGCTCAGAGTCTCCTCGATTCGCTCGATCGCGCGGTCGTACGCGCCCGGATCCGCGTCGACGCGAGCCGGCACGACCACCCGCAGTGTTCCGCGCACGTTATCGAAGATCAACACCGTCCCGCCCACCGCAAAACAGAACTCCCAATCGTCGTCGCGCGTGAGTGGCTCGCCCACGGTCGGTTCGAAGGTGCGCACCGCGTCGTAGCTCACGTACCCGACCGCGCCGCCCCAGAAGCGCGGCAACCAATCGACGTCGGGCGGTCTCCACTCCGCGAGTGTTTCGCGAAGCCGCTCCCACGGGTCGATACCGATCTCCTGGTGCACGTCCCCGTCTAGGACACGCTCGAATTTGTCCGCGACGCCGCGTACGATCACCTCCGGCCCGAATCCGACGAAGCTGTACCGTGCCCACGTCTCTCCACCTGTGACGCTCTCGAGCAGAAAACTACCCGCATTCTGGCCCAAGGTGGCTTGGGCGAGCACCGGTGTGAGACGATCCGCGATCACCTCGCGGTGCACGGGCACGACCGTTGCACCTTCGCTCAGGTGCTCGAACTCCTCGCGGCTTGGAAAATACTCGCTCACGCCACTCCGAATAACACCGAAGTCACAATCGTGCTAAGGCCCCGCTCTCAGGAAAACCTGGAGAGAAGATGGCCGACCCAACCCTCAAAGAAGTCGATCCCGAAATTGCCCAGTGCATCGCCGAAGAAGAGAAGCGCCAGCACGATAAGCTCCGCCTGATTCCGAGCGAGAACTACGCCAGCGCCGCCGTCATGGAAGCCTGCGGAAGCGTTCTGAACAACAAGTACTCGGAAGGATACGCCGGCAAGCGCTACTACGAGGGGCAGCAGAACATCGACACCGTCGAGAAGCTCGCGATCGACCGCCTGAAGGCACTCTTTGGGGTCGACCACGCGAACGTGCAGCCCTACTCCGGCTCCCCGGCCAACCTCGGCGTCTACTTCGCGTTCTGCCAGCCCGGCGACACGATCATGGGCATGGGGCTTCCGAGCGGCGGGCACCTGACCCACGGCTGGAAGGTCTCGATCTCCGGCAAGTACTTCAACGCCATCCAGTACGGCGTCCGACGCGACGACCACCTGATCGACTTCGACGAAGTCGCGTCTCTCGCGCGTGAACACAAGCCGAAGCTCCTCTTCTGCGGCGCCACCGCGTATCCGCGTCTGATCGATTTCGCGAAGTTCGCGGAGATCGCCCAGGAGGTCGGCGCCATCCTCGTCGCCGACATCGCGCACATCTCCGGTCTCGTCGCCGGCGGGGCGCACCCGTCGCCCGTCGGGTACGCCGAGGTGATCAGCAGCACCACGCACAAGACACTTCGCGGGCCACGCGGCGGCATGATCCTGTGCAACGACGCGCATAAGAAGGCGATCGATCGAGCCGTGTTCCCCGGCCTTCAAGGTGGCCCGCACAACGGCACCACAGCCGGGATCGCCATTGCCGCCAAGCTCGCCATGACCGACGAGTTCAAGGCTTACGCGCAGGCGATCGTCGATAACTCGCGGGTCTTGGCGGAAGCCCTCCTCTCGCGCGGATTCGACCTGGTGACCGGCGGCAGCGACAATCACCTCATCCTGATCGACCTCCGCGGCAAGGACGTGCCGGGCAAGGTCGCAGCCCAGGCGCTCGACCGCGCCGGCATGGTCGGGAACTACAACTCCGTTCCGTTCGACACGCGCAAGCCTTTCGACCCGAGCGGTATCCGGATCGGCACCCCCGCCATCACGAGTCGCGGGATGGGCGCCGACGAGATGAAACGCCTCGGCAACTGGATGGCGGACGTCGTCGAAGACGTCGAAAATGAGTCGCTGATCGAGCGCATCGCGGGCGAGATCAAAGAGCTCTGCGACCAGTTCCCCGCCCCCGGTGTGCCGGTTCACTGATCCTTTGGGCCGCTACCTGCCGTCCGTTCAGTCGACCGAAGGCCAAGAACTCGCGTCGCAAAGCCCCTCACCCCTGCTAGACTGCCCCGAAGATGTCCCTTCAGGGTAAGCGCATCGTCGTTGGCTTGGGCGGCGGGATCGCCGCATTCAAGTCGGTGCAGCTCGTTCGCGAGCTCATGCGGCGCGGGGCCGAGGTGCGCGTGGTGATGACCGACGCGGCTGCGCGATTCGTGGGACCGATCACATTTGCAGGCCTCACCGGGAAGCCCCCTGTGACCGACTTGTGGGCCGAGGACTATGCAGGCGAGGTTCACGTCGAGCTTGGCGAATGGGCCGATGCCGTCGTCGTGGCGCCGGCAACCATGAACCTGCTGGCGCGCGCGGCCGGCGGGCTTGCCAACGACGCGCTCCTGGCGACCTTGGCTTGCGCGCGGGGCCA
>JAHEEE010000024.1 GCA_024640845.1 Myxococcales bacterium | reverse complement strand
AGCTCGCCGACATCGAGACGTTCGTAACCCACACCGACAAAGAAGCGGCGCTGCTCGAAAACCAGCTCATCAAGTCGCACCAGCCGAAGTACAACGTGAAGCTGCGGGACGACAAGGAGTACCTGTCGTTGCGACTCGATGCCAAAAAGCCCTGGCCGAGGATCGAGGTCGTCCGTCGGCCAAAGCCCGACGGCGCCCAGTACTTTGGTCCGTATCACTCCGCGACCGCCGCAAGGCAGACATTGCGCCTCGTCAACCGGTATTTCCAGCTCCGGACCTGCACCGACACCGAGTTTCGGATGCGTTCGCGACCGTGTCTGCAATATCAAATCAAGCGTTGCCCGGGTCCGTGCGTTCTCGATGTGGACCAAGAGGAGTATCGAGCGCAGGTCGCCAACGTAGCCCGCTTCCTCGACGGACGTCACGACGAGCTCGTGCGCGATCTCGACGCGCGAATGCAGGTCGCGTCCGGCGACCTAGAGTACGAGCGTGCCGCGGTGTACCGCGACCAGCTCCGCGCGGTCGAGAGAGCGCAGGAAGAGCAGCGCGTGGCCGGGGTGCAGAAGTCGGATCAGGATGTGATCGGATTTCACCGCCAGGGCGACCAAGTGGAGGTGGCCGTGTTGAGCATGCGCGGCGGGCGCCTGTTTGGCGTGCGCACGCTTCCGCTGCGCCGTGTCGCGGTGCCTAATGACGAGATGCTGGGCGGATTCCTCCGGCAACACTACGCCGAGCGGCCCTCAGTGCCGGACGAGATCCTCATCCCGGTTCCAATCGAGATGAGCGAGGCGATCGAGGAGCTGTTGAGCGAGGATCGAAAGCGCCGCGTGCACATCGTCCAACCCAAGCGGGGGGCCAAAGCAAAGCTCCTCGATCTCGCGCGTGAGAACGCTGAGCACGCCTACCGAGAAAACGAGCGCGCCCGCGAAGACGTCGAGGCGAGGCTCGAAGGACTCCAGAAGCAGCTGCGACTCAGCGTGCTTCCTCGGACAATCGAATGCGTGGACATCTCCCACACGGGAGGTGAGGAGACGGTCGCCGTATTCGTTGCGCTCCAAGACGGATCGCCGGCCAAGGAACGCTACCGGAGCTTTCGCGTGAAAACCGTCAGCGGTGGCGACGACTATGGGGCAATGTACGAAGTCCTCGTGCGGCGCCTCCGGCGAGGCAAGAACGAGGAAGAAGGTTGGGAGCTTCCGGACCTTCTGGTCGTGGACGGGGGCAAGGGACAGCTCGGCGTCGCAATGCGAGCAATCGAAGACATCGGGGTAAAGGATCTCGAAGTCGCATCGGTGGCCAAGCCCCGAGTTACGGCGACCGGTGAGGAGGAAGGCGATCGCGTGTTTCGCCCGGGGCAGAAGAACGCGATTGCGGTGAGGTCGAGCTCGGCGCTATCGCTGTTGTTGCTCGCGCGCGACGAGACACATCGCGCCTCCAACGCCCTGCGCAAGAAGGTCGGGAAGAAGCGACGGCTGCAAAGCGAGCTCGATGGAGTTCCCGGAGTTGGCCCGAAAACCCGGGGAAAGCTGCTACGCGCGCTCGGCTCGATGAGCGGTGTGCTTGCTGCCACCGACGAGCAGCTGATCGAAGCAGGGGCAACGAAACGCCAGGCGCAGGCGATCAGGGAAGCGCTCGGCGGAGGGGCCGCGGTGACGCCGGAGACAGCAGAGGCGGAGGACGCGGCCGTAGAAAACGCATTCACCTCGGATTGAGGGGGCATGAAGCTGGCGTCAGCCCGGAAAGCCGATGCTTCGCATCGCCCACGGGCCTTCGGCGCGCAGCCCCGTGGTGACGAAGTCACTTTACGGGGTCCGCGAAACGTGATTGGCGTCGGGAGGTTTTCTTAGATCCGACCCGCCCACCCCCACCCGTAATCCTCCCTCCGCGCACCTCGCTTCGCTTGTGCTTGGCGGCGCTTCGCGCCGGGCTTCGCCCTTCGGGCTCGCGGGTTGCTGTCTGGAGGGTGGTCGGTGAGCTGGTTTGGTTTAATTACATCCGACCCACCCACCCCCACCGCGTAGTCCTCCCTCCGCGCACCTCGCTTCGCTCGTGCTTGGCGGCGCATGCGCGCCGGGCTTCGCCCTTCGGGCTCGCGCTGCCGCGCATGTCTTGAGAACTGGGTCTTCCGCGTGCACACACCGTCGCAGCCCTTCTTTCGCAAAGAGTCGTTCATAAGGGGCTCGGAAAAACGTGATGGGGGTTGGAGCGGGCGTACGAAGTGCCAATCGCAAGACAGCAACCACCGCGATTGGCGCGCCGTCCGAGGGCGGCGTGCGCGGCCTGACCCTCCCAGTCCTACGAGGCCGCATCTGCAGGCCGCCCGTCCCGTGAAACCCCTATCGCGTTCTTCCGAGACCCGTGTGCACCTCGCCGCCCGGGCGTCCCGCGTGCCAGCGTAGACCTGCGGTCTACCGTGCGATCGGCAAAGTTACTTCGAACACCGCCCCGCCCGCGGCCCGATTCCCCGCCTCGATCGATCCGCCAAGCCTCTCCACGATCGTGTAACACACGGCCAGCCCGAGGCCGGTGCCCTGCCCTGCTGGCTTCGTCGTGACGAAGGGGTCGAACACCTGATCGAGAATTGCTTCGTCGATCCCGGGGCCGTCGTCTTCAATCGTGAGCAGCACCGCACCGGCCCCGTTCTCTGCGCGAACCTCGACCCTTCCTCTGCCCCCCAGGGCATCAGCGGCATTGAACAGCAAATTCAGCATGAGCTGACGAAGCCGCTCGTGATCTCCTTTGACCCTCGGAAGCCCATCGTCCAAACGCAGCGTGAGATCGATGTCGCGAAAGCGCGTTTGGCGGTCGACGAGCTTTACCGTGTCGGAAACGACTTCGCCGAGGTCAGCCGAGCTCTCGACTCGGTCGACATGGTCGCCCGGCTCACCACGCGAGAAGTCGAGGAGGTCGCGAATCGTGCGATGGATACGCTCGGTTTCTCGCTGAATGCGAGCGATGAACTCGCGCTCTTCGTCGGGACCGAGGTCACCCAGCTCCATCAGGTCGAGCAGGCCTCGAATCGCGGCGAGCGGATTGCCGATCTCGTGCGCGACACCTGCGGAAAGCCGACCCACGGCGGCTAGGCGTGCGCTTCGCACGAGCTGTTCTTGCGCCGTCGTGAGCTCTGCCGTCGTTCGTTCCAACTGCTCGAGTCGCTCTTGAAGCGCGGCGCGGTCCTGTCGAAGCTGGGCCGCCATCTCGTTGAACGTTGCTGCCAAACGCGCGACCTCGGCCGCCCCCTGGACCGGCACTTCGGTGCGCAAGCTTCCCGAGGCCAACCGCTCCGACGCGAGTCGCAAACGATCGATCGGTCGGACGATGAAGTAAGTAAGCAATACGTAGGTAAGCAGCAGCACCGTTGCAGCAGTCAACCCGAGATAGAACAGGAACAAGGTACGGCGGGGGGAATCTCCCTGGCTCGGTTGCGGCGCCGGGGCGGCGTCAGCCTCACTCGCCTCAACGGAGTGGGCGGGCTCGGAGCCCGGGTCGACAGCGTCGATTGCGTCGAGCCGCGCCGTCACCAGGCTCAGCAACACGAAGGCCGCGCCGAACGCAACGACGAGCGCGAGCATGAGCTGGCTTCGAAGCCCCAAGCCGAACGGACGCCCCATGCTCACAGTCTACAGCCTCAGTCTCTTGACCCGCCACGCCGGCCAGTGCATGGGGGAATCATGGCACGGGGCGCCCGTCTAGGGGTGATCGTCGGTTCGGTCCTCATCCTCGCGACGTTTAGCGCATCAGCAAGCGCTCAGCGCGGGGGTGACGGACTCTACGGCCGGTGGGATCGCGGACTCACGCTCGCCCTCGGCGCGGGTGGCGGCGGCACATGGCTCGACGGCAAGGCCGATCCAAACGTCCTCGGCGAGGCGCGTTTCCTCGTCGCGGACACCGCCGGAGTCGTCCTCTCAGGTCGTTGGGGTCCCGATTCGGGCCAGCACCTCTTTGTCGGCGTAGACCTTCGTCCTCTCTTTCCAGCGCTCTTCTTTCTCTACAAGCAGACGTGGAACGAGTTCGCGGACTTGTTGCTCCAGTCGATTTTCTTCGAGATCGGGCCCGCATTCCTCCTCGACGGAGACCGAAGTGTAGGTCTCGGCGTGGGCTTCGGATTCGCGCTTCCACTCTATCGACCGTTGACGACCGTACGGGGTCTTTGGCTCCGCATCGCGACTCGTTACGTGAATACCGACCCATCGTATCGGAACACACAGCCGACCGAAGATCGCACACAATGGACGCTATACGCGACATTCGTCGTTCGTTTGGGGTTCAAATCCAAGCTCGGCAGTTGGGACCCGCCGAGGTATCGCCCGCGGTAGGTTGGCCCCGTCCGAGAAGACGGTTACAACGGGCACGTGAGACGCACGAAGATCGTTTGTACGCTCGGTCCTGCCAGCAGCACGAAGGAGCAGATTCAAGCGCTCGTCGAGGCGGGTATGAACTGCGCGCGCCTCAACTTCTCGCACGGCGATCACGAAACCCACGCGAAGACCGCGAGGCTAGTTCGAGAGACAGCGCGCGAAGCTCGGTGGCCTATGGCGATTCTCGCGGACATGCAGGGACCGAAGATGCGGATCGGGAAGTTTGCAAACGGCCCGATCCAGCTCGTGCCCGGAGCGCGCTTCGCACTCACGACGGACGATGTCGAGGGTACGCAAGAGATAGTCTCCGTCACCGAGGACTCGCTCGCCGCGGATCTTCAGCCGGGCAACACTGTAGCGCTCGATGACGGCATGATTCGACTTCGCGTCGACCGCGTCGAAGGCTCGACTGTGCACACGATCGTCGAGGATGGAGGCGTGCTCTCCAACCACAAGGGGCTCAACCTCCCCGGCGTCGCGATCAAGGGGCCCGCCCTGACCGAAAAGGACCGCCTAGACCTCCCCTTCGCCGTCTCCGAGCTCGACGCGGACTACGTCGCGCTGTCCTTCGTACGGTCAGCCGACGATGTCATGGAAGCCAAAGCGTTGGCGGGCGACGTGCCCGTGATCGCGAAGATCGAAAGGCCCGAAGCGCTGGTGGCGCTTTCCGAGATCCTCGACGTAGCGGACGGCATCATGATCGCCCGCGGGGACCTCGGCGTGGAGCTTGGAGCGGAGAAGGTTCCACTCGTCCAGAAACGGATCATTCGAGAGACCAATGCGCGTGGAAAAGTCGTCATTACCGCGACCCAGATGCTGGATTCGATGATCCGCAATCCTCGCCCGACCCGCGCCGAGGCCGCCGACGTGGCCAACGCGGTGATGGATGGCACCGACGCCGTCATGCTCAGCGGCGAGACGGCCGCAGGGCGTTATCCAACGCAGGCCGTGACCATGATGGACGCGATCATTCGGGAGGTGGAGTCGGACTACATCGAAGATTTGGCGCGGACGTTCAGCAAGCTACAGAACGTCGGCGACGAGGACTGGCCGTTTTCCAACGCCGCCGCTCGCGCCGCCGCAGTGCTGACCCGGCACCTTCCACTCAAGGCGATCGTGGTGTTCACCCAGGATGGAAGGTCGGCCGGCTTGTTGGCGGAACACCGACCCAGAGCACCCATCCTCGCTGTCACGAGCGACTTGCGGGTTGCCCGTCGCCTGGCGCTCGAGTGGGGGGTCATCCCGCGCATCGAAGTGCCTCCGGAGTCCTTGGACGAAACCTTGCGTATCGCCACGTCCCTGCTCGCGCGCGAGAAGCTGTGCAAGACTGGAGAAGCGTTCGCGATGGTCGTCGGATGGCCCACATCGGGCCGCACGAACACCGTCAAGCTGCACCGCCTGTAGCTCCGCGCCCCGCGATGGACTAGATCGCGCCCATGGTGGACCTGCCAAAACAGATCGGTCGTTACCGAATCGAGAGGCTTCTCGGGTCCGGCTCCATGGGCAACGTTTATCTCGCGCACGATGCCGACCTCGATCGGCCGGTGGCGGTGAAGACGCTGCGCGACCTGGTGTTGGACGAAGAGATGCGGAAGGTCTTTCTCGGCCGATTCCAGAACGAGGCGCGGGCGGCAGCGCGCCTGCATCATCCCAATATCGTTCAGATATTCGATGTTGGTGACGATCCGCAGGTCGGCCCCTACCTCGTGTTCGAATACGTTCGAGGTCACACGCTCAAAGACGAGCTCAAAAAGGGCGGGCCCCTCGCAGAGAAGCGTTTGCTCGAGGTGGCAAGGCAAGTCGGCGACGCACTCGCGACCGCGCACATGGCAGGGGTCATCCACCGCGACTTGAAGCCGGAGAACCTGCTGATCACGGAAAACGGGCAAGTGAAGCTCGCTGATTTCGGAATCGCCCGTGTCCCCAATGCCGACCTGACGAAGGAGGGTCAGTTCCTCGGGACACCCTGCTACTCGGCGCCCGAGACGCTTAGCAAGGGCGAGTACAGCGAGCAGAGCGACTTGTTTTCATTCGGTGCGGTAATGTACGAGGCTGCGAGCGGCGAACGCGCGTTCCCAGGGACGGAAGCGATCGCGGTCGCTCATGAGGTGATGAACGGACGTCCTGTTCCGCCAAGCGAAGCCAATCGCGCCGCGAGAATCCCGTCGACTGTGGACACCGCGATCTTGAGAGCTCTGGAGAAGAAGCCTGCGAGCCGCTACGCGAGCGCGCGCACTTTCGTTTCGGCTCTACGGGAGGCGTACGACGGTCGAAAGCCGGCCAAGCCCGCGCGTAAACGAAAAGGCCTGCCTTTCATGATGGTCCTGACTCTGGGAATCCTGGTGGCGCTTTGGGTGGCAATCGAGCAGTGCGACGCTGCCAACACTGACGCGGGCGCGAACGCTGACGCGGGCGCGAACACTGGCGCTGACGCCGGCGCTGACGCCGGCGCTGATGCTGGGTCCGCCGTGCTCTCCCCACATGAACGGGAGGAGGCCGCAAAGGACGAGCTCGCGCGCGCGCGCGAGGCGCTCGAGAACGGCGATTTCGGTGCGGCGAGCGCAGCGCTCGATGCAGCCGCTCGCTTCGATCCGAGCAGCCCGGACATCGAAGAGCTGCGCGCGCAGTTGCAGGATGCGCGGCCTGACGGGGGCTAGAGCTTGTTGCTGTCGTCGCGAACCGGCTTCCACCGGCAGCTCTGACCGCCGCCTGCGGCTGCGTTGCACTTGTACATGTACGTGAGCGTCCGGCCGCAACCGCTGACCCGCTTTCGCATCGGCTGGTCATCGACGAACTCGATCATCGACGCGTCGCACGCGAGGTCCACCGAGGCCGCGCTCCGAATCTGCTGGGTTGCGGCGGACTCATGGCCGCAACCCCATCCGAGCGCCGCAATGACCGCAATGTAGACGACTCTTCTCAACATTGGTTCGGTCCCCGAGGCAGAGCATAGCGCATGCTGGGCCCGAGGCGGCTAGAACTTGATGCCGAGCCCGCGAAGGTCGCTTTCGGCTTGCTCCGCCCAGCCGCGGTTTGCTCTGGGGCTCGCGGGGCTAGGATGCAGCACGGTCCCGATTGGCACGGCTCCTTCCCCGAGCGCCGCGCTTGCTCGCTTGGTCGCCCACACTCCAACGCCAACCACGTGTTTGGGCCGCAAGATGTCGACCGCAGAACGGAGGGCCTGGTCGCAGACCGACTGCAAGGCCTGGCGTTCTTTCGCAGGCAGCTTGTCGGGTGTGCGGTTGCGACCGGTCGTTTCGAGGAAAACCAACGGGCAGTAGTTGACGACGAAGAACCGAGAAAAAAACGCATCGGGAGAGCCGAAGCGGCTTCGCGCCCAACCCCAGAGCCGAGAACCGCTCACCTCCGAACGCTTGCAATCGAAGCCGAGCACCGGGCGTTTCGGATGCTCGCTCGTCGGCCGCTCGACTCTTGCTTCAATCCCCATCCAATTGCGCACGAACTGCACGTCGCCAAAGGGCACACCGGTTTGCGCCATCCCAAACGGCCCAGGGTTCATCCCAACCAGTACCACCTCTTTGTGGCCCGCGCCGAAGCGCTCGAGGTAGAGCTCATGGGGGCGCCGCGCATACGCCAGCGGATTGTAGACGTGGGTCACCGGATCGCTGAAATCGAGCTTCCCGACGGCGCGGCTCAACGTTCGCGACAGCTGAACGAGACTCTTCATCCCGGTCAGCAGAGGTATCGTTCGCCACCGTCGCACAAGATGGTGACGACCCGCTGCCCGGGCTTCATTTTGCGCCCGACTTCGAGCGACGCGTGCACGTTGGCTCCCGCGGATGGACCGAGCAACAAACCTTCCTCTCGGGCGAGACGCCTGGTCATGCGCTCGGCAGCGAGGTCCGTCACGGTGATCACGTCGTCGATCAGCTCCGTGTCGAGCACCTCGGGAATGAAGCCTGCGCCGAGGCCCTGGATTCCGTGAAGCCCGGGCTTGCCACCGGAGAGCACCGCGCTGGCGCGGGGCTCCACAGCGATGACACGGACTTCGGGGTTGCGCTCTTTCAGGACCCGGCCGACGCCGGTCAGCGTCCCGCCCGTGCCTACGCCGGCAACGAACACGTCGACCTCGCCACCGGTTGCTTCCCAAATCTCTTCCGCCGTCGTCTTTGCGTGCACGTCTGGGTTAGCGGGGTTGTCGAACTGGCCGCACATCACCGCACCGGGGGTCGTGTTGAGGATCCGTTCTGCCTGCTCGACCGCGCCGGCCATTCCGTCCTCGGCGCCTGTGAGGACGACCTCTGCACCATACGCCTTCAGCAGGTGCCGGCGTGCCTCGCTCATGTCCTCCGGCATGACGATGACGCATCGATAGCCTCGAACTGCCGCGATCATCGCGAGACTGATGCCCGTGTTGCCGCTCGTCGCCTCCACGATCGTCGAGCCCTCCCGTAGCTCCCCCGCGGCCTCCGCCGCAAGCACCATCGACAAGGCCGGGCGATCTTTCACAGATCCGGCGACGTTGCTCGACTCGAGCTTTCCGCAGATTTCGGCGCCCTTGTCCCCAGCGATCCGCGAGAGGCGCACCAGAGGCGTGTGGCCGATCAGGTCCAGTGCACCATCATAGATTCGGTCGGTCATGTGGCCGCTAGCATACCAGGGCGCGCTTAGATGTCACCGCCCGAAGATCGCGATTCATAGGCGTCGTACGCCTGGACGATCCGTTGGACGAGCGGATGGCGGACCACATCCGCGTGTGTGAAGTAGACGAAGTCGATGCCGTCGATCTCGGCCAGCACCTTCTCCGCGTGGCGAAGGCCGCTCCTGGCACCGCCGGGCAGGTCGACTTGGGTCACGTCACCGGTGATCACCGTCTTGGAGTCGAAGCCAAGCCGGGTCAGAAACATCTTCATCTGCTCGGCCGTGGTGTTCTGGGCCTCGTCCAGGACGACGAAACTGTCGTTCAGGGTGCGACCGCGCATGAAGGCCAAGGGCGCGACCTCGATGGTGCCACGCTCGATGAGCGCGGTGATCCGCCCGGGTTCCATCATGTCGTGGAGGGCGTCATAGAGCGGACGCAGATATGGATTGATCTTCTCGGCGAGATCGCCCGGCAGGAATCCGAGCCGTTCGCCTGCCTCGACCGCAGGTCGCGTCAGAATGATGCGCTTGACCTGACGTTCCTGTAGGGCTCGGATCGCCATCGCCATCGCGAGGTAGGTCTTGCCCGTGCCCGCGGGGCCGATTCCGAAGACGATGTCGCGCGAGCGGATCGCCTGAATGTAGCGTTGCTGTGTCACGCCCTTCGGCGACACGATGCGGCGGCTCGACGTGGTCAGCACCACGTCGTCGAGCAGCGAGCGAAGCCTCATCTGAGGGTACTCTTGGAGCGTTCGCGCGGCGCGCGCCATCTCGACCGGCGAGAGCTCTCGCACCTGAAGCGCGTCGATGAGCTCGTGTAACACTCGTTCGACGAGCTCGACTTCACGGTTCTGGCCGTGGACGTGAATCGTCGAACCGCGCAACCCCATCGATACGCCGAGCTCGGCCTCGAGCACCCGCAGGTTCGATCCGCCCGGGCCCGTGAGCCGGAGCAGCAGCGTCGGGTCGGCCACTTCGATGTCGGCGGCTACATCGGCCTCGGTGGGGCCGCTCTGCGCAGAGGGTTCGATGTCCAAAGCTTAGCGTCTTCCCGGCTGGAGCGCGAGCCCGATGCTAGCGCCAGACCAGAGAGTCGGGGCCGCGCTCGACGGCGGTGCCAAGCCGCTCGTGGGCCTTGAGAACCAGTGACCGGGTCGTGTCGCCGTCGAGTGGATAGGATGCGAGCCCGATCGCGGTCCGAAGAGCCGAGAGCTCCTCGGGCGCGCGCGCCCGCTGCGATTCGAGCTCATCTTGCAAACGCCGGATCACCTCGACTACGGCGCGCGCGCTCGAACCGTCGAACCCGACGACAAAGGTGTCTTCATCCCAACGCCCCCGAACGTCCTCTCGTCGAAAACGGCCGTTGACCACCCGACCGAGGTGCGTGCGGAGGCGACGACTTCGCACGTGGTCGAGCTCGTCGAGGCCCGTCGCTTGGATGAAACCGATCGAGTAAGTGTGCGCATGTCGTTGAGCGAACGAAAGCCCGGCCTCGAGCGCAGCTACGGCGGAGGATCTCGCAAGGAGCCCGGTCTGGCTGCAGCGCTGTTGCCGCCGGCGCAATCTCGCGATGCGTTCCGCTTCCCGATGCAGAGGGACCAGCCACCCCGACACCCGGCCTAACGCCTCCGTGATCTGCGGCTCCCCAGCAAGGGGGGAATCGTCGAAGCAGAGCAGCGAGCAGTCCGATTCCCATGCCGACATGCGGATGATGCTCGGGACCTGCTTGGCGGTCACGCTGGACCCGAGCAAGATGACATCGGGACACTCGACGTCGAGCTCGCGCAAGAGCTCGTCGAGGCTGAAGAAGAGCATGCATTCGATCCCGGCGTCCTTGATGGCGCTCGCCACTTCGGGGTCGCGCAATACGGCAATCTTTGGTCGAGGGGTGAGGGCGCGCTCGAACGCGGTGCTCACGGCATGGTGCAAGCGTACGAGCTCGACGGGATGCGGGAGGAAGATGTCGATCCCGAGCTGGGCCGCTAGAGCGCGTGTGTGCGGGTCGTCGTCGACCGAGAGCAAGATGACTGGCGTTTGGCTGCAATCATGAATGCCGCGGAACAGCTGGATGAAGCGTGGGAGCGCATCGCGGTCTTGGAGCGGCCATCCGACAAGTGCTGCGGTTGGCGCGTTGCGGCCGGCCACTTTGAGCGCCTCCTCGACGCTCGAGACCGGCCTGAGATGCACGAGCAGCTCGTCGAACGCGGACCGAAGGTACGCGATCATCGCGGGGTCGTCCTCGAGCACGAGCAATGTCGGCACGAAGTCACTCGGTATCGGGCGATGCAGGAAGAAACTCGCGGCCGGCGTGACCGACGGGGTCGCCGCTGCAGCAGGCTGAGAGCCCGGGACCCTCCCAACCGCATCGGCCGCGTGGGCGCGAACGGTGTCGATCGACTCGAACATTGCCGACCAGTCGAGGCGGCCCGAGCGTTGAAGCTGACGAAGCTCCGCCTCGATGCGCCCTGCCGCCTCCGAAATCTCCTGCAAGCCATGGGTGTCCGCGGCTCCGTGGAGATCGTGCGCCTGGCGCAACGCTTCCGCGACGACACTCGTTCGCTCCGCCTCGGCGTGGACGCGCCGAATCGCGCCGGTGAGGTTGTCGGCGGCGATCGGAAGAAGGCTGACGTACGAGCTTCGGGCCTTTTCGGGGTCGACGCCCGGCTCGGAGCTTTCCTCCGGGTACAGGATCCGCTCATCCGGATCGTCGACCCTGCGGTCAGCAGCCGGCGTGAGGCTCATCGGCGCCGCGACCGCGCTCGCCACCTCGCGCGCAAATCGATCCACAGCCACAGGCTTGTGGAACACCTTGATGACATCGAGGTCGTGCGTCAGATGCTTGAAGGTCGTGAGGTCACGATAGAACGCCGAGACGAAGATGACCGGCGTCGTGTAGCCTTCGGCCCGAAGCTCCTCGATCCACACGATGCCGTTCGTGTCGGGAAGCAGTCCGTCGACCACGAGCAACGCGGGCTCGTCCTCCTCCAGTAGAGCGCGGGCGATGCTCCCCTTGGTGGCGCTCAGGACCCGAAGCCCAAACGCTTCGAGGGCGGGAGTGACACTCGCCCGGAACTGAGTATCGTCATCGAGCAGAAGAATCGTCGGGGGCACGCTTCAGGGATTGTGGCACCGTTTCGACCGTCCACAAAGCAAAGCGTCGCGTGGGTTCACGAGGCTTGACGGACGCCGGATTCGGCCTGTTGCAAGTAGGCGCGCGCCACCGGGTGGTCGGCACGTTGTGCGACGACGGTTCGCAGATGTTGGACACCTTCGGCATGGTCGCCGATCTCGATTTCCATGACACCGAGGAGCGCACGTGCATCGTGGTGCCCGGGGTCGAGCTGGAGGATCAACGTGAGCTCTTCGCGAGCACCGCGCGCATTGCCCCGGAGGCGCAGCAGCTTGGCGAGCTCGAGCCGGATGTCATGGAAGTTCGGACAGAGCCGCAGCGCTCGTCCGAGCTCGTGCATCGCGTCCTCGGGACGGTCCAGATCGATGTACGCACGCGCAAGCGATCGGTGAACGTTGGCCACTTTTCCCCTGCGGTACGCATCATTCGTGGTGTCGGTTTGCTGCTGGGCGCGTTGCAGTGTTCGCACGCCGGAGCCATACTCTCCGAGCTCGTTGCAGGTGACGCTGAGGTTGAGCGCGGCCTCGAGATAGCCCGAGTTGACTTCGAGCGCCTGCTGGAAGCACCAACGCGCTTCAGCGAGCCGCCCGCCGAGGTGATAGATGACGCCGAGGCGATTGAAGACGTCGGCGTAGCGGAGCCCTTGCTGCACGAGCTTCTCGTAGTAGGGCTGCGCGAGAGGGTATTCGGCGCGGTCGTAGTGCTCGTTTGCCGCGTCGAGAAGTTGTTGAGCCCAAGGAGCCATGGCCGCGAAGGTAACGACGGCAGGGATCGGTGGCCAGAAATCCGCGCCCTGTGCGCTCAGCCCATCTTCCGGAGCAGGCCTTTGGCGGTCTTGGCCTCGTTGCTGTCCGGATAGCGGTCCACGATCTGGGCGAGGGTCGTGCGCGCGGCGTCGATGTTGTCGGTCCGGTAGTAGACCTCGGCCAATAATAAGAGGGCGCCCGGTTCGATGCGGCTACCGGGGTACGCGGCAAGCAACCCTTGGAGCCGAGACAGCACCCCGCGGTATGCCTTTCGATTCATGTAGAAGCGCGCCACGTAGAACTCGTGCTCGGCGAGCATTGCCATGCAATCCGCCATGAGCTTGTCGGCCTCGGGGATGCGCCGGTCGTCCGGGTAGTCGACGACGAAGCGGCGGAGCTGAATCAGCGCGTCGCGGGCGGCGCTCTGGTCGCGCTCGTGGGTGGGCGGGGTCATGAACCAGCCACTGGGGATCTGATTGTAATACGCTTCGGCAATGCGGAATCGCGCGTAAGGAATCTCCTTGTGGGAAGGTCGAATTCGAACGAACTGCCGGTATGTTTGAATTGCTTCGGGGTAGGCTTCGTTTTTGAATTGGCAGTCGCCGATGCGGAGCTCGGAGAGGGCGGCAAAGCGGCTGTACGGGAACTCCCGTCGAATCTCCCGAAACGTCGGCTCGGCGTTGAGGCAATCCCCCCGGCGAAAGTCCAGCAACGCGCGTTCGTACGCAGCGCGGGCATCGTCGCCTGGTTTGAGAAGGCTCTTCCCGCTCTTACCGGTGCCGGAGCCGCCTCCACACGCCGCCCCGAGAACGAGAAGCAGCACGAGGAAGCACCTTTCGAGGCCAACGCCCATCATCGAGAGGGTTAGCCTCTCGTCCAGGTTCGAACAAGGCGACGAAACGCGCCAGCTCAGGCGCTGGCGACCTGATTGTCGATCACCCGCGCGGGGTCGATGCCGAGGGTTGCCAGAGCGGCCTCCCAGCGCATGTCGATTGGAGTCTCGAAGACTAGCGCGTAGTCGAGATCGACCGGGATCCACGAGCCAAGCTTCATTTCACTCTCGAGCTGACCCGCACCCCAGCCCGAGTAGCCCAGCATCATCGCACAGGTCTCGGGCCCGTCGCCTCGTGCGATGCGCTCTAGGATCTCGATCGACGCGGAGCAAGAGATCCGGTCGCCGACGGGAATCGTCTTGCCGGAAGAGGGCTGCGGAACGCCTTCGTTGTCGTAGAGGATCCAGCCAGACTCCGGGGAGACCGGCCCACCAAGCAACACCGGCGCCTGGACAGAGCTCGCTGCATCGCCAGTCACGCCCACCTCCCTGAACACGTCGACAATCTCGAGATCCGTCATGCGGTTGATGACGAAACCAAAAGATCCCTCTTCGCCGTGATCGATCAACAACACCAGCGTATGATTGAAGAAGGGGCAGCGCATCGAAGGCGCTGCGACTAGGAACCCAGGTGCGAGAGATGCCGCCACGATTCGAGACTGCCACCAAATCGGAGGGGTCGCGAGTCCAAATTCCAGGGCGGCGAAAGTGAGCAAGCTCCGGGCGTTTTTGCGGACCGGCGGCTTCATTGGATGGTCGGCAGGGAATCTCGCGGCGTACGAAGCCCACCGCCTGCTGCTCTCCGAGGAGGCGCGGCCGGCGCTCCTCGCGCGCTATCGCGATCGCTTCACGCACGGCGTCCTGCGCTTGTTCGGGGTCGAGCTCCTCATGCGGGGTTCGCTCGACCTTGATCGGGGTGCTTTGGTCGTGGCGAACCACCAAAGCGCGCTCGACATCGGTGTGATGCTGTCGTTGTCGCGAGGGGTGCTCGTCAGCCGACACGACGTCGCCGACTGGCCCTTGCTCGGCCGCATGGCGAAGCACGGCAGTACGATTTTCGTCGATCGTGATGATCGGCGTAGCGGTGCGTCGGCTCTCCGGGAGGTCCGGAGGCGCGTCAAAGAGGGACGCGTCGTCGTCGCCTTTCCCGAGGGCGGAACCTTTCCGGGCGACTCGGTGCACGAGTTCCACCCCGGCACGTTTGCGGCCGTTCGGTCATTGGGCGCTCTCGTCATCCCAGTCGGCCTCGCCTACTCGCCGGCCGTCCACTACGGCAAGGAGTCGTTCACGGAACACATGTCCAACGTCGCCGCGCGAGAGAAGACGCGAATCGCGGTTCATGTCGGCGACCCTCTTCCCGACGCGTCGGACGCGCGAGCCGCTGCCGTCGCCGCAAGGGCCGAAGTAGAGCGCCTCGTCCACCGAGGTCGAACAGAGCTGCGCGCCACCGAGCGCTAATTTTGCCGTTCCTGGGCACCGGTGCTGCTGCGTTTTGGTCCGTCGGGCTTTGTCCAGCTACGATCCCACGTCCATGGTGCGTCTCATCCCCCAGTCCGAGGCCCCCGCGCCCGAGCACGATGACCGTGTTTGGGATGTACTGCCGGCAGCGCTTTGGGACCTCGACTTCCGAGAGACACTGGCCTGGATCGAGGCGCAGGGGTGCAGCGACGCCGACGAGTTCAAGCAGCTCGTGCGCAAAGACCCGGAAGCTCTGACGAAGTGCCTCCACCGGACGCGAGTCCGCCGGGTTAGCGGAGGCGCTGTCTCGTTGGTCGGCGCTGCAAGCGAGGAAGAGTGCGTCCGTCGATCATCCGAGCTCTTGACCGCAGAATCGAAAGCGGACTTCCTGCGGGTGCTGATGGCAGCGTTCCGAAACGAACGCGACGTGCACGTCGAAACCGCGATCATGACCTGTGCGCGCGAGCCGCGAGATGTTCGTGTTCACTGGCGCTTCTTGCCGAGCAGCGAGGGCCGATTCGAGCGCGCCATCGTCTCGGTCGTCGACATGACCGCGGAGCACGAGTTGCAGCAACGTCTCCTCCTTGCGGAGCGGATGAGCGCCATCGGGACGCTCACCGCAAGCATCATTCACGAGATCAAGAACCCTCTCACGTTCGTGTGGAACCATCTGCGCACGCTTCGGAAAGGGGCAGAGTCCATCCCCGCCGAGGCCGCCGAGCTCCTCGAAGAAGCGTACGAGGGGGCCGAAAGGATCCGCATAATATCGAGTGAAATCGGTCTTTTATCGCATGGAGGCGACGGTGCAGAGGTCGAGACGGTGAATCTCAAGCAGGCGCTCGACTCGGCGATCCGAATCGCGCAGCCCGAGATCCAGCACCGCGCCAACGTCGTTCGCGAGTACGAAGAAGGCAGGCTCTATGCTCGTGGATCGAGGACGCGCGTGAACCAGGTGTTCCTGAACCTGATCGTCAACGCCGCTCAAGCGATCGAGCCCGGCGACAAAGCACAGAATACAATCACGATTCGCGCGCGGAGCACCGAAAAGAACCAAGTGTGCATCGAGGTCCAGGACACCGGACCCGGGATCTCGCCGCAGCTTCTGAGGCGGATCTTCGATCCCTTCGTGACGACGAAGCCCGCCGGCCGCGGTACGGGGCTCGGGCTTTCGATTTGCAGACGCATCGTGCACTCGCTCGAAGGAACGATCGAAATTCAGAGCCACCCCGGGCAGGGCACGGTCGCGCGTGTCGTTCTCCCGAAGGCGACGCGCGCGCAGCGTCCGCTGACGGTGCCGCCTCCATCCATCAGCGCGATCCGGCGTGCAGCCGGCGGGACCCTGTCGATCCTAGTCGTCGATGACGAGCCGGTGATCGCGCGCTTGATCCAAAAGGCGCTCGTCGATCACGACGTCACGACGGCAAGCGACGGCCGGGAGGCGGTCGCGCTTATGGGGGAGAACGCCTACGATGTCATTCTCTGCGACCTCATCATGCCCGAGATGACAGGCATGGACGTCTACCGAGCTGCCCTGCAGCGGGCGACGCCGATGAACGACCGCATCGTCTTCATGACGGGCGGCGCGTTTACCCAGCGCGCCAGGGACTTCCTCGAAAGCGTCCCAAACCTCCGAATTGAAAAGCCTTTCGAGCTGGGTCACCTCGAGCGAACCATCTACGAAGCCGCCGACCTCATCAACCCTCGGTGATCATGTGAGAGTGGTGGTGATCGGGCTCGACTGTGCGGCGCCTGAGCTCGTGTTCGGTCGTTATCTGGGCTCGATGCCGAATGTCGCCCGGCTGATGGACCAGGGAACTTGGGGCCCGATGCGAAGCTCCGAGCCGCCGATTACCGTGCCCGCATGGACATGTATGGTGAGCGGCCGCGACGCCGGCGAGCTCGGGCTCTACGGCTTCAGAAACCGCATCGTGGGTGAGACGGGGCTTCGCTTGGCTACCGGTGCAGACGTGCGCGTGAAGCGTCTGTGGGATTGGCTGGGCGAGCAGGGCCTTCGCGTGGCTCCGTTGTTCGTTCCGCTCACCTTCCCGCCGACCCCGGTTCGCGGACAGCTGGTGTCGGGCTTCCTGTACCCAGGCGGCGACGAGCCCTGGTGCTTCCCTCGCGGGCTCGAAGCCGATCTCGAAGGACGATTCGGCCGGTATCAAGCAGACGTCGATGACTTTCGGTCGGACGACCTCGATCGGATTTATCGAGACATCGTGGCGATGACCGAACAGCACTTCGAGATCGCGCGCTTCATCTGGAACGAACACGAGCCGGACTTCATGATGATGGTCGAGATCGGGGTCGATCGGTTTCATCACGCGTTTTGGCGCTACATCGATCCCGAACACCCGAGGCACGAGAGCGGCAATTCGTTCGAGGGCCTTGGGCGCGACTACTACGCGCGGCTCGACGACCACATCGGCAGGCTCTGCGCGGGTCTCGACGACGACTCGGTCGTACTGGTCGTCAGCGATCACGGAGCGCGCGCGATGCACGGGGGCTTCTGCATCAACGACTGGCTGATCGAGCGAGGCTACCTGGCCCTTCGGAAGCCGATTGAGCAAACCGGGCGTTTGAGCCACGACGAGATCGATTGGGGTCGCACGAAGGCATGGGCGGAAGGGGGCTACTACGCGCGGGTCTTCTTCAACGTCGCCGGCCGCGAGCCGGCTGGCATCATTCCCGGCGCCAAGGTCGCAGCGCTGCGCGCAGGGCTGCGGAAGGATCTCGAAGCGCTGCACGATGACGATGGCGCGCCCATCCCGGTTCAAGTCCGTGTCCCACAGGAATACTACCTCCAGACCCGCGGGTTTCCGCCCGACCTCATGGTGTACTTCGACGACCTCAAGCTCCGCGCGATCGGGTCGGTCGGTACGGGCCGGAGGGTCCTCACGGAGAACGACACCGGACCCGACGGCTGCAACCACGGGTGGAATGGCATCTTCATCATGAGCGGTGGAAAAGTCACGCGCAGAGGAAGGGTCGAGGGGGCCGAGATCTACGACATCACGCCGACCGTGCTCGGGCTGTTCGGAGTGGAGAGGCCCCCGGGGATTTTGGGAAGGGATTGGTCGAGGTAGGCTGCGTTGGCGCTAGCGAACACCCTCGAATGGTGCGCCGGTTCACGGATCGGAGAATCGGTCGCGACGCACGTGCTCGGGAGCGGGGCCCGCTCGGCCGTCGACACACGGCGGAATACAACTTGCCTCCCGCCCACTCCCTGTGCCGCGCATCCCGACCGATTCTCCTGAGTAAACGCGAGGGCCCCACCAAGTCATGCGCGGCAGCGCGAGCCGGAACGGCGAAGCCCGGCGCGAAGCGCCGCCAAGCCCGAGCGAAGCAAGGGGCGCGGAGGGAGGACTACGGGCGGGGGTAGGAGATAGTGTGGGGGCGGTGGGGCGGGACCAACAGCCGCCGAAGGCGTCCGGGCGGGTGGTTGTAAACAAACCTCCCGACGCCACTCGCGTATGGAGCTCAGCGTCAGGACGGTGCTAGCCTGCCCACGTGTCGGCACGCGCACTGGTCATTGGTCTCGACGGTCTCGATCTCGGAGTCGTCCAGCAGCTCGGTCCGCATCCGCTCCCCAATCTCCATTCCCTGATGGAGCGCGGAGCGTACGCCGCCCTCGAGTCGGTGCAGCCGCCGGCGACGCTGCCGAACTGGACCACGTTTCTGACCGGGCTCGACCCCGCGCGACACGGCGTCTTCGATTTCACGACGCGCAACGGATACCAGGTGCGATTCACGGCGGGGACGGTGCGCGAGGCGCCAACCATCTTCAAGCAACTCGACGCGCTCAGTCTTCGCTGCGCTTGTCTGAGCTTTCCCGCGACGTGGCCGCCCGAAGAGCTAGAGCACGGTGTGTTCGTCAGCGGTTGGGATGCGCCCGTGGCGTTCGAAGCCGACCGCTCGTTCATGTGGCCACCGTCGCTCTACGACCAGACGTTGCGTGAGTTCGGCCCCCCGACCTTCGACGACGTGGACGAGTTCCACGCCGACGAGCCCGGATGGGTCGATCGATTGCCGGCAGCGCTGGAGCGCCGTGCCCTTCGCAAGACCGGGTGGGCCCGTTGGCTGCTCGACCGCGAGGATTGGGATGTCTTCGCTGTGTACTTCGGGGAAAGCGACACTGCGTCCCACTACCTATGGGCCCATCATGATCCCGAGTCGCCGCGTCGGCCCGAACACGTCACAGCCGCGGCGCGCGATGGGCTCCGCCGCGTCTACCGAGCGCTCGACCAATCGGTGGGCACGCTCCTCGACGCGAGCGGCGCGGAAACCGAGGTGACCGTACTGAGCGACCACGGATCTGGCGGATCCTCCGACAAGGTGTTGCACCTCAATCGGCTTCTCGCCGATCAGGGTCTCCTGCGCTTCCGAACGAAGCGCGGGGACAGCGCGGCCAAATTGAAGGAGCTGGCCCTTCGTGGTTTGCCGCCGCGTTTGCGAGAGCGAATTTTTCGCCTCGGCAATGCGTGGCTCCCGAGCCGTCTTGAATCGAGTGTACGCTTCGGCGCCATCGATATGGCAGAGACCATCGCATTCAGCGACGAGCTCAACTACTTCCCCGGCATCCATCTGAACGTCAAAGGACGCGAACCGAATGGCATCGTACCGCGTGAGGAAATGCGTGACACTGCGCTTCGTGTGCGCGCGGCGCTCCTCGGCACGCGCGATCCCTGGACCGGCAACCGGGTCTTTCGAGACATCATCCCGAGGGAAGATCTCTTCGACGGGCCACACGTGGACCGCGCGCCGGACCTCCTCGTCGAGCTCGAGCTCGACGCGGGCTACTCCTACAACCTCATGCCAAGCGGCAAGCAAACGCAATCCTTCCGGCGGCTCTCTGAAGACGAGTATCTCGGCAAAAAGGGTCGAAGCCTTCCTGGAAGCCATCGCTCGCATGGCTTCATGGCCCTCGGGGGGCCGAGTATTCGAGCTGCCGGGAGGATCGACGCGCATATTGCGGATTTGAGCGCAACGCTGCTTGAACGCCTGGGTCTCTCGGTACCGACCTCGTTTGCAGGTCGCGTCCTTTGGGAGGCGCTCGAGGAAACGGATGTCATCAGGTCGCGGCCGCTGCCCCCGGTCACCGAGGCCCGCCGCCGCATGCGTCCCAACGGCGCGCGCGTTGAAGCGCGGCTGCGCGCTCTTGGCTACATCGAATGATTTTGCACGTCGCATGCCTGCCATTCCCGAGCCACCAAGGCACGCAGGCTGCCGTCGATGCGATGCTGCGGGCTTGGTCGACGTCTGCGCACCCAGCCCATCTCCTCACCTACGCACACGGCGCATACGCGCTCGACGCACCCTACGAGGTGCATCGAACGCCGGATTTCCCGAAAGTTCGCTCTCTTCGATCCGGCCCGTCCTGGGGCAAGGTCGCCCTCGATGCGCGCTTCGTCGCGTCGATACGAGCCCTCGCTCGGCGCCTGCGACCGAAGGCGATTGTCGCGCACCACATCGAGGCTGCGCTGACCTCCATCGTCGCGAACGTCGCGCCGGTGTACTACCTCGCACACACGTCTCTCTCCCACGAGCTGCCCGTCTACTTTCCGAGGCTGCCTCGTTCGGCGGTGAACGCGATCGGGCGCGCAGCCGAGCACTGGGTCTGCGCGCGCGCTGCTCGCGTTGCGGCCGTCGCACCATCGCTCGCCAGCCTGCTTCAGGGCGCACACTACGTCCCGGTCCCCTGGCCGGCCTCGGTCGCGCGCGTGCCGAAAGACGCCGCGCGTGCTGCTCTCGATCTGCCGGCCGATGCGAGGATCTGCCTCTACGCCGGCAACCTCGATCGCTACCAAGGATGGGAGCATCTGCTCGACGCTCTGGCGAAGCTGCGCCGCGTGGAAGGAAAGGCTCGGCTTCTGGTCGCGACCGAATCGGACACCGGAGCGGCCCAGCGAGCTGCAAGCGTTCGCGGCGTCGCCAACGCCTTGGATTTCCGTGGGCTCAGCTCGGAGCGCCTCCGCATGTGCGTCCACGGGGCTGCGGACCTTGCTTGGGTCCCACGGCGCACGGAAGGCGGTCTCCCGATCAAGATGTTGGACGCCTTCTCGCGAAGAGTGCCGGTCGTCGCGATGGAGCGGGCCTCCGCAGCGCTGCCGATCGCAGATAGCTGTGCCGTCGTCCCGAATGACGATTCTGAAGCAATCGCGCTCGAAGCGGTGCGCCTGCTCCGCGATCCGGAAGCAGCGAATCGCCTCGTTGAACGAGCATCGACATACCTCGCATCGCACCACAGTGCGCCTGCGTACGTCGAGGCCATGCAAGAGTGGCTCGGCGCGGCAGCTGCTACTCCGACCGGGGCCAGGCGACACGCGCCGCATCCGCGAGCTGCACCGGGGCTCCAAGCTCGGTGAGCTCGTCGATGTCACACCACCGGTAGTCATCGTGCTCGTCCGACAATGTGACTTCACCGCTCTCGTGAATCGCGCTGAAGACGATCACCGTCATGGGCTCCCCCCTTCGAAGCGCCGCATAGGCCGTGATCGGTTGCGGAAGAACGCGAACCCGAAGCCCGGTTTCCTCGACGATCTCTCGTCGAGCCGCGGCGATCGGATCTTCGCCGACACGGACGCGTCCTGATACGCCCTCCCACAGCCCCGGCCCCGCCTGCTGCGTTGCGGCGCGGCGCATCGACAACACCCGGCCGCTGCGAAACACCAGCACCGTCACAGCGACCCATTGTTTTGCTTCGTCGCCCATCCCCATCCTGCGCTGTCAACATATACGTCAACACGCCTTTTTTTGGATCCGACTCGAACGCAGCAAGTACCATTTTCTTCCCAGCTCGCGTTGGAAAAACAACATGGTCGCCCACCCGGACGAATCCCCCTCACACGCTCGAAAACGGGCGAATCTCGGTGTTGCCAACCTCCTGCTCGGTGCCGAGCTCGATGTGGAAATACCGGCGTTGGCCGAGTTGACGGCCGCTACGGCTGCACTCGCGATCGGATCGCGACGAAAAGTCTTGCTGCCGCTCGCGAGCGCCGCGGTCGAATACGCGCTCGTTCGCCGTGGAAGCTCCATCTTGGTGAGTTGCTACGGAACGGCCAGCACGCCCGTCGTCTACCAGCTCGACCGCCAGGTCCCGCTCCGGCGACTCCTGGACACTTGTGCACAGTCGATGCTCGAGACTGCGGCAGAGGAGCTCGATCCAACCGCCCGGCAGATCGCGATCCGCGTGGCGGAGCGAGCGCTCGCGACGAAGATCGCGCCTGACCCCGAAGGCCGTAGCGCGCCGATGAACCAGCGGGGTGGCGAGCTCGACACGCCGGGCGAGCATGTCCCGCTCGCCTTTGGATACGAGGCGGCGATCTATCCGTCGTCCTCATCATCGCAGGGCCGTTCGTCGCGTGCCGACGTGCACGCGCTCTTGTTCGAAGGCCACCTCTGGGCATTCGTTCGCGGCAGGCGGCTCTCGTTGGTGCGGGGCCCGGTGTTGCTCGCGGCGCACCGCATGGTCGTCGCGGTACGAACCCTGGTCGACTCGTGGGACAGCACACGACCGACCCACGTCAGGCTCCGCGCCGGCGGCTTCCAGGTCGCGATGCGCAAATCGTCCCACCAGCTCGTGAGCGTCGAGCTCTCTTCGGAGGGACGCGGAGACCTCACCGCCACCTCGTTGACGATCGCAGAAGCGGCGCTTCCGATCCTCAAGCTGGCGAGCGACTTGCTTCGAAGCCTCGTGGCGTCGGATCGGGGTCAGAGCCGCAACCTGCGGGTTCGGGCCCTCCGCGAGGAGGTGCGCGCCCTGCGCCGCGAGATTCGCTCGCGACGAAGCGCAGACAGCTTCGTGAACCTCGACCCCGATCGGCTGCGGATGCACCATGAAGGCGACTCCGAGCTTGGGCCTGCCCCGGGAAACCTCCCTTCCCTCCTCTTCGACGAACGCTGGCGCATCTGCCTCGAAGGCCTGGACGCCAACTCGGTCTTCATGTGCGGCGACCGCCTCGTCGTCGCAACCCAGACGCACGTCGTCGCGGTCTCGCGCGACAGCGGAGAAGTCCTCTGGGCGCGCCCGGGTCAAGCATCGACGACCTTGATGGCCGGGTCGGTCCTGATCCGACTGTCGAGCGACGGAGAGGTCGAGCTTTGCAGCGTCGAAGACGGCGAACCCTATTGCTCGACGCAAATCACCCCGCGAATCGGCGGACCTCCGGTGGGCCTCATGGCAGGCGGCGGCAACATTCCGCCTGTGGCGGTGGTGACCGAAGGAAGTCACCGCTTGGTCGCAATCGACGTCCGAACCGGCGAGCCACGCTGGCGCTTCTCTTCGCGAAGTGGGGGCGAGTTCCGACTGACCAAGGTCGGTCGTATTCTGCTGGTGACCTGCGGCGAGGACGCGATTCACGCCCTCGACGTCGCGACGGGCGAAGACGTCTGGCGTTTCGCCGAGCGAGGATGCTTTCAATTCAAGCCGCTGGTCCGGAAGGAAACCGTGGTCGCGGCCGCGGTTCGCGGGTCGAGGGAAGGCATGCTGTTCGCCGTTGACCTCTTCAGCGGGCAACCGCGTTGGCAGCAGAAGCTGCCGGGGCCGCCGACATCGGATCCATGCGCCGCCGGAAGCGTCGCGCTCATCTCGCGCGCAGGCGACGAGCCAACGCTCTCGGCACATTGCCTCGCCACCGGCGAGGAGCTTTGGGAGACACGCGACCCCGGCCTCGGTATCGGGGGAGCCGGTCTCACAATCGACGAGACCTGGGTCGTCAATGCGCCCTTCGGCCAGCTGAGCGCCCTCGACGTAGGCACTGGCGAGATTCGCTGGAGCACCAACCTCGCGGACGCATTGGCAGACGAGATCCCGCGCCGACTCGAACCCGTCCTTCGGGGAGGCGCGCTCTTCGTTCCTGCGTCGTCGGTGCACGTGGTCCGGCCCGCCGACGGCCAGAAGCTCTCCGCGAGCCTTCCATGCGATCTGGTCCCCGACCTCATGCGGGTCGACGAACGCGGCTGGATCTACGTCGCCGAGGAGAGTGGCTACCTCGCCGGCTACGCGCCCAAGCCAATGCTCACCCTGATCAAGGGCGGCACCCGCTAGTCGGCCGGCACGCAGTCGAACTGCATCGACCAGCCTTGGAACACGGGCGTGCTCAAGCTGTCTGTCGAGGCTTCGAGCCTCGCGCGCACCCGCAGATAGGGTTGGTAGTTCAACTCCCCGCTTGCGAAGAGCTCTTGACCGATATCGTATTCCTGATTGGTCCTCGACCCCGGCGGACAAGCCGCGTCGGTGCAATACGTGAGCGACACGGGGATCACCGTGTCGAGATCCGCCGCGTCGTCCGCCGTGAAGAACTCGAAGGTCACCCTGCTGTCCGAGGGCGTGGAGCCTGCCCAGCTCAAGATGCCCCAATCGGGACGCTCGTGAGGTGGAGGATCCGGCGGCATCACGCAGACGACGTCCGAATCGTAGGTGTTCTCGTAGAAGCCCGCCCCGTAGTTGGCCCCTGCCTCCGGGATCATGACGCGGACGGGAATCCGCGAGAGCTCGGCGGTGCCATCCGCGATCGCGACCATGTCGAAATCAAACACCTGAGCCGCGGCCGTCGGAGCCTGAATGTCGTTGCCCAAGCGGAACGAAAAGCCCAGCTGCGTATCGGCCAGGCAGGCCTCGCAGGTGTTTGTCCCTTGGCCGCCGAGGCAGTTCTGGATGCCCGTCGTCGGGCAGGAGGTCGCGGTGACCGCAGTGACGAAGCCGCTTTCGTCGACCATCAGTGTCGTCGGGTTGTCTTCGGGTACCAGCGTGACGTCGCGACGCGTGTCCCCCACCAGCGAGCGAACGGCGTCGAGGATCGCGGTCGAGAGCCCAGAGCCGTCGCCATTGATGATCTCCAGGTACGGGTCACCAAACTGGTCGAGCGAGCCCGTTGCCTGGGCGAGCGCGGTCACGTCCGGAATCGCGATCAGACCCCCCGAGTTCGGGCTGACGACGTTGACGATCTTCACACCCGACGCGAGAAGCTCGGTTTCGACGGTGGTCCAAGGAATGGGAAGATCAGTCGTCATCCAGCTCGGGTCCCCCAACGGATGGGCGGTCTGGTTGTGGATGCGCAGCTGGAAATTGCCGATCCGGTTCCAGACCGACTGGTTGGTCGCCACCGAAGCATCGGAAACCGCGTACCAGTCGCCGGCTGGGAGCAAGCTTTCGGTAAACCGGCCCCAGTAGTCGCCGCCGGTTCCGGGTCCGCCGTTGCAGTTCACCGGGTTCAGCGCTGAATCGAAAAGCGCAGCGTTGACGGTATGATAGGCGGAGCCCTCGCCACTGATGAACATGTCCGAGGGCGTGCTCAACGAGAACTTGAGGAACGCGTCGCGACCGTCCGCCCAACACCCGGTGCCGCCACATCGGTAGCAGGCGCCCTTGTCCCAGGTTTGTGCGTCGTTGCCCATCGTCACGTTGCTGCCCATCACGGTCATCGACTTCTTCGAAAGGTCGCCCAGATCCCAAGCCGTGAAGGGATCGTTGGAGTAAAGAACGTTCGGAGACTGCTCTACGGGTGGCAGCATCGTGCCGAGCCCCAGCGTCCCGTCGAAGGGCGGGTTGCCATAGGTGTGACCGTTGTTCACCGGGCCGTTCCACATGTCGGCATCGGTCACGAGGATGATGATTGGAAGAACGTTGTCGCGAAAACAGGGGTAGCCCCAACGGCCGGCCGGCGTGGAAGGGCAAGCGCCTCGGTTCGGCACGAGGTCGCCGAGCCCTTGACCTGTGACGACGGAGTACAGCGCCTGCGTCGTGGCTTCGGGGTAGTCGTGGTTGTTATCCGCGACGAAGGTCGACACTGCGTCGACGACGTGTTGCACGTTGTCGGTCATGTCCAGGTAGTGGTGGTACGGCGCCATGACGAAACGATCGTTGTGGGGCAAATAGGAGACCTCTTTGAAGTCACCCACGCCAAGCCACAGATCCGGAATCGCACATTGCAACGCGCCGACGAGCCCCGTCCCCGCTCCGCTGGGACATTGGCTCACGCTGACGAAAGTTCCGGTGGTGAGGTCGGCAACGAGCTGCGCCTGCTCGCCGCCCATGGAACCGGTGGCGTCCATCAGGATGTAGGCGTCCGCCTTTTGAACCTTGCCCGAGATGTTGATGTCCGCTCGAACCGTGATGTCGCTATTCGCGTTGTAGTAGAGCGTCTGGTAGATCCCGTCGTTGCTCGCGTCTCCGTCACAGGGAAGTCGCCAGCCGGGTCCCGCACATTCATCTGCTGGATCCGGTACGCCATCACTGTCGGTGTCGACGATGTTGGCGCTGCCGGGGTTGAGTGTGAGGCCACCGTCGGTCGACGAGTACACCAAGTTCTGCATGTTCGTGCCCGAAAGGTCGTTTTGGTCGGGAAAGTCGGACGCCGAGTTGCAAGTCGGCACACCACTGCTGCAGGTCGCCGGCCCGCTGATCAACGTCCCGTCGACGGACCCCGCAGCGCTCGGGTCGCCGCCCTGACACGCAGGCAAGATAACGGCCATCAAGAATAGAACGAATGGAGTGAGGGGTTGGGTTTTCACGTTGCCTCCTAAGGTGCTGTCCCGGCCTGACAGCTGGGGGGGTTGCCGCTCCGAGATGCGGCGCAGACTTGCTGGGGCGGGCAATCGCTCACCTGGTCACATGAGCCTCCGACCGGTACGCATTCGCTCCGGCCGTCTTGCCAAAGCGCAACGCACTCGAAGCCGGAGTCGCATTGGTCGCCGGTACAAAGACCGAAATCACCGCAGGAAGCGTTCGTGCCGCTGGCGCCTGCTTCGCACACCGGAGCGGAGCCGCCACAGTCGACGGCGTTGACACAGGGCTCGCCCGAGCTCCCGAGCTCGCCGGCGCATTCCTTCTCGCCGTCGGCGTCGATGTCTGCACAGAACGAACCGAAGCCGCCGCAGTCCTCATCCCGGTGGCAGGTCCGAAATACCCGAACACAGAAACTCGCCGTCGGCGTCACGCTGCACACGTGGTTCTTCGGGCAGTCCAGGTAGTTGTCGCAGGGAACCCGTCGGTCGACGCAGGCCCCACCCTCGCAGGAGAAACCCGGAACGCAGTCGTAGGTCTCGTTGGCGGGGTCACACCCTGGAGTCACGCGTACGCATCGCTTGCCGCCAGCTCCGACGTTGATGCAGTCGTAGTCGCTCGTGTTGGGGCACTCCCCTTCGTCGATGCACGAACCGCCACGAGAGGGTTGACACTGTTTGATCGCTGCGCCCTCAAGCGTATCGCAGCCCGAGGCGACACAGACATAGCCGCTAAACGCACAGTCATTGTCGGTATCGCACAGCAGTCGATCGGGGCAGGTGTGGCAGAGCGCACTGGTGGCACAACCACCGGCCGCGCCCCCCATGCCACCGCCAACCGCGCCAGAGCCGCCCGTACCTGACATGCCCCCATCGCCGCCGCTGCCGCTGCCCGCGGAAGCTCCGGTGCCCGCACTGCCCCCGCTCCCGCCGCTGCCTACGATGCCGCCGCTGCCTGCCGTGCCGCCAGTGCCGCCAGTCCCTCCGAGAACGAACGTTGGCCCGGAAGGGGCCGCCTCACCGCATGCAACGCTTAGTGATAGCGCGCAGCAAAGAACCAAGAGCATCGGCCTTGGAAGCGCTCGGTCGAAAGGACTCATGGCTGCAATCCCACCTGACAGCTCGGCGCCCCGCCCTCGCGCGGCGATGCGCACACCTGTCGCACCGGACAATCGCTGAAGCTCGAACAGTCTCCGCCGGGCGGAACGCACTCTTTGCGACCATCGGGCCAGAGCGCAACGCAGTCGAAACCAGAGGCGCAGTCGTTGGCGTCGATGCAAAGGCCGTACTGCCCGCATTGCGCCGTGCTTCCTACGCTGCTGACTTCGCAGACCGGCGATGGATCACCGCACTGCGCATTGGTACATGCGCCGGAGGACGGATCATTGGCATCCAAGGAGCCCGCACACTCCTTGTTTCCATCACCATCGATATCCTCGCAATGCGTTGCAACATCCACGCACTCGAATGGTTCGGAGCAATCGCGATGGATCCGAACGCAGAAGCTCGAGACCGCGGTGCCGCCGCAAACGTGGTTCTTGGGGCAGTCGGCATCGCCGTTTCCGGAATCGCAGGGAAGCCGGCGATCGACGCAGTTGCCGACCTCGCAGTTGAAACCGGGCGCACAGTCGTAGCTCGCGTCACAGCCGGGCGTCAGCTTCACGCAGCGATTGCCCTCGCCTGGAACCTCCAGACACTCGCGCCCCCCGACGCACATCGCGCTCGACGTACAAGCGCCGCCGCCGGCGAATACGCATTGCTTGATGGGAGCGCCGTCGAGATCGTCGCAGCCGGTCTCGATGCACACTAGGCCGTCTGCGCAATCGGTGGCGCTCTCGCAGATACGATCCGCAGGACAGGATCGACACAGCGCGCTGGTCGTGCACGCAACGGCGGTGCCGCCTGTACCCGCCGTGCCACCGGTGCCCGCTTGACCCGCCGACGCGCCAGCGCCCCCCGCGCCCCCCGAGCCACCGCTGCCACCGGAACCGCTGAAGGGAGGACCCCCCGTTCCATCATTTGCGCAACCAACCGAGCACGCCGCGATGAACAGCCATGCTCCAAGCCATCGATAAGCCATGAGGGCCTCCTAAGAAACAAATTCACTGAAATTTTCCGCTACCGCAAGTCTTGGGCCGCCGCTGACTACCCAATCGGCCAATCGTGTGGGACATCTCACAACGAGCGCGCTAAGCACCAAGTTGTAACTTGGCGTAGCCGCTTGCTTTCAACTAAGTGGCAATTTTGTAGATGCACGAGATAAGGCGAAAAAAGTACCCGCGACCGCTGACGAATGTGCTTGCATGATCAGCCGGCTTGCTTCAAGAATGTAAACGGATGTAACTCTGAGAGGCAGAGAAACGATAATGTTGAAGCGATTCATGATAAGTCTCACGTTGACCGCCGGACTGATGCTCCTCGCACCTGTCTCGGAAGCCGACGCGAGTTGGGGAAGCTGGTGGACGAACTGGTGGAGCCAACGCAGCGAGAAGATCGAGGAATACAAGGCTTCGAAGGCGTCGAAAGCGAGCTCGTCTAGTGGAAGCGTTCCTGAGCTTGATCCCGGCGCAGCTGGGGGCGCACTCGTTCTGCTCGTCGGAGGCGTCGCTTACATCGTGTCGCGGCGGCGCGAAGAAGAGGACCTCGCCTAAGCACTTGGTTCGCCTGCTCTCCTTCTGGTAAGGGGCAGAGCTGTGAGAACCTCGAAGCATTGGTTGAGCGCGGCCCGCACTGAAGAAACGCGGCTGCACGCCGTCCGAGCAGTTGCCATGCAACACCGAAAGCAAGCGCTGGTTGTCGCGCTCACCTTCGCGGCTCTGTTCGTTCCCGGTCGCCCGGCCGTCTCCCAGACGCCTGCCGCGACCACGACGACGATCCGAATCGCTTCGCTCGCACCTCCGGGCTCGTCGTTCGTCAAAGTGCTGAAGGCATGGAGCCGAACGCTCGAAAAAGAGACCGAGGGCCGCGTCGAGCTTCGTGTCTTTTCGGGCGGTAGCGATGGAAGCGACCGCGATCTCATCAAGCGGATCAAAGACGGCAAGCTCGATGCTGCGGGCGTCGCCACGACCGGCTTGAGTATGATCGCAAAGGAGCTCCAGGTGCTGAGCGCTCCCGGCCTGCTCACCGAGGATGCACAGCTCGACCGTGTGCGCGAAAAGCTCGACGCCAAGCTTCAGAAGATGATCGAAGATGGTGGCTTCAAGCTTCTGGCTTGGGGCGACGGCGGGAAGAACCGCGTGTTCTCGTCGAGCCCGTTCGCAAAGCCCGCAGACCTCGCGGGGAAGCCGACTTGGGCCGGCAAGAACAACGCCATCGGGATGGCGTACGCGAAGGCCCTCGGAACCAAACCGGTTCGCGTGGGCGCGTCGGAGGTTCTTCCGAGCCTCAAGAACGCAGCGCTCGAAGTCGTGCCGGCGTCGGCGATGTCTGCGGTGGCGTTCCAGTGGTACACGAAGCTCAACTACATGACCTCGAGCAATTTCAACATCATCGTGGGCGGCTCCGTCATCAGCAGGGAGAAGTTCGACGAGCTGAGCAAAGCCGACCAACAGACCTTGCTCGATACGGCGAAGCGCGCCGCTTCGAAGCTCGACGAAATCGTCGGTCGCGATGACGACCGCGCATACCAAACGCTCCTCACTCGGGGGATCAGCGAGGTCGACACGAGCGCGAATGCAGCCGCTTGGGACGCCGCCGCCAAGACAGCGCGCGAGCAGCTTGCTCAAAACGGTGTCTACAGCAAGAGCCTGCTCCAGGCAGTCGAAGCGGCGGCGGAGTAATCGGGCGTTCTCCCGATGGAGCCCGAATGCATTCTCGCCATCGATCTCGGAACGAGCGGACCCAAAGTTGCGCTCGTTACGACGGAGGGTGAGGTACTCGCCTCCGAGGTCGAGTCGACGGAGCTTTTCCTGAGCGACGGCGGGGGGGCGGAGCAGGACCCGGACGGTTGGTGGCGCGCGATCACCACCGCCGCCCGTCGGATCACGGACCAGGAGCTCGTGCCGCGCGAGAAGATCCTCGCGGTCGCGGTGACCTCGCAGTGGGCCGGTACGGTTCCCGTCGATGCAGATGGGAACGCGTTGTGCAACGCCATCATCTGGTTGGACTCGCGCGGCGCGAAGTACGTCCCCGAGGTCGCCGGCGGTTTGGTGCGGATTCAGGGGTACGGCGCGCTGAAGCTCGAGAGCTGGCTCCGCAAGACGGGGGGCGTTCCGAGCCTCGCAGGCAAGGAGCCCGTGGCGCACATCTTGTTTCTGCGCCACGAGAAGCCCGAGATCTACGAGGCCGCCTACAAGTTCATGGAGCCGAAGGACTACTTGAACCTGCGGCTGACCGGAAAATTCTTCGCGACGACGGACTCGATTGCGCTTCATTGGGTCACGAACAACCGCGACATCGACAACATCCAGTATGACGATCAGCTGCTGGCCCAGACCACTCTGCCCCGCGAGAAGCTGCCTGACCTGAGGCGCGCCGTGGACGTGATCGGAACGCTCTCACCGAAGGCGGCCGCAGAGCTCGGGCTGAACGAGGCCACCAAGGTCGTCGGAGGCACTCCCGATGTCCCTGCAGCAGCGGTCGGCTCGGGGGCCGTCGGGGATTTCGAGGGGCACTTGTACGTGGGCACCTCGTCCTGGCTGACCTGCCACGTTCCGTTCAAGAAGACCGACCTGATCCACAACATGGCGTCGCTCCCCTCGGCTCTGCCCGGCCGCTATTTCATCGGGAACGAGCAGGAGACGGCGGGCGCTTGCATGACCTGGCTTCGTGACAGCGTGTTTTGCCGCGACGACGCGCTTCGCCCAGGCGGCGCGCCGGAAGACGCGCTCGAGCGACTCAACGTGATCGCACAGGAGGCTCCTCCGGGGAGCGACAAGGTCATCTTCACCCCGTGGCTCTACGGAGAGCACACGCCCGTAGCCGACCCGACACTCCGAGCCGCGTTCTCGAACGTGTCCTTGCGGACGACGCGAGCGCACATGGTCCGAGCCGTCCTGGAAGGCGTCGCGTACAACACGCGTTGGTTGATGGGCGGAGTCGAGTCCTTCATCGGGCGCCCGTTCGAATCGATCCGATTCATAGGCGGCGGGGCCAAGTCGGAGCTGTGGTGTCAGATTTTCGCCGACGTGCTCGATCGGCCGATCGAGCGTGTAGCCGACCCGCTCTCGGCGAACGTGCGCGGCGCTGCGTTCGTGGCGGCGGTGGGGCTCGGAAAGCTCGAGGTCGAGCAGATCTCCTCGAGGGTCCCGATCGAAAAGCGCTACACACCGGATCGTAAAAACCGTCTCGTCTACGACGAGCTCTTCAAGGCGTTTCTGGAGATCCACAAGCACAGCGCGGGGATGTATCAACGTCTCAATGGCGGCGTTGGTCAGCGCTAGCGAATCGAGCCGCCGTGGAGTAGTCAAACCGCATGGACCTCAAAGACATCGCCAGCCTCAAGCTTGGCCCGTTTGAGCCTCTGGTCGCTCGAATCTACCGCTACGCAAAGCGCCTCCCAATCGTGAGAAAGCGAATCGACGCGGAGTACGCGCCGATCATGGACGAGCTTCGGAGGTCGGCGAAACCATACGCCGGTGAGGTGGAGAGCTACCCGACCCTGCCAGAGCAAGGGATCGACCGCGATCAGGTTCTTCAATCGCTTCGAACACTCGATCGACGTGAGGCGGATCGCTGGAAGGACGGATACGTGTCGGGGGCCGTGTACCACGGCGACCCAGCGCATATCGAGTTTCTCAACGAAGCGTACGCGATCACATCGCAAACGAACCCGCTTCACTCCGACTTGTGGCCAAGCATCGCGAAATACGAGGCGGAAATCGTGTCGATGACCGGCAACATGCTCGGTGCTCGGAGCGCCGTCGACGCGGACGTATGCGGCTCGGTCGCAAGCGGAGGCACCGAGAGCATTTTGCTCGCGATGCGGAGCTATCGCGACTGGGCGCGAGATAGGAAGGGAATCACCTCGCCGGAGCTGGTCGTTCCGACCACAGCGCATGCCGCCTTCGACAAGGCCGCCCAATACTTCGGCATCAAGCTAGTCAAGGTCCCGGTTGGCGCGGACTTCCGCGCCGACGTCGCGGCCACGAAGAAGGCCGTCAACCGACACACCATCTGCATCGTGGGCTCTGCAGTCTCGTTTCCACACGGCGCGGTCGATCCGATCGAAGAGCTCTCGGAGCTTGCTCGCTCACGTGGCATCGGTTTCCACACCGACGCCTGCCTCGGCGGCTTCATCCTCCCTTGGGCTGAGCAACTCGGCTACGAGGTTCCCCCCTTCGACTTCCGTCTACCCGGCGTCACCTCGATGTCCGCGGACACACACAAGTACGGCTATGCAGCCAAGGGCACGAGCGTGATCCTCTACCGCAACCGCGAGCTTCGACACTATCAATACTACAAGGTCGCCGACTGGCCCGGAGGGCTCTACTTCTCGCCGACCTTTGCCGGAAGCCGGCCGGGCGGCCTCAGCGCGGCCTGCTGGGCGGCGATGGTGTCCATCGGACGCAATGGGTACCTCGAGGCAAGCCGCCGCATCCTCGAAACCGGAGCAAGGGTTCGGGCCGGTATCGAGTCGATTCCGGAGCTCAGAGTGCTTGGCGACCCGCTTTGGGTCATCGCGTTCGCATCCGATGAGCTCGACATCTACCGCGTCCTCGACTTCATGACGAAGCGGAACTGGAATCTCAACGGTCTCCACAGGCCTCCGAGCGTCCACCTCGCGGTCACCCTCAGGCACACCGAGGAGGGCGTCGCCGAGCGATTCCTGAGGGACCTCCGGGATGCCGTCAAACACGTCAAAGCACACCCGGAGCAGGAGGGCGGCATGGCTCCGATCTACGGGATGGCGAGCACCGTCCCCGTTCAAGGGGTCGTCACCGATCTCTTGGAGCGCTACCTGGACGTTCTCTACGAGGTCGGCGACGGTGCGCAGGCGGTGGGTCGGGACAACCAGGCGCCCAAGGCGTCCGGGAACTAGAAGAGAAATAGCGGGAGAATCGGATGCGGCTGCTCGAGCTCTATCAATCAACCGACCCACTCGTGACCGCGTTGTGGGTTGCCGGTGGGTTCGCGCTGCTTTGCTGGATCCTGTCGCTCATCACCAAGGAGTACTCCTGGGTCGACCGCCTGTGGTCGATCACCCCACCGCTGTTTGCGGTCCACTTCGCAGCCTACGCCGGGTTCGACGACGCGCGACTCAACCTCATGGCCGCGCTGACCCTCCTCTGGGGTGTCCGACTCACCTACAACTTCGCGCGCAAAGGCGGCTACAAGCCCGGGGGGGAGGACTACCGATGGGAGGAGATCCAAGGGAAGATCGGGCAAGCCTGGTTCCAGGTCCTCAACGCTACTTTTTTGGCTCCGTTTCAGAACTACCTGCTCCTCCTGATCGTCGTTCCCTCGTATGCCGCATATCGAGCCGCAGGCGTCCCTCTCAATGGGCTCGACTACGCTGCCGCCGCGGCCTTCATCCTGTTCCTCATCGGCGAAACCGTCGCAGATGAACAGCAGTGGCGGTTTCAAACCGCGAAGTACGCGGCGATCGCGCGCGGAGAGAGGCCGGAGCAACCCTTCCTCACAGAGGGGCTTTTCCGATACTCGAGGCACCCGAACTTCTTCTGCGAGCAGGCGATGTGGTGGACTTATTACGTCTTTTCGATTGCGGCGGGCGCAGGGCGGCTCAACTGGACCATCATCGGCGCCGTCCTGCTGACCCTCCTCTTCCAAGGGTCGACTTGGCTCACCGAGAAGATCTCGCTTCGCAAGTACCCCGACTATGCGGCTTATCAGAGGACCACGAGCCGCCTCATGCCGTGGTTCCCTCGGTAGGCAGACCGGTTGCGCTGCCCGGGTTCTCCAGATAAACGACCCCGAACCGCGGTTGGGCGGGGAGCTTCGTCTGTGCCAAGCTTCGCATGGCCGGGCCTATCAAGGAGAATCAAGGGATGACGAGATTTGCTAAACTTCTGTTGGTGGGTGTGCTTGCCGGCACGCTTGGATTAATCGGATGTAGCGACGACGATGGCGGCACCGGCGGCTCGGCCGGTACGGCCGGCACCGCGGGTGGCGGCGGCACCGGCGGCGATGAGCCTCCCGCGGTTACCTGCCCTCAGGATGGCAACGCGTCGGACATCTGCGGTGCGGGCGAGGAGATCGACGACACCTACACGGCGTCACAGGCCTCCGTGACATGCGACGGCCTAGGTGTGATCGAGGTTCCGATAAACATCATTCTCGCCGCGAAGAGCGGCACGCCGGATGGACCGACGGAAGTCGACACGAGGGTCCAGCTCGTCATTGAAGAGGTGACGGTGGAAGAGCTTGGTCAGTTGGTCCAGACCGCCGTGATTGGCCAGGCGTCCGGTATCGTCGACCAGGTCGGCGGCAGCGATGACCCGCTCCAAGTGTGCGCGACGACGCCATGCACGGTCGACTTCGAAACGCCGCAAGATGTCGTCGTGACTACGCCGGCAACGGTGGGCCTGTGGACCGCAGTCGATGGCTCCGTCGAAATCGAGGTAACCGACATCACATTCGCCATCGATACGCCTGTTCCGCTCACTTTGTCGACCGCGGGCAGCAACCCAGCCTGCACGTGGGACGGCGACGTGAAGCCCTCGGTGACGCTTCCACCTCCAGCACCATAACACGACGCCGAGCGTCAATCGTCATCGAGCCCCGTCGGTTCCGCCGTCGGGGCTCGATGCGTTTGGGGCCTGCGGCTCAACCAAGCCGGCGGTGGGCGAGGCTTGGAACAGCGGCGCGTACTTTCTCGACGTACGCGGGGTCGACCTCGGCGACGGCCACTCCCTCCCCTTCACCACACTCGGCGAGGACGGTGCCCCAGGGATCGGCGATCAGCGCGTGCCCATAGGACCAGCGTTTCCCGTAGTGATGGCCGGTTTGAGCGGCCGCCAAGACGTAGCACTGCTGCTCGATCGCGCGAGCGCGCAACAAGACGTGCCAGTGGTCCTTGCCAGTCGTCAGCGTGAACGCCGCCGGAATCGCGAGCGCAATCGCCCCGGCATCGACCAGCCGTCGGTAGAGCTCTGGAAAGCGGAGGTCGTAGCAGACGCTGAGCCCGAGCGTGCCAAACGGCGCATCGGCAACCACTGCGTCCGAGCCTGCCTCGACCGTCTCGGACTCGAGGAGCTTGGTGCCGTCCGCCAAGTCCACATCGAAGAGGTGGATCTTTCGGTAGACGGACGCGATGGTTCCGTCGGTGCGCATGTACACGCATGCATTTCTTACCTTTCCCGGCGTGCTGCTCTTCTCCCAGAAGCCTCCGTAGACCACGTCGACGCCTGCGTCGCGTGCCACCCGCCTGCAGCGTTCGAGGATGGGACCGCCCTCGTCGAGCGATTCAGCGATTTCGACCTTGCCCTTCTCGGGGCCGAGGTACGCGAAGCACTCCGGGACGAGCACCATCCGCGCCCCGCGACTCGCAGCCTCGCCGACAAGCCGGTGCACCGTGCTCATGTTGGCGTCGACCTCAGCGGTGGACGTCATCTGCAAGACACCGACCATCACTTTGTCCGACTGGCTCAATGTGAGAATCTCCGCATCGACACGTTCATCAACAAGCCTAAGCCCAACATCGTCGAGAGCAAGCTCGAGCCACCGTAGGAAAAGAGCGGAAGCGTCATCCCGACGACGGGCAAGAGCCCCGAGACCATCCCGAGATTGACCACGGTTTGCCAAAAGAGCATGGCGCCGACACCAACCGCGACCACGGCCCCAAACCGGTCTTTGGCCTGAGAGGCCACCCGCAGGGACCACAGAACCAAGAACAGATACAAACTGATCAAGAGCAACGCGCCGATGAAGCCGTGCTCTTCGGCCCAAACCGGGAAGGGGAAATCGGTGTGCTGGTCGGGCAAAAACCGGAAGCGCGTCTGCGTGCCCTGAGTGAAGCCCTTTCCAGTCAGGCCGCCGCTGCCAATCGCCACCAGGGACTGGTGTGTGTGCCACCCGGAGTCGAGCAGATCGGTCTGGGTGCCCCCGAGCCGGCCCCAAAACGCCGTGATTCGCTCTTTCTGATAGTCCTTGAGCAGATAGAACCAGGTCACGGGCGCGGCGACCACGAAGGTGGCGAGGAGCGTGACCATCGAACGCAGCTTGAGCTGGGTCAGCATCATCACGCTGCCGAAGATGAAAGCGAGGATCATCGCCGTACCGAGATCCGGTTGAAGAAGAACGAGAGCCATCGGCAGCGCACAGATGAGCCCTGGAATGATCAGGTCGACCAGCGTACGCCCACCCGTCTTCGTGTCGTGGTGGAGGTACTTCCCGAGGGCGATGATCAGCCCAATCTTCATCAGCTCGCTCGGCTGGAGCGAGAACCCACCAAGCGCGATCCAGCGCGTCGAGCCGCGCACGCTCTTGCCGAGGACGAACACCAAGATCAGCGCAAGGACGCAGGCCCCGTAGATCAGCCACCCGTACCGCTCGAAGTGCCGGTAGTCGATCGCCGCGGTGAGCGCGGCCACACCGAATCCGAGCACGAGCCAGTAGAGCTGCTGAATGTATGCATCCGAGGTCGTGCCGCCGTCGGTAGCGCTGTAAAGGTTGAGGACGCCGAAGAGCGCAATGGTCGAAACCGCGATGAACAACGGCCAATCGAACTCGTCCCGAATCGTTCTGCCAATCGCCATCGATTACTCTGCCTCCTCCTGTGTGCCGAAGTACTGCTGCATGACCGACATCGCGATCGGGGCAGCGCTCGCCCCTCCTGATCCCCCGTGCTCCACGAGAACTGCGAAGGCGACCTGAGGGTCGTCGGCGGGTGCAAAGCCCGCAAACCATCCGTGCGACCGATCGAGATACCAGGCGCTCGAAGACTCCTCCGAACGGCCCTTGCGGCTGACGACCTGAGCCGTTCCCGTCTTGCCGGCAACCGGGAGGCCGTCCTTGTTGCGCGCTCTATAAGCCGTGCCGTCCTCGTCTTGGACCACGTCTACGAGAGACCTCCGAATCAGGTCGAGGTGTTGGGCCGAAATGCCAATGTCGTGCTTTACCCGGGGCTCGAACGTCTCGGACAACGACCCGTCCGGAGCACGAACGTTCTGAACCACTTGTGGCACGTAGAGCACTCCGCCGTTCGCGATGGCGGCGTAGGCCATCGCGAGTTGGAGCACGGTGACCCGCGTATTGCCCTGCCCGATGGCGGTGTTGAGCGTGTAGCCGATGCGAAATGCCCCGTAGTGCTCCTCGTACCACTCTCGGGTGGCCAAGAACCCCTTCGCCTCGCTGTTCACTCCGATGCCCGTGCGCTCGGCGAAGCCGAAGGCTTCGGCGAAACGATTGATCCGCTCGATTCCAACCTCTTCGGCAAGGACCCAGAAATAGACATTGCACGACTGGACGACCGCATCATAGAGGTCGACCCATTCGTGCCGCTTGTTGCAGCGGAATTTCTGCCTCCCGATCTTGAGGAATCCCGTGCACTCGACCCGCTGGGCGGGGTCGACGACGGCGTCCTCGAGCGCGGCCAGCGCGGTGAACACTTTGAAGGTCGACCCCGGGAAGTAGGTTTCGTAGATCGTCTTGTCGATGAGCGGGCGAAACGGGTCGCCCGTGAGCTCGGCGTAGCGGCGCGTGCTGAGGCCGCTGCTCATTTCGTTCGGATCGTAGACGGGCTTCGAGTAGAGCGCGCGGATGGCACCGGTGTGGATGTCCACGACCACGGCCGCGCCCGAGGGATGGGGCCGAAACGCTCGGTCGAACGCCTCCATGAGACGCATATCCAACGTGAGTTGGATGTCGTGCCCGGGAACCGGCTTCTTCAGCATCTGCACGTCGAGCGAGTCCGGCCGTGCGCCTTCGAGCGCCCTGCCGCGAGCATCCACCACCATCCGGCGAAAGCCGCGCGACCCTTTGAGCAGCGCCTCGTAGCGCTTCTCGAGCCCATTGCGTCCGATGCGGTCGCCGGACCGGTACGCACGGAGGTCGCCAACAGCCTGTAAATCGTCTTCGTTGACCTCGTTGAGGTAGCCGATCAGATGGGCGCCCAGCGTGGCGTATGGATAGTCGCGCAGCGGGACGGTGACGATGTCGAGCCCGGGAAGCTCGGCAAGATGGGTCTCGAGTGCGGCGAGCTGGTCTCGATCGATGTCGCGGTAGAGCTGAATCTGGTGGGTGCGCCGCTCGGGCGGGAGCCCCTCGATGCGGGCCTCGAGCGCGCTGCTTTCCTCCTCCGTGAGCCCCATCAAGGAAGCAATCCGATCGAGGTCCTCGGACTCGAGTAAGCGGGGGGTCGCATACACGTCGTACGACGGGCGGTTCGAGGCGACGACTCGCCCCTCGACGTCACGAATGACCCCACGGGTCGCCGGGAGCTCCAGTGTCTTGGTGATGTTCTGCTGCGCGATGCCCGACCACCGGTCGCGTTGAAAGAGCTGGACCTGCGCGACCCTGACGATGATCCCGCCGAACACCAACGCGACGAACAGCGCCATCCATCGGTAACGTTTTCGGAACTCCCCGACCTCACGCCTTTGCGAGAGGGTGATCATGCGGGCGCTCGCTCCGTCCCGGGATCGACACGCCTGGCGATTGCGAACAGTAGCGGCGCGACGAGCGCGGTGGCGAACGCGGACCCGAAGAGCGACATCGTCAACGTCAGTCCACTCCAGGTCATGCCACCGGGAACGAAGGCGCGAACTCCCTCGAGGAGCCCGCCGAGCATCAGGGTAAGCGCGAAGGTGAGCACCATCTCGAAGGGCACGCCTCGAAAGGAGAGCAAGTAGCCGATCAGCCACGCCAAGAGGAAGCCGACGACAAACACCAAGGTGTGGATCCCAAGCGGGTTCCCAGTGAAGAGGTCGTAAAGGTAGCCGAGGGCAAACGCCGTCGCGGCGCCTCGAAGGATTCGCACCCCCGGGCCGGTTCCGAGCGCAAACACGAACGGCAATCCGAGGTAAGGCGCAAAGGGATAGGGCGCGAGCACGCGGGCGAAGACCGATTGCCCCAAAAGCATCGCGAAAACGACGAGAACCATGAGAAGACTGCCTCGGACTGCGTGCACGGCGTTCCTACCTCAGCGCCTCTCGCCGCCCTTGGGCCCTGAAGTGAGAATCAGCACCTCATCGAGCCGAGTGAAATCGACCGAGGGCGTGACCTCGCCCTCCTGGTGGAGGCCAAACTCCTGATCGCTGATCTTGCTTATGTATCCAACGAGAATCGATGCGGGGAACTTCTTGCCGAGGCCGGAGGTGAATACCTCGTCGCCGACCGCAACCTGATCGTTGGGCCGGTCGAACTGGATGCGGCAGCGGTAGCGGCTGCGTCTGCCGAGTCCTTCGAGCCTGCCGCGCGCGCGCGTCTCGCCTACGACGACGTCCACGTGGCTCTCTGGGTCGATCGTGAGTAGCACGTCGGCAAACCGACCGGACACCCGTCTGATTTGACCGACCAAGCCTTCGTTCGCAACCACGGGCATGCCGGCCCGAAGCCCCGCCTGCTCACCCTGATCGACCCAAAGCCTCACGACCCGAAACGATGGCGAGATGTCCTTTGCGATCACTCTGCCGGTTCGTGTTTCCGTTGCGATCCGCTCACGCAGACCAAGGAGCGACTCGAGTTGCGCTATGCGCTGCGCGTCTGCGCGAAGTGCTCTCATTTCACGGCGCAGACGATCGTTTTCCGCGCGCAAGTGGTCGTTGTCACTCTTGACGTCTACGAGGTACACGTAATCCTCGATCACACTGGTGGCTCCATCCGCAGACCACTCGGCGACGTATTGCACCGGACCGCTCACCTGGAGCAACGCGCGGTCGAGCCAGGAAAGCTCGGATGGGTCTCGGAGATTGGCGCGCAGGAAGATCGCGGGGATGACTACCAGGGCAAGCAAGATGGCGGCATCTCGAATTGTCTGGAAGTAGTTCATCGCCGCGTCTTTCCCCTCGCGCTACGCGATCGTCACCTCGCGGAGGAGGTCCAGATGGTCGAGGGCCTTGCCAGAACCAAGCACGACGGCAGATACCGGATCGTCCGAAACCATCACTGGAAGGCCGGTTTCCTCGCGTAATAGAACATCGAGGTTTTTCAGCAGGGCCCCGCCGCCCGTGAGAACGATACCCTTGTCGACGATATCGGCGGAGAGCTCGGGTGGGGTACGCTCGAGGGCCATCATCACCGCTTCCGTGATCGCGTTGATCGGCTCCGTGAGAGCGTCGCGGATTTCGTCGGCGTTGACCACGACGGTCTTCGGCACACCCGCAACCATGTCACGCCCCTTCACTTCCATCGTGGCGGCTTCGCCGTCCGTGTACGCCGTGCCTATCGTGCACTTGACGCGCTCTGCAGTCTGCTCGCCGATGAGCAGGTTGTACTTGCGCTTCAGGTACGCGATGATCGCCTCGTCCATCTTGTCTCCGCCAACGCGCACCGACTGCGAGTAGACGATGCCGGCCAACGAGATGACCGCCACCTCGGTGGTACCACCGCCGATGTCGACGACCATGTTGCCGCTCGGCTCCGTAATCGGAAGACCAGCACCGATTGCTGCAGCCATCGGCTCCTCGATCAAAAAGACTTCGCGCGCACCTGCGCCCTCGGCGCTCTCTTTGACGGCGCGCTTCTCGACTTCCGTGATCCCGAATGGAACGCAGATGATGATGCGTGGCTTGACGAGCGTGCGCCTATCGTGATGCGCGCGGGCGATGAAGTAGCGAAGCATGGCTTCCGTGATGTCGAAGTCCGCGATGACCCCGTCGCGCAGCGGCCGCACGGCGCGGATCGAACCAGGCGTCCGGCCAAGCATCTCCTTTGCCTCCTTGCCGACAGCCAGGACGCGCTTGCCGCCGCGAGGGTCGGCCTGAACGGCAACGACCGACGGCTCACAGGACACGATGCCCCGGCCCTTCACGTAGATCAGGGTCGTGGCCGTGCCGAGGTCGATGGCGAGGTCGTTCGAGAAGAGTCCGTAGAACCAATCTGAGATCATGGGTATCACGAGGGCTTCAGAAGAGAATTCCCCACCATTTCCAAGGGCTTCCGAGTCCAGGCGGGTTGCATGTAACAGCTTGGTTTACCCCTTTCAACCCACAGATTTGGGGGTGGGCCCCCAAAGTGAGTAGCCTTTAGGGGACCTGAACGGATGGGGGCGTATTGGGCCAGGAAAGACGCATTAGTGAGGCGCAGCGGCGCGGGGCGGAAGCCGCGGAGCTGGTCGCCCGAGCCAAGGACGGCGACACTGCCGCGTTCAACGAGCTCGTGCGAAAGTATAGGGCGCGCGTGTACTCGCTGGCGTTGCACCTGACGGGTCAGGCGAGCGACGCGGATGACATCACACAAGACGCGTTTCTCAAGGCGTATCACAAGCTTCCGGAGTTCGAGGGACGAAGCGAGTTCTTCACTTGGATCTACCGGATCACCCTTCATCGGGCGCTGAACGCAAAGCGCGATCGCAAGCGGCGTAAGACGGTCCCGATGGACGACCCACGACTCGTGGCCGCCGTGGCGGTGGACGCCAAGGGCGACCCCGAGCGCGCGACCGAGCTTCGCGATCGATACCGCGCCCTACTGGAAGCCTTCGATGAGCTGACACCGCTTCTACAGACCACCGTGGTGCTGACGACCCTGCAAGGGCTCAGTTACAAGGAAGCCGCGGTCGTTCTCGAGACGACCGAAGGAACCATCGCTTGGAGGATTCACGAGGCCCGTCGAAAGATGAGCGCATACCTCCAGAGCCTCGAAGTCGGCCGAGCGCGCGCCAAACGCCGACCGATGACCGACAGCGCCATCTTTCGCCTGGAAAAGGCGCTGCAGCAGTTGGTCCCGGCGATCCCCTCGGTCGCGCCCGCCCGTTGATCGGGACTTCTCGCCATCTGTGGTAAGGCAAGCTCGTGCTTGCTCACAGCATCCTGGCACCGAAATCCGGCGAGCCGAGCCGCTACATGCTCTTTATGCATGGAATTCTGGGGACCCGGGCCAACTGGCGCGGCGTTGCTCGGCGCTTCGTCGAGGCGCGATCCGGTTGGGCAGCGATCCTCGTGGATCTTCGAGAGCACGGTGACTCCCTCGGCCTCGGGGGCCCCCATACCTTGGCGGCTGCGGCGTCCGATGTAGCGGAGCTCGAGCGAGCGCTCGGCTTGCCGGTGCAAGGCGCTCTCGGGCACAGCTTTGGGGGCAAGGTGGTGTTGGAGTGGCTGAAAGACCGCGCCGGCCGGCCCACCGAATGCTGGGTGATCGACGCCTCGCCTTCGGCTACCGAAGCTGACGGAGATGCCACGGCGACCGCGAGCGTGCTTCAGGCTCTGAGTGAGCTGCCCCGGCAGTGGTCGTCGCGGGAAGCCTTCGTCTCGGCCGTGACCGACGCGGGTCAACCACCCGGCATCGCTCAATGGCTCGCAATGAACCTGCGCCGCACCGAGGACGGCAGCCGAACGTTTGGCCCGGATCTCGGAGTCATCCAGGCTCTGATCGAGGACTACGCGCGAACCGACCTCTGGGCGGTCGTCGAGGCTCCACCCGAGCCCACGACGCTCGACCTGGTCATTGCAGACCGATCGTGCGCGTTCTCCGACGCTGACCGCACGCGTCTCGGCGGGATCACGGCGAGGAATTCCCGAGTCTCCATGCACATCGTTGCGGATGCCGGGCATTGGGTCCATGTAGACGCCCCGGACGCGCTGGTCGCGCTCTTGACTTCAGCCGGGCGCCCAACAGGCTAAGCGCGATGGCGATCTTCATCACAGGGGGGACTGGCTACCTCGGGTCCTATGCGACCGAGTGGCTGCTTCGGAACACCGACCACGAGCTGGCGCTGCTCGTTCGAGCGCCTGACTACGACGCGGGCGTCGAGCGCCTGTGGCGATCGTTACAGCTTCACATGGAGGCCGATGAGTTTCACCGCCACCTCGACCGCATCTGTTTCATCAGCGGAGATCTGAGAGAACCGAGCCTCGGCATCTGCGCGGCCGACTACGACTGGTTGATTTCAAACGCGGAGTCGGTACTCCACGCCGCGGCGTCTCTCAACCTCCGGTCGGAACGCGCCTGCGTGAACCACAACCTGCGCGGCACGCTGTCGGTGATCAAGCTCGCGCGCGCAATTCAGGAGGACCACCCGCTGCGGCGCTTCAGCCTGGTCTCGACCGTCGGCGTTGCCGGCGTGAGCCCTCATGCGGTCGTCATGGAAGACGAGCCGCTCGACTGGAACCGGAGCGACTTCAACGCTTACACGCGCACGAAGAAGTTCTGCGAGCACATGGTTCGCGAGCTCCTGTCGGACGTTCCGTGCGTGTACCTCCGGCCGAGCAGTGTCATCGGCGACTCGCGTTTCGGGGAGACGACTCAGTTCGACATGCTCCGCGCCATCTGTGTGTTGAGCGAGTGGCCGATCGTGCCGTTCGACCCACAGATACGGATCGACATCGTCAACGCGGATTGGGCCGGGCATGGCATCGCCGAGCTTCACGTGCGTGAAGATCTGACGACGGAGACCTTTCATCTGAGCGCCGGAACCGAATCGCGGACGATCGGCGAGATCGCGACGGCCATCTCGGCGGGTCTCGGCAAGCGAATGCCTCGTTTCGCGGGGGGTCTCGCGGGTCCGCTCGAAGGCGTATCTGACTTGCTGGCGCGATTGCCCCAACGGGGCCCGCTCCGACGGATCGGCACTTTATTGAGCGGGTTCGTCCCGCACGTCAGCGCAGACATGGTGTACGACAACGTGCGCGCGGTGCGCGCGCTCGGCACAGCACCAACGCCCTTCACTTCATACGGCGCCAAGCCCTGCGCGTATGCGAAATCCGTGGGTTTCGAGTTTCCTCATCGCGGGCTCCCCGAAACGCTCGATCTTTCCAACGTTCCGCCGATCCCAGTCCGACCAATGGCCTGAGTGGCCGGCCTCTTTCCATGGTTTCGCGGGGGTGGTAGTTAAGGCTCGGATGGGGTTGAAAGACACGCTGGATTGGGCGCGCACCGAGTGGGGCATCTTCCGCAAGGGTGGCGAAATGGGCTGGAGCCAACGGGCGCAGTGGGTCCGGCAATGGGTTCCGTTCGGGATGCGTACGATCGGCTGGGGGACGCTCTCGGTCACCGCGGGACCGTTCACGAAGGGCCGTGTTTCGACTTGGTGTGCCAAGAAGTGGAGCCAGTCGTCGGCGAAGGGCCTCCGGATCTACATCAAGGCGACCGGCCAAGAGAACGTTCCGGAGGGCGGATTTGTCTACGCGAGCAATCACGAAAGCCTCGTCGACATTTTGGTCCTCGGCGCTGCACTACCGGGCGACTTCAAGTGGGCGGCCAAGCGCTCGGTCATGAACGTCCCGTTTCTCGGCTGGCATTTGAGGTTGGCAGGGCACGTGCCGGTCGACCGCAACAAGGGCAAAGATGCAGCTCTCGCGGTCATGGAGGCGTTCGAGAGCGTGCTCCGCGAGGAAAAGCCGCTTTTGGTGTTCCCAGAGGGCACGCGCACGGCCGACGGCAAGCTGAAGGCGTTCAAGAACGGCGCTTTCCAGGCCGCCATTCTGGCCGGCAAGCCCGTGGTCCCAGTCGCGCTGAGGGGTACGTTTACCCTGATGTCCCGCGACTCGGTGGACACCGGCGCGAGCAAGGACCGCGACGATCGCCTCGTCACGGTTCAGATCGGCAAGCCGATCTACCCCAACATCGAGCTCGATGCTGAAGAGAGCGTCATCGACTTGCGCGATCGCACGAGGGCCGCGGTGATCGAGATGCTGGCGACGGGAAGCTCTGGAAAAGACGCCAACGAGCCGTCCGTACCGCTCGAAAACTGAGCGCAGACGCCTTCAGGTATACTTTTCGACGATCGCGCCGAGGCCGGGCACGGCGGATTCGACATTCTTGCGCGCAGAGCCGCGGAGCTTGGAGTACGCGCCTTTGACCGAACCGTGCTCGGACCGTTGGGCCTTGCGATCGGTGACCGCAAGAAGCGCTTCTGCGATCTGGGGCGCGTGGGCCTGGAAGTAGCTCGACACCGACTGCCCTTGCGACAGCGCTTGTTCGCGGATTGGCTCCAAGGCGGTAGCGAACTCGGGCAGCAACGCCCCGACGACGTTCCGCACGAACCCTGGCTTCACCCCTTGGACGAGCTTGTAGCCTGCCTTCACGGCGACGCCGCTGATCCCGCGCTGCTTGCCTACTTCCCCGTCGACCAGGCGCACCACATCTTCGATGATCTGAGCGCGGGTGGTTTCATCGTTCAATACTTCGGTCAACTTCATGGGTCTTCCTTTTGCCCCTCGAGGCGCTCCGCGCAAGCGCGGCGTCCGCGATGCTGGCCTCGAGGGCAGCGACCACCGCTTCCACCGCGTCGCGCCGCTCGCTCACGACGAACAGATACTCCTTGTTTCGCAAATGGCTCACCCTCCCAACCTTTTGTCCATCCGGGTTGTGGATGCCGATCTGCGCCCCGACGTAGCGTTTGAAGTCGACCGCAACGACCCCCACGTGACCCTTCACGGACAAGAGCTCGACCATCTCTTCGCGGTCGACATACCCCTCGTTGTTGAACGACACCAACAGGTGCTTGCACCGCAGAGCGTCGAAGACGTCACGGAGGCCCTGGTGGATTCGACGCTTCGAGTTGAAGTCGCTCTTGTACTCCTTGCACTGCACCCGCTTGTTGGCGATGCCGTAGGTGTCTGGCTTGTCCCAGCGGATCAGGCTCTCCCACATGTGGTAGTTCCCCATGTAGCTGTGTTGGTTGTACGGGGGATCGATATACGCCACGTCTGCCTCGACGCAGGCCGCTGCTTCGGCCGCTTCGAGCCGAAGTGATTGGCCGGGGCCTTCCAAGAGCGCTGGGACCCGAAGCTCGAGCTCGTTGAAGGAGCGAGCCGCCCACTTCTTCAAGTACGCCATCTGAACGCCGGTGGTGGAGTCGACGCGGTCAGCCGCCTCCATCAGCGACACCAACGCGATCGCTTCGAGCTCTGGCGGCAACGACCGGCGCGCGATCTCCTCGCGAATCGCATCCACACGAGCTCCGTTTCGGGGCTGGAGGTAGCGCGCATCCTCGCAGAACGCCTTGGTGAAGTACCCAGGCGCAGGCGGCGTCGTGGCGAGATCGGCAACGAGCCGCGTAGCCTCGTCGCGCCATCTGGATGCATCGGCCTGCACGTAGCATCGCGCCAGCATCGCTGCGTAGCTCAAGTGGTCGTTGGCGATGACGAAGCGGCCGCTCTCTTTGAGACCGCGCGCCACGCGCGAGGTGCCGGAGAACAGATCGAGCACACGCGCCGACTTCGGAAACGCGGCCACCCCGCGCACGATATGGGGCACGAGCACGCGTTTGGAGCCAATATACTTGATCATGAAGCCTGGGCCGTCATCGCCTGAACGATGGCGTCCCGAAGCGTAGCAGCTTCGTAGGGCTTTTGGACGAACCCCAGCGCGCCCATGCTTCGCAGCTTTCGCTCGAGGTCTCGATCCCAGTAGCCCGACACGAACACGACTGGAGCCTCGGCATCGAGCGCCTTCAGTTCCTCGAACGCCTGGTCGCCTGTCATGCCGGGCATGTTGAGATCCATCAGCACCAGATCCGGTCGCGGCTGCGTCTCGGTGTAGATCCGAAGCGCTTCCTTCCCGCTTTTCGCGAAGATTACGCGGTGTCCGCTCTGGCGGACGACCCTACCCGCGCTCCGTCGCACGACGTCCTCATCGTCTACCAAGAGAATGAGGAGCTGCGTCCTCGGCAGCGTGATCGCAGGCAAACTCGGCTCCGTTGGCACCATGGGCCGGTCGCTCGTCAGCGGAAACACGACCTGGAACTGGCTTCCGCGATTGGGCACGCTGTGCACGGTGATGTGCCCGTTGTGTGTCTTGGCGATCTCGTACACCGCGGCGAGACCCAACCCTGCGCCCACCTGGTCGCCCTTCGTCGTGAAGAAGGGATCGAACGCGCGCTCGCGAGTGGCGTCGTCCATCCCGACACCGGTGTCTTCAACCGTGATGACCGCATGTGCGACCAACGGATTGAGTGGCGCTTTCTCGAGCTCGATCTTGTCCGCCTTCTTCGCTGTGATCGTGAGCTTGCCGCCATTGGGCATCGCGTCGCGCGCGTTGATCATCAAGTTCATCAGTAGCTGATGAAGCTGCCCGCGGTCTCCGCTCACTTTGAGGCCCCCCTCAATGCGCGCGTCGATGCTGATGCTCCGGTGAAAGGTATGGCGGGCAAGCTGAACGACGTGGTGACAAAGCTCGGACAAGTCGACTTCGGTGTGACTGCCGCGAACCTCGCGAGCGAATCCAAGTAGCCGGCTGGTCATCTCCGTGGCCGCGGCAGCAGCGCCACGAATGTCGTTGAAGGCCTCTCGTACGTCCGGGTCCCCCACTTTGGTTTCGCTCGGAAGTGCGTTGAGGAAGTCGATGCTGGAACGAACGGCACCGAGGAGGTTGTTGAAGTCGTGCGCAACGCCGGTGCCGAGCCGCCCAATCGCTTCGAGCTTGCGGCGTTGGGCAACTTGCTCTTCCATCGGGTCGTGGTGCGCAAACAGCAGTAGGCTGCTCCCGATCTGAATCCGATCTCCATAGGTCAGGACCTGCTTCGTGATCGCCATCCCGTTCACCAGCGTTCCATTGCGGCTCTGCAGGTCCTCGATCACGAACGAGCCGTTGTCATGTGTGAAGATGCGCGCGTGCACGCGCGAGACCAGCGTGTCGTCGATCCTCACGTCGGCTTGTTCACCACGACCGAGAGTGAGCGTCTGATCGATCGCGTACTTGTCCCCCGCAAGCTCGCCGGCAAGCACGACGATGCGCGCCTGCTCCTCCTTTTTCGAGAGGCCTTGCTGCGCAAATACGTGGCGCCGTGTTACTTCGGTGGGATCGTGCCGCGACATCGAAATCAAATAGGCTCCCAAGCCCATTCCATCCTAGCTTGCGGAGCGAAGGAAGGGTGTAGCCCGACAGGGTGACCCGCTCCAGCGCACATCAGGTGCTCGGTTGATGAGGCGAGCGATTCGGTCATACTCGGGGCTTGGCGATGTCCCGGCCCCCTCGAAACTCGCTTGGATCTGTAATGATTCGGCGCGCTTGCGCCCTCGCAGGGTTGTTTGCGCTGCTTCTTCAGGGCTCGAGCGGAGGCCACATGCTCCTGGTCGAGCACACGCGCTGCGCCGAGCACGGGGAGCTGGTCCACGATGCGGAAGCTCATCATCACGGGGGCACGTCGCAACGAGAGAGCAGCTTGCCGGTGTTTCGGGGCGCCACGGAGGACGGTGCGGACGACACACATGAGCATTGTGCACTCACGGCCGACCGTCGAGATGCGCTTCCTCTGATCGTCGGCGCGCAGGCCTCGGCGCCGCTTGCGGAACGCGAGCAGTCTTTCTCACTCACTCACCCATTCCTCCCGTTCGAGAGCCGACGCTTCCGAGTCGCCCCCAAGAACTCACCTCCTGCCTGAACGTTCGAGCACCAACCGAACGTAAACCGCGCGATCTGCGCGAAGGCAGGAGTGATGAGTGAAAGGGAATCGTAGAGGAAAGATATGCGCGATCGCGCTCGGGGTACTGCTGCTCTGGGTGGGAGGGCGGAGCTACGCACAGGGGCCGGTGCGGGACGCTGACGCCGACGCTGGCGCCGACGCGGACGCTGGCGCGGACGCCGACGCGGACGCGGACGCCGACGCGGACGCTGGCGCGGACGCTGACGCTGGCGCTGACGCCGACGCGGACGCTGGCGCTGACGCCGACGCTGGCGCTGGCGCTGACGCTGACGCTGACGCTGATCTTCATCCACCGCACCTCGTCGATTCGCCGCCGCCTGTCTTCCCTCCGGGCCGTGAAGGCTCGGGCCTGCACCCGACGGTGATCCTGCTAGTCACCATCACTGTCGACGCCAAAGTCACCGATATCGTGGTCGAGCACTCCGCGGGATCCGATTTTGATGCTGCCGCGGTCGAGGCGGTTCAGACGTGGACCTTCGAGCCCGCCACCCGCGGCGGCCTTCCGCTG
>JAHEEE010000023.1:5266-49568 GCA_024640845.1 Myxococcales bacterium | reverse complement strand
AAGCACGGAAAAGCCATCATCGGCAAGCAGTTCGCCAGCCACCGGCTCGCCGAAATCATGATCGACTTGTTCGTCATGGCGGCGACGATCAGCCGCGTGCAGGCCTCCATCGAGGCCAACGGCGCGGAGGCTGCTTCACGCGAGATCGACATACTCAAGACCTTTACTCGCGCGGCCAAAGTGCGTATCAAGCGCAACTTTCGCCGTATCGACAGTAACGACGACGAGATGCTCAAGAGCCTCGCGGACGACGCCTTCGAGGCCGAAGGGTTTCGCTGGGATACGATCTGAGCGTGACCCAATACACGCGAGATGAGGTCGAGGAGATTCTCCGGCGAGCGCTCGAAACGCAGCCGCTCGAAACGCTCTCGCACGAAGATCTGGTCGCGTCGGCCGTCGAGGCCGGCATCGACGCGGATGATGTCGAAGCAGCAGCCCAACAGATCGAAGAGGAGCGCGAGCTTCACCTCGAGGAAGACCGGATCGTCGGTCACCGAAAGAAGCGCTTCCTTCAGAGCATCTACACCTTCGTGGTCGTCAACGCCGGCCTCTTTCTCATCGACATCATGTCCGGGCCCGGCTGGTGGGTCCAATGGGTACTCGCCGGCTGGGGGATCGTCCTCGCCCTCGGCGCTCGACGGGCGCTGATGCCCGATCGCGGCCGGCTTCGCGCGAGAGCTCGGCGACGACTTGCCAAGCGCCGACGCGGCAACTGGGAAAAGCAAGTCCGTAAGGAAGTCGACCGCGCCATTCAAGTCGGCGTCGATGCGCTCGTAGACGCCGCATCCAGAAAGCTTGCAGCCCGAGCCGGACCTCGGGTGAGAGTCCAACAAGAGGTCATCGAAACCGAGGCCGTCGAGGAGTCCGCGCCAAGCCGGCGGCGCTGACCCTGGCGCGATCTAACTAAACCTCGAAATCGAACGACTCTTGCGCCACCTTCTCGAGACACGCCGGGTCATCATTTTCGATTCGATTCACGCGCGGCGACACCGCCGTCCTCTCGAGGGGTGGTGACTCTCCAATGCTTCCTTCATCGAGCCACCGTCGGGCGTCCTCTGCTTCAAGCAGCACCGGCATTCGGTCGTGGATGTCCGCAACGCTACCCTTGGCGGCGCGCGTGAGCACGACGTAGCGGCCCTTTTCGCGAAGACCCGCCATGACGAAGAGCTCGCCCTGCCCTTTTCGAAACAGGTACGGCTGATTCGTATGCCCTTCCTTGCGCCATTCGAAGAAGCCGTCGGCAGGGACGAGACATCTCCCTCGCTCAAACGCCTCCCTGAACATCGCCGTGCGTTTCGCCGATTCCGAACGAGCGTTGATCGTGATCCCTCCGGCTGCGCGCTCGAAGCCCCACTCCGCTTCGACCAACACCGGACCGCTGTCCCCGAGATATACGATGGGGCTGCGTTGCCCGGGTGCGATATTGTACCGCGGCCGCAGCTCGATTCGGGTTTCGCTAAACTCGTCGAACGGAAGGCTCTCGATGAGGGCGTCGTGGTCCGGGCACGTCAGGGTGTAACGGCCGCACATCGCCTGTTAGACCGTGTCGGACTGAATCCCAACGCCGTCGTAGTCGAAGCCCTGTTCGCCGAGCTTGTAGGCCACCCAGATGTTGCGACCGTCCAGAACGACGCGCGTTCGCATGAGCTCCGCGATTCGCTCGAACTCCGGATACTGGTACTCGCGCCACTCCGTCAGGAGGATTAGCGCGTCCGCGTCCACAACCGCGTCGTACGCGTCGTCGACGAGCTTGATGCTGTCTCCGAACATCTCCTTGATGTTCCCCATGGCCTCTGGGTCGTGGCCTACGACCTCGCAGCCCTCGTTCAAGAGGAACTCGATCGTCGTGATCGAGGGGGATTCGCGGATGTCGTCGGTGCCGGGCTTGAACGCCAGCCCCCAGAGCGCCACGCGCTTCCCCTGCAGCTCGGCGCCGAACTGCTTCTTCAGCTTGCGAACGACGAAGCTCCGGTGGCGCACGTTCACTCGGTTGGTGGCGTCCGCGAGCTCGAGCTCGATGCCGTGCCGACGGGCAACCGCCACCAGCGCCTTGACGTCCTTCGGGAAGCAAGAGCCGCCGTAACCCGGACCCGCATGGAGGAACTGCGGACCGATCCGCGGGTCGCTTCCTACCCCCATCCGAACGCTCTGCACGTCCGCTCCGACCTCTTCGCACAAAACCGCCAGCTCGTTCATGAACGAGATGCGCATGGCGAGCATCGTATTTGCAGCGTACTTCGTGACTTCGGCGCTCTCTGGGTTCATCCACACGATCTTCGTGTTGGAGAGATTGAGCGGATGGTAGACGCGGTCCATCAGGCGCCGCGCTCGATCGTGACCCGGACGAACGCCAATGACGATCCGGTCTGGGTACATGAAGTCGTTGATCGCTCCGCCTTCCTTCAGGAACTCCGGATTCGACGCGACCTGAATGTCGTGCTTGGCACCAGCGATGAGCTTTTGGACCTGCGCGTTGGTTCCAACCGGCACCGTGCTCTTCATGACGATCACCAGATCATGGGTGGCGTGCTCGGCAAGACTCTGCGCGACCGCGAAGACGGCGCTGAGGTCCGCTTCTCCGTCGTGCGTCGGCGGAGTTCCGACGGCGATGAATGCCAAATCCACGTCGCGCACGGCCGCTGCGAGATCCGTGGTGAAAGTGAGTCGACCGGAAGCGGCTTGCTCCTTCACCATCTCCTCGAGGCCAGGCTCGAAAATCGGTATCTCGAATCGCTTGAGACGCTCGATCTTGGAAGCATCTTTGTCGACGCATACGACCCGCTGACCGGTCGCCGCAAAGCAGGTTCCCGTGACGAGGCCGACGTACCCAGTACCAATGACACAGAGTTTCACAGCCGAAAATGCTAGCACCGATTCCGCCCCCCCGAAAGGTGCCATCCTCCGATCAAAAGACTATCGTGGAAGCCAAAGGGGGCCGCGTCGCTTCCGGGATTGAACGCGCAACATGTCTTCTGTTCGCATCCACTATCTCAATCACGCTTCGCTGCTCGTCGAGGTCGGCGCGGTCCGCATCTTGTTCGATCCCTGGCTCGAGGGCACCGCGTTCTCGGGGGGCTGGGGTCTGCGCTACGACAACCCCGATGCGTTCGACCTAGGCGCGACAGCGACGCACCTGTGGATCTCTCACTGGCACAGCGACCATCTGCACGCGCCCTCTCTCACGAGGCTGGCCGACCGTAACCCCAAGATGACCGTCCTCGCCAACGTCTCGGCCAATTTCTCGATGGTCGACCGGATGCGGAGCTTCGGCTTTCGCGATGTTCGGTCGCTCGGTGAACGAGAGCCTTTCGCGCTCGACGGCGAAACCACCTGCTGCCGTTACCCGACTGCGGGCATCGACAACATGCTGCACATCAGGTCCGGCCCCTGGTCGATACTCAACTACAACGACTGCAATCTGCCGGCAAAGGCGATCCACGCCCTTCGCCGCCGCATCGGCCCGCTCGACATCCTCTTCACCAACTACAACCATGCGGGAAAGCTCTTCGACGTCGTCGATGACGAAACGCGAAAGGGCCAACTCGCTGAAGTCCTCGAGCTCACCGCGCAGGCGCTCGATCCCACCCGCGTCATACCGTTCGCCTCGAACCACTACTACCGAACGAGTGCGAGCGCAGACCAGAACCGCTCGATGCTCGGCTTCGAGGATCTCGACGACCTCGCGAGGCTCGACGGACGCTACGTCGTACCCCGCATCGGCGACCAGGTCGTCTTCGAGAGCCCGACGCAAGCGACAGTGCACGCTAGGAGGCCCGCAATCCCGCACCAGCCCCTCGAGACGCACGACTACGGTCCGGAAGTCCCCTGGGACGAGCTGGTCGCGGAGGTCTCGGCGCGAACAAAGGCCCTCCACGCACAGTTTCTCCAAATGGGTCGCTTGGCGGTGCCAGACCTCGTCGTCCGCGTGAGCGATCACGCGCGCAACCTGAGGCTCTCGCTCGGTCAGCCGGCGTGCGAGGCGCACCCATCGGACACACCGCACATCGAGGCGCATTCGCAAGCAATGCGCATCTGGCTCGCCCGACGCTTCGGAGATGACACCTTCATCGCGGGCGCACACTTTCGCATCCTCGATGCGAACACCACTGCAATCGAGCGATGGGCGCTGGTCACCCTATTGGAGGCCAGCCACCTCGACCCCCAGAGCTGCCTCGAGTACCTGCGAGAGCCGGAGGGACGGCGCTTCCTGTGGAATCGGCGAGAGGAGATCGTCGCTACGCTTTTCGGCGGCCGCCTCAAGGCAGGCCGCGTTCGTCTATAGAGGGAGGTTCGAGTGATTCTCACCAACATCGAGTCCGTGCCAGGTCGTCAGATCGTGCAGCACTTCGGCTTGGTTCAAGGGAGCACGATCCGCGCAAAGCACTTCGGTAGGGACTTCGCCGCGGGGCTCAAGAACATCGTAGGCGGAGAGCTCAAAGGGTACACAGAGCTGTTACAAGAGAGCCGAGCAGAAGCGACCAGCCGAATGATCGAGCAGGCAACGTCGCTTGGCGCCAACGCCGTGGTGAACGTGCGGTTCACGACATCTTCCGTGGCACAAGGGGCGTCCGAAATCCTCGCCTATGGCACGGCTGTCCGAGTCGAGTGAGCACCTGATGTCGATAGAGCTCATCATCGGTCTCGGAATCCCCATCGTCCTGATCATCGTGGGCAGGGTCATCGGTGCACGCATCGAGCGCGCGCACTTCGAGAACATCGCCGAACGCGAGGCTCGGTTTCGAAACCAACCCGCGCTGTCGACCAAGCAGCTCGTGCCGCCGGTGTCGATTCGCAGCACCGAGCTAGCCACCGGGTCGGTCGTGGTGTCCGTCGACCACTTCAAGCGATTCATCGGTGGATGGCGTATGTTCTTCGGCGGCGAGGTACGGTCGTATTCGACACTCATCGAGCGCGGCAGACGCGAAGCGGTGCTCCGGATGAAGGAGTCGCACCCCGACGCAGACGCGTACATCAACACGCGGCTCGAAACGTCGACCATCGCTAGCGCAACGGGCAACGAGGGGATGGGAACGATCGAAGTGCTGGCCTATGGTACGGCCGTCCACTACGATCGCGCCCCATGACCGACGACAAGCCACGGGTACTCAAAGAGCGGGACGACCGCGTTTTTCACATCGTTCTCAACCGCGCCGACAAGATGAACGCGTTCGATCTTCGCATGCTTCGGGAGCTCGCCGAGGCGGTGACGGAGTACGAGGCGGACGAATCCCTTTGGTGCGCGGTTCTGTATGCCAACGGGGACAACTTCACCGCCGGCTTGGATCTCGCCGAGGTCGGCCCAGCCGTTCGGAGCGGCGCGCCACTCTTTCCGGAAGGTTCGGTCGACGTGCTCAGTCTGCATGAACCGAAGCGCAAGAAGCCGCTCGTGATGGCCGCTCAAGGCTGGTGTCTGACGATCGGCATCGAGCTGATGCTGGCTGCCGACATCCGCTTGTGCGACGAGGGTACCCGCTTCGGCCAGATCGAAATCAACCGAGGTATCTTCCCGTTTGGGGGCGCGACCATTCGGCTCCCCGAGGTCGCGGGTTGGGGCAACGCCATGCGATGGCTTCTGACCGGCGATCGGTTCGATGCCCAAGAGGCGTTGCGGATCGGCCTCGTTCAGGAAGTGCTGCCGGCTGACGAGCTTCGGACCAAGGCAATCGAGATCGCGCGGACCATCGCCAAACGGGCGCCACTCGGCGTTCAAGCGACGATTCGCTCCTCTCGGACCGCTTCTCATCAGGGCGTCGACGCGGCGATCGCCGAGCTCTTGATCATCGCACGAGAGCTCATGGACACCGAGGACGCAGCCGAAGGCATTCGCTCGTTCGTCGAGCGTCGCGAAGGCGACTTCAAGGGCCGCTGACGTCACCCGCGGGGAACGCTTCACAAACGGCGTTTCGCTTTTGGGACGGCCTTCTTGATTCGAATCGCGCAGTCGTTGCCGACCACCTTGCGAAGCGCCGGCTCGATGACGCCTGTGCGAACGTATTCCGCGCCAACGCCAAATGCTGCACGACCGGTGACGCGCACCACGACCTCGTGGTCCTCCGCCTTCAGCAGCTCGATGCTGCTCGCGTCCTTTTCGAGAAGCGGATTGAGAACGTCGTCGATCAGTCGCTGAAGCGCATCGCGCACCCGCAGAGCATGGGGAATTGGGGTCCCGAACGCAAACCTTCGCGAGTCCCGGCGCGCGCTCGAAGCTGGGCTATACTGGGCCTCACACGATGCAACCTGTACGCACACGCCTACAAGTCGATGTTCGTCGGCAACAGCTCCTGGAGCTCGGGCTCGATCTGTTCGCGAGCCAAAGTTACGATGAGCTCTCGATCGACGACATCGCCAAGCGCGCCGGGGTATCCAAGGGTCTTCTCTACCACTACTACCCCAGCAAGCGGGCCTTCTATGTCGCTGCGGTGGCCGAGGCGGCTCGACAGCTCCTCGATGAGACGGACGTGGATGAGCACGGAACCGGATCGGAACCGGACCCCGAAGGACAACGCGCGGGACTCCGCGCGTTTCTCGATTACGTGTCGAGGCACCGGGTGGTCTACGCATTTCTGCTCCGCGGAGGCATCGGCACCGACCCCGAGGTCGCGGTGGTCCTCGAACGCACGCGAGAGGCGCTGGTCGATCGCATGCTGACGCGTCTTTCGCGGTTTGGGGCTCGTCCAGACGACCCGAGCACACGGCTGCGCTTGCGTGGCTGGCTTGGTTTCCTGGAGGCGGCAAGCCTCGACTGGGCCGAACGTCAGCAGCTCGATGCGGACAGCTTCCTCAACCTTCTCCTGCAGATGTCCAACTTCGTCTTCGCTTCCGTCCTGCGTCCGACCGAAACGTGATGGGCGCCGCACGCCTCGCCGTCCTTCTCTGGCTAGGGACCGCCGTCCTCGGCTGCAGCGTGCCACCGCCCAAGGCACAGACCGCGTCACCGGTGTTGGAGCCCGAGACACCGCCGGCCGCCCCACCAGCGCTCGACTTGGAGGGCCTCGAGTCGACCTCGCTCCGGAACCCGAACGATGGTTCACTCCTCGGCGGCGTTCCATTGCCCCTCGAGGCGCCCGGTCTGCGATTCAACCCGGGCCGCGACCCGGCCGCGCGGTACGGGACCGTCGAGGTGGTACGCGCACTGCTCGAAGCCTCGGCGCGAGTGGAGCGTGAGCTCGGCGGGCTGCCGATCACCATCAACGACCTCAGCCTCGAGAGGGGCGGTCCGATCCCCCACCACCGCTCTCACCAGAGCGGGCGCGACGTCGACGCGCTTTTCTACCAACTGGGACCCGACGGCCAACCGATTGAGAGCGTAGGAGCATTCTTCGATCCGAACGGTCGAGGGGTCGACTTTCGCGATCTCGCGGACCCGACGGACGACGTCGCTCTCACTCTCGACGTTCCTCGCAATTGGCTCTTCCTCCAGGCACTGATCGAAGGACAGACGGCGCAGCTCCAGAACATCTATGTTGCCGAGCACCTCCGAACCCTTCTCCTCGAGCACGCGCGCGCAGAGGACGCACCTGCGTCGACCATCCAGCGATTCGAGGCGCTGACCTGCCAGCCGAGCTACCCGCACGACGACCACTTCCACTTTCGGTTCTTCTGCACACCGGACGACATCGCGCGGGATTGCCGGGACTCCCAACCGGTGTACCCGTGGCAGCGGCAGCGACTGGCGGATGCGGGCGTCCGTCCGCTCCCGCTCGAAGAGAAACGAGAGCAGGCCTCTTCGAAGATCGTCACTCACGCCGAAGCTCGACAATCCGCCGGGGCCATGGATACCGAGGTGGAGCGTTGGCTCGACCGCCGCCAAGAATGGATCAAGAAACCTCATCCGGGACGGCCGTACTGCCCATGAATGATTTCGATTGGATCGACACGCAACGCGATTTCGAGATGCTCGTCGATGAGCTCTGCGAGACGCAAGCGTATGCGCTCGACACGGAGTTTCATCGGGAGCGCACCTATCTTCCGGTCCTCGCGGTCATCCAGGTTGCTACACCCGATCGCATCGCCCTCGTGGACCCGCTCGCGGTCGACGTGCAGCCGCTCAGAAAGGCCCTGGAGGCCGACACCGTGTGCGTCATGCACGCGGCATCGCAGGATCTGGAGATCCTCGAGCTCGTTTGTGGCGTTGCGCCTCGTCGGCTCTTCGACACCCAAATTGCCGCACTTTTTTGCGGGTATCGAACCAGCTCGCTCGGAAAGTTGGTCGAAGGGTTTCTCGGCCTGGAGCTCGACAAGAGCGCGCAACTGTCCGACTGGACGCGGCGTCCGCTTCCCGCCGCGGATCTCGCCTACGCCGCATCCGACGTCGCGCACCTCTTGGCGCTTCGCGATACGCTCAGCGCGGCGCTCGACGCGCGCGGCCGACTCGGTTGGGCTCACGAGGAAATCGAACGGCTCCGCTCCAAGGATCGATCTCAATCCGACCCGAGGACGCTCTGGTGGAAGCTCCGCGGCAAGGCGAAGCTCGGCGCCAAGGCGCGAGGCGTCGCCCAAGAGCTGGCCGCGTGGCGCGAGGATGAAGCCCGAAGGCGGAACAAGCCGGTGCGCTCGGTGCTGTCCGACATGGCACTGCTCTCTCTCGCACAGCGGCCGGTCCGCGACGCGGCTCAGTTGCGTGGCATACGGAATTTCGACGCCCAACGCTTCAAACACGCCGACGCTCTTCTCGCTGCGATTCGTCGAGGCGTTCAGCTTTCCCCGAGTGACGTTCGGCTTCCCCCGAAGAAGCCCGCGAACGCGGCCAACGTCGATGGCATCGTCTCCCTTTGCCTCGCGTGGCTCGCACAACGGGCCTCCGAGGAGGACCTCGACACCACTGTCCTCGGTACGCGCGAAGACGTCACCAACCTGGTGCTCGAGCAACCGTCGCGCCTCTCGGATGGATGGCGACAGGATCTGGTTGGACGTGAGTTGTCGTCGATCATCGGAGGAACGGCGGCTTTGTGCGTCAAGGGAGCCGAGCTCGAGCTCGTGGATCGCCCCCCATCGTGATTCGCGCTACATTGTTAGGATGGCCGTGAGCAAAGGCGCGCGAATCATTCTGATTCTCGCTTCGATCATCGTGATCGGAGCTGGAATCAAGCTCGCTGCGCCGCTGCTCGTGCCCGTATTGGTCGCCTCGTTCATCGCAATCGTCACTGCGCCCATCGTGATGTGGTTTTGCGATCGAGGCGTGCCCACGCTCGTGGCCGTGCTCGCCGGGCTGCTGCTCGATGTTGCAGCCGGCACCGCCTTGGGGATCCCGCTGGCGGGCGCCGTCGCCACATTCACCGAGCGCGTGCCCGAATACGCCACGATGTTGGCGGGACGAATGCACGAAGCGGAGCTTTGGTTCGCCGCACGCGGCCTGTACCTCGAGTCAGTCTACGACTTTTCCGAGCCGACCTGGATGCTCAACATGGCCACAGTGATGGCGCAGTATGCCGCGTCGCTGGTGTCGCAAATGGTGCTCGTACTTCTCATCGTCGCGTTCATGCTGTTCGAAGCCACCGGGATCCGCGAGAAGCTCGCCAGGATCGCAACCCCGAGCCAGATCCAAGAGCTTTCGGCAGCAGCACGCGAGGTCAACACCTATCTAGTCGCCAAGACCGTTCTCAGCTTGCTCACGGGCGTGCTCGTGTTCGGGTGGTGTTGGTGGAGGGGTGTGGACGTGCCTCTCCTTTGGGGCCTGCTCGCCTATCTCCTCAACTACATCCCGACTGTCGGCCAGATCATCGCCGCCGTGCCGGCCATCGCACTCGCACTACTCCAACTCGGTGCCGGAGAAGCGATCGTCGTCGCCGCAGGGTTCGGCGGAATCAACCTCGCGATAGGCGCGGTCGAACCGCGTGTGATGGGGGATGCCCTGGGGCTCTCCGCGCTGGTGGTGCTGGTCTCGATGGTCGTTTGGGGTTGGTTGCTCGGCCCCGTGGGCGCGCTCGTCTCCGCGCCGCTCACGATGGTGATCAAGCACGCGCTGGCACACAGCGAACAACTTCGCTGGATGGCGGAGCTCCTCGGTCCGACTCCAAAGCCCTCTGGGAAGTCCGCATCAGGAGAACCCGACTCGGCCGACGAGCTCAGCCGCGCCGCTTGAGCACGTCGCCCGCGCGCTCGGCAAAGCGCGCAAGCACTCGCCATGCAGCAACGCTCGGGGTCGTCTGCGCGCGCCCTACGGCATCCTCGAGCTCTGAAATCAAAGCTGCCAACTCGGGATCGCCGCGAAGTGCCTTGCGCAGCCCGTCCTCGACCATGTCCCACATCCATCGAACCTGCTGCTTTTGGCGCTTGCGTTCGAGCTCCCCGGTGCTTTGCATCCGGTTCCACTCCGTCATGAGGAGACTCCAGAGCTCGTCCAGCCCAGTCTTCTCGAGCGCGCTACAGGTAACCACCGGCGGCACGCTGCTCGCCCGCATCAAGCGCAGCGCGCTCTGATAGGAGGCCTGAGCCCGCACCGCGCGTGCCCGGTTATCACCGTCCGCCTTGTTGATAGCGAGCATGTCGGCAACCTCGAGAATCCCGCGCTTGATGCCTTGGAGCTCGTCGCCCGCCCCGGCGATCAGCAGCACCACGAAGAAGTCGACCATTCCAGCGACGATCGTCTCGGACTGTCCCACTCCCACGGTCTCGACGAGGACGACGTTGAACCCTGCCGCCTCGCAGAGCAGAACCGACTCACGGGTCTTCCGCGCGACGCCACCCAGTGTGCCGCTCGTCGGCGAAGGGCGGATAAACGCGTTCGGGTCGCTGGCGAGTGCAGACATCCGCGTTTTGTCCCCGAGGATGCTCCCACCGCTGATGCTACTCGTCGGGTCGACCGCCAGCACAGCAACCCGATGACCGCGGCCGGTAAGCGAAACGCCCAACGCATCGATGAACGTGCTCTTGCCGGCTCCAGGGACCCCGCTGATCCCGACTCGACGAGACCCACCTGTCGCGGGCAGAAGTGCCTCCAGCACCTCTTGAGCGAGCCCTGCGTGAGCCGGCTGCTCGCTCTCGATCAGTGTGATCGCCCGGGCGAGGATCGCGCGGTCACCGCCGCGGACACCATCGACGTACGTTTGCACATCGAGGCGCTTCACGTCCCTCCGAGCTGCGCGTCGAGTTGCTCGAGCAGCTCGATCGCCGCTTCTGCGATGACTGTCCCCGGACCGAAGATTGCGACGGCACCCGCCTTGCGTAGCGCATCGTAGTCCTCGGGTGGAATCACTCCCCCGACCACGACCAGAATATCTTCGCGCCCGAGGTCTCGGAGCGCCTGCTTGAGCTGCGGCACCAAGGTCAGATGACCAGCCGCCAACGAGCTCGCCCCCACTACGTGCACGTCGTTCTCGACCGCCTGTTTTGCCACTTCGTCGGGTGTCTGGAACAACGGCCCGATGTCGACGTCGAAACCGAGATCGGCGAAGGCGGTGGCGATCACCTTTTGACCTCGGTCGTGACCGTCTTGGCCCATCTTCGCCACCAAGATTCGGGGCCGACGACCGTGCTTGCGCAGGAACTCGTCGCTTCGAGCCCTCACCCGATCGATCGCTTCCGAGTCCTTGCCTACTTCGCTTCGATACACGCCTTCAATACTCCGAATCGTCGCCTGATAGCGCCCCCACACGCGTTCGAGCGCGTCGCTGATCTCACCCACGGTCGCTCGGTGCCGGGCCGCGTCGATTGCCAGCTCCAGCAGGTTACCATCGCCAGTTTCGGCGCACTTGGTCAATGCATCAAGTTTCGGCAGGAGCGCTGCTTCGTCGCGCTCCTGACGCAGCTCCCGCAAGCGCGAGATTTGCGCCTCGCGAACGGCGGTATTGTCGACCCTGAGCACGTCCAGCGGTTCTTCCTTGTCGAGGCGATACTTGTTGATGCCGACGATCGTTTGTTGGCCCGAGTCGATGCGCGCCTGCGTTCGCGCCGCCGCCTCTTCGATCCGAAGCTTCGGGAGACCAGCCTCGATGGCCTTGGTCATTCCGCCGAGCTCCTCCACCTCCTTGATGTGCTCCCACGCCTTGAGGGCTAGCTCGTGCGTGAGTCGCTCGACGTAGTAGCTGCCGCCCCACGGGTCGATCACCCGGGTCGTGCCGCTCTCGAGCTGGAGGTAGAGCTGGGTGTTGCGCGCGATGCGCGCGCTGAAGTCGGTCGGGAGCGCAATCGCTTCGTCTAGCGAATTGGTGTGAAGGCTCTGTGTGTGCCCCTGCGTTGCGGCCATCGCCTCGATACACGTTCGGACGACGTTGTTGTAGACGTCTTGCGCCGTGAGGCTCCAACCCGAGGTCTGGCAATGGGTTCGAAGCGCCATGCTCTTCGGATTCTTCGGGCCGAACTGCTCGATGAGCTTAGCCCACAGCAGACGACCCGCGCGAAGCTTCGCGATCTCCATGAAAAAATTGGTGCCAACCGCCCAGAAGAAGCTGATGCGGGGTGCGAAATCGTCGATGCCGAGACCCGTCGCCAACCCAGTGCGAACATACTCGAGGCCATCGGCCAAAGTGTAGCCAAGCTCGAGGTCCTGTGTCGCGCCCGCTTCCTGCATGTGGTAGCCGCTCACGCTGATGCTGTTGAAGCGCGGCATGTTGGCCGCGGTGTACTTGAAGATATCCGCCACGATCCGCATCGAAGGTGACGGCGGATAAATGTAGGTATTGCGCACCATGAACTCTTTGAGGATGTCGTTCTGAATGGTGCCCGTGAGCTTCTCCGGTGGGACGCCCTGCTCTTCCGCGGCAACGACGTAGAGCGCGAGAATCGGCAGGACGGCGCCATTCATCGTCATCGAGACACTCATCTGATCGAGCGGGATGCCATCGAAGAGGATCTTCATGTCCTTGATCGAATCGATGGCAACGCCGGCCATGCCGACATCGCCGGCGACTCGCGGGTGATCTGAGTCGTAGCCTCGGTGGGTCGCGAGATCGAAAGCGATCGAAAGCCCCTTCTGACCTGCGGCGAGGTTGCGACGATAAAAGGCGTTGCTTTGCTCGGCGGTCGAAAAACCGGAGTACTGCCGAACTGTCCACGGCCGCTGCACGTACATCGTCGAGTACGGGCCGCGGAGATAGGGCGGAAGACCGGGCATTGTGTGAAGATGGGTCACCGGTTCGAGATCGGAGGCCCCGTACATGGGCTTGACTGCGATGCCCTCCGGCGTGCTCCAACGCTCGTCAGCCGCTACGCCGGCAAGCCGCTCCCAGTCGGCTAGCGACTGCGCCTCGCCGCCCATGGAATCGAAATCGAGCTGGCTGAAGTCGGGCAAAGAGCTCATCGATCTACTCCCACGGAATCGAGGACATCGGCCATGACGCGAAGCACGTCGGCGCCGACGAAGACGAAGTCGCTCACACCGGCTTCGCGGAGCGCGGCCGCGCGTTCGCCGGGCCGCCCTGCCACCAAGACGATCGGGCACCCCGCCTTCTTGAGGGCCAGCACGGCAGGCTCCAGCATCGACTCGTAGTCCTCGTCGCTGCCGCAGATCACCGCAAGTGAGGCGGGCGCATCCCGCCAGGCAGCCTCGATCGCTTTGGGATCGCCAAATCCCTCGTTCGTGGAGCAGCTGACGCCTACCGCCGCGAGAAGGTTCTGCGCCCACGTCGAACGCGCCTTGTGAGACGGGATGGAGCCGAGGTTGGCCATGAAGGCCTTAGGCCTGGTTTCGCTCCGGTCGCTTCGATCGCGAAGCCGCTCCCATGCATCCGCCGCGCGCCATTGCCGAATGGGCTCGACGTGGAAGTCGGGCTGACCGTGTTGGAGCACCGCCGCCACGCTGTAGATATCCGTACCCGAGCTCGTCGCAGCGACACAGGCTTGGGTGAGTGCCCCCGGCGCGCGGTCCGGATCGTTCACCTGACGCGCGAGTCCGAGCAAGACTTCGCGGTGCGCGCCGACGTCGAGCTCATCCAGCCCGGCGCGAAGCATGCGCTTGATCTCTTCTTGCGGAACGGGATCACGGTGGACCGGTTGCTCGGTGGCGTTGGGAAACTCGCTCACGCCGAGGATCGGAGCCTTGCGTTTGGCGATCGAATGCTGGCGCACCTTCGCGACTGCGTCGATCGCGTCGACGATGCGACCCGATCCCAGAGCCTGGACGATGCCACCGGCGCCTTCGATGGACCGGACCTCTTTCCACGCGGCGCGCGCGAGCTGGTCGGTCAGCGTCTCGACGAACCAACTACCTCCGGCAGCGTCGGCTACTGCATCGAGGTGCGACTCGTCACGAAGCACGATTTGTGTATTGCGAGCCACACGTCGTGCGAGCTCGTCGGGAGGCCCGACCGCGGCGTCGAACGACTGCGTCGCCACGCTCTGCGCGCCTCCTAGCACGGCAGCGGTGCACTCTGCGGTGACGCGGAGCATATTCACCCAAGGGTCGCGTTTCGCCACCGTGAAGCTGGAAGTTCGGGCGTGGATGGACATGGCCGCGGCGCTCGGTTCCCCCCCCGCGGCGCTGATCACCTTGGCCCACAACCCCCGAGCCGCGCGCAGCTTGGCGATCTGCGTGAAGAAATCGCCCGAGACCGCGTAGCTGAACCCGATTTGGCGCGCCGCATCCTCGATTCGCATTCCAGCCTTGGTCAGTTGACGAAGATACTCGACGCCTGTGGCGATGGTGTATGCGAGCTCTTGGACCTCGCTTGCGCCGCCGCCATCGTAGGCATCGCCCGACACGTCGACGGCGCGAAGCCCGGGGGCGTTCTGCGCGCACCATGCGGCGAGATCGGAGAGCTCTGCAAGACGCGCGCGAAGGCCGCCCTGGATCCTCCCCTCACGCGCGAGAAGTCCGATCGGATCGAACGCGAAACCGCCTCGCAGCGCTTCGCGGGAGACGCCGCGGCGCTCGGCGACCGCCAGAAAGCCGGCGGCGACAGCAAGCGCATCCGAACCGCCCTCGACGTAGACCGACGTCGCTCCGAGATCCGTCGCCCCAAGCACGTCGTCGAGGCTCTCGGTCGTCAGCACGCGACAACCGTGGCGTGGACCGATTCGCAACCACAGCGCCTCGACCCCACGACCGAGGTCTTGAGCGATCTGCGCCTTGCACACACTCGGCCGCGGATCGTCGTACTCCTGGCGCACGACCCAGCCCGCCAGGGGAGCCGCGCCGCGCACGTATGGGTAGACTCCCGGAAAGCCGGCGTCGGGCGCGACTGCGTCCTCTGCGGTGTAGAGCGGCTCGATGTCGAGCCCGCCGGCGGTCTTGGAGCGCAGACGGTCGGGCGATGCGCCTTTGAGATCGGCCTCCACCTTGGCGAGCCATGCCGACTTACTCACCGGTGGAAATGGATTCATTCGCTCGTCGGTGTTGGACACAGCGAAAGCTAAATAGACTACGAGGATTGCAGCCGCAACGCGCCCTCAGGACAGGCGCGGCTCCTAGGCGTCCGCTTCCCGTTCTCCGCGCCAGAACTCCTCCACGGGCCCGACACGGTCCTCGGCGGCGACATAGGCATCATCGACGTTCACCAGCACGTATCCAACGCCGCCTCCGTCTCGACCGAGCCGAGTGCGAATCCGCGTCAGGTCGACCGCACTCAAGCCGGCTGAAACCACGACGATTACGCGGTGGGCTAGGCGTGCAGCGCGGCGCAACACCGGACCGCTCAGTGGACCGTTCCACGCCAGCGCCACCCCGGAGACATCACCGAACCGCGGCTCGACCGGCGGCGCTGAGGGCCGAGGTCGAGTGATGTCTTCGTCGGCGTGCCCTAAGAGTCGCACAGCCGCGCGCATCACCGCGTTCGATGAATCCGCATTCGGATTGCCGGCGCTCTCGGGCGTCTCGCGGCCAACCTCAGACGGTGTTTCATCGTTTGTCACAGCGACCGGGCGGGTCAGCAGGAAGGCTTCCTCGCCGGTCGTGGAGTCTCGGGCGGTCGATGCTTGGGGCGCTGCCGCGTCCTGCGTCACGGGAACGACCATCCGCACCGTTGCACGTGCGCTTCGTTTTCGACGAAATGGTTGGGGCCCGGTTCTCGGCCGATCCGAGGCGGTCGACGTACTTGCCGGAGGAGCCGACTCAGCGACCGCCTCTTCCTGGATCTCGATCGGTTTTGACGACTGTACGGCCGGGAGTCCGATGACGGTCCTCTTGCGCGGGGGCCTCGAGGATGAGGATTCATGCGGGCCATGGTTGGGAGGCGGTGTGATCACCACGTTCGGCGGCGATGATCTGGGACCCTCGCTGGGCTGAATGAAGCCCTGCAAGGTAGGCTTGCGCGGAACGGCGCGGCCGTGCGCCACCGAAGGTGTCCCTTGGGTCGAGAGCCGCCTCGGCGTCGCTGGACTCCAAGGTGAGCCCCCGCTCGGAGCGGGTGTCACCAAAGGCGACTGTGAATCCGCTCGGTCGCCGACGTCCAGGATTGCCGCCGCGAGCCACGGGGCGTCCGCGAGTCGCATCGCGAACGAGCAGGCGACTTCGCGCTCCGCCTCGGTCGCAGGCACGACGAGGGTTCGACCGGCGCCGTACATTCCTTGGTCCTCGAGCTCGTCGACGAAGGCGTCGAGGGCGTTTGGGTCGCGAGGCCAAACACTCGTCCCGAGGACCGGGCCGTTGCCCCACCACGCGACCTCTCGCGGTGCTTCGAGCTGCAGGGTCTTCAGCGCGCGGGCTAAAATCACGATCGCGGCGAGGAGAACGACCAAGATGGGTAGCGCGCCGAGGATTCCCACGTAGGACGCAACGCGAGAAGATTCCTCCGGAACGACGGGTACGGAGAGCACGCGAAAGCCCGTGAGTGACCGAAGCGATGCGTCGCGAATGGCGGCTCGCTGGACCTTGAGCTCGTCGACCCGCGCAAGCGCCGCGGCCATCTCTCCCATGATCAGACGCGCCTCGCCCTCATCTGGCGCGAGGGCCTGCGCCTCGCGCTTGACGTTCTCCAGCAACACTTGGAGGGCCGCCTGCCGTTCCTGAGCCGCAGCCACCGCCGCGCGCGCGCCCGCCAGTTGCTCGTCGACGGAGGCGCGCGCAGGATTGAGCATTAGCGTCTGGCCACCAACCTCCACCGGGTTGTCGCCCTTCTGAGCCAGTAATCTCGCCACACGCTGTTGCAGAGCCTGCACTCGAGGGTGCTCCTCGCTCAAGGAAGCGCGCGCTTCGGCAAGCTCGGATCGCGCTTTGGCAAGCGGGGCGTCGACGGCCGAGCCTTTGGTGGAACTGGCGACGACCTGACGTGGAAGCTCGCGCTGCGCCTCCTCGAGCTCCCGGATGAGCGCGCTCTGCGCAGCGACCTCGATCCCCGCCTCTTCCACCTTCACGCGAAGCTCCGCGGCACGCTTGATCAGTTGCGCTTTTTCGTCGAGCAGGTTCGGCTTGCCGCTCTTTTCCCGAAAGACGTCGAAAGCCGCCTGCGCAGCGTCCAGCCTTTCCGTCGCGCGTTCCAACGAGGCCTCGTTTTCGATCTTGAGGAGGTCTAGCTTTTTCGAGTTGAAGACGGCCTGTTGCTCGAGAAACACCTCGAGCATCGTCTGCGCCAGCCGCTGCGCATCCTCCGCATTGGGCGCCTCTGCGGTGATGGTCATCGACCCGCCGTCCTTCTCCTCGGTGACCACAACGCGGCTCTTGATCTCCTCATCGGAGATCTCCCATCCTAGACGCTCCCGCACTTCGCGAAGCCGACTTGGCACCGCGGCGGAGCGCACGAACGCGCTCATCAGGGGCGAAGACTGGTTTTGCTGCACGGGCAGTGGGCTGCCCTCGTAGACCAGGACCGCGACCGACTCGTATGTCTCCGGCACGAAGAAGTACGCAGCCAGCGAGAAGGCGGCCGTGATCATGAACACACGCAGCAGGCGACCTCGGTGCTGAGCCAGAATCCTAAGGACTCGACGCGGCTCTACAGGAAAGCCCGGACGCCGAGGTTTGGCATCCGGCTCGTCCGCGCCCAGTTCGAAGGTCTCGTCGTCCAAGTCGTCGCCTCGTCTCTAAGGAGCATGGCGGGTGGAGCAACCCGAGGGCAAGTCGACATCCCGATTGATACTGCTACCGTCGCGCCGGTCATGCGCCCCTGGGTTCAAAAGCTCGTGGCCGCCTGGGGTGTCGCCTGGGTGACTCTCTTGCTCGGCCAGGCGATTTGGCGGCTCGCTCCGCTCGCGCTCGAGCCGTGGACCGAGGACCTGATGACGGGCACTCAGAAGGGAATCTACGTGGCGTGGCTCATCGCGAACGCCTATCTCGAAGGGTACCGAGGCTTTCAACTTCGATTCTCTCCTCGTGTGGTATCGCGGGCCATCTATCTCGGACAGCATCCAAGGCCCTTATGGGTGATCCTGGCCCTCCCATTTTGTATGAGCCTGTTCCACTCGACCCGCCGTCAAAAAACGGTCAGCTGGGTCTTCATCGGTGCCCTGATCTTGTTGATTTGGTGGGTGCGCTCACTTCCGCAGCCCTGGCGCGGCATCATCGACGGCGGGGTCGTGCTGGGCCTAGTGTGGGGCCTCGGCGTAATTTGGGCCCTTTTCGCACGGCACCTTCTGGGCTATAAGATCCCCCCTCCAGGGGATCTTCCCCCGGAAAACCCGCCGGAACCGATTGCGGCCGCCGGCTAAATCGTCGTTTTTTCGAAAAATTCGGCGATGGGAGCAGAGCAAACCCTGTAAAACGCAGGCTGAACGGGCTCTCAGCCTTGGCATGAGAGCGCTCCAACCTGCACACTGGCATTCGAGGGGATTCGGGCCACACTTGGCGTCGAAAAAAATGGGGATGAGGGAATCAGACAGGAGCACAGGATCACGGTTGGTACCGTGGATCTGCGCCGTCATGGCGACCGCACTCGTCTGGGTGGCTGGGTCGTTCGGCACGTCTGCCTCCGCCGAGCTGCCGATGACCGGCGACTCCGTGTTGCGTGAGGCGCAGCATGCCGAAGCGCACGCCGAGCCGTCCGAGGACGACCTCGAACAGATCGCACGGATGCCGCGCGCGGTTTCGCCCTCCGACTTGGAAGCGGCGCCAAGCGTGTCTGTCGGCTACCCAAACCGGGGCCTTCTGCGTTTCGGTCAGCGCATCAACGACCACAAAGACTTCGCGGTCAAGGTCGGTTCGCAGGACTCGCGTCACGGCACCGGCGAGCTCGTCCGAATCATCGAGCAGGCCGCCCACGACGTCGCGTTCCGCTACCCGCGCTCGCGCCTCACTGTCGGCGATCTTTCGCGACCCGGCGGGGGTCGGTTCCGACCGCACGTGTCACACCAAAGCGGCCGCGACGTCGACCTCGGGTTCTACCTGTTGGATCGGCGATCGACCCCGGTAAACGTGCAACTCTTCGTCCGACTGAACAACAAGGCGATGGGTATTCAGTGGGGCAACCTCTACAAGTTCGACGCTGCGCGCAACTGGGCGCTCATCGAATCGCTGCTGAGCCACTCCACCACGGACGTGCAACACATCTTCGTCGCGAACGCGATTAAGCGCCGGCTGCTGCAGCAAGCCGTCAAAGAGGGTGCGAACCCCGAGGTGCTGATGCGCGCCAGGCGCGTGATCACGCAGCCGCGACATGGGGCACCGCATCGCAGTCACTTCCATGTACGCATCTACTGCGCGGACGACGATCGCCCGATGTGCAAAGACCGCCCGCCCTTTTACTCCTGGCACCAGCAGGCGGATCAATCGCCGGCCGTGGCGACGCTCAAACCCAACGAATCATGAACTGGCGGGGTCATTTCTGGACCCTCGGCCCATTTCTTCGACACAACCTGCTCCCGCCTCGAGTGCCGGACTGGCGGCGCTGGGAGACGAGCCTCGATGACCGGGTCGTCGGCACCCTCCGGCTCAGCGGACGCCTGACAGAACGAGGCGCCGCGGACACGATCGTCGTGATCGTGCACGGGCTCGGCGGAAGCGCGACGAGTTATTATGCGCGCAAGGCCGCGCGAGCGGCCGATGATGCCGGAATCGACAGTCTGCGGCTCAACCTACGCGGCGCCGATCGTGTCGGAGCGGACTACTACCATGCGGGTCTCACGGAGGATCTCGCTGCAGCGCTGAGAAGCCGGGCACTGGAAGGCTACGAGAACATACTCCTGCTCGGATACTCGCTCGGTGGGAACATGATCCTGCGCTATCTCGCTGGCGAGCCCGACCCACGAATTCGCGCGGCCGCTACCCTGTGCTCGCCGATCGACCTCGAGGCGGGTGCGCGCGCGATCGATCGTCCTCGTGGTTTCTTCTACCGGCATCACGTGTTGAACGGACTGAAAGAGATCTACCGCAACGTCGCAAAGCACCGGGAGGTGCCCGTGCCCTTGCGGGAGGCATTGAGAATCGACGCCATCGAGCTCTGGGACGAACGGATCATCGCGCCACGCCATGGCTTTGCAGGGGCCGAGGACTACTGGCACAAGACCAGCGCGTGCCACGTACTCGACCAGATCCAGACACCGACATTGTTCATCGCAGCCGAGCGGGACCCCATGGTCTTGATCGACAGCGTGCTGCCTTGGCTGCAGAATGCGACCACGCTTCGGCGGATCGTCACTAGCCATGGGGGCCACGTCGGGTTTCCACAAAGAGTGGACCTCGGACTCGGCACTAAGGGCACTGTCGAAAGCCAGATCATCCAATGGATGCAAGCACCTACATGAAGCGAGTTGCGGCCGTGATGGCGGCTCTTTCGCTATGTTGTGCCAGTGGGTGTCGCGACGCGCGGGAGGCTGCAGAGAAGCAGGAGCGTCCCGCCAGCTGCCCAGCCACGCGGCAGAACGACCCTCCGATGGCGGGCGTACGGCCGGAGCATCAGACCGCGGAGTACTGGATCGAGCGCCACGCGCAGTACGGGCCAGTCGACGAGCCGCTGCTGAGCAGCGATGCCATAGAACGACACAACCTCGCCCTCGAGCGGCCCTTCGATGGCGAGCCGATCGGGCGCGCCGATTTGTTCGCGCCGATCGACGACCAGGCGCTCCGTGCGCAGCTCGACGAGCGGCTGCGCTACATGCGCGCGAAGGTCGAGACGGAGGAGCTACTCGATGCAACCGGAGATCCGATCGGCAGCGCCGCAATCGAGGTCTTCGCGACGCCGGACAATCTGGAGATGCAAGCCGGGTGGCGAAGCGTCGAAGAGCTGACGGCGATTCGTTGCGGCCCATTCGACGGGGGCCTCCATCAAGCCCCTATCGACCTCGACTTCGACCGAAATCGGTGCAGCACGGCGCGCCCGGGCGAAGTGGTGCAGGTCCTCGGGCGTTGGCCGAACGGCATGCTGCTCGCGCGAACTTCGTACGCGATGGGCTGGGTCACCGAGGAAACACTCTCGTCCCCGCTCGATCGCGAGGAGGCCGGTGCAGAGGCCGATCGCCGGGTCACCCAACCACTCACTCGTCGCGCGCTGCTCACCGAGGCGTTCTCGCTCCGCGGTGAGCCCTACGGCTGGGGAGGCAAGGACGGCGGCTACGATTGCTCGCGCTTCTTGCTCGAGCTCTTCGATCGATTCGGTATCGCGCTTCCACGACACAGCGCACGGCAGGCGATTGCTGGGACGTTTTCGATCGACGTTTCGGAGGTCGAAGACCTCAACGAGAAGCGCTTGCTGTTGGAGGCGGCCGCGCGGCGAGGCATCGTGCTGATGTACTTCCCAGGTCACATCATGCTGTATCTCGGGACGACTCGAGACGGCGTGCCGATGGCGATCCACGCGTTCTCGGAGTTCGTGACCTCTTGCGAGGGCACCGACCTCGAGACCATCAATCGAGTGGATCGGGTCGCTGTGAGCGACCTAAGCCTCGGCGAGGGCACGTCGAGACGTGACTTCCTGAGTCGAACCACACGCATCACCGTCCTCGGACATTCTCCTGGTCGGGCGCTGGTCGCCGATGCCGAGCTCCGCCCGAGCGCGCCCGCGTCGCGTCCACAGGGGCGCTGCAGCGACTCGAAACGCATCTCGGTGTTCCGTTCACCCCGTCGACCGGACGCGTCGCGTCCGCTACGCGTGATCGTCTCGAGCGAGCGCGATCCCGGCGCCGCGTCGTTGGTGCTCTTCGCGCCGGACGGCACCCGGGTCGAGCCCGAGCAGCACATCCTCGACGGACCGCCGTTGAGTCGATGGGTCGAGGTCCCGGAGCCGATGGCGGGTCGCTGGACGGCGGTCCTCGCAGACGGCGACGACGTGCTGACCTGCGAACGGTTCGTAGTGGCCAAGAGCGAAGCCCCACCCGAGCCTCGGGCTGCGCCGGGTCCGGCATGGGAGATCAGCGAGCAGTGGGGGCGCGCCACGGAGAACCTCTACTCCGCGTTCGTCGAACAGCTCTTCTTAGAGCCGACGGACGACGACACGACCTGGCCGAGCCTTCAGACGTTGATCGCAGAACGCGAGCGCAACTTGCTCTACGACTATCGCGCGCCAGGCGAAGACGCCGAGCTCTCGCTCGAGCCGGACTGTGCCGACCTTCCCTATTTCCTTCGCGCGTACTTTGCATGGAAGCTCCGACTGCCGTTCGTGTACCGCATGTGTACGCGCGGCGGGAAGGACACAGCTCCGGTGTGCGAGCCCACGGTGCTCAGCAACCTGCAGTCCGTGCCCGACAAGAGTGCCCCCGCGGCGTTTCGCAGGTTCGCACGGCGCCTCTCCAACACCGTACATTCCTCGAGCCCGCGCACCTTGCCCGGCGACGACGAGACCGACTTCTATCCGGTGCGCTTGCGGCGTCAATCGTTGCGACCCGGCACGGTGTATGCCGACCCCTACGGGCACGTCCTCGTCGTCGCGCGTTGGAAACCACAGGGCGTCAGAGATTACGGCGTACTCATCGGCGCGGACGCACAGCCCGACGGAACAGTCGGCCGGAGGCGCTTTTGGAGGGGCTCGTTCTTGTTCACTCCAAAGACCGATCTCGTGGGCGCGGGGTTCAAGGCATGGAGGCCCGTGCAGTACGACCCCGAGGCGGACACTGATGCTGGCGCTGGCGCTGGCGCTGACACTGAAGCTGAACCCTTGAGCCCGGTTCAGCCCTGGAGGATCGCGACCAATCAGGAGCTTCGGGATGCGAAAGGGATCCGCGCTTGGTCCGACATGCAGTACAGCGGCAGCGCCGATGACTTCTACTCGACGATGGAAGGCCTCATCAATCCGCGTCCGCTCGATCCGATCCGGATGCAGATGAGTCTGGTCGACGCCCTCGATGAGTCGGTCCAGCGAAGGCTGAGCTCGGTGCAAAACGGCGAGGACTACATGCGTGAGCAGAGCTACGCCGTGGTGGACATGCCGTACGGCGGGGCGCTGTTTCTCACGACTGGGCCATGGGAAGACTTCTCGACACCGTCGCGCGACATGCGCCTGCTGATCAGTATCGACGCCGTAGTGTCGTTCCCTGATACCGTCGCTGCGCATCCGGAACGCTTCGGGATCGCGGTCGCCGATGGAGACACGGCAGCGGGCGCGGTGCGCAGCGCCCTCGCCGCCGAGCTGCAGAAACGCACCTTCGAGTACACGCGCTCGGACGGGAGCACGTGGACGCTCACCCTGGCGGACGTAGTCGATCGAATGAAGGCGATGGAAGTCGCGTACAATCCCAACGACTGCGTGGAGATCCGATGGGGCGCCCTCGAGGGTTCCAAGGAGCACGCGACGTGCAAGCGGAGGGCTCCTCCGGAGCAGCAGAGCCGGATGCTGAAATACCGCGTGTGGTTCGCCGAGCGCGAGCGGCCCGGGTAACGGGAGAGCCAGCGACAGCCACGCTGCCCATCATGGACGACCCACCCCCTTCGCCTCCGCACGCGCTCAACTTCGAGACCCCCAAAGTCATCGCGGCAAGCACGACAGCGCCCCGCGCGAGTTCGGTTTCATCGAATTGCTCCAGATGCGCTCAACCGGGGGGAAGCGGATCTCGGCGTCCTGCGACGCAGGCGCGTTTGGCGGCGCCGCCGTAGCAACGCAGCCGCTGCGCCCCGATGCGGCAAAAGCGCAAGGCCTGCGCGTCGCGCCACGAGAAATCGACGAAAAAGCGAGCTGGCATACCCCGTGCAACCAAATCGCAGCGTCTCCGTGGGAGGTAGTGATGCGACCTTTGGCCGGGTTCGTCTGTGTCTTGGCGCTTGGCACTCTGACGGTGCTCGGGTGCAGCGAAGAAGGCGGGATGGGTGGGGCCGCTGGAAGCGGCGCTTCCGCTGGAACGGCTGGTCATGGTGGCTTTGGTGGTCTCGGGGGTGCCGGCGGCTCGGACCTGTGCGAAGCGATCGACTGTGACGACGGCAATCCGTGCACCGAGGATGCGTGTGACCTCGTCGATGGAAGTTGCTCCCATGCGGCTGAAGAAGACGGTACCGAGTGCGCGTTCGGCGCGGACCCCGGCCAATGTGACTCAGGCCAGTGTGTGAGTCTTTGTCGAGACGTCGATTGCAACGACGAAAACGAGTGCACCGAAGACGTTTGCGAGCGCGCTACAGGTGAGTGCGCGAATACCCGCCGGCCAAACGGAGCCCGGTGCGACTTCGGCGAGCTCCCTGGGGCTTGTGAGTCGGGCGTGTGCGTGGACGCCCAACTCTGCCGCGAGGTCGACTGCGGCGACGACAACGATTGCACGGACGACGTGTGCGATCCGATGGACGGCTCATGCTCCAACCCGAACAAGGTTGACGGTGCGACCTGCGATCTCGACGGCCTTCCCGGCGACTGCGCCGCCGGCGCGTGTGTCGGCCTCTGCGAAGGCGTCGACTGCCGGGACGAGAATCCCTGCACGGAAGACAGCTGCGACCCGATGACGGGCGGATGTCCGCACACACCGGTCGAAAATGGAACTGAGTGCGACTTTGGAGGGCATCCCGGCGTTTGTGAGGCCGGTGTCTGCGTCTCTATGAACCAGCCGCCCACCGCGAAGCTCACGGCGTATCCGTTGACGGGTGAGGTGCCCCGCACGGTCGACTTCGACGCATCCGGATCGACCGATCCAGACGGGGATAGTCTGCATTACTCGTGGAAGGTCCTCGCCGAAGGCGACCCGGTCGTGACGACAACACCCCATTGGAGCCACCTGTTCGACCAAGCCGGTGACTACGACGTTTTGCTGACTGTGTTCGACACCGATGGTGCGTGGGATACGGCGCTCGCAGTCGTGAGCCTCGCTCCACCGGCGTTGACGAACGTTGATTTCGAACAGGCCTCGGGAGGTTTGCCTGTGGGATGGAGTAGCGGCGAGTGGAGGCACTACAGTGAGTTTGCCTGGGAACCCAACGCGGGGCGGGGCGGGAGCGCAGGGGTTCGCATCACCACCGACTCGGCAACCCCGAACGACGCCTGGTGGTACCAACCGGTGCAGCTGACGCCCAACACGCCCTACAATCTCTCGGGCTGGATCAGGGGCGAGAACATCACTGAAGGTGGAGCTGGCGCGAACCTGGGCCTACTCGACACCTATACCAAAAGCCACAGCGCCGGTTCGACGGGAACCTTTGGCTGGCGGCAGCTCTGGGTCACCTTCGAAACCGATGCCCAGGGCCTGGTCGCGGGCGTCGCCGGGCCAATTGACCCCAGCATCGATGCAAGGCTCGGGTTCTGGGCCAGCACCGTCTCGGGCACAGCCTGGTATGACGACCTGAACCTAACCGCCGACGACTTCGCACCTCCGCTATCGAGCAAGCACCTCTCGTTCAACCTCGAACGAATCGACCTTGCCAGGGCTACCCCCGAAACGCTCGACCGTTGGCTACGGCACCTCGACGCCTCCTACGAGGCATACACCGAGCTGGTGGGTGACGTTCCGTACGATGGTGAGCTGCAACGTGTGCTGTCAGTGCGCCAATATCCCGGTGGATGGGCGGTGGCCGGAAATCCGATCCGCTGGTTGCAAGAGTACATCGGGACCGCGATCGGGAGGGTGCACAGCGAAGACGATTGGTCTTTCGGAATCCTGCACGAAATCTCACACGGCTTCGACCTAGACGATCGGTGGGTCTTCCAGGCCGAGTTTTCTGCCAACTTCAAGCTTTACTATGTCGTCACGACCCTCAACGGACGAGTGCGTTTCGACGGGACGCTGTACGAGGGCATCGCCCTCCGCGATCCGTACGAGCAGATCTATCAACAGGCTGTGGCCACGAGCTCCTACAACTGGAACGCCATGACCTTTCGCTTCATTCTCTTGGCCGAGCAACTCGGTTGGGACACGTATCAGCAGACCTACCGAGCGTTCTTGGCGCGCGACCCCGCGAATCTTCCAATCACCCCATCTGACAAGCTGGAGGCCTTTTTGGACGAGCTCAGTGCGCAGGCCGGCACCGATGTGGAGATGTTGATCCCTGCGGTCGAGCTGAGTTGGATGCGAGCAAACATCTAGATCTACGAGGTGCGACGCGCGCCGCTGCCGTGTCTGTCTTGGGAAGCGCTACTCGTCTGTCCAGACCTCGGAGTCGACCTCGCCTTGTGGGTAGCCCTCGATCGGCACCGGCCGCGGACCCGTGATCTTCTTGGACGGTGCCTTCTCGATTGGAGTACCGCCGTCGAAGCCACCGCTGATCAAATCGGAGGGCGCCTTCTCGATTGGGATGCCCGAAGGTGGAAGCGTCGGATATTTCGGAAGGGGCTCTCTCACATCCTTCAGGTGCGGCTCGAGCCCCTCACGCTCGTCCTCGACGATCATAGGCGGCGCGTAGTCGACTTCGACGGTCGTCGAGACGTTTGCGGAGTCCGGCTGATCGAGGGGCTTCAACACGACCGCGCCCACGCGCCGCTCGATGCATTTGCGCCCGGCGTCCGAGAGCCCGGAGCCGTAGGCCGAGGGCATGATGATCATTCCGCTCGGACGGACGATGGCGCTCACACTGATTCGAAGCGTCGTCGGAGCGGGTGCGCTGAAATCGGCCACGCACTCCTTTGGGGTGCCGATCGCGGCCTTGAGCTCGGCGGAGAGGTCGCGCTTGGGCACTTCGGCTAGCTCCTTCGGGGCTTCCGCCGTCTCAGCCGCATCCGCGACCCACCCCTCAGCCTCCTGGGCCTCGTCAGGCGCCTCGGGCGAAGTCTCCGCCGTCGGGGACGGAACCGGTTTGAGCCCCTCGTCGGCGGGGCGAACCGGGGCCTCGCGGCCCTTACACCCAAAAGCGAGCACGGCCACCAAGCAACAGCTCAAAGCGCGTTCCATGGCGCTATCCTAGCCCGCCATGCCGTATCGGGGTATTTGCCGCCCGCTGGAGCCTATCGCCTCCAGGCGACGCCGATCGTGCCAGCCAAGTACTGGTCGAGCGCCCCACCGGCCACGTACGGGGGGGGCGGCACGTCCGGGGGGTCCGGCGGCACCGGATTCAAGTCGAACCCGTAGCGACGGTAGTCCCCGCCGATGCGAATCTCGAAACCGAGCGGGAGGGCGAACCCGAAGACCAGCCCCGCATCCATGCCGTTGGCCGTGGCCTCCGGAAACCAAGCGTAGGTGCCGATGCCACCCACGCTGAAGACCCCGCGAAACGCGATGTTCGCCCCGATGATGTAGGTTTCGTTCTTGCCCAGCGCGACGCGAAACCCTGCACCGATTCGAACGAACTTGTATCGCACACCTGGCACGCCGGCGGTGTTGTCCTCGCCCGGTATTGCGGGTCCGGAAACGCCGAACTCGAATTTCTGAACGCCGTAATCGGCGACGACGAACGGTTCCCACCGCCCGGTCGGGTATCGCCAACGCAGGCCGATTAGAAACTGCTGGGCTTGTGTTGGAAACGATTGACCATCGGCATTCGTGGACTCGAAGTCGATCACGCGCTCCCACTCGAAGTCGATACCGAACTGCGCCCCAACGCCATCGGTGAAGTGCGCGCCCGGGAAGTATTGAAACTTGAGCGCCACCCCAGGGCCGGCTTTGAGGGTATAGTCTCGCAACTCGTCGTAGATGTCGTCGTTGTATCGCAAGGTACGACGCACGATTCTGAAGTCCGCCTCGATGTCGACCGCCGCGGGGCCATCGCCCTTCTTCTTCCGCTTCGCCTTGCTCTCTTCAGCAGCCGGCTCCTTTTTCGGCTCCTCCTCGATGGGCGCGGCGATCGTCGCTGCAGCAGGCGCAACCGCGACGGCCCCGGGCGCAACGACCCCGAGATTCCGAATGTCCCCGCGGAAGTCGGGGCCGACGTTGCCGCGCACCTTCTTCATCAAGCCGCTCAACGAGCTGGCGTCGTAGTAGTGCTGGTTCACCACGGAGGCGCTCCGGCCGTCGACCAGGCGAACATACGCCGACCACACGCCGTCCTCGCGAAGCACATCGCCTTCGAAGAGACCGCTCACCGCAAGCGCAACCGCCGGGGCCACGTGACCGCCATTCGAGTCCAGGTCCGCCCCAAGGCTCTTGGCTTTATCCGCGAATTTTGCATTCGGATAGAGTTCGATCGGCTCCTGGCTGAGCCCGCGCACGGCGGCGCCCCGAACTTTGGCCGCCTGCGTGCCCTTGAACGGTCGCACCACCAAGCGCGGCTGCTCGGGCGGGGCGGGCTCCTGCTCCGTGGCGACGGTGGCAGCGCCAGCGGCCGTCGCGGTCGGCATCAAGCCGGTCTTCATCAGGGCCGCCACGAGCCGGTTCGAGAGACGGGCGAGGCTAGAGGAAGTGGTGCGAAGTTTCTCTACGCGCGCGCCCTTCGCGTTGCGGACTTCGGTGTCGGCAATCCAACGCCCTTCAGCTCTACGCACGCGCGTCTTCACGAGCACGCTCGCATCGAGCTTGCTCGCTTGTTTCGCGTAGCCCTTGGTCTTCTTCGTGACCGCGCTGACTTGCTTGAGCGGCACGAGCGAGACGTCCTGCGTCCGAAGGCCTTTTTGCACGCTTTGCCGAAGTTTGGCGGCCTGCGTACCTTGGAAAGGCAGGAGCGCGGCAGCCCCATCGTCGGCCGATGCCGTTCCGCTCGACCATGACGCGCCACACAACACTATGAGCGCGAACACGCGCAAGCACCGCATCGACTACCCCCCGTCCGCTGTTCCTCCGAAGGAACTTCCCAAATCGACGATCCACTGCCGAAGCACTTCGACCTCGTTGTCCGGTAATACACCGACAACCGGCATCTGCGTTCCGCAAATGCCTGGCGTGTTCGAGATCTTGTTGATCAGATAGCTGCTATCGGGATCGCCCGCGACGACCAGAATTTGATCGGTGCATCCGTCGCCAACGGCGTTCACGTCCACCACGCGGCTCTCGACGTTCGGCGAGACGAGGTCGAGGCCTTCTTGAGCCTGGCTCGTGGAGTCGTGACAGCCGGTCGTCCCGCAACTTTCCGCGAGGATCGTCTCGGCGTCCTTGATCTCGAAGCCACCATCTCCGAACTCGTCCGGATTGGAAAGGCTCCCCTGACAAGCCGTCAACATGGCCGCGGCGACGCAGAGGCCTGCCGTGGTCGAAACTAAGCGATACATCTTCCCCAACGCGATCCCCCCGAATCGTCCTAAATCTTAGTCGCCTATGGCATCTTTCGTCGACTTTCGCCGTATTTTTCTGTAATTCGAGGGCGATTTGGAGGTCAGCGTGATGTCGAATGTGACCGTTTGGCACAACCCCCGGTGCAGCAAGTCGCGGCAGGCCCTTCAGCTCCTGCGAGACCGGGGTGTGGAGCCGAGGATCGTCGAGTACCTGAAGACGCCGCCCTCCGAGGCCGAGCTGACCCATGCCCTAGCTGAGCTCGGGATGACGCCGCGCCAGCTCATGCGAAAAAAGGAAGCCCTTTACCGGGAGTTGGGACTCGATGACGAGGCACTCACCGAAGCCGAGCTCGTCGAGGCGATGGCGACCCACCCGATTTTGATCGAGCGGCCGGTCGCATTCTCAGGAGGTCGGGCCGCGATCGGCCGGCCGCCGGAAAACGTGCTGACCTTGCTCGGCTAGCCGAACACTCGAAGGACTTCCGGCGCCCTCAGGTCGGAGACGACGAGCTGCGCGCCTGCAGCCTCGAGGGCCTTGGCGTCGTACCCGCCGGTGCTCACCGCGATGCAGTCAGCCCCGATCGCCCTGGCGGCGCGAACGTCGTGTGGGGTGTCTCCGATGACGACCGCCCTCGCCTCGCGGCCGTTGGCGGCCTGTTGGAGACCTCGATGAAGACCCACGCGAAGAAGCTCCGCGCGCTCTGGATGATCGGAACCGAAGCCACCAAAAGAGAAGAACGAATCGAGCCCTCCGCGCGCGAGCTTCGCATACGCCGCGGGCTCGGTGTTTCCGGTGCCGAGACCGAGCGCGAGGTCGTCGCGCGCGACCAAGCCCGTAAGAAGCTCCATTGCGCCGGGCAGCACCTCGAAGGCAGACGCCAGCTCGAGCTGCGCGGGCAGGTGCGCTAGGTATCGACGTAGCACCTCCTCGATCAGCCCAACATCTGCCTCCACGCCGTGTTTCGCCAGCCCCTCGGCGACGATCCACGGGTCTGTCCGGCCGGCGAATTCAACGCTCTCGAAGCTCACGTCGTCCCGCCCGCCGAGGACCTCTACGAGTGCCAAATCCAGCGCACGGCGGCCGGCGCCACCGGCCCGAAGAAGCGTCCCGTCGATGTCGAACAAGGCGATCGTGAAGCCCACCGGGCCGAATGTAGCAGGCGAGGCGTTTCGTAGTAGGCTCCGGCCCGACGATGAACGCTGACCTATTGGCCACACTGCCCCTTTGGCTCGCGGCGTTCCTGCTGTCACTGACCTGCCACGAGGCGGCGCACGCGCTCGCAGGGCGGCTCGGAGGCGATTCGACGGCTGGCGCTCAAGTAACGCTCGATCCGATGCCACACATCAAACGCGAGCCCTTTGGCACGCTCGTCGTCCCGATCGTGTCATTCTTTTTGCAGGGCGGCGGTTGGATGATCGGTTGGGCGAGCGCGCCCTACGACCCAACCTGGGCCAATCGGTTCCCAAAGCGCGCAGCCGCCATGGCGGCGGCCGGCCCAGCTGCCAATTTCACTCTGGCCATCCTCGCGGCCATCGCGATCCGCATCGGCATCGCCGCGGGCCACTTCGATCTTCCAGCAGGCGGGATTTCCCTGGACACGCTGGTCGTCGCGCCCGAGGGCGTCGCGCGGGGCTTGGCGCTGTTCCTGAGCGTCTTGTTTTCCATCAACGTGATCCTCGGAAGCTTCAATCTCATCCCGCTGCCCCCGCTCGACGGGTACGCGATCGTGCCCCTCTTCCTCAACGACCGCCTGCGAGATAGGTGGTTCGGACTGTTTTCCGGTGGAGGCTCTCTGCTCGGACTGGTCGTGGCGTTCGTGGTCTTCGCGCAGGTGATGCCTCCCGTGTTCACTGCGGCGATCGGGCTTCTCTATCAAGGCATCTAGCGATACACTGCGTGGGTGCGGTCGATCGGGGTGGTCTTGGGGTGCGCGCTGTGGCTTACAGCGCTTGGCGCGTTGGCAGACGAGGCGGACGCGCACTATCAGCTCGCGAAGACGCTTCGCGACGAGGGTCGATACGAAGAGGCCCTCGCCGAAATCGACGCCGCCATCGCAGCGAGGCCGACTTACGCGCAAGGCCACGTGACACGGGGTACGATCCTTCGAAGACTAGAGCGCTATGAAGCCGCCCTCAGGGCGTTCGATCGAGGCATCCAGCTGGAGCCCAAGAATGGGCGCGCGTATGGCTTGGCTGGGGCCGTGCTCCTGCGGCTCGACCGTCCCAAACAGGCGATCACGTATCTTCGCAAGGCGACCGAGCTCGAGCCAGAGCACAAGAACCATTGGCTCAATCTCGGTGTCGCCTACCGCAGGTTAAACCACAACGACGCAGCGATCGCGGTCTACGAGAAGGCCCTGAAGGCGCACCCGAACGATCCTCAGCTTCTGAACAATCTCGGTGTCGCACTCCGAAAAGCCCGGCGCTACGACCAAGCGATCGAGGCTCACGAGCGCGCTGTTGACGCAGATCCATACGACCCCGCCTCCGCGCGCAATCTCGCGATCGCCTATCGCGGGGCAGCACGATACAAGGAAGCGATACCGATCTACGTCAAAGCGATCGAGCTTGGAGAGGGCGGTCCACCGGACCTCTTGTTCGACCTCGCGTCTTGCTACGAGAAAACGGGCGACACCGAGAGGGCCATCGACACGTTCGAAGCCTACATCCGCGCGGTGAAGAAGAGCGACCCCACTGCGGCGGAGCGCGCGGAGCGCGCGCTGGCCAACCTCAAGAAGAAATAGCGAGGTCGGAAAGAAGCGCGTGGGCGGCGTTGTGACCGGCGGCGCCGATCACGGAGCCCGCGGGATGGCACCCTGCCCCGCAGGCATAGAGGCCCGCCAAGGGAAGCCGGTAGGGCACGCGATCAGAGAAGCCAAAGCTGTTGTCGACGTGGTGGATGTGACCCGCCGTGATCCCGAAGTGGGACTCGATCTTTGGCGGTGTCAGCACGAACAGATCCTCGACCAAGGCTGAGGTGCCCGGCGCGAAGCGGTCGCAAATCTCCAGAAGTCGCGCGACAAATCGAGCTTCCTCTTCGGGCCAAGAGCTCTTTGCGAGTTCGTACGGAACCCACTGACAAAACAGCGCTGCGCTGTGACGACCGCGTTCGTCCCGAAGAGACGGGTCGAGGGTCGTATGGATGTACCACTCGATCGACGGATGGTCGGGCAGGTGCCCCGCTTTGCATTGGGCGAAGGCCTCTCGCAGCGCCGCGCGCGGACGGTCTTCGGGCAGTAGGTGAATCGTCGCTCGGTGCTGGCCGCGACGTTCTGGCAAACAGGTGAACGTCGGCAAGTCGCGAAGACACAAGTTGACCTTGATGCTCGTCCCCGGAAGCCGATAACGATCGACCCGGTCCGCAAGCTCTGGCGGGCACGCATCTCCGAGCATCGACACCATGCGAAATGGATCCGCGTTGACCATCACGGCCTGTGCACGATGGACGTCACCCGCATTCGTTGCGACGCCGGTCACGACACCGCCTTCGGACTCGATCGCCGTTACCGTATTGTGAAGCAGGATCTCGGCGCCTGCTTTCCGTGCCGCGCCGGCCAAGGTCTCGGTCACCGTCCCCATGCCACCACGGACGACCATCCAGGTACCGTCACTGCCCGGAAGGCGGCACATGTTGTGCGCTAGGAAGTTCATCCCGCTGCCAGGGGTGTCCCAGCCGCCGCAAAGGCCGGTGAAGCCGTCGGTGACGGCATACATGGCTTCGAGCAGCTCGCTCTGGAATCCAAATCGCGCGAGGTAGTCGCCGACCGACCCACGACACAAATCGACGAACGCCTCTCGCAGAGTCGGTCGCACGTAGCGCTCCGCCGTGTGCTCGATCGAGAGCGGCGTCTGCAGCCAGGCGGGGCCGACGTCCTGTCGAAACATGGCGAGCTCCGCTTGAAGCGCACGATCCGCCTCGGCGTCCCGCGACGAGAAGAAGCGCGCGAGCTGCACCTCGGAGGCCGCCCGGTCCGAGCCCATCAAGAGGTACCGACCTTCGGTCGTCGGCAAGAAGTAGTGTGGATCACGCCTGAGCAGAGGGAACGACACGTCGAGCGTCCGCATGAGCTCCGGCGGCATCAAGCCGAGCAGATAGGCGCCAGTCGACTGACCGACATTGGGCGCGTTCGCGAAGGGGTACTCGGTGCGGCAAGCGCCGCCGACGGCGTTCGAGGACTCGAGCACGCGGACGCGGAGCCCGGCGCGGGCGAGCATGATCGCCGCAACCAAGCCGTTGTGCCCCGCACCCACGATGAGAACGTCGACAGGCGTAGCCATGGCCCTACTTCACGAAAAAGCTGAACCCGGCCTCGATACTCCAGGCGTGGTTGGGCGCGCCGTCGGGCATCCGGAAGTACTGCATCCAGCGGCCGCGTGCTTCGAAGCCCATCCAACGCAGAAACGAGTACCCAAGCCCGAACAGCGCACCGATGGTGCCGGCACCTTCGGACTGGCCTGGGAGCGGAACCTTCAGGTAACCGCCCGTGAACGCCCCCGTGATGCGCAGCTTCTTGATGTTGGGCCTGAGCGCGATCATGCCGCCCCCACCGAGCCCGGGATCATCGAGAGGCCAGTTCTTGCCGAGCCATTGGAAGTACGCGCCCAAATGAAGAGGTCCGGCCACTTTGGCCGTTCCATCGAGCCACAGCGTCGGCTGCCACTTCCGATCTCCGCCAAACTTTGCCGTCGTGCCGCCAAACAGGAGGTCGAAAGCCACCAGGTCAGTCTCCGACGCCCTTGCCGAGCTCGGCCCGGCAGCCCCCACGCAGAGCGCCAAAAGCGCGATGAGCGTGAATCGCTTCACGCCCATGCGTGTTATCACAAGTCCAGGTAGCGCCCGCAAAAGCTGCGGAGCCTCGCTCGGCTCAGCCGGCGATCGCCTGAACGATGGTGTCCGCCACGTTGAATTGCTTGAGGAAGGCTGCCCGGCCCTCCTTCATGTGGTGCACCCACTGCTGGTAGTCACTAGTGCGATCGCGGGCATCGTAGAAGCGGCGCGGTTCGAGGATCTCGGCCGGCACCTGCTCCACGAGCTCCGCGTTCTCCGGAGCGTCGACGTCGACGATCTCGTAGCCGAAGTCGGGATCCTCCTTCCACTTGATCTTCTCGCTCAAGAGCGCCTCCAGCATCGCGCTCGAGTGGCGGATCTTGATGTTGAGGGCCTTGCCCTCTTTGACGTCGTTCGCCTCGCCTCCGATGTAGCCCGTGTTCATCAGCCACATCGTCACGCCGGGCATCGTAGCCGCGAGCTCCGCGAAGCGCTTCGCTTGAAGCCCGTGCTTGGCGGGGAAGAAGGGCTGCGTGAACGGCGAGCGTGTCTTGCCGCGCTCCTTGCCGGCAGCGCTGGTCTTCGAGGTTTCGCCGAGCATGAAGTAGCCGGCGGCCTGCTCGGGCGAGGTGAACCGAATGATACCTGGTGTCGCGGCGTCGTAGCCTTCGTCGCGGTTGAGAATGCCCATCGACTTCACTTGCGGGATGTTGTGCAAGTCGGCCGCGTCTGGGATTGAGCTGAGCGGCACGATCGAACGACCGTTCTGGGTCCACATGACGAAGTCCCAACCATCGGCCGGGATGCCATGACTGTCGACGACGTCGTCGATCTTGACCTCGCCCGCGATGTACTTGTCGACGTTCGTCTCGTTTGCGCCAGTCGCGATTAGGATGTCCCGAAGGCGTTTCACGTCGTCGATCGAAAGCGCGCCCTTGGTGAAGTGGAAGGAGCCGTCGGCCTCGAGGAAAACGTTCTCGACCCAAGCGTCCGGACCAATCGTTGCCTCGTAGAGCACGGGCTCGGTCTCGAGTGAAAGCCCATCGGTCTTGGCAAAGCAGCCGTTCTCGGTGATCGTGAGCGCGCCGTGCGGCCAGAGCGACACCATATCGTCTTGAATCGGCTCGGTGACATCGCCCTGCTTGGAGAAGGTCGTCGTGGTCTTGCCGGTCCCGGAGAGGCCCATGATCGTCATGGTGACCTTCTCGCCGGTGGTCGTGGTGACGGCCTTCGCGCCGGCGTGGAGCACGAGTCCCCCCCGGTTGTAGACGTAGTGATTGAGCATCCGGAGGACGCCCTTCTTCGACTCGCCGAAGTAGTCGGCACCCATCACGTAAGTCGTCCAGTTCTCCATGTCGACGATGATCGCCTGACGACCCGGCATGTCTTCGAGGAAGAGGTCGGGCGTGTAGAACAGGCGGAAGATCGGCTTGAAGGGTTGCTTCAGCTCCTCGTCGCTTTCGACCGCGGAACGCGGGAACGCGAGGATCTGTTGCATGCCCGCGATGTTCGCGCCCTCTGGGGTGTAGAGCCATGTGGTTCCGAAGGCGCCGGCACCGAGCCCCGAGTAACCATCGATGGCGATGAGCTTGCCCTTGTCGGCGATGTACTTTGCTTGGCGCTCGATCAACTCACGGGCCTTCGCCGGATCGATGATCTGATGGCTCCATCGATCTTGCGTGTCGATGATGTACGTGAACTTGGCCATGCGCGCTTTGTTGCGCGTGACCTTGTTGATGCTGCCGACTGCGGTTCGCTGGACACACGGGGTGTGTTCCATCGCAAGCTCGCGTAGCTCGGACTGACTTGGGTTCTCGATGTACTCGACGTCGAAGGGGCGTGGGTCTGCGGTCGCCATGATCTCTCCGTTTCCGTCACGGGCACTGGGAGCAAAAGGCCTTCGTGGCAAGCTCCGAAGGGGGCATATGACAATGTTTTTCGGGCATGTCCAGGACTGAGAACGGTTGCCACCAAGTGCACACCAAGTAAGCTCCGCGCCGTGCGAGCGCTGCCGCAGAATTTTCGCGATGCCTCGCGACTTCGCGAGTCGGAGTGGCGTGACTGGCGATGGCAGGCGCAGCACGCGGTGACGAATTTACAAGCGCTCGACAAAGTGCTCCGCCTCACCGAAGCGGAGCGGATTGGCGCCGCACGTGCCGAAGCCGCCGGGCTACCGATCTCGATCACGCCCTACTACCTGGCGCTTTGCGATCCGATCGACCCGAGCTGCCCCATCCGACGCCAGTGTATCCCTCGGGCCGAAGAGGCGATCGGGGTGCGCGGCGACCTGAGAGACCCGCTCGGGGAGGAGGCCCACGAGGTGGCCCCCCATCTCATCCAACGCTACCCCGACCGCGTTCTCATGGTCGCTACCGACCGTTGCGGCGTCTACTGCCGATTCTGCACGCGATCTCGGATCGTCGGGGATGGCGGCGGCGCCCGGTCGCTCGCCGAGCTCGAGCCGGCCTTCCATTGGATCGAAGCGCATCCGGAGATCCGCGACGTGATCGTGTCCGGAGGCGATCCATGCGTGATGTCCACGGAGCGCCTGGCCCGCCTATTGCGCCGACTCGGGCAAATTGCGCACGTGGACGTCGTCCGCCTCGCCACTCGCGCGCCGGTCACACTGCCTCAGCGCATCACCGACGAGCTCTGCACCGCGATCCGCGAAAGCCACGATGCGACCTGGATCATGACCCATTTCAACCATCCGAAGGAGCTCGCGGAGGAAGCGCGATCGGCATGCGCACGCCTCGTCGACGCGGGTCTGCCGGTCATGAACCAGACAGTGCTCCTGCGGGGCGTCAACGACGACGCCGAAACACTCGAAACTCTCTTTCGAGGCCTGGTCCGCGAGCGCATCCGGCCCTATTACTTGTTACAAATGGACCCAGTTGGAGGAACTGGGCACCTCCGGACGCCGTTACGGCGCGGGATCGAGCTGATGGCTGCTCTTCAGGGGCGCGTCAGCGGGATCGCGCTGCCAAAACTGATTGTCGACACACCAGGTGGCCTCGGAAAGGTCCCCATCGGCCCGAGCTATTTGGTGAGCGAAGACGAGGGAGTCACTGTCCTGGAAACCTTCCGCGGCGACCTCGTGGAGTATTACGACCCACCCGAGATAGCAGACCAATGAGACCACCTTTTTCGCCCGCCGCATGGCAAATCGCGGCCGGTAGATGTATGAATCGGCCGCCTGCGTGCGTGGGCGCTGAGGAGACACGATGCAGCGAGCACTAACCCTCCACCAAACGACCGTCGGTAAGAAGCTCATCATGGCCCTCTCGGGTCTGATCATCGTCGGTTTTGCGATCGGCCACTTCCTGGGCAACCTCAACCTCTACCGTGGTGCCGAGGCGATGGATGGCTACGCTGAGTTTTTGAAGGGCCTGCCACCGCTCCTCTGGGGCACCCGGCTGCTGCTGCTGTTTGCGTTCGGGGCCCACATCGCATCGGCATTCTCGTTGTGGAATCGCAACCGAAAGGCGCGCGGCTCTCGCTACAAGGTGCACAAGGATCTCGCGACCGACTATGCCGCTCGTACCATGTACTGGTCGGGGCCGATTTTGCTCTTGTTCATCGTCTATCATTTATTGCACTTCACGATTCTTCCGGCGCACCCGGGCGAGGTCTACCGCAACGTCGTCGAAGGCTTTCAAAACCCCCTGATCGCAGGCGTTTACATCGCGGGGAATCTCGCTCTCGGCTTTCACATTTTTCACGGCATCTACAGCGCCTTCCAGACGGTGGGAGCCAACCATCCTCGCTACAACGACTATCGCCGCGATCTCGCGATCGCGATTTGCGCCGTGATCACCATTGGGAACCTGTCGTTCCCAATCGCCGTGCTCGCAGGATTCATCACACTTTGAGGGGCGTCATGGAACTTCGATCGAACGAACCGACCGGTCCCATCGAGCATCGCTGGGAGAAGCACAAAGAGTCGAGCAAGCTCGTCGCGCCGGCCAACCGACGCAGGTACAACATCATCGTGGTTGGCAGCGGTCTCGCGGGGGGCGCAGCCGCCGCTTCGCTCGGCGAAATGGGATACAACGTCAAGTGCTTCTGTTACCAGGACAGCCCTCGACGTGCGCACAGCATCGCCGCGCAGGGCGGCATCAACGCGGCCAAAGATTACCAAAACGATGGCGACAGCGTGTACCGCCTGTTCTACGACACCGTGAAGGGCGGCGACTTCCGGTCCCGCGAATCGAACGTCTACCGGCTTGCCCAGCTCAGTGTGAACATCATCGACCAGGCAGTCGCACAAGGTGTTCCGTTTGCACGCGAGTATGGGGGCCTGCTCGCCAATCGATCTTTCGGCGGCGCACAGGTGTCGCGAACATTTTACGCGCGGGGCCAAACGGGACAGCAGCTCTTGCTCGGCGCCTACCAAGCGCTCAGCCGCCAGATCGACGCAGGCACCGTCGAAATGCACACGCGGACGGAGATGCTGGATCTCATCGTGCACGAGGGCCGCGCGCGCGGCATCGTCACCCGATGCATGAAGAGCGGCAAGGTGAGCGCCCACATCGCCGACATGGTGGTATTGTGCACCGGCGGCTACAGCAACGTTTTCTATCTCTCGACCAACGCCAAGGGCTGCAACGTCACGGCCACGTGGCGTGCGCACCGGCAGGGCGCCGCCTTCGCCAACCCTTGCTACACGCAGATCCATCCGACCTGCATCCCGCAGGCTGGCAGCTACCAGTCGAAGCTGACGCTGATGAGCGAATCGCTTCGCAACGACGGCCGCGTCTGGGTGCCACGCAAAAAGGAAGACGTCACCAAGCGGCCGGAGGACATCCCTGAGGCCGATCGCTTCTACTACCTCGAGGAGCGCTATCCGGCATTCGGCAACTTGGTTCCGCGTGACGTCGCCTCTCGGAACGCGCTTTATGTCACCAACGACGGCCTTGGCATCGGCCCGGAAGTCGATGGCGAGCGCCGCGCGGTCTATCTCGACTTCGCCGATGCGATCAATCGTCTCGGCGAGAGCACCATTCGCGAACGCTACGGGAACCTCTTCGAGATGTACGAGCGCATTACCGGTGACAGCCCCTACAAGACTCCGATGCGCATCTACCCCGCGACGCACTACACGATGGGCGGCCTCTGGGTGGACTACAACCTCGAAACGACGGTACAGGGTCTATTCGCCGGCGGTGAAGCGAACTTCTCCGACCATGGCGCCAACCGGCTCGGCGCCTCGGCGCTGATGCAGGGGCTCGCCGACGGCTATTTCGTGCTGCCTTTCACGGTGGGGAACTACCTCGGCGAGGTGCGCACACTTCCACCGCTCTCCGAGGATCACCCAGACGTCAAGCAGGCGATCGCCCGCGTCGAAGAGCGCATTCGGAAGCTGATGAACGCGCCGGACCCCAAGCACGCACCCGAGCACTTCCACCGGCTGCTCGGCAAGATCATTTGGAACAAGTGCGGCATGTCTCGCAACAAGGAAGGGCTCGAAGAAGCGCTCCGCGAGATCCCGAAGCTCCGCGACCAGTTCTGGCGCGAGGTGAAGATCACGGGCAGTGGCGAGACACTGAACCAGACGCTCGAGCGGGCGGGCCGCGTCGCTGACTTCTTCGAGCTCGGCGAGCTGATGTGCCTCGATGCACTCAAGCGCGAGGAGAGCTGCGGCGGCCACTTCCGCGAGGAATACGAGGAGAACGGCGAGGCCCTCCGCGACGACGAGCACTTCAAGTACGTCGCCGCCTGGGAGTGGACCGGCAACCCGGCCGAGCCGCGACTCCACAAGGAGCCTTTGAGCTTCGAGTACGTCAAGCCGTCCAAGCGGAGCTACAAGTAAGGGGCTTATCGATGAGCGACCAACTTCTCAATCTCACTCTTCACGTCTGGCGCCAGAACGGTCCCAACGATGCGGGCCGCTTCGAAACCCATCAGGCCAAAGACATCACCACGCACATGTCATTTCTCGAGATGCTCGACGTCATCAACGAAGAGCTCATCGAAAAAGGCGAGCTGCCAATTTCGTTCGACCACGATTGCCGGGAAGGCATCTGCGGCTCGTGCGGAATGGTCATCAACGGCGTGGCCCACGGTCCCCAGAAGCTCACCACCGCTTGCCAGCTCCACATGCGCCAGTTCAAGGATGGCGACGAGATTTGGCTCGAGCCGTGGCGGGCGAGCGGCTTCCCGATCATCAAGGACCTCATCGTCGATCGCTCGGCATTCGAGCGAATCATCCAGGCTGGCGGCTACATCTCGATCCGCACGGGAAGCGCGCCCGAGGCCAACGAGTTACCGGTCCCGAAGAAGGACGCCGACAGCGCGATGGACGCCGCCGAATGCATCGGCTGCGGCGCCTGCGTTGCCGCTTGCCCGAATGCGTCCGCGAGCCTGTTCACGGCCGCGAAGATCTCCCACTTGTCGTTGCTACCCCAAGGCCAAGCCGAACGACAGGATCGCGCGCGCAAGATGGTCGCACAGATGGACGCCGAGGGCTTCGGCGGTTGCACCAACCACGGCGAGTGTGAGGCCGCGTGCCCGAAGGGCGTGAGCCTTCGATGGATCGCGCGGATGAACCGGGAGCTCGTGCGCTCGATGGTGAGGGCCGAGGCACCGATCGAGTCGCGCGACCGCTGAGCCGGCTAGCCGCGCCTCGCGTCGTAGACGAACCGGGCGACGATACCGACCACCACGACCACAATGAGGGTCAACGTGGCTACGGTGTAGCGTTCGGCGAGGTCGCTGAGCGCTTCCCAGTTATTGCCGACTGCGTACCCGACGCCCATGAGCATCGCGTTCCAGAGGAGCGCGGAGATGCCTCCATACAAGATGACCGCCCCGAGGCTCATCCGCGAAAGCCCGGCGCCGACGAAGAAGAACGCGCGGAGTGCCGGCAAGAAGCGATTGACCGCGAGGTACATCCCGCCGTGCTCCGCGTAGCCTCGACGCACTGCGTCGAGAGCACGGGTAGCACTCGGCGATCGCAGAAACGAGGGCCAGCGCCCCTCGTGCTTGGCAAGCCACAAACCAAATCCCCAGGCAACGAGACCGCCCGCAAGCGCGCCCACCGTCATCGAGAGGTACACGAACAACCAATGCAGTTGAGCGCGAACAGCCAACGCAACGGCAAATAGAGCGACGGTATCCCCTGGGATTGGCGGAAAAACGTACTCGATGCCAGCAGCGCCTGCGACGAGCGTGTAAGCCCAGAACGAAGGACCTTGCTCCAATGTGCGCAGAAATTCGTCAACCACCCGAACACCACATACGCTTGCGAACAGAGTTGGTGTAGCACAACGCTCGCCTCGACAGCAGCGCTCGATGAGTCAGTCTACTGCAACGCAAGGATAGAATCGTGGCGAGCAGAGATTCTTTGGTGTCGATGTTGCAGCGTCCCGGAGCACGGGTCGAGGACATCGCCATTCTGCTTGCAAGAGAAGCCAACCCAATCCTCGACGAGTACGCCCTGCGGCGCGCACTCGATGGTCTCGGAGCCGAAGCATTGATTCGCCGCGGGCTCCGTTCGACGCCCGAACGCGACGGCCGCATCCTCGCCGAGCTCTTGTTCGAAGAGCTCGGTTTCGAGGGCGACCGCGACGACTACTACAACCCGAACAACAGCTACCTCGACAAGGTGATGCTCCGACGTAAGGGCATCCCGATCTCGCTTTCCGTTCTGACGATGGCGATCGGCGAACGTGCCGGCATGGATGTCGAAGGCGTCGGGTTTCCCGGCCATTTCCTCGTGCGCGTCGGCGGGCCCGAGGGTGTTTATCAGGATCCGTTCAATGGGGGCGCCCTTCTCGATGGCCGCGGCCTGAACATGTTGGCCGCAGAATTCCTCGGCGCGGAGATGACCCTCCACCCGAGCTATCTCGAACCGGTGGACGCGCATACGATCACGATTCGCATGTTGGCGAATCTCAAGAACGCGCATCGGCGACGCGGGGACTTCGCCCGAGCGATGCTCGCTTGTGATCACCTGGTCGAGCTCACCCAAGTGCCCGAGCATCGTCGCGATCGGGGGCTCCTGGCCCACGCGCTACGCACGTACGGCGCGGCTTCGGAGGACTTGGCTGCCTATTTGGAGGCCCGGCCGTACGCCAAGGACGCGCGCGCGATTAGTCTCGCCCTCGAGGAAGCGCGCCAGCAGGCCGATCTCGTCCTGCACTGAGGCTTTCGCGGCTGTAGTCCGCCCGCTTTACACCGCCGTAGGGCGTGCAATGACTTCGCCCGACCGGTGAATTCGATGTCGATCGAGTCCCTCAAATCGTTGTTTCGACCGGAGCTCGCGGAGCTCTCCGCCTACCGGGTTCCGCCGAGCCCTCCGGCGGTGAAGCTCGACGCGAACGAGAGCCCCTGGACATTGCCGCCCGAGGCACGGGCGCGCGTCGCGAGCGTGATGCACACCGCGGAGATCAACCGCTACCCGGATGGTCGCGCCGTGGAGCTTCGCAAGGCGTTGGCGTGGGGGCTCGGCGGAAGCAAGGACGAGTACGTGCTCGGCGCCGGTTCGGACGAGCTGATCTCGCTGATGGCGACGGCGATGTCGGCGCCACGCGCGGGCCGGGAGCGCCCGGTCGTGGTGTTTCCCGAACCGACGTTCGTGATGTATCGCATGACGAGCCGGGCCCACGGATGGCAGACCATGGGCGTTCCTCTGGACGATCACTGGGACCTGGATGCCGATGCGATGGCTGCGGCAATCGAAGAGGCCGAACCGAACCTCGTCTATTACGCCACCCCCAACAACCCGACGGGCAACTGTTTCTCCCGCGACAGAATCGAAGCCCTCGTGAACGGGTTTCCGAACACATTGCATGTGATCGATGAAGCCTATGGCGCCTACTCGGGACAGTCGTTTGCGTCGCTCTGTGAGGAGACTCCGCAATGCGCGTTGCTCGGAACGCTCTCGAAGGTCGGGTTCGCCGGCATTCGAGTCGGTTGGGTGCGGCTTGACGAAGCACTTTCAGCAGAGCTCGAGAAGGTGCGCCAACCGTTCAACCTCAGCACCCCGTCGCAAATGGTGGCTACCCTGGCCTTGACGGATTTCGCGCCGCTGCTCGAGGATCACATCACGACCATCGTCTCGGAGCGAGAGCGGCTCGCGACCGAGCTCGATGGACACGGCGCACTCACCTGCTTTCCGAGCGACTCGAACTTCCTGCTCGTTCACTATTCGGGCGACGTCCCAGAGCTCTGCGCCGCCCTTCTCGACCGGGAAATCGCGGTCCGTCAGTTTGCGGGCGGCAACGAACGACTCCGCAGTTGCATTCGGATCACGATTGGGACACCAGAAGAGAATCAGCGCCTCATCGAGGCGGTGGGCGATATACTAGGCTGAATCATGTCGGCAGTGACCAAACGAGACGTGACGCCCGACCGGGCGGTGGAGGCCCTCAGGTGGGCGGCTGGCGTCGCAGCCGATCCCTCGCTCGCTGACCGTGTGCCGGCGCGCGTTTCGCCGGCAGAATGGCGCGCCGTTCCAAGAGAAGCGTTTCGAGAGCACATGGACCGGCTTCTCACGTCGAAGCATCCCGAGCCGGGGCTCGATGCCATCGAGTCGGTCGGCTGCCTCGACGCATGGATTCCGGAGGTCGCGGCGATGGTCGGCTTCGGCGACAACGAGTGGCGCCACAAGGACGTTTGGAAGCACACCAAACAGGTCGTGAAGCAATCGGTGCCGCGGCTCGAGGTGCGCTGGGGCGCGCTCCTTCACGACATTGGCAAGCCCAAGACCCGCCGGATCGACGATCGCGGCAACGTCACCTTCTACGGCCACGCCGAGGTCGGCGCGGCGATGTTCCGCAAGCGCGTGGCCGACCGGCTCGGATTCGAAGGCTTCGAGCGCGAGCGGATTCACTTCCTGATCTTGCACCACCTGCGCGCTGCTCAGTACGAAGAAGACTGGACCGACGCAGCCGTCCGCCGCTTCTACAAGCAAATGGGTGACGGCCTCCGCGATCTCCTCGACCTGAGCCGGGCCGACATCACCACCAAGCGCCCTGAGAAACGGCGCCGCGGCGTCAAGCAGATAAGTCTACTCGCCCAACGCATCCGGGACCTGAAAGAAGACGACGACAAAGTCGCGCCCCTGCCAAAGGGCCTGGGCACGAAGATCATGGAGGCGTTCGGCATCCCGCCGTCGAAGCGCTTGGGCGACTTGATGAAGAAGCTCACCGCCGCGGCCGAAGATGGCGACATCGAAGGCGGGCAGCCCGCGGAGTACTACATCGCGTACCTGAGCGAACATCGGGATGAGTACGGGTTGGACTGAGGCAGG
>JAHEEE010000023.1:0-5166 GCA_024640845.1 Myxococcales bacterium | reverse complement strand
GCAGGACTGCTCGAACCACTCATTCGGACGGCAACCGAGAGTCGTGCGCTCTACTCGACACGCGACGGTCGACCCGCCGAAGAGGCGCTCGTCGAAGGCACCGATCCAAGAACGCTTCGGATGTTCGAAGCTTATGCGGTTGGGGTCAACCAGTGGCTCGACGACGTACGAAACGATCGCAATGGTGCGGTCTGGCCGGCGGAGTTCGACAGCATCGTGCTCGACTACGATCCCGAGGACGCCCCTGAATGGACGCCTTCGGACAGCTTCGCGACGGTCTTCACACTCGTCGGCAGCTTGACCAACGACCAGGACACGCAGCTCAAGGCCGAAGAGGCTCGGCAACAGATCAACGACAACGATCGCTACTTGGATCTCTGGAGCCTCGAGCCGATCAAGAAGTCGCCGGTGCTCGAGGAAGGAACGTATCCACCCCAGATGGCTTCCGCACCGCCGAAGAAGAAAGCAAAGGCATCGCCTCGACCGATCTACGCGCGAGCGAAGGGAGCGATCGCTAGGCATCGGCTGCACCTCGAGCAGACCAAGCTCATCCGACAACTCTTCCCCGGGTCGGAGACGGTCGGCTCGGATATCGGGTCGAACAACTGGGTGCTCGGCGGCTCGAAGACAGCCAACGGCAACACTTTCCTTTCGAACGACCCACACCTTGGCTTCTCGCAACCCGCCGTGTGGTACATCGCGCATCTCGACTCCAAGACGAACGGCAGCGGCACTTTGCACACTGCTGGCGTCACGCTCGCCGGGATCCCGACCCCGGTCATCGGACACAACGAAGACATCGCCTGGGGCGCGACCAACACGGGGTTGGATTTCACGGACGTGTACATCGAGGAGCTCGTGAAGAACCCAAGCGGAGACCCGACCGGCGTCAGGTTCAAGGGCCAGGAGGTCGATTTCATTCGCGTCGACTTCGTATTGGAGTTCACCGACGGATCGAGCGAAACCCGAGAGCTGCTCTTCGTGCCGCATCATGGCCCTGTTCGTGAGCTCGACACCGACAACGACATTGCGCTCACCCTGCGTTGGACGGGTCACGACATGGACACCGACGCGAACTTCCTGCTCGGGATGGCCACCGCGACGAACGTACAGGAGGCGCGCTCAGCTCTCGAAAGCGTTACGTCGCTGGGTCAAAACTGGGTCGTCATCGACAATGAAGGCAACTTCGGATGGTTCCCATACAACCGAATCCCGAAGCGCACATGGGCTCAGAACCTCGACATGAATGACCCGAGCGAGCCCTTCCCCTGGCTTCCGCTTCCGGGCAATGGGGACTACGAGTGGGAGGACTACTTTGCGTACTCGGAGCTGCCTCAGGCCTACAACAGGGCCAACGGTTTCTTGGTCACGGCGAACAGCGATCACACCGGTGCGAGCTTCGACGGCAACCCCACGAATGACGGATTCGCGCCGCAGCAGACCGACAACATCAATGCTGGCTACCGAACCGCGCGCATCGTCGAGCTGATCGAAGCGACCGACCAGCACACGCGCGCAACCAACGAGGCAGCGATTTCGGACGTGCTCTCCATGATTGGCCGCGACATGGTGCCGAACATCCTCGCGATCGCGAACGATGCGCAGACCAATCTCGACGTCAACGGGCAGAAGGTCGTCAACGCGCTCACCGAATGGGACTTTAGCTGTGAAACCGGGCTCACAGGCAATGACCCCGTAAATTCACCGCTCTCAGGCGCAGCCGAAGTCAAGCAGTCTTCCGGCTGCACTGCCTGGCACGAGGTCCTACACGATATCGACAGGCGGTTGGCGCAAGACGAATCGACCAAGACCTTCCCAGCTTTCGTGACGTACTTTTCGATCATGGATCCATCGCGCCTGAAAGCTGGTGACGTCTACTGGGACGACGTGAACACCGGCGAAGTCGAAGACAAGTACGACATCATCGGCGCTGCCTTCAACGAAGCAGGCGGCAACCTGGTCAGCGAATTGGGTGCAGATGAAGCCGTCTGGCCGTGGGGCCGAAAGCACGGCTTCCGCCTGGAGTCGCTGCTTGCCGGTCTCAGCAACTTCTTTGATGTCTACAACAACCCTCCGGGAGACGAGAATTTCTTCGCGAACCGTGGCGGTCGGATGACGGTGGATGTCGCCAACTCCGGAAGCTCAGGAATCCATGGGTCGGGCCCGTCGACGCGTTTCCAATGCGAGGGCAGCGAGACGATTCAGTGCACGATCCAGCTCCCCGGTGGTCAGTCGTCGCACAAGAGCTCGGACAACTACGACGACTTACTGCAGCTCTGGTTATCTCGCACTCCGATCGAGCTGGTCTTTGACATCGAGAAGGCGAAGAACGAAGCCGTCGCAACCTTCGACCTGTCCCAGTAAGGCAAGAGCCCTCCGAGTCGACTCGCTGTCGATGTCGAGTCGCTACCCCTGCAGCAGAAAGTCTGCAATGGCGTCCATCACCTCATCGAAGTCGTCTTCGCGAAACCCAGCGCCGCTGACCATCCAGTCGGTGTGCGAGGAATCCCGCTCACCGCGAAAGTGGCCGAGGATATCGAGGTGATCGGCGTTGCCGGCCCAAAGCACATCGCCCCAAATCATGCTCGTCGTCGGGACCAGCCCGTCGTTCAAGCCGTTTCCGAGCGGCACGCCGAGCCTCCTCTCGAGGTACTCGCGCACCTCCGGCGAGGGACTCGGCGGCGGGTAGATCTGAGAGGTGCGTCCGGCCCCGACGTACAGCGTTGAGAAAACCGCAGCAGAGAGGACGCTGGCCGGCGAGCGGAGGTCTCGAAGCAGACGAAGCGGCGCGGGAGGCGGCATCCGCGTGACGACGCAACCATATCGTAGGCGTGGGCTATCCTCGATCCCGACATTGAAGATATCCATGGACTCCGGAGTGAGCTGGATGATCGCGCCCTGGTCGCTGTGAATCCCTTCGAACCACTCCCGGACCTCCGCCTGCCCTTCTTCTTCGACGAAGCGAACCAGCAAATCGATCGCGCGCTCGATCGCCTTGACCTCGACGCCGAAGAACCGATCTACGCGCCCAAACGCGGCGATCAGCGGAGCGAGGATCGTGAGTGGGGGCCCCCCCGCGCGCAGCGTGACGTAGGTGAGCAGCGAGAGTGCCTGGAGTAGCCGTGTGCCCGACATCGTCGTCAGGAAATAGGCAAGCGGAGTGCCGTAGTGGGGTGTCGCAATGCTCGTCACGGTGCGGACCCTGTCGAACCAATCGGGCCGCTCGGGCCACGTCGAGGGAGATGCAAGGAGTCGAATATCGAGCCCGCCGGTCGAGTGACCCACGAGATGAATGGCACCCGCGTCGTCCGTGCAGCGCTGCTGAATCGTGTCCATCAGGACCTGCGTGCGGTAGACGATCGAGCCGGTTGGCGGTGACGACACCAAGACGAACTCACAGCTCGCGTCATGTTCCATGAAGCGACTCGCAAGTGCCTCTTCGACGTGCATGAAGTAGTCGAAGCCGCCCAACTTCGCGAACCCGAAGAGCCCGGGAACGAGCACGATGTGGTGTTTGGCCACGAGCGCACCCTATCACGCGCCCGGCCGGATCTAAGTTGATCCTAGTGCCGGTAGTGCAGCTGGATGACGCCGCCACCGAGGCGTGACTGGACGCGAAGGTTCAGCTTCTCTCGATGTGGGAGCTTACGTTGGTTCAGCTCGACTCCCCACACCGCGAGCTTGTTCATCCGCTGTACGAGGTCGACGAGGTCTTGGGAGAGCGTGAAGCCCAACCACCCTCCCCGCGGCCGGACTGCGGGGCGCTCGAGCGCTGCCGCGATGACATAGGAGTTCGAGAGCCCGAGTGTGATGGCCGGAGCCGACAGCGCGCTGATCGTGATGGCGGCAACCGGCGCGTCGGCCGAGGCGCTCTTCGCGCAGAACAGACTCGCGATGAACGCACAGAGAAAGCAGAACACCCCAAAACAGGGACATCTCTCACGGGCATTCAGCCCGCCGTCAACCGTTGTGCTCACCGTCACCAGTCCAAATCATGCCAGAGTGATGTTGCTTAAGCTAGAGGGGTGAATTTCGAAAAAGTGCAAACCCCTAGCGTCTGCGAAAGCTACCCCGTTTCCGTGCCCACGGGAAGCCGATTGCGAAGGTTTTTGCGAAACACTTGAGCGCCCCGCGCGTAGCATCCAGTCGGCTGTTCGAAACAAAAAGCCCGGGCGATTCCGGGCTTGAAGCTAAGTGTATGAAATAACTTTTAGTTCATTCCGCACCACGCGCTCCCCGGCGAAGGTATGCGGGAATGTCCAGGACGGCCTCGTCGTGCAGCGCGCTCGCGCCGAAGGCCCTGGTCCCGGCGCTCTGCGGCACGGAGGCCGGAACCCCCTCGAGTGTTGAGCTCATGTCGTCGGCTCGCACCGGGGTGCGCATGCCGCGATGGGCCGAAGACCCATTGCTGCTCTGATGGCTGGACATCTGATGGTGGAGTCCGAGCGGAATCGGCGCGTGACCGCTCTTCTCGAAGCCTGTCGCGATGACGGTAACCTTCACCGTGTCCGCCAAGGTCGGGTCGGTCACGACCCCAAAGATGATCTCGGCTTCTTCGTGCGCAGCCTGCTGCACCAGCCCGGCGGCCTCGTTGATTTCGCGGAGCTTGATGTCGGGGCCCGCCGTGAAGTTGATTAGGATACCGGTCGCGCCCTGCACCGAGACCTCATCGAGGAGGGGCGAGTTAATCGCCATCTCCGCGGCCTCGAGTGCGCGCCGATCGCCCTTGGCGATGCCTGTGCCCATGAGCGCCCGACCGTTGTTCGCCATGATGGTCTTCACGTCGGCGAAGTCCACGTTGATCATGCCTGCATTGATGATGAGGTCGCTGATACCCTGAACCGCCTGCAACAACACATCATCCGCCCGAGCAAATGCGTCCAGCATGGTGATGTCGTCGTCGCCGAGTGCCATGAGTCGCTGGTTGGGAATGGTGATGATGCTGTCGATGCAGTCGATGAGCTCTTGCACACCGCGCTCGGCGTTCTTCGAACGCTTCCGACCCTCGAAGAGGAACGGTTTGGTGACCACCCCGACCGTGAGCGCGCCTTGGTCTTGCGCGACCTGCGAAATGATCGGCGCAGCTCCAGTCCCGGTGCCGCCGCCCATCCCGGCCGTGACGAACACCATGTCGGCGCCTTCGAGCGCTTCGCTCAGACGCTGCAC
>JAHEEE010000132.1 GCA_024640845.1 Myxococcales bacterium | reverse complement strand
GCTTTCGTCTGGCTGCGGCGTTTCTCGCGGGGGCGGCGTTGGCGGTCGGCGGCGTGGTCGTCCAGGGCCTTTTCCGCAACCCGCTTGCGAGCCCCTCGGTTCTCGGTACGACGGCGGGCGCGAGCTTCGGCGGGCAGGTTGCTCTCTTGCTCTACGGGCTCAGCGGGGTCAGCCTGGGCTTCGTCGTCCCGGAGATGATCGTCCCCATCGGCTGTTTCGCCGGAGCGCTGATGGCGCTTGCAATTCTTCTGCTTTTCCTGCGGGTTACCCACGACTTGTTGGCCCTGCTACTGACCGGCTTCGTCCTGAGCGCATTGTTTCTCAGCCTAAGCGCTTTCGTCACGAGCGTTGCACAGGAAACATGGGAGCTTGGTCGCGCGGTGGTTTCATTTTCGCTTGGTTCTGTGAGCGGAACGGGTCCACGTCAGCTCGCGTTCGCGCTCCCGCTCATCGTGGTGGCAATTGTCGCTTGCTGGCTTTGGGGAAGGGCACTCGACCTCTTGCTCAGCGGCGAAGAGGAAGCGCAATCGATGGGCGCCAATGTTGGCGCGGTCCGGTGGTGGTCAGCGATTTGGGTGAGCGTTTTGGTCGCGGGCGCCGTGTCGGTGGGCGGCAACGTGGGGTTTGTCGGTCTGGTCGTGCCACACATGCTGCGCCCCTTCGCCGGAACCAAGCACCGACGGTTGATCCCCGCTGCCGCGCTGGCCGGCGGTCTGTTCTTGGTGGCGTGCGACATCATCGCGCGCGTCGTGCCTTCGCGAAGCGAGATGCCTCTGGGCGTCGTCACCGGGTTGATCGGTGCGCCGCTATTCCTGCTCTTGCTGATCAGGCTTCGCAGGGAGAGCGCATATGCGTAATGGCGGCCGGCATCTCGCGTTGCGCGCCGCCGAGCTAGGCGTCTCGCTCGGCGGTCGCCGCGTGCTTCAGAACGTCGACCTCGAAGCAAACCCCGGTGAAGTGCTCGCACTGCTCGGACCAAATGGCGCAGGCAAGAGCACCCTCCTCAAAGCGCTCGCTGGCTTGGTGCCCTATGACGGGCACATTGCTCTCGGAGGCGTCGATCTTTCGTCGATTTCTCCCCAGCGACGAGCAAAGCAGATCGCATACGTGCCGCAGAGGAGTCTCCTTCGTTCGGCGCTATCGGTCACGGACGTCGTCGGGCTCGGTCGCTACGCGCACGTCGGGGGCTTCGGAGGCTTCTCGAAAAACGACAAAGCGGCGATCGACCATGCGCTCGAAACGGCGCACGCAGACGCTCTCCGAGACCGCATCTTCACCCAGTTGTCCGTCGGCGAGCAGCAGCGCGTCCTGCTCGCGCGGGCGCTGGCTTCCGACGCACCGATTCTCTTACTCGACGAACCGACCGCGGCACTGGACGTCGGCGAAGGGATGGCGGTTCTCGCGTTGATTCGGAGACTGGCAGAGCGAGAGCACACGATCGTCGTCGTACTGCACGATCTCGCCGACGCTCGCTCGACTACGGACCGCGCGTTGCTTCTCAAGGAAGGCCGCGTGATCGAGAAAGGCGACACGCAAGACGTCGTCGCTGCAGAGCCGATTCGCAACGTCTACGGCGTCCGGTTGATCGAGAATGCGCGCATCGGATTCGCACCCGAGGGCGACTCCGATGCGTGACGCCAACCGGCTCAACACAGCGCTTCTGCTGGCAGCCGTTGCCTCTGGCTTTGCGCTCACGACGTTGGTGCAGAACCGGGTTTCATCCGAGGAAATTAAGGGTATCGTTAGCGTGACTGACGCTACGGGAACGAAGGTCGCCGTACGGGAATATGTCCGCATCGTGAGCACGAGCACCATCGCGGACGAGGTGCTGATCGAGATCATCGACCCCGCACGGCTCTTGGCCGTGAGCGGTCACACTCTCCGTACGCACGAGTCCGAAGAGTACGCTGACAAGATCGGCGTCGAACGCGCTCGAGACATCGAGACAATCATCGAGCTCCGACCCGACATCGTATTCATCAACAACTTCGTCGACCGCCGGCACGCCGAGCGGCTCAAAGACGCCGGGCTCAACGTGTTCGACTTGGGGGCGATGCGGGGGCTTCAAACCCTGCCTGACAACATCAGGCAGGTGGCGACGGTCGTCGGTGCGCCCGAGCGCGGGAATCGACTGGCGGAGCGCCTGCTCACCGAGCTCGCCGCGGTGTCGGCGAACATCCCCGAGACCCAGCGCAGACGCGGACTCTACGTCGGAATCCACGGCGATCGCCTCTACGGCGGCACCAAAGGCACGAGCTTCCACGACGTGCTCGTCGCCGGCGGTGTGGTCGACGTAGCGGCGGAAGCCGGTTTTAGCGGTTGGCCGGCGTTCACCAACGAGCAACTGCTGAACCTCGATCCACCATGGGTCATCACCAACCCGGACACGGAAGAAGCCCTCTGCCGGCACCCGGGACTCCAGTCGCTCCAAGCTTGCAAACGGGGCCAGGTGCGCAGCGTCGAAACAGATCTGTTGACGAACCCGGGGCTCGGGATGGTAGAGGCGGCGCGCGCAGTGCGCGCGGCTATCTACGGGCAATGATGGCGGCTCAAGCGAGGAGCGCTCGGAGCAGCTCGTCGTACTCGACCGTGCGCTCGAACTGCGGAAACTCCTCCGCGACGTTGTCCGGGCAGCGGAACAAGATGCCGCGATCAGCTTCCTTGAGCATCGTCGTATCGTTGTAGCTGTCGCCCGCGGCATGAACCCGGAAGCCGATGTTCTTGAGCCCGGCCACCGCCTTTCGCTTTCCATCGGGAATTCTCAGCTCGTAGCCCGTTACGCGACCGGAGTCATCGCTGAGCAACTGATGACAGAAGAGGGTCGGTTGCCCTAGCTGCCGCATGAAGGGCGCGGCGAACTGGTAGAAGGTGTCGCTCAGAATGATGAGCTGGGTCCGGTCCCGGAGCTCATCGAGAAACTCCTTTGCACCAGGAAGCGGCTCCATCGTCATGATGACATCTTGGATGTCCGAGAGCTTGAAACGGTTTTCGTCGAGGATTTCGAGCCGGCCCCGCATCAGCTTGTCGTAGTCGGGCTCGTCGCGAGTCGTCCGGCGTAGGGCGTCGATGCCGGTCTTCTCGGCAAAGGCAATCCAGACCTCCGGAATGAGAACTCCTTCGAGGTCGAGGCAAACGACGAGTGGTTGCATGGAGCGTGGCCTACCCGATTTTGGGCCGTGGGCAACTCCGGCCTAGACAAGCCGGGCCCGGCAGGGCACGACTGGAGAATTCATGAGGTTCCGCAACACGATCTTTGCCGGCGGTGGAAGCCGCTGTTTCTGGCAGCTCGGCTTCTGGGAAGGGGCCAAGGAGTCGGGGCTCGATTTGCAGAGCACGGTGGAATTCATCGGCTCGACCAGCGCTGGTTGCGCAATGGCTACCGCGGCGATCATCGATCGCGCGCATGACGCACTCTCGATCTTTCAGGCGTTCACGAAAGAGAATCCAAAGAACATTCACTGGTGGAACCTTCATCCGTCTCGGCGCGGTAGCCTCTTTCCGCACGCGCGCATGTATCGGGAAGCCCTCTACACGTTCATCACGGACGATGACCTGACGACGATCCAACGTTCCTCGATCCATTTCCTCATGAGCGGGTACCCAAAGTGGCTGAAAGGGTCCGCGGGCGCCGCCGCTGCGCTTTCGATCTATGCGCTCGAAAAGACCTTTCGCGGAGATCCGCTGCACCCAAAGTGGCCGGTGAAGCTGGGCTTTACCCCCCTCGTCGGGCGGGCCGGCGATTGCCGTACGCTCGACGACTACATCGAGATGGTCCTCGCGGCTTCCTGTGTCCCACCGGTATTGCCCGAGGGGCGATTCGGAGATCGGAAGGTGCTGGACGGCGGTCTGATCGAGAACATTCCTCTGCGACTCGCGGCCGACCAACCGGGTCAGACTCTAGTCCTCGCGAGCAGGCGATACGAGCACGACCTTCCCTCCACGGATCGTGTGACGTGGGTGCAGCCGTCCGAGCCGATCAAGATCGACAAGTTCGACTACGCAAACCCCCAGGGACTCCAAGAGACGTTCGACCTCGGTTTGCGCGATGGACGCGAATTCGGTCGAAGTTGTGCCCCAAGCGACGAGGCTTATAGTTCCGCGCTGTGACGCGATCCCTTCTGACACTTGCAGTGGCGCTTGGGCTCGCAGCACTCGGCGTTTGGCTCGCGAGAAGCCTCCAGCTCGACACCGGTCTCGAAGCCTTGCTCCCGGCGGATTCGACCTCCGTCTTGTCGATCAAAGAGACACGCGAGAAGCTCGCGCTCGACGAACCACTGACGGTTCTCGTCGACTCGAAAGACGTC
>JAHEEE010000079.1 GCA_024640845.1 Myxococcales bacterium | reverse complement strand
GCCATTGCTGCCATGCTGCGTGACGTCGGCGTCGAGGTCGACGTGCGGCCTTCGGAGACAGCGACGCTGATTTCCGATCTCAACCGCGGCCGCTTCGAGATCACGCTGCTGCAGGTGCCCGAGGTCATCGAGCCTCACGTGCTGAGCTGGTTCTTCGATTCGTCGCGCATTCCCGGTCCTCAAAGCGAAGGCGCGAACCGATGGCGCTACGCGAACGACGCCCTCGATGCATTGTTCGAGCTCGGAAGAACGCGAATCGATCGCGCCGAGCGGCGCGCTGCCTACGAAGAAGCCCAGCGCCTGCTGAGCCGCGACCTGCCGGTCTTGCCGCTCTGGCAACCCGATACGGTGGCCGTCGTGAGACGAGGCTCGAGCCTCGATGTGCCACGAGACGGACGTTTCGGAACGCTGGCGTTCTGAGGTCGCGGTGGTAGCGTTCGCGGGTGATCCTCAGAGACCCGATCCACGGTTTGATCGCCTTCGATGGTATGGCGGAGCGGGTCATCCGTTCGCTGCTCGACACGCGTGAGGTGCAGCGGTTGCGGCGTGTTCGCCAACTCGGCCTCGCCTCGCTCGTGTTTCCCGGCGCGGAACATACGCGCTTTTCGCATGCGATCGGCACAGCCCACGTGATGCAGGCCCTGCAGCATCGGATCGATGCGTGCAGCGACGAGCTGCCGACAGACCAACGGCTCGACGAGGAGGCACGAGCCGACGGATTGGCCGCAGCGCTCCTTCATGACCTCGGACACGGACCGTTTTCACATCTATTCGAAGAGGTGCTGCCACACGCCAGGCACCACGAACAATGGACCAGAGACATCCTCCTCGACGACTCCACGGAGGTGCATCAAACGCTGGAGTCACTCTCGGCCGGGATGTCCGCGCGCGTCACCGACTTGCTGAGCGGCAACTACCGCCTGGGGTACTTGAGCCAAAGCGTGAGCGGCACCTTGGACGTCGATCGCGCCGACTACCTTCTTCGGGACAGCCACATGACAGGCGTCCGCTATGGTCTCTACGACCTCGACTGGCTGCTGCACGCCCTGACCTTCGCCTGCGTCGAAGGGCGTTGGGTCCTCGCGGTGCAAGGGCGAAAAGGGCTGCCGCCCGTCGAGAGCTTCTTTCTCGGACGCCATTTCATGTACCAGCAGGTCTACCATCACAAGGCCACGCGCGCGGCCGACGCGTTGGTGCGCGCGGTCTTCATGCGCGTGAGCGAGCTCATCCTCGAAGGGACGCCGCCTGATCCACTGCTCCCCGCATTCCGCGCCGCCGCCCTTGGCGAGTCGGTCTCTGTCGAGGACTATCTGCGCATGGATGACGCAGAGCTTCTCACGTGCCTGAGCGCGTGGGAGCACGGCAGCGATCACACCCTCGCGTCCCTCAGCAGACGTCTTCGAAACCGAGAGCTTCCCAAGACCGTCCCACTTCCCGAGGAGCGCCGCAGCTTGTGGAGCGAAGCCCTCGAGAGGACGCGTGAGATCGTCGCTGCCCATGGTGCGCGGACCGATCTGACGGTCACGCTCGACAGAGCCGAGGACGTTCCGTACCCAGAGCCCATGGACGCGAGCCCCGATGGCCTGTGGGTGACGCTTCGCCATCAACCGCTCCGACGACTTGGCGACGCGTCCTTCATTCTCGGACAGCTCCGAAACAAGCGGATCGAACGGCCGCGCTTGATCTTCCCGGGCGACTACCGCGACGAGGTCCTCGCCGCCCTCCACGAAGTGCTCGGCTGAGGGACCGGGCGCGAAAGAGCGATTTGCGGTAAGGTCTAGCGAGACGGAACCGGTTGGGGGATGGCCAGGATTCTCATCGTCGACGACCAAGACAATGCGCGAAGCATGCTCGCCGAGATGCTTCGATTGGAAGGGTACGACGTCGACCAGGCAGAAAACGGAGAAACCGCATGCGAAAAGGTCGAGGGCAACGGCTACGACCTCGTCATCACGGACCTTCGGATGGGTGACGTCGGAGGGCTCGAGGTTCTGCGGCGAACGCGGGAAGCCTCGCCGGTGACACCGGTCATCGTGATGACGGCCTTCGGCACCATCGAAGACGCGGTCGAGGCGATGCGGTTCGGCGCGCATGACTTCGTGCAGAAGCCGTTTGTCGAAGAAGAGCTGATGACCAAAGTCGCCCGCGCCGCACGCTCGCGCGCGCACGGCGCAGAGGCGGCGTTCGACGGCTTTCGCGAACGCTACAACTTCGGAAACATCATCGGCGATTCCCCAGAAATTCGTGAGGTCCTCGGGCGCATCGTACGTATCGCTCCCACTGATGCGACCGTGCTCATCACGGGCGAGAGCGGCACGGGCAAGGAGCTCGTCGCGCGCGCGATTCACGCCAACTCACTTCGTGCCGAGCGCCCGTTCGTATCGATCAACTGCGCGGCGCTCACCGAGACGTTGCTCGAGAGCGAGCTCTTCGGCCACGTACGCGGAGCGTTCACCGGCGCCGTCCAAACGAGAAAAGGACTCTTCGAAGAAGCAAATGGCGGGACGTTCTTCTTCGATGAAATCGCCGAAACGCCCCCGTCACTCCAGGCAAAGCTGCTCCGCGCCATCCAAGAAGGTGAAATCCGGCGCCTCGGGGACAACAGCTCGATCAACGTGGACGCGCGGATCATCGCGGCGACCAACCAAGACCTCCGCAGCCTGATCGAGGAGAAGCGATTTCGCGAAGACCTCTACTACCGCCTCAACGTAGCGCGTTTCGAGCTCCCCCCGCTGCGCGAGCGAAAGGGGGACATCGCGCCCATCGTCCAGAGCTTCCTCGAGAAGTACGGCAAGAAGATGGGGCGCCGCGCAACCCTCGGAGCAGGCGTACTCGACTACCTCATGTCGTACGACTTCCCCGGCAACATCCGCGAGCTCGAGAACCTCATCGAGCAGGGTGTGGCCCTGGCGCAGGACGGTCAGCTCCACCTGTCCGACATCGCGCCGAGCTCGAACGGCAACGGCGGCAGGCTCCTCGAGCGTCAATCGCTCGCCGACCTCGTCCAGGAAGTGGAGCGCACCGCCATCATTCAGGCACTGCGGCAGGTCGAGGGAAACAAGGAACGTGCTGCCGCGATCCTTGGGCTCAGCCCGACGACGCTCTGGCGCAAGATGAAGCGCTTGCAGCTCGAGTGGCCGTAGTAGCAGGCGCGGATTACTGCGTCTGCTCTTCGCGCGCCGCCTCGAGGCGGTCCTCACGCACATACGAATGGCCGACGATGCCCCCGAGCGAGTCGGCGACCGCCTCGGGGACCTCGGAAGCGCCTGCATCCACGGCCGGCGGCTCGGTCGCATCATGCACCTGGTCGCCGATGCGCTTCGCGATCCGCTCCGTTGCGGCGCTGACTTCACGGCCGAGCTCCTGCGCCTCATCGGTGTTGATTACCCGCATCAGGTGGCCGAAGGCCGAGCGTTCACCCAGTTGGACGAAAAAGAGAACGTACGCCAGGAACGCCAAAACGGCGCCGGTCCACACGAGCCTAATCGAACGACGGATCATGCCTCTGCCCGACGGATACCATAGCTCCGCATTTTCTTGTGAAGGTTGGTGCGTTCGACGCCGAGGATCGTCGCTGCCCGCGAGATGTTCCAGCCGACCTCCTCGAGGGTCTGCAGAATGTACTCCTTCTCTGCGCGGCCCCGATACTCGCGCAAAGTCAGTCTTTCTCCGCTCTCATCGACCACGGGAGGGAAGTCCGAGGGCGGCGCCGAGTCCCGGCGCCCCTGACTGAGGACACCCTCCTCGGGCAGATCGTCGAGCGTGATGCGCTCGCCGCTCAAGATCACCATCCGCTCCACCATGTTGCGAAGCTCGCGGACGTTGCCGGGCCAAGGGCGGTCTCCCAATGCGTCCAAGACCTCGTCGTCGATCGGCTTGCAGCGGACGCCGTTCTCCGCGCAGAAATCGCGGAGGAAGCCCTTGGCCAGCAGTGGAACGTCGCTTTTACGCGCGCGCAGTGGAGGGCTCTCGATCGGCACGACATTGAGCCGGAAGAAGAGGTCCTCCCGAAAACGCCCTTCCTGGACCTCGACCTCGAGGTCCTTGTTGCTTGCCGCGAGCACGCGCACGTCGATCGCGATCGTCTTTTCGCCGCCGACGCGCGAAATCTCTCCGCTCTGCAGCGCGCGCAGCACTTTGGCTTGCGCGCTCGCGCTCATATCGCCGATCTCGTCTAGAAACAGGGTGCCCTCGTTGGCAAGCTCGAACATGCCCTTCTTGCGACCCTGCGCTCCGGTGAACGCGCCTCGCTCGTAACCGAAGAGCTCGCTCTCGATCAGCTCCGCTGGAATGGCCGCACAGTTGACTTTGATGAACGGCTTGTCGGCGCGCGGGCTCAAGCGATGAATGGCCCGCGCGATGAGCTCCTTGCCCGTGCCGCTTTCCCCCGAGATCAGCACGCGACCATTGGTGGGCGCGACCTTCTCGAGTTGGGCGAACAAGGATTGCATGACCGGGCTCTCGCCGATCATCTCGTAGCGCTGCTCGACGTCGGCACGGAGCTGCTCGAGCTCGCGCTGGAGTTGCCACGTTTGAAGCGCGTTGCGAACGGTGACGAGCACCCGATCACGGTCGAGTGGCTTCTCGAAGAAGTCGGTTGCGCCTAGCTGGACGGCCTGTACCGCCTCCGCAACCGACGCATGTCCGGATACCATGAGCACGGGAAGTCGCCGGGTGTCCGGCTCGCTGCGGATCTTCGCCAACGCTTCGATGCCGCTCATCTTCGGCAATCGGACGTCGAGAATCACCAGGTCGACTTCGTTGCTATGCAGTTGCTCGAGGCACTCCTCCGCTGATCCGGCCTCGAGGGTGTTGAAGCCGGAGCCCTCGAGCACCATGCGCAGCGTACGCCGGATGTTCTTTTCGTCGTCGACGACGAGGATTGTGGCAACCATGCACCACCGGTATATCATGCTGGATTCGAGCCAACCCAAAGAGTGATAGAGTGAGGGGGTCGTGACTGAGGCTCCGTCTGTCTCCGAGCGCTTTCGAGTCCTGCTCGAGCATGCGCGACCGCCGACGGGCGGCGTTGCCCTTCGTGCCGTCGAAGCGGAAGTCGCGCCGGTCCTTCCACTTCTAACCGAGCTTCCCGTCGAGGAGCGCGCTGGCGGCGACCTCCAATCCTTTCAGTTTCGTGAGTGCTTCACGATGCTCACGCTTCTTGGGCGGCGGCTTGCGTTCCTCGATCTGACGCCAACCGCCGCCGTTCAAGTGGTGGACCTCGCGATTCGCGCGATCGACAGCCCGGACGAGCCCGCGACCGACGCATTTCGGCAGCGCGTGCGAACGGCGGTGGTGGAGGGCTTCGTGAGAGGGCGCGAGGAGCGTGTTGCGGAAGACGCTGAGAGGCGCGCATCGCAGGCGGTTCGCCCTCTGCAGGTCGACGCCGGGACTTTCGCATTGATCGTCTCGGGGGTACACGAGCCGACGGCGTTGAGCGAGCACGTCGACGCGCTCGGTCGCTCCATGCTGGATGCGGATGCGGGGATCGCCTTGGTCGATTTGAGTCAACTCGGCGAGCCCAACCGCGATCGTGCGAGGGCGATCTTCGGGGCCGAGGAGGTGAGCCGCATGCTCGGCGCAGTCTGCATCTTCAGCGGCGTCGACCCCCGCTGGCGTGCTGCCGCCGCCGATGCGCGCATTCATCTCGAGGAGCTCGAGGTGGTCCCGACATTCGCCAAGGGCCTGGAAAGGGCCAGAATTCTCGCAAGCCAGGCCAGCGCGGAGGCAAACCCCAAGTGGAAAGCACTCCTCGATCGATTGCGCCGATCGTGAGGCCCGGAGGGCCAGATTGACCCGCCCGACGGCGCTGCGGTATAAGCGCGGAGACCACCGGGGGGCAATTTCGCTTCAGATGGTGGCCACTTAGAGGGGAATCGCGATGCGCAGGACAGTTGCGCTTTCAGTCGTGGCGGCGTGCATCTGGGCAGGGGGGCTCACCGCGGCGGCTCACGTCCAAGCTCAGGAACCGTCGGAATCGCCAACCGCGTCTGCCGAGCCCACGCCCGCCGCGCCGACCGAGCCAATCGACGCAGGCACCTATGCGGTGCGGCTCCGCGACCTCGAGCAGCGGATCAACGAGCTGAAGGAGCAGATTTTCCGCTCCAAGGCGCGGCTCTCGCTGCTCGCCGAAACGGTGCTCGAGGGCGTCGTCGGCGGGGGCCAAGCGGTGATCATCCACGAGAACCGCATGTCGCAATCGTACAAGCTCGTGCGCGTAGTCTACGCGCTCGACGGAGCCCCGATCTTCACGAAAGCCGACGAGGAGGGCTCGCTTGGCGAGCAGAAGGAGTTCGAGATCTACAACGGGAGCATCGTCCCGGGAGAGCACACGCTCACGGTCAACCTGGAATACCGAGGGCACGGCTACGGCGTGTTCGCGTACCTCAAGGGGTATCGTTTCAAGGTGCGCTCCACGTATACGTTCGCGGTGCCTGAAGGGCGCGTCTCGACGGTACACGTGGTCGGATACGAAAAGGGCGGACCGACGACGCCACTCGAAGAGCGTCCCGCGGTTCGATACATCGAACGCGTCGAGCGACAAACTCGACCCGATGCCAGTGGTGAGGGCAGCCAGTAATGTATCCTCGTGGGGCGACCACATCGCCGCCCACACCGACACTTGGCAGGCGGCGAGCGAACGGGGCCTGGCTGGGTTTGATCCTAGCCGGGATGCTCGCTGGCGCCATCCCGGACGCCGCCGCACAAGATCTGGCTGAACCCAACCGAGAGCTGTCTGAGCTGGAATCCGACACGCAGCGCCTCTTGTCTCAGCGGGTCCGGGCGAACGTTTCGAAAAGCGAAACGTTCGTCGAAGAGCGCCTCACCGATGGAGAGCTCTATCTGCGCCTCGATGACCATCTTCGCGCGGCCATCCTGTTCACCGACATCGTCGACCACTACCCGACGCATCGAGCCTATCCAGAGGCCCTGTTCCTTCTTGGCGAATCGCTGTTTCGGGCCGGGGACTACCTGGGCGCGCGCAAGCGCTACGCGCTGGTGATCGAGAAGAGCAGCGACCCCGCGTTCTCGCCGTACCTGCAGATGTCGCTGAGCCGCCTGATCGAAATCGCCATCTACACTCGGGACTTCCGCGACATCGACGGCTACTTCGCGCAACTGGAGGCTCTGCCATCCGAATCGCTGTCGGTGACCACTGCCTACTTCCGAGCCAAGTATTTGTACAACCGCGCCGTCCCAGTGGATGACGTGTTCAACGCCCCGCCGACCGCCGCCATCCGAGGGGTCGACCAGGCTCGCCTCGAACAAGCGCGCAAAGGCTTCATCGCCATTCCGAGCGGCACCGAATTTTCCCTTCGTTCAAAGTACTTCGTCGGCGTCATCCACACCTTGCGTATGGAGTACCTCGACGCGATCGCTGCGTTCCACGGTGTGCTGGGGCACGAGCCCACAAACGACCAGGAAAAGCAGGTTGTCGAGCTCACCTATCTGGCGCTCGGCCGCCTCTATTACGAGACCGAGCAGCTCGAGCAGGCGCTCGAGGCCTACCGGGCCGTCGAGCAGACCTCTCCTCACTTCGACCACGCGCTATTCGAGCTTGCCTGGACCTACATCCGAATGGGTGACGCCATCCAAGCCGAACGCGCGCTCGAGGTGCTGTCGGTCGCTGCCCCGGACAGCCCCTTGAACGCGGACGGCAAGATCCTCCGTGGCGATCTCCTTGCGCGCGTCGGCCGCTACGACGAGGCCGAGGTGGTGTTCGACGAGGTGCGCGAAACCTTTGGACCCATTCGCGACGAGCTCGAAGGGCAACGACGAGAGCACGATGATCTTCATGCGTATTTTCGAGGTGTTGTCCGCAAAAATCTAGATAATTTCGACATTGACGACTTCCTTCCGGAGTCGGCGCAGCGTTGGGTCGAGCTCGAGAGCGACCACGAGCGTGCCCTCGGGGTCCTCGCCGACCTGAGTAAGGCGAAGCAGCTCGTGCGCGAGACCGACGAGCTTGCCCAACGGATCACGGCGGCGCTCAGCGCGCCCAACCGGGTCAGCGTGTTTTCCGACCTCCGGCGTCAGCGGGAGAGGGCGACCGGCCTTCGAAATCGGGCGGCCCGGGCTCGCGCCTCGTTCATCGAAAGCGAAGCGGCTGCCGTCGGTGACGGGCGCCCAGGTGCCGCCGGCGCGCGCGCCCGCCGGCGGGAGCTTCAGGCCGCGGTGATGAACATGCCCATCGAGACCGAGGATTTCATCGATCGTGACCTCGAGTTGCTCGAGCAGTATCGTGCCGCGGAACGTGACCTTCAGGCGCTTCGCGTGGAAATCCTCGGGCTCGAAGCCCGCATCGTGGCCTCCCGTCGCGGATTGCTCGCCATCGATCCGGACAAGGCCGACCCCGAAGCGCTGCGGACCCAGCTCGCCCAACACGAGGCCGAGGTCGCGGAATACGAAGAGAAGCTCACCTGGATTCGTCGCCGACTCGAGGTCGGGCGGCTCCACGTAGGCGTTGGTGACAAACGCTATCAAGCCGACGACGACAAGCGCAACGCATTCATCGCCGCGGTCAACCGGGAACGCCAGGTCGCTGGCTCTGGAGGCTCGAGCTACGACGCCGGGTACCGCCGCATCGCCGCAATTGAGAGCCAGCTCGATCAGCGGGACGCCGAGGTTGCCGCCGCGGCGCGCCAACGCGCTGCGGAGATGCTCACGGTCGTTGATGAGGAAATCGCCAACCTAGGGCGCTATCGCATCGCGCTTCGCTCGCTCGAGGGCGAGACGGTCGACATCGTTGGAGCGATCACCTATCTCAACTTCAACCGCATCCACCGCCGCTTCTACGACCTGGTGCTGCGCGCCGACGTCGGAAAAATCGATGTCGCCTGGGCGCGGCGCGAGGACAGTCGGCTCCGGATCGACACACTCACGCGCGAGCGAGCCCGCGAGCTTCAGGCGCTCGACGATGAGTTCCGGGACGTCATGGACGAGCCACGAGGTGGAGGAGAGCCGTGAAGCCCCACTCTCTGGCCGCATGGTTGCTCGTTGGCGTCTTCCTCGCCGCTTTGGTGCCTTCCCTGGCGTCCGCGCAGGGCGCTGAGCCCAAAGCCGAAGATGAAGCCGCCGTCCCATGGGATGGCGCAACGGACGTGACGCTGCCGCCATTCCTCCAAGACACGGAGAAGCGCGTCGTCGACGAGCGTCCGGGGCCAACTGCGGCCCAGCTCGACGCCCTTCGGCAGCTGGAGGAAGAGGTTGAGCGATTCAGCGAGACGGGCGAGACGTTTCGCTCGACGGTGACTTCCCTCGTTCGGCGCGAGTATCTGCAACAACGGCGCGAGCGCGATCGCTGGTACGGAGAGCAGCTCGAGGCGGAAGAGATGGCCTTCAACGAAGCGCGCGAGGAGTCGATTCGCGTCTTCGAGGAGTTCATTCGACGCTACCCGAACCACCCGAAATACACGCCCGACGCGATGTTCCGGCTTGGCGAGCTCTATTTTGAGCGGAGCGCGATGAACTTCCAAAAGCTCTATGACGATGCGCAGGCCGCGCGCGAAGCCGGCGACCTCACTGCGGAGGACAGCCTGCCGACGTCACCGGATTTCACGCCCACCGTGACGCTCTACAAGGTGCTCGCGAAGCGTTTCCCCGACTACGAGCGCTCCGACGGCGTCTACTACCTCATCGGCTACACGCTCAACGAGATGGGCAGGCCCGAGGAAGCGGTGGCAGCGTGGCTCGCATTGGTCTGCGCGAACAAGTACGACTACGATCCCGCATGGCAGCCGGCGCCCGCCGACGCATCGATCGCCGCGCTGTCCAAGTATCCGGCCCTGACTCTGGACGGGAGACCACTTGGCGCCTCTCCCGGTGGCGTGTTCGTCGACCCCTACGAAACCTGTCGCCCAATCTCTCCTCAAGCGCGCTTCGTCAGCGAAACCTGGTTCCGAGTCGGCGAGTTCCACTTCGACGACTTTGGCGGGAACCACGCGCTCGACCTCTCGATCGCCGCGTACAACCGAATCCTCGCCAACACCGAAGATCGCAACTACAACCTAGCGCTTTACAAGGTCGCTTGGGCTTATTATCGCGCCAGTCGGTATCCCGAGGCCATCAAGCACTTCGCCAAGCTGGTTCAGTGGTCGGATGACACGCAACGCGAGACGGGTCGCGCAGGCTCGGAGCTCCGACCTGAAGCAATCGAGTATCTCGGCATTGCGTTCGCATACGACGACTGGAACGAAAACCAGATCCCTGACCCCGCCGAGGGGCGGCCCACCGGCATCGAGCGGATTCAAGATCCGGGGCTGCTCCCCCAACAGCGCGATTGGACTCCGGAGGTTTACTTCCAGCTGGGCCAGGTGTACTTCGACGAAGCCAAGTACCCTGAAGCCATTGCCGCCTGGCGGCTCGCGCTCAGCAGGTGGCCCAACCACCACCGCGCGCCTGAGGTGTTGAACGACATCGCCGTCGCGCACCAGATGCACAATGAGTTCGAAAGCGCGATCGCGGCGCGGGCCGAGCTGGCGCAGTATGTCCAGGGCAGCCCATGGTGGAACGCCAACATGGACAAGCCCGAGGAGCAGCGCAACGCCGAGCAGCTTGCGGAGGACGCGCTCATCGTGACGGCGATCTACCACCACCAGCGCGCCCAGCAGATGAGGCAACGCTGCGTGGAACAGCGCAACGTCAGACTGTGCCGCGATGCGCAGCAGGAGTACACCCTCGCTGCGACGGCGTACCGCGGCTATCTCGAGCGGTACCCGAACAACCCACAAGGCTACGAGCTCCACTACAACCTCGCGGACGCGCTTTATTGGTCGGAGGACTACGAGCAAGCGGCGACCGAGTACGCCGAAGTTCGAGACTCGAACGTGGACGACGTATACCTGGCAGAGTCGGCCCGGCGCGTGGTCGAATCCCTGAAGCGGATCGCGGATCGCGACGTCGAGGAAGGCCGTTTGGTCGTTCGCAACGAGCCGCCCGCACCGAGCGGCGAGCCGCTGAAGGTCCACCCAGTTGCCATGCCCGAAACCGTGCAACGTCTAGCGCGGGCCCGGGAGATCTATCTCACCCGAGTGAGCCCTGCCCGCGACACCGAGGGAGTTCGGGCTGCGTATGACTACAACAACGCGCTGCTTCTGTATTGGTACGGGTACTGGCCCCAGGCCGAGGCGCGATTCACCCGAATTTACGAGGACCGCTGCGCGGGCGCCGAGGCAGACGCAACCGGGCAGATCGCCTGGGAAAACCTTCGCGCGATGGCGATGGCCACAAACGACACAGACGAGATCCGACGGCTCGCGACGGACATTCAGGACCGAGAGTGCACGTTTTCCGTGCGCGCCGAGAAGATCGATTGCAGCCGCCCGGCCAACCGCGACAAACCCATTTGCCGCGCCGGCGCAGACCTCAACGCGCTCGTGTACCAGGATGCCCTCGACGTCTACAAGCAAGCTGGACAGGCGAGCGGCGCGGAACGCGTCGCGCTCTACGAACAGTCGGCAACGATGTTGCTCGCGGCGGTCAACACCAACCCGAACGATCGGCAGGCACCCATTGCACTCGAATATGCCGCGCTTGCGCTCGAGGCAACCAATCGCTTCGACTCGGCCGCCCAGCTTTACCAGCGAATCATCGACGAGGCGGGGCCGCGCAAAGCCGAGGACGCGGAGGAGCAAAGGAGCCTCGACGCCATCCTCGCCAACGCACACTTCAAACTCGCGTACACGGCGAGCCGCAACTTCGACTTCGACCGCGCGGTGGAGAACTACCGCGTGCTCGCCGACTCACCGCGCTTCGCCAAGTCCACCAATCCCGAAGTGCAAAGCAAGCGCGCCGACGGCCTGGTCAATTCCGCCGTCCTGCTCGAGCAGCTCCAGCGCTATCCCGAAGCAACGAAGTACTACCGCCGCGTCTACGATACCGTCGACGACCCCGCCACGAAGCGAAACGCGCTGTACCGCATCGCGGAGATGGCGTACAAGCAGCGCCGCTACCCGCAAGCGATCCAAGGCATGCGCGACTTCATCAAGGTTTACGGTGGCGATGACGACGCAGGCGAGCTCCTGGTCCTGGCCTACTGGCGGATCGCGCAGTCGTGGAAGGCCCGCGGGCGCATCAGGGACTACCGCGCGGCGCTCGAAGACGTCACCAGCGCATTCAAGCGGACCGGCCAGCCCCCGGGCTCGATCGCAGCTGGTTATGCTGCCGAGGCGCGCTTCATCTTGGTCGACGACAGGATAAAGGCGTTCGAGAGCTTCCAGATCAAGCCCGGCAAACCCAAGACGGTCCAAGCGTACGTCGACACGATCACGAAGCAGATTGGCAACGGCTCCAAGCAAGCGCAGAGCATCGCCGATGGATACGAGTCGGTGTTCCCCTATCGGCGACCGCGTTGGACAATCGCCGGGTATGTTCGTCAGGGAAGGGCGTACGAGATCCTCGCGCGTTCGATCTTGAACACTCCCATCGTGTTGCCCGCGGATCTGCAGCGCGCCTTCCGGCAGGCGGACGAGTACGAGCGTGAAGAGTACCAGCTCGACTTCGAGGACAAGATTCGGCAGGTGCTCGACAGTAAAGTGCGCCCCGTGGAGTGCTTTGCCGTCGCACGGTACGCGCTCGCTGCACGCGCGGGCAGGGCCGGCAGCTTCGATACGGAGTACACACGCATCGCGATCGATCGACTTCAAGCCTACGGCGACGAGCGGATCGCGGAGTGCATCGCCGAGGCGCAGGCGCGTGACGCGACGTTCCAAGGCTATGCACCGGGAGAGTTCGCCCGTTCACCGCGCGGCAAGCCACTCGAAATCCGACCGGGGATCTCGCCGCCCGCCATCACCAAGGAGGCTCCGTGATGACCTTGCGCATGAGGTCGACACTGTGGATCGCCGCGCTCCTCCTCGGAGCGTACGGATGCCAGGGGAAGCCCGCATCGGAAGGCAACGCGCCCGAGGGGACCAGCGGTGGTGAAGCGCCTAGTGCGAGTGACGGCCAGGCCGGCGCCGACGGCGCCACCCCAGCCACGCAGCCAAACCCGTGGGGCGCGACCCGCGCAGAACAATGCGCGCGCCCAGCCCGACCCACCATCGCCTCGAAGGCTCAAAAGGAGATCGAGGGCGGCGTGCGTGCAGCCGCCGACGGTGACGCGGAGCGCGCAGCACAGCGCTTCCAGGCGGCGCTCAAGCGCGACACCAATGCATACCCTGCGCTCTACAACCTAGGAGTCCTCGCAGACCGGGCAGGCGACGAGGAGACCGCGATTGAGGAATACACGCGCGCGCTCCGCGTTCTTCCGGATTACGAGCCGGCCGCGCGCGGCATCGCAACGATCTACCTAAGGCGCGGGAAGGCCCAACAAGCGTTGGCTGTGGTCGAGCCGCTGGCCAACGCCAGCCGCGCCAACCTGAAGATGCAAGCCCTCTATGCGGAGATGCTCGTCGAGGTGAGGCGATTCGACGAAGCATGGATGGCCGCGAGGCGGGCGCTCAAATGCGACGAACGATTCGTCCCTGCTCTGATCGCGTTGACCAAGGCAAGTCGCGCGCAAGGCCGTGACGAGCTCGCGGATTCGATCCTCGATCAAGCGCTCCAGGTCGACCCGAACGTGGCCGAGCTACACTTCCTCGACGGCGAACGCCTCAAGGGCGAGCCCGGGCGGCTCCGCGACGCCATGAGCGCCTACGAGCGTGCGGTGCAGCTCCGTCCCGACTATGCCGAGGCCAGAATGGCGCTCGGTATTCAGCAATTGGCGAGCGGGAACTATCAGGGCGCGCTCACCCACTTCCAGGCGGCTGAACGGCTCGTACCGACGATCCCGGCCGTCCACGTCAACCTCGGCGACGCGTACCGGGCCACGCAGGAGTGGACCGCCGCCCAGACGGCATACCGCCAGGCACTGGCACTTCAGTCGAAGCTTCCCGAAGCCCACTACGGCCTCGGCCTCCTCTTCCTGAGCGCCGGCGGAGATTTCCCGGGGCTCGACGAGCTCAGCGCGTACGAGAAGGCGGTCGACGAATTCAGAGCATATCGGGCGGAAATGGGGGCAGCTTTGTCGAAAGATGACCAGTCCGAGGAGTATCTTCGGGACTTGGACCGCATCATCAAACGAGTGCGACGTCGTATGGAACGAGAGCAAGGGGGCCCCTCATGAAACGGTGGGCTTCAATCGCATGGCTTACGGCGTTGTTCGTCTTGGGCTCGGTTGGCGCGGGCTTCGCACAGCAGCCGAAGAAGCGGCAGCCCCGCGTGATCCAACTCGAGGAGATCGTCATCGAGGGCCGAGTCCAAAAACCCAACGCCTTCTACATTCTCAACCGATCCAACCTAGGCTATGAGGTCCTCGAGCTGCGCACGAGCTTCCTCCGCGAGGTGGTCAAGAGCGTACAAAAGGAACCGTTCTGATGGCGCAACCGCATCCTCCGAACCAGCGAACGCGTCCGGGCGCCATGACGATGGCGATGCAGGTGGTCCCAACGAAGAGCGCCGGCCCGAAGGTCCTTCGAATCGGTCTCTTCCGGGACAAGAAGATCGTCGAAGAGCGGATCGTGCGTCGGCGCGAGACTGTGTCCGTCGGCACGGCCGCCAAGAACCACTTGATCATCAGGTCGGGGACGTTGCCGGCCAAGCTCGAGTCGCGCTTCGAGCTATTTCAGCTCGTAGGCGACGACTACATACTAAACTTCACGAAGGAGATGAACGGCAAGGTCGCGCTGCCTGGCGGCGTGCAGAAGCTCGAACACCTCCGCGAGACTGGCGCCGCGCGAGACGCCGGCACGCACTTCCAGATCAAGCTCGCCGACACTTCGCGCGGCAACATCCGCATGGGAGACTTCACGGTCTTCTTCGAGTTCGTTTCGGCGCCGCCGATCACACCGAAACCGCAACTGCCGGCGGCCGTACAGCGCGGCTTCATCAAGAACATCGATTGGACCTTCACCACCTGGGTGATTTTCTCGTACATGATGTTCTTCGGCTTCATCATCTACATGGAAAACGCGGACTGGGAGGTCGACCGCGGTGCACAGGAGGTGCCGGAGAACCTCGCCAGGTTGATCTTCGAGGCACCCGTCGAGCCCCCCATCGCAGAAGAGGAGCCGACTGAAGGCGAGGGCGAGGACGAAGAGAAGGAAGAGGCCGAGGGCAAGGCGCCGGACAAGAAGCCGGCACAAGCCGAAGGCGAACCTGCGACGGGAGCCGGCGAACCGACAGCAAGCGCAGAGGGGCGAGCGCGCATCGCGCAGGAGGCCGCTGCGCAGGCCGAAGCCATGCTGCTCGGGGCGTTGGGCGAAGCCGGAGGCGCGCTTGGTGACGTCCTCGCCGGAGGCGCGGTGACCGGCAACGCCGCGGATGTGTTAGCACAAGCATCGGGCGTTGGGGTCGCGACGAAGAGCGAAACAGGCACGCTACGCACGCGCACTGGAAGCGGAAGTGGCCAACAGGCGGGGCTCGGATCGCTCAAGAAGGGCAAGGGTGCCGGCAAAGCGGCAGCCGAAGGCACGGCCGTCAAAGAGCGTGAGGTCCGCGGCAACGTCGGCGTGCGTGGTGGCGGGGACGTCGGGGGCACAGGCGAGTTCGACGCCGCGACCGTCCAGCGTCAAATCAAGCAACGCTTGAAATCGATCACCCGCTGCTATGAATCGGAGCTCCGCAAGAACCCGAGCCTGGCGGGCAAGGTTACCGTGACCTTCACCATTCAGGAGCGGGGCAACGTGACCGATGCCAAGGCGAGCGAGAATACCACGGGCAGTCCGGCCGTCGCGGACTGCGTGACCCGGACGATCAGCCGTTTCCGCTTCAATCCGGGGCCGGACGGCGGCAGCGTGACGTTCCGTTATCCCTTTGTTTTCCAGCCCCAAAATTAGCTGGGGCGCCGCTACAGTATTCCTGCTTAACTATTCTTGGCATGATTGACAGCGACATAGGCGGGCGTATACTGCCCGCAAGTTTAGGGGATCGTTGATGTTTAAACGGATGGGGACCGCAGGTCAGGCCTTCGTCGCTGCTTGTGTAGCGCTTAGCGGCTTTGGCTATGCCCTCGCTCAGGAGAGCGGGAACTCGACGGTGAATGTTGTGAAGGTCGAGGCCGTCGGTGGCCCGAGCGAGCAAGAGCCACTGTCTCCCGCGCAGCAACTCGATGCCGCCGAGGCGGCAGTCGCGACCGCTGCTGCAAACTGCGCAGCGCAGTCGAAGGCTCTCCAAAGCGCCAAGCGCGAAAAAGACATCATCCGAGCGACGTGCTTGGACGACAAGCTGAGCCAATGCGATGCCAACCTCCAGAATATGAAGCGCCG
>JAHEEE010000022.1 GCA_024640845.1 Myxococcales bacterium | reverse complement strand
GCCAGGTGTTGTATTTCTCGTGGGCTAGGCGCAATCTCGTTTCTATGACTGATGTTGCCTCCGACAATCTTGGGTTCGTCGAGTGTTGGAATGAGATTCTGACGCCGAAGTGGATTCGGTTTCGACATTTGCTTTCGGGCAATGGGAAGATCCACAGCGACATCGCCTATGCGGATTTCGGGATCCAAGAAGGCGACAAGGTGCTCGATGTGGGTTGCGGGTTTGGCGAAACGGCCCTCGAGATCTCGCGAATCGTCGGACCGACTGGCGAGGTGGTTGGGATCGACTGCACAGACTCGTTCATCGACATCGCCAACCAAGAGCGCGATGAGGCGAAAGCGACGAATGTGCGCTACGAGATTGGCGATGCGCAGGTATGCGACCTACCCGAGGCCTATTTCGACGTCGTCTATTCGCGCTTCGGCGTGATGTTCTTTCAGAGTGCGGTCCGCGCGCTCAGAAACGCCCACCGGGCACTCAAGCCCGGCGGCAAGGTGTGTCTCATCGTGTGGCGCTCGCTCGCAGACAACCCTTGTTGGGGCGCAGCCAAGGAAGTCGCCCTCCGGCACTTGCCTCCGCCCGGTGACGGCGCCTCCACCTGCGGCCCCGGCCCCTTCTCGATGGCCAGCGAAGAAACCGACCGCGCGATGCTCGAGGCCGCAGGCTTCCCCGAGGTCGAGCTCTTCAAGCAGATCGATGCCGACGTCTGCATCGGACGGGATATCAACGAGGCGATCGACTACCAACTCCTGGTCGGCCCTTCCGGCGAGATCATCCGCGAAGCAGGCGAGCTCGGTCAGCAGAAATTGCCCGAGGTTCGCAAAGACCTGCACGAGCTGATGGAGCCGTATCTGCGCGAGGACGGTGTGTGGATGCCCTCGAGCACGTGGGCGATCATGGCGCGGAAGGTCTAGGCTGCCGACTTGGGGGCGCTTGCGTCTACTGAGGAGAATCGGTCGGGATGCGCGGCACAGGGAGTGGGCGGGAGGCGAGTCGTATACCGGCGTATCGAGTCGGCCGAGCGGGACCCGCTCCCGAGCACGTGCGTCGCGACCGATTCTCCGGGCGTCCAGCGCAGAGCGTCGCGACCGATTGTCATCGTTGGGTCGCGGCGATCGTTTGGCCTTGACCGGGGTAGAACTTGTTCTAAACTATCCTTAGTTTACATAGAGTAAACTTATATTCGATCCAACGGATATCTTTGGAGGATCCCGTGGCAAACAAGTGTCCCGTGAAGTTCGAGAACGTCGATTTCTGCGCGCCCTCGACACACGACAACCCGTACGAGATGTACGACTACTTCCTCGAGCACGAGCCGCTCTACTTCGACGAGACCAACGGTGTTTGGGAGGTCTTCCGTTACGACGACATCGTCACGATCGAACGAGACACGGAGACCTTCATCAACGCGGAGGGAGTTCGCCCGAACATTCCGCCCGATCCCGGCATGATCTACCAGGACGGTGAGCAGCACAGTAAGCAGCGGGCGCTCGTGTCCTCGGGCTTCACGCCTCGTCAGATGCGCAAAATGGAAGACCGGGCGCGGGAGATCGTGATCGAGCTCGTGGGAAGCATGCTCCAAAAGGATGAAGTCGAGATCGTTGCCGACCTGGCCGGCGCCCTCCCAGCGCGCCTGATCGCCGACATGCTCGCCATTCCCGAGGAGAAGAGAGCCGCGGTGATGACCTGGATCAACCAGATCATCGTCGGGGGATGCGGGCCCGAATACGTCACCGACGAAGTGAACGACGCCTTCGAGAACTTCTGCATGCACCACGAAGAGATGTACCAGGATCGCATTGCCGCGGGCTGCAAGGGCTCGGACCTGCTCAGCATCTGGATGAACGCGGAGATCGACGGCGAGAAGCTCGACGAGTCGCAACTTCTCTTCGAACACGTCTTACTCAACGTGGGTGGCGCAGAGACGACGCGTAGCGCCATCGCGGGCGGCCTGCATCAACTGTCGCTCGACCAGAAGCAATACGACGCGCTCTACGAAGACCCATCACTCATCCCGAACGCGGTCGAAGAGATCATTCGGTGGGTATGTCCGTTCGTCAACATGTACCGCACGGCGACGCGCGACTACGAGATGTACGGCAAGGTGATCAAGGAAGGTGAGCAAGTCGGTCTGACCTACCCCGCTGCCAACCGTGACCCACGCAAGTTCAAGAACCCGCACGAGTTCAACATTTTCCGGGACTTTTCGAAGGAGGCACGCCATCTGTCGTTCGGCCTCGGTCCGCACTTTTGCCTGGGCGCGTCGTTGGCGCGCTTGGAGGTGCGACTCTCGCTCGAGGAGATGACCAAGCGGGTCAAAGCGATTCGCGTCCCCGAGGGCAAAGAGGTCGAGTACGTCTCGTCGTCCTTCACGCGTGGTCTCTCGAAGTTCCCCGCGGTGCTCGAAGCTCGTTGAGGAGGGGTAAGCCATGAAAATCGTATTCGATCCGAGCCGATGCAAGCTCCACGCGCAGTGCCGCGGCGCGGCGCCCGAGCTCTTTGATTTTGCGCCCGACGGCAGCTTGGTGGTGTTGAACCACAATCCACCCGAGGAGCTGCGAGAAGCGGCCCAAGACGCCGTCGACGCATGCCCCGAGCAAGCGATCTCTCTCGAGGAGTGATGTGATAGCGTCGCCGCCGTGACTTCGGTGAAGAAGGGGCTCGTTCTCGGGGAGGACGGGGTCGAGCGGTGTTGGTGGTGCGGGAGCGCGCCGGACTACGTCGCGTATCACGATGAGGAGTGGGGATGGCCGGTCCATGATGACGTGCGGCTCTTCGAGAAGATCTGCCTCGAAGGGTTTCAATCGGGGCTGAGCTGGCTCACGATTCTCCGGAAGCGGGACAACTTTCGAAAGGCGTTTGCCGGGTTCGACTACCACCGCGTCGCGCGCTTCAACCGAAGGAGCGTCGAGCGGCTGCTTGGGGACGCGGGGATCGTGCGGCACCGCGCTAAGATCGAATCGACGATCAACAACGCGAGGCGCGCGATCGAGATGGAAGAGGAATTTGGTTCCCTTTCAGCGTTCTTTTGGCGACACGTGCCGCCGGCCAGCGAGCGTCCGCCGAAGATGAGCGACGGGGCGCCTGTGATCCTTTCCAAGACTCCGACCTCGACGGCGCTGAGCAAGGAGCTCAAGCGACGCGGTTGGTCTTTCGTGGGCCCGACGACGGTCTACGCCTTCATGCAGGCCATGGGGCTGGTCAACGACCACCTCTGGGGTTGCTCCATCCGCGATCGCATTTCAAGAGGTGGACGTGCCTGAAATCACCAACGTCTTTTACGGAAACGAGATCAGAATCTGGCTGACCGCGCTTGGAATAACGCTCGGTTCGCTTTTGGTGCTGCGCCTCGTCCAGCGGGTTCTCATCGTGCGCGTCCAGCGGCTGGCGAAGGCCACGAGCACGGTCATCGACGACGTCATCATTGGAGCCCTGCGCAAGACGAAGCTGATCTACCTGTTCATCGTGTCCGTGTACTTGGGCACGGCCGTGCTCGCACTGCCCGACAATCTACGCGGGATGAGCTGGCGAATCCTCATGGTCGCCACCTGGCTCCAGCTCGGAGTTTGGGCGAGCACCGGCCTTCAGATCTGGCTTCAGCACTACCGTGAGAGGGAAGAAGACGGAGCCAACCGGACGACGATGAACGCACTGAGCTTCATCGTTCGGCTCGCGCTCTGGACGATCCTCCTGCTGCTCATCCTCGACAACATGGGTGTGGACGTCACCGCCCTAGTGACGGGCCTAGGCATTGGCGGCGTCGCGATTGCGCTCGCGGTGCAGAACGTCCTCAGCGACCTCTTTGCCTCGCTCTCGATTGTCCTCGACAAGCCATTCGTCAACGGAGACTTCATCGTCGTTGGTGACCTAGCGGGTGCGGTCGAGCACGTAGGCATCAAGACGACTCGCATCAGGAGCATCTCGGGCGAACAACTCGTGTTCTCGAACAACGATCTACTTACCAGCCGAATTCGCAACTTCGGCCGAATGAACGAGCGACGTGTGGTGTTTTCCTTGGGGGTCACCTACCAGACCCCGGCTGACAAACTAGAGCGGATCCCAGGCATCATTCGCGAGGCTGTGGAGGCGCGTGAGAAAGTTCGTTTCGACCGATCGCATTTCGCCAGCTACGGCGATTCCTCGTTGAATTTCGAGACAGTCTACTTCGTCGAGTCGGCCGACTACGCGCAACACATGGACATCCTTCAAGCGGTCAACCTCACGATCTTCCGCCGCTTTCAGGAAGAAGGAATCGAGTTTGCCTACCCGACACAAACGCTTTTTGTCGAGAAGGCTGAAACATCTGAGCGCCAGTAGCGTTAATACCCCTGAGCCTTAGATTCAGAGGTGAGACGATGAACAGCTGGCGAACGATTTTCATAGGGGTGCCGATCATGGCCATTGCAATGGCAGTGGCTATCATCGCCTCGTCGACGCACGCCGAGACTCCTCGAGCAAAGGACGCGCAAGCAAGCACGGCGGCGAAAGGTGACAAGCTCGCGAAAGCGACTTTCGCCGGCGGATGCTTTTGGTGCATGGAGCCACCGTTTGAGAAGCTCCCGGGCGTGGTGAGCGTCACGTCCGGGTACACCGGCGGCAAGGCCAAAGCGCCATCGTACGCCGAAGTCAGCTCCGGCCGAACCCAGCACGTCGAAGCAGTGCAGGTGGTGTTCGACCCGACGAAAATTTCCTACGAGTACCTGTTGAAGGTGTTCTGGCGGCAGATCGACCCGACCGACGACGGTGGGCAGTTCGCCGACCGCGGCGGGCAGTACCGGACGGCGATCTTCGTTCGCGACGCCACGCAGCGGGAGCTCGCCGAGGCTTCGAAGCGCGAGCTCGAAAAGAGCGGCGTGTTCAAAGCGCCCATCGTGACCGAAATCCGCTGGGCGCAGCCCTTTTACCCTGCTGAGAGCTATCATCAGGATTACTACAAAAAGAACCCCGACAACTACAAGCGCTACCGGGTTGGGTCTGGACGCCAGAGTTTTCTCGACGACACCTGGCGCGACCGCCCACTGCCGCCACCACAACCGCCAAAAGGAAAGACCTCGATGTCCGACAAGAGCAAGCGATACGAGAAGCCCGCCGAGTCCGAGCTGAAGAAAGAGCTGACCCCGCTCCAGTACGCTGTGACGCAAGAAGAAGGCACCGAGCCGCCGTTCCGAAACGAATTCTGGGACAACAAGAAGGACGGCATCTACGTCGACGTGGTGAGTGGTGAGCCGCTTTTCAGCTCTACCGACAAGTATGATAGCGGCACGGGGTGGCCGAGCTTCTCCAAGCCAATCGACAAAGCCAACATCACCGAGCACAGCGACAGCAAGCTGATGATGACGCGAACCGAGGTGCGGAGTAAGCACGGCAACAGCCATCTCGGGCACGTCTTCGGCGACGGCCCAGCACCGACCGGCCAACGGTATTGCATCAACAGCGCATCGCTGCGGTTCATCCCGAAGGAGAAGCTCGCCGAAGAGGGCTACGGCGAGTACTTGGCGTTGTTCGAGTAGTCGCGTCAGGTCGGTGCAGGTGCTATAGCGCCGGCCATGGAGCTCGAGACTGTCGGAGACAAGTATCCTGGCTTCCTTTATCGGAAGCAGCCGCGGAACGTCTATTGGGAAACGACAATCTCTTGCGATCTCGCGTGTCAGCATTGCCGCGCTAGCGCCATTCCGCACCGCGATCCGGCGGAGCTCACGACCGAACAGGGCAAAGCGCTGATGCGGAGCGTGCAGGAGCTCGGTAGCATGCTCGTGCTCACCGGCGGCGATCCCCTCAAGCGGCCCGACATCGCCGAGCTCATCGAGTACGGGCGATCTCTGCCGATTCACGTCTCGATCACGCCAAGCACCACGCCGCTCCTACGACGGGAGACCGTGGACCGCTTTCACGAGCTCGGGGTGAGTGCGATGGGCGTGAGCCTCGACGGACCGACTGCCGAGATTCACGACGCGTTTCGGAACGTGCCGGGGACCTTCGATTATTCTCAGAAGGCCCTTCAGTGGGCGCGCGAGTACCACATTCCGGTGCAGGTCAACACCACCATCACGTCGCAAACCCTGCCGCACGTGAAGGCCATGTACGAGCTGCTTCGCAACGAGCATGCTCCGCCGGTGCGGCGGTGGAGCCTGTTCCTTCTGGTGCCGGTCGGGCGGGGCTCCGAGCTTCACACGCCAAGCGCCGACGACGTCGAGCGGCTGTTCGAGTGGGTCTATTCGATCTCAGATGAGGCACCGTTTCGGGTTGGAACGACGGAAGCGCCGCACTACCGGCGGTATTGGATTCAGCAAAAGCTGGCGGAGGGCATGTCGATCGAGGACATCCAGGGGCGCGCCCGAGCGATGGCCTTTGGAATTCGCGATGGGAATGGAGTGATCTTCATCTCGCATCGCGGCGAGGTGTACCCGGCCGGCTTCCTGCCCTACCCGCTGCTCGGCAACGTGAAGGAACAGCCGCTTGACGAGATCTACCGCGAGTCCGACGCGCTCCACGAGATTCAGGACCCTCACAACTACCGAGGCCGCTGCGGCCGCTGCGAGTTCAAGTTCTCCTGCGGCGGCTCCCGGGCCCGCGCGTACGCGATGACGGGCGATCCGCTGGGCGAGGACCCGCTCTGCGCCTATCAGCCGGACGCGGCCGAGGCTTGAAAGCGCTCGCGCCTAGCCCTTTTTGGGCAACCCGAGCGCTCGGTCGCCGATCAAGTTCATCAAGAGGTTATTGAAGACGTACACGGTGCCCTCGCGGAGCTTTCGCTCGACGTGGTACTCGGAGGCGAGCCCCCAGCCGCCAAACGTCGTCAATGCCGCCCGCGTCGTCTCCCATGCCGCCTCCGAAGCGAGCACTTTGGCCATCGCCGAGCGGGGCACCGCGTCTCGTCCCGCGTCCACGAGGCGCAGGACGTCCCAGCGCATGAGGTCGGCCGCCTCGACCTTCATGTAGGCCTGCACGAGTGGGTACTGAATGCCTTGATTGACGCCGATGAGCTCGTCGAAGGTCTTTCGGGTCTTGGCGTAATCGATGCTTCGGTCGAGCAGGAAACGGGCGTTGCCGATGGCCTCGGCTGCCGCGAGGACACGGCGAATGACGAACCCCTTCATCAAGCAGGGGAGCCCCTCGCCGACCGGCCCGATGCGCGCGCTGTCCGACACGCGGAGCTCATCGATGAAAAGGCTCGACGTCATCCGGTGAGCAACCATGTCGATCGGATGCATTTCGACGCTGTCGCCCGCTTCCTCGAGGTCCAGCAGGAAGAGCGTGGTGCCCTCTTCGGCGCGGGCAAGCAGGATCATCAGACGCGTATGGGCGGCGAAGGAAATCAAGACCTTGCTCGCGTTGAGCACCCAGGCGTCGCCGTCGCGACGAGCAGTGCTCACGAGCTCGTTCATGTTGGCGCCGCTGTCGGGCTCGGTTGCAGCGACGGTGAGGAAGCGAATCTCGCCGCTGGCGACGCCGGGCAAGTAGCGCTGCTTTTGCTCTTCGGTGCCGTGGAGCACGAGCGTTCGGCAGATCGCCATCTGCGCGTTCACGGAAGAAGCATCCCCCCCCGCGCGGTTGATCTCCTCGACCAGGACGGATGCGACGCGCGCGCCGGCATCGACACCGCCGTAGACCTCCGGGATGAACGTGCCGAAGTAGCCCGCCTCGCCGATCGTATCGAAGAACTCGGTCGGGAAGGTCTTGTTCGCGTCTTGCTCGCGCCAGTAGTCGGGCCCGAACTGCTGCATTGCAGTGGCAACGGCCCTTCGTACTTCGTCCAAGGCAGAATCCACTGGTGTTTCGGCGGCCATGGAGCCTCAGCTTTGCATCGACCCGGCTAGGCCGCCAACAAGTCGCGCAATGCGTCGTAGACGTCCGGATGATTGGCGATGTGGATGTGATTCATGCCTGGGAAGACGGCTCCGCCCGAAAAATGAATCCGGCGGGCGGGCTCGGGATGCTCCCCGATCGCGCTCGGGAGCCGAACCATCAAATCACCGAGGAGCTCGCCGAGCGGATGCTCCGGATCACGCGAGATCGTCGCGGCCAGGAAGTAGTACCCCACGCCATCGACCAGTGGGATGTTGCGGCGGGCGTCGGCGAACACCTCGTCGGGATCCCTGCCGGCCCACTCTTCATCGACGGTGTAGCCGTAGCGAAGGTCCTTGACGCCAGCGCTTCGTCCGTCGAGCAGCGCCGCGGGTACGTGGGCGCCCGCGGCGTCGACACGCTTCAGCAGGTGGGTGAGCAGGTTGACGGCTTTCTCGAGCGGCGCCCCGAGGTGGGGCGAGCCGATACACACGACGTGGCGCAGGCGCTCTGCCCAAGGCTCGTTGTGCTCGCGAGCATAGTGCGCCGCGCTTCGCGCCACGAGACCTCCCATGCTGTGTCCGACCAGGGTGATCTCCTCGACAGGGACCGGATACGCCTCGAGCACCTCGCTCAGCATTCTCGCGAGACGCTTGCCGTTCTCGGAGATGTGGAGGCCGGTGTTGTAGCGAAGGTAGATCGGTGTGTAGCCGAGGTCGTCACGGAGCCGCGTGCCGAACGTCACGTCAGGGTCGCCGTAATGGGTCTCGGACGACAGGCTCCAGAGCCACTCGGTAGACGCGAGGCTGTGTACGAACACACAAAGCTTGGGCGTGGGGTTCGGGAAGGCGTTTGCGAATGCCTCTCGCGTCGCGGGAAGATGCCGGCCCTGATGGCGGAGCGTCATGCCGAGGTCGAGGCGACTCTTCTTGCGCGCGAGGTGGTCGCCCCAAAACCCGTTGATCGAGGCCTGCGCGTAGTCGAGATACCAGCTCGCCGTGCCGACCGCCGAGGACTGAAGCGGGGTGGCGAGGTCGGCGCTGCCCGGCTCTATCGCGTGGTCGAGGCCAGCTTCGGCGACGTCGGCAGCTGCATTGACGGCCATACGGGTGGCTCCGTTGATCACCCGAATCGACTCGAACGTGACCGAGGAGACCAGCTTCTGAACGCCCGTCACCACCGCAGCTGTGCTCTTGGCCGGCTCGACGGGCGCAAATCGGCGGACAGAGCGGTCCACCACGGCGTCGTGGGTTCGCTCGGTGAGATTCGTCGTTTCCTCGACGAGATCGAAGACCAAATCAATGAACCCCCGCATGCGCTTCATGGTCGGAGTATGGGCCGCTTGATGGGCGCGGCGCAAAGTGCTCCACTACGCGCAATGACGAATCGATTTCTCCACCTTTCCTGTCTCGTTCTCGGCCTCCTGCTCGTCGCGGGTTGCCAAAGCAAGGGCCCGGTGCCTGGCGAAGCCTCTCAATCGGGGGCCCCGGCTCCGAAGATGGGGACGACCGAAACGACGGGCGCACACCCCGGGGCTGCGAATCCGCACGCGGGCATGGGTGATCCGGGCTCGATGAACGGAGACCCCCACGCCGGGCTTGGTATCCCACCGGTCGGCCAAGCCGCCACCACCATCGGCGACGACGGGATGCTCTCCATCGGCGCGGTCGCGCTGAAGGTGCCCGGCTCGTGGAAGGTCACGCCCCCGAGCTCGTCGATGCGCAAAGCACAGATGACCGCGGAGGGATCCAAAGGGCCGGCCGAGCTCGTCGTGTTCTACTTTGGCCCGCAGGGAGCGGGATCGCCAAAGGACAACATCGATCGTTGGGTCGGACAGTTCACGACGGCCAACGGCGCTCCGGTCACCAAAACGGACCTAAAAGAGCTAGAGGTCAACGGCCACAAGGTCTCGCGCGTCGAGGTCGCAGGTCGGTACGCCAGCAGCATGCCGATGCAAGGGCAGGCGAATGCGCCTGTCGACGATCAGCGCTTGATCGCAGCCATCATCGAGACGCCGAGCGGCCCTTACTACCTGAAGTTCCTCGGACCGGACGCGACTGTAACGGAGAATCGTGCGGCGTTCGACGAGATGCTCAATTCGATCGTCCCCTCTCCATAGACATACCGTGCTAAATTCGCGCCAGGGATGGCTGGCGCGGGACGAGAATCGAGCATGGTGCGGCCGACGGACCTTCGTCGTCGCTCTCGCTTCGTACAGCTTCTGGCGTTCTCCCATTCTACGACCACGTCGCCGACCAAGCGCCGCCTTCTGACGATCTCGGTCTACTTCCTGACGTGGGTGCTGCTCACCGTGCTCGCGCCAGTGTGGATCCCGGCGGCGCTCATCGCGGGGGTCTTCCGCAGAAGCCAGTTCGTGCTTCTGCGCTTGCTGATGTTCTTCTGGACGTTCCTTGGAATCGAGATGATCGGGCTCACGTTGGCAGCCGTGATCTATCTGATCACGCCGGGTGACGATCAGCGGCGGCAGACGCTTTTCTTCAAGCTCGAATGCTGGTGGGGCAGCTCCCTCTTCAGATGGCTCTGCCGCTTTCTATCCCTCACGACCTCGGTCGAAGGCGACGAGAACGTGCTCCCGGGTCATGTCTTGGTGTTCATTCGTCACGCGAGCATCATCGACACCGCTCTGCCCGTTGCGTTCATCTCGAACACGAAAGGGCTCCGTCTCCGATACGTATTCAAGCGTGAGCTCCTGGTCGATCCCTGTATCGACGTCGCCGGGCATGCATCGCCCAACTACTTCATCGACCGCGGCGGAAGCCCAGCCGAAGAGCTCGCCGGCATCCGCAGCCTCGCGCTCGATCTCGGCGACCAAGGCGTGCTCCTCTATCCGGAGGGAACCCGCTTCACCGAGCGCAAGAAGGCGATCGCGCTCAAGCGGCTCGCGAAGACCCACCCCGACCTCGTACCGCTGGCCGAGTCGTTCAAACACTGCCTCCCGCCCAAGCCCGGAGGCGCGCTCACTTTGATCGAGGCGGCGCCCGATGCAGACGTCTTGGTCGTCGCGCACCGAGGGCTCGAAGGCCTCGCAGAGGTCACCGATCTGTTGAGCGGTTCCGTCGTCGGCAAGGAAGTGCAGGTCAGCATGTGGCGTATCCCCGCGTCTGAGATCCCCGAGGGAGACGCGCGTAGGCTTTGGCTGTTCGAGCTTTGGAAGCGGGTCGACGACTTCGTCGGTGGCGCCTAGCCTGCGAAGACCAACGAGCGAAGCTCCGCGATACGTTCCTTGGGTCCCTCGACGACCAGCTCTGCGCCGCGGGCAAGCGGCATATTCACGTCGGGCCCGACCACGTGGATCGAGCCGTCTTCGGTCTCACGCCGAATGCCGAGTACCAGAACGTCGTACCGATTGTGAAGGTCTAGATCCCGCAGGGTGCGCCCGACAAAGGTCGGCGCCACGTCGATGACATCCATGGAATACCCTTCGGGAAGCTCGATCCGACGCCTTGCTCCCGTGCCCTCTTCAGGTTGCAGGAACACCACACCCCACTCGCTGGGATCGAGGAGCTTTCGATTGTAGAGCTCGAGAATGTCTCGGCGGCGGATCACACCCACGAGCTTGCCCTGCCCGTCGACCACCGGGAGCTCCGGCAGGTCGGAGCTCGAGAATCGTATGAGACAGGTCTCGACGTCGTCGTGCGTCCGCACTGACTCCGTTTCCCGAACCATTGCATCAGCCGCGGTTGTCCCCTTTGGGGGGGAATCTCGTCCGATGAGGCTCTTGACTCTGCCGAGGTGAATCGAGCCCAGTAGGCGTCCTTCGTCGTCGACGACGTAATGTGGTTTGCCCGCAGCGGCCAACAGGCGATCCACGACTTCGCCAAACGGCACCGACGGCCCGACTTTCAGCGTCGCATCCGTCATGACCTCAGCCACAGGCATCGTCAGGATTGCGGATGCCTTCGAGTGGTCACGAAGATGAACCCCTCGGCGAAGAAGCCTCATCGTGTAGATGGACTCGGGCTCGATGCTGATCGACACCACCGAAGCCACGATCGTTCCGAGCATCACCGGCAAGATGACTCCGTAGTTCCCCGTGAGCTCGAAAATCACGACAATGGCCGTGAGCGGTGCATGCAGCGCGGAAGACGCAACCGCCGCCATTCCCACCAGGGCATATGCGGCTGGCGTTCCCGTTGGCAGGAGCTCTACCTGATTGACGATGTCGCCCCAGAGGCCTCCAAGCATGACCCCGATGAACAACGAGGGAACCAACACGCCACCAGACCCGCCTCCGCCGAGCGTCAAGCTCGTGGCGAGGAGCTTCGCGACGAGCAAGAGAGCGAGAGCACCCATCGGCGTCGACTGGCGCAGAACGACGTCGATACTTTCGTAGCCGATCCCGTAGATCTCCGGCGTCACGAGACCTATCAGGCCGACGAGGAGTCCGCCCACCACCGGAGTGGCGAGACCAGGAAGGGCGGCTAGTCGGTCCTTCATGCCATAGAGAAACCTGGTGAGCGCAACCCCCATCAGGCCAGCGATCAGGCCGAGAACGGCATAGTTGACGAGATCGATTCCGCTCCGAAGCGCTACCTCCGGGATGCTGAAAGCTGGTGTATCGCCAAGTAGCCATCGCGTGATCGCCGTGGCAACGACACTGGATGCAACGATCGGGCTGAAGGCTCGAATGGCGGCGGAGCCGAGGATGATCTCGACTGCAAAGATGACCCCGCCAACCGGCGCGTTGAAGGCCGCGCCGAGGCCCCCGGCCGCGCCAGAGGCGACGAGGACGCGCATGTGATGTTCGTCGAGCCGAAACACACGACCCACGATCGAGCCAATCGATGAGCCTATTTGGATCGTCGGATCTTCGCGCCCTACGGAGCCGCCCGTGCCAATGGTCACCGACGATGCGATCGTGTTGACGACCAGGGCGCGAACCGGGATTCTCCCTCCCTTCAACGCGACGGCCTCCATCACCCCGGAAACGCCGTGATCTTCATCGGCTCGGATGAAAGCGCGAGAAAGGCTCCAGGCGATCACGATCCCTACGACTGGTAAGGTCAATCGAACCGGCCATGGGAGCAGCTCGGCACCCTCGACCACCGATCCGCTTCCGAAGGAGAGGGAGGTGATCATGTCGACCAACGCGCGGAATCCATACACTCCGAAGCCGGCGAGAGCTCCAACCAGGGAAGCCAGAAGCAACGGGTACGCGTTCTCTGCGCCGAAGAGGCTTCGTACGCCGTGCCAATAGCGGCGCAGGCGGGAGCGCATCCTAGCCGAGGTCGGACTCATGCCCACCACGCCTGGATGGTACCCGCCATCCACCGCACGGTCTAACATGGGACGGTCCGAGTCAATGGTGATCGCGAGTGCGAGATTGGCGCGTCACGCGCAGGAAATGCGCGACGCCGCGCCGTTGCCCAGATCGCTTGCGCCGCCGATCCTTGCTCAGTGCCTCGACGGCGCGCGGATCGGCCACCCGCCGAGTTTGGCCCGGTTGTTGCGTCGACGAATGAGCAGATGACGACGACACCAACCTCATCACGGGACGCATGGGCAGCAGAGGAGGCGCGTCGGCTCATGATGCACTTTGCGGCGCGCACCGGGCTCACCTCGGATGCCCCGCCGCGCCGCTACTTGTGGACGGACGCTTTCGCGGTGTGCAACTTTCTCGGCTTGGCGCGGATCGCGGGCGAGGAGCATTACGCAGAGCTCGCGGCCCGGCTGGTCGACCAAGTGCATTGCGTCCTCGGGACCTACCGCGATGACGATGAGCGCTCAGGGTGGATCAGCGGGCTCAGTGACGGTGCGGGCCACCCAACTCGAGGCGGTCTGCGAATCGGCAAGCCACTGCCTGAGCGAGGCGTCTCTGAGCCCTTCGATGAAGAGCTGGAGTGGCGCCGCGATGGCCAATACTTCCACTACTTGACCAAGTGGATGCATGCCCTGAACCAGGTCCATCGATGGACGGGCGAAGCTCGGTACGGTACCTGGGCACGCGAGCTTGCGAAGGTCGCACACGATGCTTTCGTCCGTGTCGAACATGGAAGACGTCGGATGGTCTGGAAGATGAACACCGACCTCACGCGAACGCTGGTCCCCTCCATGGGTCACCACGACCCACTCGATGGTTTCATCACCTGTGCCGAGCTCGACGCGGCGAGCGCTCGAGCGCGCACCCCGAGCGAGCCGAGCCTGACGCGCGAAACGGCTGATTTCGCGGCGATGGTCGCGGGCGGGAACTGGGCTACCGCAGATCCATTGGGACTCGGCGGTCTCTTGGTGGATGCCTCCCGCATCGCTCAATTGCAGCGAATCGGGGCATTTCCGGACAAAGGTCTTCTGTTGGTGTTGGTCGAGGCGGCAGAGCGTGGGCTTGGAATCTATTCGTACAACGAGGACCTCAGGCAGCCGGCGTCTCGACGACTGGCTTTTCGAGAGTTGGGCCTCGCCATCGGGCTTTCCGCAGTCGAGCTGATCGAGGAGCCGGTACCAACGCTGGCGCCCTACCTCGATCTCGGTGCGCGCATCCGATCATTCTGGCTCGAGCTCCGGAATCGAAAAACCCGGCTCTGGGCTGAGCACCGCGACATCAACGAGGTCATGCTGGCAACCAGCCTCGTGCCAGGTGGATTCTTGCTCATCGAATGAGCGTTCATCATGGACTACGTCGAGCTCCTGCACGACCGTGGTGCAGGAAATGTCAGTGGGATCAGGGATCACCCCACTCAGCCACCGATGAGAATGCGCTGATAGAGGCGATTTGCCGCAGGGTCTTGGAACGGCAGAAGCGACTCGCCGTACACCCAATCCCGATTGAGAGCTTTGAGCCAGTCCTCGGTCACCTGATCCGGCTCCAACCCCGCGGCGCGGATCGCGGCGACCAGCTCGAACGCACCCCGAATCGGTTTCCCGTCCCCGTAGATGCGCGCAAACGAAGCGTACAGTTCTTCGAGCTCATTCTTGTTGGTCATGCTCATTCTCCTAGCTGATCGCCATGCGTGTGGGAAGGATGCATCGAGCGCGGCTGGCGCTCGTAGGACATCTTGAAGCGCAACGGGGCCGGCAGCCGGTCGGCCGTGATGGTCGTATGAATCGTCAGTCGCTTCTCGTCTTGGCTGAGCACGAAACGATTGCGCGAAATGCTTTGCTCGCCCTCGAAGCGCTGGTAGAGCGCTCCTTCGTCGTCGATGCCGTGTCTGACTTGAAAAACGTCGCCATCGGTCGGGTGGCGCCAAGTGATAGACGATCCGTCAGCGGGCGCCGACACAGTAGGTTGGCCTGGTCGTTCGATTCGAATCTGTTCGTTCTCCAAGATGATGACGACCGTCTTCGATGGAAGATTGGGCGCACGCAGTCGGCGACGGGCGATACCGCGGATGAAAAAGTTCATTTGGTCCACCACCTCATCGATGGCTCGATCGAGGGCCGCGATGTCTTCGTCGCCGCCGACATACTTGTAGTCACCGGCGTAACGCGCGAGCCGTGGATCGGAAATCTGCGCCATGGAAATTCCCGGACTGCAAGACGCGGCGAGCAGAAGCGCCAAAACCAACGACGGAACGCGTCGAAAGAAACTCATGCGCACCGATCCCGCAACACTACGACGCCCTCCCACGGGCGAAGAACATGCCGCCCTTTGGCTGCCTGCGGTGCGTCCTGCAAGTTCGAGTAAAGGCGGGCCTCGGCGCTTCGCGGCAGGTCTCGCAGATCGATCGGCACCTCCCTCTTCGAGAAATTGAGAAATATCTCGGCGGTCTCTTGCCGGTCGGCATCTTCATAGGCTCTGCGATAGGCAAAGACCTTGTTCGGATCGGCAGGTGGATCGATGATTTCGAGCGAGCCCGAGGAAAGCGCCAGGCTGCTGGCGCGCAAATGAAGCGTTCGGCGGTACGATGCCAGCACCGAGGTCGGATCTTCGCGTTGTGCAGCCACATTCATGAGCGCGCTTTGGGGATGGAGAGGCAGCCAAGGCTTCGGAGCGTCAGGCGGCGCGAAACCCGCATGCGTTCCACCGTGCCACGGCATGGGACTCCGACACTCATCTCGATTGGTCAGAATTCCACGGCGCCGCAACGCGGGCAGGAGTAGCTTTGGAATGAACCGGAACCTGTCCGCAAGCGGATCCCGCGCGGTCTCGCGCGGCATCGCGTGGTGCGAAAGCCCGAGCTCATCTCCGTAGTAGATGAAGGGCACGCCTCGAACGGTCATCTGAAACATCGCGAGAAGCCGCGCCCGGGCCACGTCGTTGCCGAGTCGTTCCATCTGACGCGGCCGATCGTGGTTGCCGAAGACGTACGTCGGGTACAGAGGCTCGGGAAAAGCCGACTCGAATTCGGCGACGAGATCACGAAATGGCCCGGCTCGGAATGGAGTGCGCAGGCTCTTGAACAGGAAGACGAGGTTCAGGCCCTCACCCGAGGGTCCACAGTACTCTCGAAGCAAGTCGGGCGAGCCAAAGACCTCGCCGACGATGAAACGCGGGGGGTCTTCAAACTCGTCGACCACGGCCCGGAGCTCGCGGGCAAACGCGAGGGTGTCAGGGTGATTTTGCGTGTGAATTGCGCGCTGAAAGAAACCGCCGGGATTGTCCTCGGACGGGATCGCACGCAGCGAGCGAGGATTGTCGGCAAAGTCGGCGTCTTTGTAGATCGCGTTGAAGATGTCGAGACGCAAGCCATCCGCGCCTTCGCGGAGCCAGTGCCGGACCACGTCGAGCATGGCGCGCTTCACGCGTGGGTTTCGATAGTTCAAGTCTGGCTGAAACGGCAGGAAGCTCGCCCAGTACCACTGATCCGTGTGCGCATCGTAGTGCCAGCCCGAGCCCCCGAGCATCGAGCGCCAGTTGTTCGGTGGTTCCCTGCCGTAAGGCTTTCGCCCATCGCGCCAGATGTAGAAGTCCCGATAGGGGTTTTCGCGTCCGCTTCGCGATTCGAGAAACCAGGGGTGTTGATCCGAGGTGTGATTCAAGACCATGTCGAGAACGATTTTCATTCCCCGTGCATGAATCTCGTCGATGAGGCATCGGCAATCCTCGAGGGACCCGTACTCCGGTGCGACGCCAAAATGATCGCTGATATCGTAACCGAAGTCCGCTTGGGGACTGTTGAAAAAGGGCGACAGCCAAATCGTCTCCAAGCCGAGCCATTTCACGTAGTCCAGTCGGTCGATGATCCCCCGGAGGTCGCCGACCCCGTCACCGGATTCATCGGAGAACGAGCGTGGGTAGATCTGATAGACGGTGGTGCGTTTCCACCAGGGAAGCTCGATTCGAAGGGCCTCGTCGTTCTTCATTACTTCAGGATGGCGGCCACCGCATGGTCGAAGGTCCAGTCTTCCATTGCGTGCCAGCGGCGCTTCCACTCATTTGCTTTTTCGGGGTGGGCGCCGAAATAGGCATTCCACCAAGCAGCCGAGCCGCCTGTGAGGGCAGGCTTCGCAAGCCAGGGCTTTTGTACCGAATAATGAATGACTTTCGCCTCGCGGAGCAGAGCCTCTCTCAAGCTCGGGTGGCCATGGAGGAACTGAAAGATGAAGTTCTGCAAGTTGTAGCCGGCAGGCAGACGATGTGTGACGTCCATCGCGTACCAGTCTGAATAGAAGACGTTCAGAAAGCCCTGATCTCCGCCATCGTAGCTCTCCGTTTCCCAAAGCGCGCTGAGCATTCGCTCAAACGTCTCCGTGGATGGCGCGATGACCATCAACCCGCTGTTGAATCGATCAGGAAGAAAGAAATCAGGAGCGGCTGCGATCGAAGGCCTTTCAAACAGGTCGTCGATGTTCTGAAGCGTGATCAAATCGGCATCGAGCAGAACGACCTTGTCAAGATCGACGAGCTCCCAGGCGCGCAGCTTGGTGTATACGTTTCGAAAGCGTTCGAAGAGCTGGCCGGCGTCGGGATTCGGGTTCTCGAGCGGCTCGACTTCGCGGACCTGCCAACCCTGTTGCGTCAAACGGGTCCTCGCGGTGCCGGGCACGTCTTCGGTGACCAACACGACGCGCGGCACCTGACTACCATGGAACTCGAGGGATTTTCCGAGCGCCTCGACGCCCGGCAGATACCCTTCTCCATTGCAAAGGGTAGTCACGTATGCGGTGTTCATCGGATTGCACTGGCACTGTGGGTCGTACGGAGGAGCTCCGCAAGGCGTGCCGCTGGCAGCTCGCTCAACGCTCGCTCCGGCGGCTCCGGTCTCGCCTACCATCCGAGGTTCCGGGGCCGAGGTAGCGGTCCTCGACAATGCCATAGTCGAGGAGGATCTCGCGATTGGCCCGCCGGGCCGCCTCTAGATCGAGGGTGATGACGTATCCGTCCCCGCTCACGAAACGCACCCATGGACCCTTGGCCGCGTCGAGGATCGCGGCCAGATGGTCCAAGTCGCGCGGTACGATGCCGTTGACGAGGCGAATCACTTCGCCACCCCACTCCTGGTAACCACGGTTGACTGGGTGCGGGAGCACTTGGCCGAGAAGAATGATCTCGCGACGGGCTCGGGTGACGAGGTTGTTCACTTCCGCGAAGCTCACCGCATCGGAGTATCCTGCATCGGCGTCGTCGATGAGCTGCTCGCTCAACGGCTGGAACACGAGCCCGCCGAACTGTACGTAGCGCGGCCACTCCGTGCGCCGACGGCCCGGTACTAGGGGCGTGTGCGCCTTGAGCGTGATGCGCTTTTGGACGCGGTTCCCGCTTCGGAGGATCGTGAGGTCGACCTCGTCGCCGATCTGCTTGCTCTGATAGGCCACGGCCAAGTCGACGCGGCCGATGCCCTCCCAGCCGACGCTTAGATCGTTAGCCACCTCGTGCCCGTCGATCGCGAGGATGACGTCCCGGGGGCGGAGCACGCCGTAGGACGGGCCGCCGTAGTCCACACGAAGCACGAGCGCGCCCGTTTCTTCGGGTTTCATGCGGGCGCCCCGGCGCTGTGCCTCGCTCTCCATGTTCTGAAGCGCCACTCCGAGATGGGGGAAGCCGTCGTATCGACCGTCTTTCACGTCCTCGAGAAAATGCTGGATGACGGGCGGCGGGATCATGTATCCGACGTTGTCCGCGTTCTTGAGCCCTTGCATCGCGATGCCCACGAGAGCCCCATTCGTCATCACTGGGCCGCCGCTGTTGCCTTCGTTGATCGCGGCATCAATCTGTACGGATAGAAGGTCGCGGTAGGATTGCGCATAGGTGTCGACCTCGACGCGCGATACGATGCCGGATGTGATCGAAAGCGTGTTGCCCCCGACGGGGAAACCATAGACCACGACGCCTTGCTGGAGCTTAGGCATCTTCCCAAGTGGAATTGGGTGCACCGCTTCGAAGAACTCCTCGTCGTCGACCTCGACCAGCGCGAGGTCCGCATCGTGACTGATGAAGACGACCTTGGCGGGAAAACTGGCGCGGCCATCTGCGCGCTTGACCTCGATGCTGACGGCACTCTCCACCACGTGGGCGTTGGTGAGAATGCGCTTGCCTTCGATGATCACGCCGGAGCCTCCGAAGAGGCTGACGCCTTCCGTCTGCCAAGGGGCCATGAGGTTGGGTGGATCACTGACGACTTGGAGCTTCACCACGCTCGACGTGACGGCGCGCGGCTGCGCCGCGGCGGGGCTCGCCCAGACGGCACCCCCGACGACGACCAGACTCAGCAGAAACGCTTTTCGGTGCATGGAGCGCTAGTGTGACCCGGTTCGGCTGATCTGCAGGGGTAAATCGTGTTAAGAGCCGGGGATGCGTATCGATACGTTCACCGCAGAGAACAACGACTGGGCCAAGCTCGCGGCGGAGGCACGGCGCGCCGAGTCGCTCGGGGTCGACGGCTTCGCCATCCCCGAGATCACCGGGGACCCCCTCCTCAATGCCGCCATGGCGGCGCAGGCAACGGAGCGCATCCGTATATCGACCGGGATCGCCGTGGCGTTCCCGCGAAGCCCGATGGTAGTCGCCGAGCAGGCATGGGCGATTCACCGAAACTCCGGCGGGCGTTTCGCGCTCGGCCTGGGCACTCAGGTGAAGGCGCACAACGAGCGGCGGTTCAGCACGCCGTGGAAAGCGCCACGGAGTCGTATCGTGGAATATGTCGAGGCCCTTCGCGCGATCTGGCGTTGCTGGGAGCTCGGCGAGCGACTCGACTACCAAGGCGACTACTATCAGTTCTCGTTGATGACGCCGGAGTTCACGCCACCGAAGTCGAACCTCCCGATGGTGCCGGTGTATCTGGCCGCGGTGCGCCCGCGGACGATCGAATCGGCGGCGGCGGTTGCCGATGGGCTTCGTTTGCATGGGTTTTGCACGAAGAAGTACCTGCAAGAAGTCGTGTGGCCGGCGATCGAGCGCGGCTTGCAATCCGCCGGACGTTCGAGGAGTGACCTCGACGTCTGCGGCGGCGGGTTCATCATGACCGGACCCGACGAAGAGACGGTGATGAAGAACCGCGAGTGGGTGCGTTACCGCGTATCGTTCTACGCGTCGACACCGGCGTACAGACCGGTGATGGAGCTTCACGGTTGGGAAGATCTGGCCGACAAGCTGCTGCACATGACAAAGACCGGGCAGTGGAAGAAGATGTCCGCCGAAGTGCCCGATGAAGTACTGGACGAGTTCTGCATCTACACGACGTACGACAAACTTCCAGAAGCCATCGAGGCCCGTTTCGGCGGGGTGTCGGACACCGTCGAGGTCGGGTTCGAGGCCGACACAGACGTCGAGGTGGCAGAGGACGTGGTGTCGCGCGTGCACGCGATTGCGAGCGGATTCGAAGCGCCGCTCGACCGCTACGCCTAGCGTTTGCTCAACACCAACAAGGCCGTTTCAGCGGCCAAATTCGGGTCTTCGTCATCACCGATGACGCGGCCGTTGGTGTCGTCATAGTAGCGAGCATGTTCGACGACGACGCCCATCTTCTCGCAAAGGTCGAGCATGTCCTGGATCGACGGAAAGCGGCGGTTCGGGGTGTTGTACCAATCGTAGGAATACGAGCCTGGTGCCTTCGGGGCGCGGCCCTCGAGGCCGAACATCTCGCGAAGCGTGCGATGCGCGAAGTTGGTGAAGCCGACGATGGCGCGCCGGCCGACACGGAGGGCCTCCTCGAGAAGGTGCTCGACGTTCGGAACCACTTGCAAAGTCGAGGAGAGGACGACGTAGTCGAAGCGGCCGTCCGGGAACTCGGGCAGGCCGACGTTGAGATCGTAGTCGATGGCGTCCACCCCGTGCTGCATCGTAGCGGCGATGAGGTCGGTGCTCACCTCGACACCGCACAAGAGGGGCGCGCCACGTGCCTTCAGGCGTGCGAGCAGATCACCCTCTCCGCAGCCGAGGTCGAGCACGGAGCTGTTCGCCGGGATCAGCTCGAGGATGCGGTCATCGTCCGGCCGCGAGCTTGGCTCGTTTGGCTTCGGAGCGCCGAGCTTGGCTGCGACGAGTGGGGCAAACTGCTTGATGTCTTTTGGAAGCAGGAAGCTGTCGTGCCCCCCGTCGGTTTCGATTTCACAGTACGAAACCGACTGGCCGAGCGTGGTCATGAGCGCGACGAGCTCCCGCGACTGGGCGGGGGGAAAGAGCCAATCGCTCGAAAACGAGACGACGAGCCAATCGCACTTGGCCCCGCGGAAGGAGTCCAGTCGCCGCTCGCGGGTGGCTCCTAGATCGAAGTTGTCCATGGCGAGCGTGATCGCGACATACGAGTTGGCGTCGAAGCGACCCACGAACTGCTTGCCCTGGTAGGCGAGGTACGAGCCGACCGAGAACCGCTTCTCGAAATCAGTGACGATGTCGCGTGGAGCGTGGCGGTCGAGGTCGAACTTGCGCGTCATCGCATCGGACGAGAGATAGGTGATGTGGCCGAGCATGCGCGCAAGAGCCAAGCCCGTGCGAGGGTGCTCTCCCGTCCCGTAGTACTGCCCGCCGTGAAAGCTCGGGTCGGTTTGGATCGCGTTGCGGCCCACGACGTCGAACGCGATTGCTTGGGCCGTGAGGCGCGCGGATGCGGCAATGACGACAGCGGTCTTGACGTACTCGGGGTATCGGGTCGCCCAACAGAGCACCTGATGGCCGCCGAGCGACCCGCCAACGACTGCGCGTAGGCTCTTCACGCCGAGCAGGTCGACGAGGCGCTTTTGAACATCGACCATGTCTTCGACCGTGACCAACGGGAAGTCGCTGCCATAGGGGATGCCGGTGGCCGGATTGATCGTGCCTGGGCCGGTCGTGCCGCGGCACCCCCCGAGCACGTTCGAGCAAATGACGAACATGCGATCGGTGTCGACCGCCTTGCCCGGGCCGACGAGGCCCTCCCACCATCCGGGGTCGTCGTCCGGGTCGTGGCGGGCGGGGTGGGAGTCTCCCGTGATCGCGTGGCAGATCAGCACCGCATTGCTGCGATCCTCGTTGAGGGTTCCATAGGTTTCGTACGCGACCTCGACGCCCGGAAGCGTTTCGCCATGCCGGAGCCCGAGAGGCTCCGGAAACACGGCGCTCCGGAGGTACCGCAGCGGAGCGCCGCTTCGGACCGAATCGGTGCTTTCGAACTGATCGACCACGAGAGGCTGGGTACTCTACCCCACGGCAGCCGCAAGGGCTTGGTCGATGTCCGCGATGATGTCTTTGACGTCTTCGATGCCGACGGAGACGCGTACATACTCCGGTACGACGCCGGTCTGCTGCTGCTCCTCGGGGGAAAGCTGCTGGTGGGTCGTCGAGGCCGGGTGAATCACCAATGTCTTCGCGTCGCCGATGTTTGCGAGATGCGAGCAGAGCTTGACGTTGTTGATGAACTTCTTGCCGGCTTCCATTCCGCCCCGGATCCCGAAGCCGAGGATCGCGCCCTTGCCGTCGGGCAGGTAATGGTTGGCACGCTCGTGGTCGGGGTGGCTCGGGAGGCCGGGGTAGTTCACCCATTCGACCGCGTCGTGTGCTTCGAGGAACTCCGCAACGGCTTGCGCATTCTCGCAATGGCGCGGCATCCTGAGATGGAGCGTCTCGAGACCCTGCAAGAAAAGGAAGGCCGCAAACGGGCTCATCGCGGCGCCGGTGTCACGAAGCCAGTGCGTGCGGACCTGCACGTTGTAAACGATGTTGCCCATGGGCGCGAGCGCGTCGGCGAGAACCGCACCGTGGTAGTTCGGAGACGGCCCGCAGAACTCGGGCCACTTCTCACGGTTCTCCGTCCACTGAAAGTTCCCGGAGTCGACGATCGCGCCGCCGATGTGCGTGCCATGGCCGCCGATGAACTTCGTGGTCGAGTAGACGTTGATGTCGACGCCGTGCTCGAACGGACGAAACAGGTACGGGGTCATCACGGTGTTGTCGCAAATCAACGGGAGGGCGCCGTGGGGTGCGCTGTGGGCGGCATCCGCGATGGCCTTGAAGTCAGGCACGTCGTTCTTGGGATTGCCGATCGACTCGATGTAGACGAGCCGCGTGTTCTCGTCGATTAGATCGTGAATCTGCTCGGGATGGGCTGGGTCGAAGAAGCGAACTTCGATTCCGAGATTCTTGAAGGTGTTGTTGAAGAGGGTCCAGGTGCCACCGTAGAGGCTGGTCGCAGAAACGAAGTTCTGGCCCGAGTGGCAAATGGAGAGAATCGCGGCGTTGATCGCGGACTGGCCGGACGCGAAGCAAAGGCCGGTGACGCCTCCGTCCAAAGCCGCAAGGCGCTTCTCGAGCACATCGACCGTCGGGTTCATGATACGCGAGTAGATGTTCCCGAACTCGGCAAGCCCGAACAAAGCAGCGGCGTGATCCGTATCGTGAAACACGTAGGACGTAGTCGCGTAAATCGGCACCGCGCGGGCGGTCGTCGCGGAGTCGGGTTCTTGGCCGGCGTGCAGTGCAAGCGTGCCGAGGCCGTAGTTCTCTTCGGTCATTTCGATTTCCTCGTTGTGCTAGGGCTCAGGCGAGAGCGCCGGGGGGTCGCGAGAATAGCCTGGGATGTGATGGCCGGCTAGAGGGTCGATAGCTGGGCGACGTCGATGAGGACCCATTGCCCCGCTTCAACCGTGGTTTCCAGAACGTGCTGGCGTCCCAGCACGGTGACCTCGATGGCGTGCTTTCCGGGAGGCAGCCGCGTGCGAACGATGGCGATACGCGCGGGCAGCGTCGCCCAGCTACGCGTATCAGGCTTGTCGGCTGCCGCCATGCTCGCCTGGGTGATCATCGAGGCGAGCACTCCGACGCCACCGCGGCCGCTTGCTTTGCCCGCCGCCACCCCGACGCCTGCCCCGACCGCTGCACGCGTGAGCATGCGCGTGACGGCAGCCGCCATCACGCGCCCCCGAGCCTCTGCCCACGATTTTTGAACCACGGCGTCCACGTTGGCGATGACCTGCGATGGGTGGGCCTTTCCATCAATCGTCACCAGCGGAGCCGGGTACTCGGCTCGTGTGGGGACAAGCTCCGGGTAGTTGACCCACGTGACGAGTCCCTGAGCGGCAAGGCGGTTGGCCTGTTGCACGGCAGCAGCCGAGAGGAACACCGATGCAACGGTCAACGCCAGGCCAATGGGCACTCGTTTGGCGACGAGCGCTGGCACCCGCCCATAGCCGATCACGATCAGGACATCGGCCGCTCCATCCGGGGAGGATGCCGTTGGCTCAGCGCTTGCAGCCGCGGACTGCAGACGTGGCGTTCGATAGCCGCTGGTCGCCATGAGTGCCGCAATGGGATCTGCGAGGCTCGGCGCCGATGTCGCCTGCAGGACCTCGTCGTAGTAGCGGAGCGCTGAGTCTGGCGCGCTCGACTTCTCGAAAGTGTATCCGGCGAAGTAACTGCCAGCGGCTCCCGCGAGACCGACCGCTTGTGGATCTGCCTTCTCGTCATCGAGGAGATACTTGCGCATGATCGAAAACCGCCGTGCTTCGACCCTCGCGCCCTCCAGATTCTGACGCGCGAGATAGTTGAGCATGTTCATCGTGTTGAGCATCAGCTTCTCGTGAGGACGCGCTTTGTAGGGCCCGACGCTGTCGCTGAACATGTATCGGGCGATCTCTTGGGCGGTCGAGCGGCTGAAATCCAGGATCTCGAGCGCTTTGTCGGCGACCTGGAAGTCTCGGCTCGACAACTCGTAGTCCTGGAGCACTTGAAGGACGATCGCTCGATCGAGGAGCAGCAGCGCATCGTCATCCCCTAGCGGCTCGGGCACCTCGGAAGCCCGTTTGACGCCGAGGGCTTTGTTGCTCGCGCTGAGCGCCTGTTCGACGTTGTTGGCGTCGAGGGCCGTGCGCGTCTCGCGAGTGTGGTCGGAGAATGTCTTGCAGCCGGTCGCCGCGAGAATCACCGCCGCCAAAACGGCGAGCGCCGATGCTCTCGTCAGGCGATCGACCTTTCGGCGGTTTGACGCGGGACCCACAAACTAGATGATCGCCTTGGTGATCGGGGCCTGATTCTGAAAAAGAATCTCGCCGGTCTCCACGTCGACGGTACGGATGAAGAGGTAGTACTGCACACGGCGCGCGCTCTCAGTGCGCTCATCCGTCGAAAACACCTTCCCCGAGACGATGTAGCGCACGCCCATTTGCTTGCCCCACCTGGCGATGTTCGCTTGGTCGTACGCGCTGTTTTCCTGCTGTTGCCGAATCTCTTCGATCAGCGAACCTTGGTCTTCGAGGCTGATCACGCGCACGGGGGCAAAGTTGATGAGCTGCGACTCGATTTCGGTCATCAATGCGTTGAGCGCGCTGTCGATGTGCTCGCTCGTCTCGTTGCGAATGGGCAGCACCCCGACAGTCGGATCGTTCTCCATCTCCCAGCGCGCCATCAGCTTGGACGTCCTGAGCGCCTCCATGCTGATCTTCAGCGCCTTCTCGAGGTCCTTGCGGTCGAGGCTCGTGCTCATCGGAGCGTTGTCGAGCCCGGGCGTGTCCGCTCCTCGAACGGCCCTCGGACCGGCACAGCCCGCCAGCAGAGCAAAGCCGAGGAGTGAACCCACCATGAAGTAGGTGGGCGAAAGCGCGTGTATTTTCATATCCCTGCCGTTCGCGAAGCGTTCCAAGGCTGCGTAGCCTAGCGACCTTGGGCGCGAGCGCAAAGCAGGGAGGTCGGAGCACGGGCCTCGGGGCTTTCGTATGCTACGGTGGCGGGTCGAAAGATGTGGAAGTCCTGCTGTTTATGCGTGGCGCTGATGAGCATGGCGCCCCTGGCGAAAGCCGACGACGCCGACTCGTTGCCGGCCGGCGCGCAGCCTGAATACGGCAAGATGCCGATGGCGTCTGAAGGGAGCAACCCAAGGCTCGAACGGCGGCTGTCGCTGCAGTCGAGGCACCGGCAGGACCGAACGTACCGAGGCCCGGCAGGGATCTTGGGCTTCGAAGGTGGCGTCCCGATCTTCGTCGGAAGCGACATCGACCGTGATTTCATCAAGGCCGGTGGAAGCATCAGGGGCTTTGGCGGGGTCGACTTTGGGTTTGGGACCGTAGAGCTCGAGGTCGGCTACTTGGGGGTGCCCACGGATCCGCCGGGCATGAGCCAGCAATCGTTGCAGCGCGTCGTGTTGGGAGTGGGCGGCCGCGTGCAGGTCCCGAACAAGTCCGTGTTCATCCCCTACCTCGGATTCGGCTTTGCGGCGCAATGGTGGAAATACGATACGCTGACCGGCTGCACGCCTCCGCTCTGCTCGACGGGCAGCAGCTTTCGTTTTGCGCCGGGTTTCAACGTCCGCGCTGGCACGTCCATCCTGCTTGGCGGCATTGCCGCGATCGAGATCGGCCTCCGGTACAACCTATCTTTCGAAGGCAACGGCGTCTCGACTCAGAACCTGCAATTCATCGAGCCGACTCTAGGTTTCCGCTTCTGGCTGTAGCGCGCTCTAGCGCGCTCGGAGCTCGGAACGCAGAGCTGGCGCCTAGGTCGAGCTGCAGGCGTGTGCCGAGATGTGAGCAGAGACTGTGTGCTGGCTCACGCGCTAGATCCTCGTCGACGTCCGAGCGTCTTTGAAGGATGAGCGCGAAACAAACGGGCATCGGCCCGCCGGATTTGCCAGAATCGTTGAGGGGGCACGAGACACGCATGGACGCAGGCAGCCACGACTCACTGGCGAACCAGCTCTTGGAGCTGCAATCGATTCAAGACGCACGGATCGCAGCCGAGGAAGAGGCGCGACTCAAGGCGGCCGAAGAGGCACGACGGCGCGAAGAAGCAGCGGCGAAACGGCGGCGCGAAGAAGAAGAAGCGCGACTCGCAGCGGAAGAAGAGGCGCGACTCGCAGCGGAGCGCGCGGCCCGCGAAGAGGAAGAACGACGCGTGCGCGACGCCAAGGAGGCGGAGCTTCGCGTGCAGCTCGAGGAGCAGGCCAAGGCCCGTGCTGCGGAGCAAGAGCGATTGCTTGCGCACGAAAAGGAGATCGCGGCGATCACGGCGGCCGAGCGGTCGAAGGCTCGCAACCGAAAGATCGCGATCGGGAGCATGGTTGCCATCTTGCTTGCGGCGCTCGGTAGCTACGCGTTCTTGATCAAGCCCGCGCTCGAGCGAAAGGCGCTCGAAGCGGAGTTGGCGCGGCAAGAGCAGCAGATGGCGCTCGAGCAAAAGGCGCGCGCACAGGAAGAGCTCGAAGAGGCCAAGCTACAAGCAGCGGAAGCCGAAATGGCCACCGAGAAGTACGAAGAGAAGCTCGAAGCACGCGAGCAGCGTCTCAAGGAGCGCGAGGCTCGCGCAAGGGAGCGACCGAAGCCGCGCGCAAAGCCGAAGGACAAGGGCTGCGAGCCGGGCGACCCGCTGTGCGGGCTCGATTTGGACAAGCTCTGAGGGCCTAGGGCAGCGTGACGACGAAGTCGCCTTCGTTTCCGAGGGGCGGGCCCTGGAGGACTTCGTCCCACTTGGTTTCGCCGAGCACGTGGCGGCGGCCAAAAGCTAGGACGTAGGCGGCCAGGACGGGGACGGCTTCTTCGGCATCGATGAATTCCGGGCCGCAGCCGTCTTCGCCGGCGTCTGGGCGAAAGATGTTGAGAATCCCCGGCTCGAGGTCGTAGCAGATGGTGATGAACGTGAAGTGCGCGCCTTCCGGCATTTCGACCCAGAGGTCGTCGGGGTGATCCATGGCCGCCCAGGACGGCTCGGCAGAGCTTTCCTGGGTCGTGGTTTGGTCGAGGCGGCCCGTCATCAGCATCGTTGGGATGCCCATTTCGCTGATTTGACTCTCTATGAGGGGGCTAGTCGCGGGTGCTTGTGGGGCGAGCGCGACGACGCGCGGATCGCCAAAGCCCTCTCGATAGGCGGCTTCGACGTCCGGGTCGGCGAGGTACTGACAGCTCGAGCTGTCCGAGCCCTCGCATTCTGCGAGCGCGGCGTCGATGTCAAAGTCGACCCCGCCCGAAGCAAAGGTGGTGTAGCCCCCGAAGCTGTGACCGAAGACGAACACGGCCGAGGTATCCGCTTTGCCGGCGAGGTCATCGCCGCTGAGGCCGGACTCGAACGCGTCCATGATGGCGACCAGGTCGTTCGGACGATCGAGCGCGGCGCGCGTGAACGGATCCGGCGTTTCGAGGAAATCAAAGGCCGTGTTGCCGGTGTGGTTCGGTGCGACGAGGATCCAACCGTGCGAGGCCATCAGCTCACCGTATGGGTACGCGAGTAGCCCCTCGCCGCCGTTGCCGTGCGAATGCACGACGAATGGAAAGCCGCTGTCTTCGTGGACAGGCGGTGCATCGAGCGCGACGCCGGCGGCCAAGTCGATGTTGATCAAGTCATTGCTGAGCTGGTAGCGGGCCGGGTCGGCACCGGAGTCATCCGCGGCGGGGTACCAAACGCGAAGGAGGAGCGTGCGATCGGCGCCTGAGCCGGCCTCGCTGTACGTGATCGGGAGCTCCCGATAGCCCACTTCGTAGGGGCCCGGCTCGAAGAGCTCCGCGGGGTTGGCTTCTTGGCCGCCGGCACCGCCGGCGCCGCCAGTCCCGCCGGTGCCGTTGTCGATCCCCGAGTCGCTGCCGCAGCCGAGGATCGAGCTCAAGAGGATTGCAGTCGCGCCGACGACCACGTGAAAAGATACAAGAGAGCGCATTTCTGTGCGCTCGGGATAGCGCGCTCGGATGGGACGCGCCAGATCCGGCATCTACCGCTGCTTGCCCGAGGATGGCGGGTCGCGCAGAGGTTCTTGCATGGCGGACAAAAAGCCCTCGCGTTTGAAGGCCGGAGATCAACAGACCTTCGAGATCGATTCGCTCATGCCCTCGGGCGAAGGGCGCTCGGGACGCGTGAGGATCGCAGGGGTTTTTCCGGGCGAGCGCGTCGTCGCGCGTATCGACCATATCGGCAAGCACGCAACCTTTGCGACGGCGCTCGAAGTGGAGCGGGAGCGTTCGGGCCGACGAAAGCCACCGTGCGATCGGCATTTTGATTCGCTCGACGGGCATTGCACGGGCTGCCCGTTGATGGCGCTCGAGGAAGTGGAACAACGGAAACTCCTTCGTGAGATGCTTCTGCAGCAACACGGGCTGGACGTCGCCGAGGTCGTCGCCGCGCCGAAGTCGCTCGGCTATCGGTGGAGCGCCAAGCGCATTGCCTTCGGTGGACCTGGGAAGCTTCAGCTCGGCAGCTTCGTCCGGGGAACACATCGGCCCGCGGAGATGCAGCGGTGCATGGTCGACCATCCACTCATCGCGGCGGCCGCCGACGAGCTTGCGGAGGTTGCACGTGACTTGGAGATCGGCGCCTACCACGAGTCGCGCGGGCGCGACGGACTACGTGCCGTCTGGCTGCGTACGAATGGAACCGAAGTGCTGACCACACTGGTGACTAGCGATCCCAAGGCAGCGGAGCTTCGACGGCTGAGCGACCGGCTCACCCGAAGTGACGGTGTGGCGTACAGCGTGCACCGCGGGCGGGGCAATGCGTTGCGCGGGGCAAGTGCAACGATGCTTCGAGGGATCGAGGAGCTCGAGGTGTACGGCACGCGGGTCGGTCCGCTTGGCTTTCTGCAACCGAACCCTGAAGTCGCCGAGCGGATTTACGACCACCTCGTCGATGGAATTGCTGGCGGGCGGGTGTTGGATCTCTATGCGGGGTCGGGCGCGACGACGCGCCGATTGAAGACGCGAGCAGATGACGTGGTGCCGTGCGAGTCGCACTTTGAAGGAGCGCTCAACCTGGGCATCGAGCCGGAAACGGTCGAATCTTTCCTTCGCCGACAAAGCGAGAAGCCCGCCGCAATCATTGCAAACCCACCTCGAAAGGGCCTTGGTGCCGCGGTAACGGCCGAGCTCCTCAGGCTTGGGCCCGATCGGATCCACGTGATGTCGTGCGGACCGGCGGGCCTCGCCGAGGATATCGCGGCACTGGCAGGGTTATATCAGGTGGAGAGCCTGCGCGCCTACGATACACTTCCGCAAACGCCGCATGTCGAGCTCATCGTGAAGCTCGTGCGCGCAGAGGGCGAATATCGATGACCAGCCCCCGGTTCAAGCTCTACAGAGGGAAGTGCATGCGTATAGCGATGATGATTGCAGTGGCGGCCGTTGCGATGGCTTGCTCGAAGAAAGAGACAAAGACACCAGCGGTGCCTGAACCTGCGGAGGTGCAAATGGAGAAGACCGAACCTGGACCGAAGATCCAAAGCGAAGAGGTCACTTACACAGCGGGAGACACGACACTCAAAGGTTACATCGCGTGGGACGCCAACAAGAAAGGGCCACGACCCGGAGTGCTCGTGGTGCACGAGTGGTGGGGGCACAGCGACTACGTGCGAAAGCGCGCGGACATGCTCGCGGAGCTCGGGTACACCGCGCTTGCGCTCGACATGTATGGCGAGGGTCGGCTCGCGGACCATCCGGATGACGCGATGAAGTTCATGAACGAGACGATCTCCAACATGGATGTCGCGACGGAACGGTTTCGAGCAGCGTACGACCTGCTCAAAGAACACGGAACCACCAACCCGAACGACATCGCCGCCATCGGTTATTGCTTCGGCGGAGCGGTGGTCTTGCACATGGCGAGATTTGGCGTCGACCTCGATGGCGTCGTGAGCTTCCACGGGAATCTCGCGACCCAGGCGCCCGCGAAAAAGGGCGCCGTGAAGGCCAAGGTGTTGGTGCTGCATGGGGCGGAGGACCCGATGGTGCCGCCCGAGCAGGTGGAGGCCTTCAAGAAGGAAATGGAAGCCGCCGAGGTCGACTACACGTTCATCGCCTACCCCGGCGCCAAGCATGCCTTCACCAACGAGGCGGCCACCGAGACGGGCAAAAAGTTCGGGATGGCGATCGAGTACAACGAGGAAGCCGATGAGAAGAGCTGGGAGGAGATGACCAAGTTCCTCGCAGCGCTCTACCCGCCCGAATGACCGGTGATCGCGCGCTCACGGCCACCATGCATGCGACCCCGTCGGAGGCGCTTCAGGCCGTGGAGCGCGCGTTCGCCAAGGCGCATGTCTTCCTGACGGAGGCCCATCAACTCGGTGGACTGGCGTTGGTTGTGCACTGGGACATGGAGGGGGACCACCGTCAGCTGCTGGTCGACGCCTTGTTGGAGGAGTCGGTCAACCTGCACGAGGGCGCGTTCGAGGCGCTGCAGGGGTCTTGGCAAGGGCCGCTCACCGGATCGCTCCACGTGACGCTCGAGCACGAAGGACGGGACAGCAAAGTCCCGGTCCCTGCCGTCCCTGGTTGATGAGCCCAAGACTCATTCGGCGTGGCGTTGCTCTGAAGGCAAGCCCGGGACTTCGCGGGCAACGTCGACCATGAGCTCTCGGAGCCAACGCTGAGCCGGGTCTTCCGTGAAGCGCGGGTGCCAGATCATCGTGATGGCATGCTCGGGGATGTCGAGCGGCACTGGGTAGGACATCAACGCAGGCGCGGCAGAACACTTGCTGAGACTAGAGGGTGCGGTGAGGACGAGGTCGCTTTGCTCCAGGACTTCGAGGGCCGTCGCGAAGTGGGGGACGCGCAGCGCAATCCGGCGTTCGAGGCCCTGCGCGTGAAGGATGCGATCGACGACGCCCGGGCCCTCGCCTCCTGGTGAGACGAGCACGTGACTGAGGCGCGTGTAAGCGTCGAGCGCAAGTCTGCGTCGGCCGCTAAGCTCGGGATGACCGCTCCGGACGAAGCAACGAAACGAGTCCCGAAAGAGAGTACGGCTCTGAAGCTCGGCGTCGACCTGTGTTCCGAGATCAAAGGGCTGCGGATCGAGGAGCACAGGGTGGATCGCGAGATCGACATCCCCAGTCTCGAGGCTGTCGGATAGACGCTTTGGGGTCGGGACCACGGCGAGATCGATCGATGGTGCATCGCGGCCGAGGCGTTTGAGCAGCGTCGGCAGGACGAGCGCGTCGAACAGGTCGGGCGAGACGATGCGGAAAGTACGGCTTGCGTTCGCCGGGGCGAAAGGCTCCGGTTCGGCGAGTGTGCGCGCGAGGCTGAGCAAGCCGCTCCGCAAGGGAACGACGAGCGCTTCGGCACGAGGCGTGAGCAACATGCCGCCGCGGCCTCGGACCAACAGAGGATCGTCGAAGAGCTCGCGGAGGCGCCGCAGGGTGTGGCTCATCGCCGATTGGGTTACGCCCGCTCGTTCCGCGGCCTTGGTGACACTTCGCTCGCGTGCCAGCGCATCGAGAGCAACCAAGAGATTCAGGTCGACCGCGTGGAGGCTGGGCATATCATGAAGCCTGCTCATGGTTCTATAGAAACAAGTCATTTGATTCATGTCAACGCCGACCGCAGAGTGGAGCTCAGACAAGGAGGCACTCATGGAAACATCAAAGAAGGTACTGGTCATCGGAGCCACCGGCGGCACCGGGCGCGCAACCATCGACGCTTTGCTGAAGCGGGGCCATCGGGTGACGGCGTTCTCGCGGCATGCCGAATCGCTCGAAGCATGCTCGGACCGGCTGACCCTGCTGAATGGCGACGCCACCGACGCGCAAGACGTAGAGCGGGCCGTCGCTGGGCAAGATGCGGTGATCATGACGCTCGGCATCGCCGAAAGCCCACTACGGGTTCGGCTGTTCGGCGCCGCGCGGACGCCGAACGACGTGAGGTCGGCCGGCACCCGCAACGTCATCGCGGCAATGCGCAGGCACGGCGTTCGCAGGTTGGTGGTGCAGAGCTCATACGGTGTTGGGGAAACGCGCGACAAATTGAATTGGGTGGATCGGCTGTTCTTCAGCCTCTTGTTGAAGCCGCAGATCGCCGACACGGAGGTCCAGGAGCTCGAAGTGCGCGGAAGCGGCGTGGACTGGGTGCTTGCCCAGCCGGTGCATCTGACCGACGAGGACACCAACGAGATGCCGTTTGCATCGGCCGACGGCGAGGTGCGCGGCAGGAAGATCTCGCGCAAGGGCGTGGCTGAATTCCTCGCGATCGCCGCCCAAACGCCCGATTTCCTGGGTCGGACCGTGGCACTGTCAAGCACTAGCGCTTCGTCCATGGGGAGCTAGGAACCCCCGGTGAACGGGAAGCATCTCGCATCTGCGGCCACCGTCGTCGGCCTGTGCCTGCTCGCGGCCTCCGCTGTGGCCTGGGCAGGCGGCCGCGGCGGCGCTTCAATCGTCGGTGTCCCGACCATCGCGTGGTGTGCTCTTTTGGCGTTCGTCATCCAGTGGATTGCGTTCGTGCCGGCGTACCTGAAGCAAACCGAGCGCTTCTACGACCTCACCGGCAGCCTCACGTACATCGGCGTGACGCTTTTCGCTTTGCTGACTGCGGGGCCGATCGGTGTCCGGTCTGCGGTGCTCGGACTGCTGGTGTTCGTGTGGGCTGCGCGCCTCGGGAGCTTTCTCTTTCGACGCATCCAGGCCGAGGGCTCGGATTCGCGCTTTGATTCGATCAAGCCAAGCGCACCGCGCTTCTTCGTGGCGTGGACCCTTCAAGGCTTGTGGGTGTTCCTCACCCTTTGCGCGGCCCTCGCCGCCGTTACGACGCTCGAACCGGCTCCTCTCGAACGGACGGACCTCTTGGGCTTGACGATTTGGGTGCTCGGCTTTTCGATGGAAGTGGTCGCGGATCGCCAGAAGAGCGCGCATCGCAAAGCGCATCCCGGCGAGTTCGTCGATTCCGGCTTGTGGGCCTGGTCGCGGCACCCCAACTACTTTGGCGAGATCGTGCTCTGGATCGGCATTGCTGTGATCGCATCCTCGACGCTTCGTGGCTGGCAGTGGGTGACGATGATCTCGCCTGTCTTCGTCGCCTTCCTACTCATGCGGGTGAGTGGCATCCCCATTCTCGAAAAGCGCGCGGACGAACGCTGGGGTGACGACGAGGCGTATCAGAAGTACAAAGCAAGGACGCCGGTCTTGTTTCCGCGACCGCCCGCAACCCAACACGAAAGGCCTTCGTAGCTCCATGCAAGATGAACGAGGAAGGTCTCGGACGCTTCTGCTCACCGGTGCGACGGGTTTCGTCGGGCGCCATCTCGATGCGGCGCTTGCGGAGACCGATTGGAAGGTTCGCCGCGCGACCCGCGATCGCGAACAGGCCGCCGAGCCCGGTTGGGTCTTCTTGGACGTCGAGCAGCCGGAGAGCATCAGGCCCGCCCTGCAGGGCTGCGACGCGGCGGTTTATCTCATTCACTCGATCGATGCTTCGGACGACTATCCGGAGCGCGAGGCGCGCTCGGCCGAGGCGTTTCTGAGCGCCGCCGAGGTTGCCGGGGTGAAGCGGATCGTCTATCTCGGTGGCGTCGCTCCCGAGGGGCGCGGGTCGCGGCACTTGGCGAGCCGGCTTCACACGGGAGAGATCCTACGCTCGGGCAAGGTCTCGACGATCGAGCTTCGATCGAGCCTCATCATCGGCGCAGGCGGAAGCTCGTGGATGATCGTTCGCGACCTCGCCGCACGCCTTCCGGCGATGCTGCTACCCCGCTGGTTGCGCTACTCGTCGTGGCCTGTCTGGATCGAGGACGTCGTCATTGCAATCATCGATGCGCTCGACCTTCCGCTCCCCAAGAGCGCATGGTTCGACCTTCCAGGCCCGGAACGCATGACGCACGCGGAGCTGCTCTCCAGGGTTGCGAAGAGCATGGGCAAAGACCCGACGCTCGTCGGCGTTCCGGTCATCACGCCAACCCTTTCGAGTTATTGGATCGCGCTCGTTACTCGGGCGAACCTGGCGCTCGCGAAGGAGCTCGTGCAGGGGCTTCAGAGCGACCTCGACCCAAGCGGCGAGGTATTTTGGGAACGGCTCGAAGGGCGCAAGCCCACCGCGTTTCAAACGTCGGTGTATCAAGCGCTCGAGGACGAGGCGGCAGATCGGGTCCCTACCCTCAAGCTCATCCAACGCATGCGCGAGCGCATTCGGAGTGGCGCTTAGGTGAGCACGCAGGCCCGATCGAACGCGTTGATCCTGGCGCTTTGCATCTCGGCTTTTTGCGTGGCGATGGGCCTTCGCGAGCAGCTCAACATCTGGCTCGGAACCGGTGCCGCCGCGTTGACGGCCCTCGCGCTCCTGCGTTTTTCATCCAAGCCAAACGGCGACGGCATGTGGCAGGTGACCCATCGCAACGTGCTCCTCGGCGTTGGGACTGGCGTTGTGATGTCGCTCGCGACCTGGGGGCTGTATCCGGTCAGCGGCGAGCTGATCCCCCAAATCCATACCGAGGTGCCGAAGCTCTATGCGTTGCTGCGACAGACGCCCGGCCCAGTGGCGGCGTTTCCCGTGCTCGTCCTCGTCGTATTCGCGGAGGAGCGTGTGTGGCGCGAGCTCGCGATCGACGTGTTCGCGCGCGCTCGACCCGGCACTCGGGCGGTCTTGCTCTCCGCCGTCGTCTATACCTTTCCCCAGATTGCCTTTCGTTCCCCGCTTCTCGTCGTGGTCGCGCTCGGCTGCGGACTGATCTGGGGAGCGCTTCGTCTACAGACGCGGGGGCTGGTCGCACCCCTGCTCGCCCACCTGACCTGGGATTTGTTGGTTTTCGTGCTGTTTCCAGTCGCCTAGTCTTGACGCTGTCTATTTTTAGACTAAGTCTAAAAACATGCTCCCTCCGGACGCAGCTCGACTCGAGAAGCACGGCATTCGGGCCACCGCCCAGCGCTTGGCGATCGCCGAGTTCGTCCTGCACACCGACGAGCATCCCTCGGCCGATGAGGTCTGGGACGCGGTGCGCGTGTCCTTTCCGGTGGTCTCTCGTGCAACGGTCTACAACACGCTGAATCTCTTCGTGGACCACGGCCTCTTGCAGGCTTTGGTGGTCACCGAAGGGCGCGTCGTCTTCGACCCAAACATGCACAAGCACCACCACTTCATCGACGAGGAGAGCGGGGAGATCTTGGATCTGCCCTGGGAGGCTCTCGAAGTCGGGCGGATCGACCGGCTCGAGGGGTTCGATGTCCGAGACTACCAGGTCCTGGTCCGCGGAACGCGCCGCCCCAAGCGAGCGCGAAGATAGTTTTTCATTCAACCACCCTACTAGGAGGACACATGTATACAGTTGGCGAGCAGTTTCCAGATTTCACGCTACAGGCCGTCGTGAGCACGGACCCAGGCGAGGAGTTCGCCGAGATCACGAACGACTCTCACCCGGGCAAGTGGCGCGTCATTTTCTTTTGGCCGATGGACTTCACCTTCGTCTGCCCCACCGAGATCGCCGAGTTCGGGGCCAAGAACGCGGAGTTCGAGAAGCGCGATGCGCAGCTTCTCGGCGGCAGCACCGATACGCACTACGTGCATCTGGCGTGGCGAAACGACCACCCCGCATTGAAGGATCTCCCATTCCCGATGCTGGCTGATACCAAGCGCGAGCTTTCGACCGCGCTTGGCATCCTCCATGAGGAGGCAGGCGTCTGCCTGCGCGCCACGTACATCGTAGACCCAGAGGGGGTCATCCGCTTCGTGAGCGTCAACGACCTCTCCGTCGGCCGCAACGTCGACGAAGTACTTCGAGTGCTCGATGCACTGCAGACCGGCGGGCTCACCGCATGCGGCTGGACTCCCGGCGAGCCCACGCTGAACGCGGCCTAGAAATAGATCAAAACGTAGCGGCCGACCGCGCTTTACTTGATGAAGAGCATCTCTCGGTACTTCGGGAGCGGCCAGTACTCGTCAGCTACGAGCGTTTCGAGAGCATCGGCGTGCACACGCACGCGGTCCATCAGCTCGCGCACGGTGCTGGCGCAGTACTTCATGTGAGCCTCGGTCGAATCGAAGTGATGGTTGGCCAGGGCTTCTTCGAGTGCTTGGACAGCGGCCATCATCTCGTTCGTTTCTTTGGCGATGTTCTTCACCGCCGTGGACTCGAACTCGACGCCGAGCGCCGATGCGCTGTTGAGAGTGGCCGCAAGCTTCGAGATGTACGACATCGTGGCCGGGTAGAGAATCGTTTTCGCGAGCTCCACCACCAGCTTGGCCTCGACTCCGATCGAGAGGATGTATTGCTCGGCGTACACTTCATATCGGCTTTTGAGCTCGACCGGCGAAAGCACGCCCGTGCGCTCGAAGAGATCGATGACCGACTGCTCCATCAGAACCGGTAGGGCGTCGGCCGTGGTGGGGATGTTCTTGAGGCCGCGTTCCTCGACGGCGGCCACGTGCCACTCGGACGAGTATCCGTCACCGCCGAAAACTACGTTGCCGTGCTTCTGCATCAGCTCCTGCAGCACGGCGGCAACCGCGGCGGGCCGGTCCTTTCCATTCGACAGCTGTGCTTCGAGCTTGCCGGCAATCCATTCGAGAGAATCGGCGAGGATCGTGTTCATCGCGACGAGCGGGCCCGACACCGACTGGGAAGAGCCCACGGCCCGAAACTCGAAGCGGTTGCCGGTGAAGGCAAAAGGAGAGGTGCGGTTTCGGTCGCCGGGATCGCGCTTGAACGGGAGGATCTGCGAGAGCCCGAGATCCATCAAGCCGCCATCGTTCGAGACGGAGACCTTGCCCTCCTTGATGTCGTTGAAGACTCCTTCGAGCAGATCGCCGAGGTAGACCGACAGGATCGCAGGCGGCGCTTCATTGGCTCCGAGACGGTGATCGTTTCCTGCAGTTGCGATGACGGCCCGCAAGAGCGGCCCGTAAAGATGGACCCCTCGAATGACGGCGCCGCAAAACAACAGGAAGTTGAGGTTCTCGTGCGGCGTGCTTCCTGGGTCGAGGAGGTTCCCTTGGGTCGAGTTGCCAATCGACCAGTTCACGTGCTTGCCGGAACCGTTGATGCCAGCAAAGGGCTTCTCGTGGAGCAGGCACAGGAAGCCATGCTCGAGCGCCGTGCTCTTCATGATCGTCATCATGAGTTGCTGATGATCTGCGGCGACGTTCGCGGATTCGAAATAGGGGGCGAGCTCGAACTGCCCCGGAGCGACCTCGTTGTGGTGGGTCTTGGCCGGGATGCCGAGCTTGAACAGCTTGTCCTCGAAGTCCTGCATGAAGACTTGGACCCGATCGGGGATGGCGCCGAAGTAGTGATCGTCGAACTCCTGGCCTTTCGGTGACGGCGCGCCGAAGAGGGTGCGCCCTGCGAGCAGGAGATCCGGCCGGAGGTTTGCGAAATGCTCGTCGACCAGAAAGTACTCCTGCTCGGCACCGCAGCTCGAGCTGAGCGGCGCGATGTCCGTCTCGCCCATCAGCGACAGGACCTTTCTGGCGGCCTTGTCCATCGCGGCGTTCGAACGAAGGAGCGGGATCTTCTTGTCGAGGGCCTCCCCCGTCCAAGACATGAAGACGCTCGGAATCATCAGGGTCGCGCCGTTCTGGGTGTTCATGACGTAGACGGGGCTCGTCGGGTCCCAGGCGGTGTAGCCGCGGGCGGCGGCGGTCATTCGAAGGCTGCCGTTCGGAAAGGAAGAACCGTCGGGCTCGCCCTTGATCAGCAGACTCCCGGTGAACTCGGTGATCGCGTGGCCGTCCGCGTTGGTCACGATGAAGCCGTCATGCTTCTCCGCGGTGATGTTCGTCATGGGGTAGAAGATGTGGGAGAAGAACTTGGCGCCCTTCGAGAGCGCCCAATCTTTCATGGCCGCAGCGACGACATCCGCGGTGGCAGGATCGAGCGGCGCTCCCGTTTGCACCGTCTTCTTCATGGCTTTGAAGGCGTTCTTCGAAAGAGCTTCCTCCATGGTCGCGAGATTGAAGACATCGGTCGCCCAGATGTCGCTCAGCGGCCCTGGAGTGGGACCTGTGGGTGTTTCACCGCGATTGGTGACTTCGGTGATCGCTTGTAGACGAATTTCGTTACCGCTCATTGCTCTTCCTCGGTTGGTGAAATCGCCTGATTGCTCTTCACCGCCGGAGCTTAGGGCTCGGACATTTCCGGGGAGTGGACGAAGAGTTTCGGTCGTGTGAATCCGGCGTGAATCGACTAGCGGCGGCGCGTGGCTCCGCGGTAGACGAGCGCGCGCTTGACCGCTGGCCGCAGATTCGCGATGGCAAACGCCTCGCGAAGGTTCGGAATGTCCTCGGCGTGGCCCATGAAAAGCACACTGTCTTCTTCGGCGAAGGTGAAGTGTTTCTCTGGATTGCGGACCACCTGGCCGCCGGCTCGTCGAACCGCGATGACCAAAAAGCCCCCGTCACCGCTAGATTCGAGAGCCCCGACCGTGCGGCCGATCAGGGACGACTTGCCGTCCACCTCGAACTGGTCGATCTCGAGGCCAAGCCCGCGGAGCTCCTGCTCGAGCCCGGACAGATCTTGGTCCGCAAAGAAGTCGACCATCGCCGGGCGCAGAATCATCTGCGCGGCTCTTTCGCCCGAAAGCGCTGAGGGGAGCACGACTTTGTCCGCCCCCGCCTGAATCATCTTGGAGTCGGAGGCGGGATCCTCCGCCCTCGCGATGATGCGGAGGTTCGGGTTGAGGTTGCGGGCAGTGAGCGTGATGAAGACGTTGAGCGCGTCGTCCGGCAGCACGGTGGCGAGCGCCCGGGCCCGGGTGACCCCCGCCTGCAGAAGAACCGCGTCCGACGTGGCGTCCCCCGTGAGCGCGTAGGCCCCCTGCTCGACGGCGGCGTTCACGCGGTCCGCATTGTTGTCGACGAAGACAACGGTGGCGTGCGAGGCTTCCAGATCTTTCTTCAACACGCGCCCGATTCGCCCGAGACCGCATACGATGACGTGGTCGCTCAGTTCTTCGATCGTCTTCTTCATTTTTCGGCTCCCGAGAAGTCGGTTGAGCTCCCCTTCTGCAATCAGCTGAAAGAACCCGCCCAAGATGTAGATGAGCGAGGAGCAACCAAGGACGATGACGCCGATGGTAAACCACCGTATTTCGCCGACCACGGGTCGAACCTCCCCGTACCCGACGCCGAAGATCGTGATCGCGACCATGTAGATCGCGTCCGACAAGCTCCAGCCGACGGCGAGGTAGCCCAGCACAGCCGTGACGCACACCGCGCCAAGGACGAGAAATCCTTGTGCGATCCGCCGGTGGGCTGGATCGAGGCCGCTCAACATCGAGGTCGAGTGTAGTGGGCAAGCGGACCGCGCGTGGGCGTACCCCCTTCAGTCCGCGACGATTTTTCCGAATGGAAACTGGCCGGTTACCGGCGGAACACGAAGCGTTGCTCGATCATTCGTATTCGGGCTCGCTGTCGAAGGGGCTACTGCACGGCTTCTTCGCACATGAGCTCGTCGTAGGCGTCGCAGTCGAGGGCGCAGACTTGGAACTTCCCCTCGCAGGTGCCCTCGTAGTAGCTCTCTAGCGGGGCGGAGTCGTCTAGGAGGGCCTCGATGAAGTCCTTGTAGGTCACGGTGCCGTCGGCGGTTTCGATCTCGGTGCCGGTCCAGGTCGCCGTGGACGGATCCTCGGTGAAGGCGCCGATGAAATCGAGCTCGGAGCTGCCGACGTCTTCGAGACCCGTGACGGTGAGACAGTGGCTCGTGTTCGTGTTTCGGTAGTAGGGCATGTAGTAGGCGAGGTTGTCGAGCTCATCGAGCTGGCCGCGGAGGGCCTCGAAGTCTTCCGAAGCAAGGCGGTAGATCTCGGTGCGGCCGGCGCCAGTGTCGACCGAGGTCTCCGGGTTGGAGAAGAACGGGAAGGAGGCTCGGTAGGTGTTGACGGGGAAATTGTAGTCTCGCTCGAAGACGGAGATCGAGAGGCGATCGTCCGGGAAGGTCTCCGAGACGACCGCGTTCACCTCGCCGTAGTCGGCGGCGATTCGATCTCCGCCCATCGGCAAAGCTTGGAGCATGGCGTCGACGTCCCAAAGGGCGGCCACGCCCTCGAAGAGGTTCCCCTGGTTGCTTGGCATACCGTTCGAAAGAGTGCTGGGAACGATCGGTCCGCTGTCGGCCAGCAGATAGCCTCGCTCGACGCCCTCGATGCCATTGCGAATGAAGGGGTAGTTGGTCAGGGAGCCGACGCCGCCTGCGCTACAGCCGCCGACCGCCATCTTGGGGACTTCGGCGAACATGCGGTTGAGCTCTTCGATCACCAGCAACATGTTTTGGTGGCCCATGTGGTGGAACTCGATATCCGGGCCGACGCCGTCGGGGTCGACGTAGGTCTCGATGCGGCTTCCAATGTAAACGTCGCCTGTGCAGTACGGGATGAACACTCTGTTCCAATCGCCCATGGGATTGATCTCGGAGTTGCCCGAGAGTGGCGGGTAGGCGAGCTCGACCGGCACTTCACCGTTGATGACGCCGAGCGGCTCGGTCACGGCAGTGAACGGTGCAAGCGAGTCGACGGTGAGATAGACGGCCGGGTAGTCGTCGCGGATGCACTCCGCGCCGGGTTCCTCTTTGATGCAGTCGGTGTTGAACGCGCGGCCGTTCGCGCAACTCTCATAGTCGCCGCAGAAGCCGCCGCCTTCGAGGAAGATGACGAGGTTCTGCGAGGTCTCGGAGAAGTTGACGAAGTACTTGTACTGCGAGCCGTTGGCGCAGACCGCGCCCTCGGGCTCGAACTTCAGCCACTCACCGTAGGCTGCCGGGACGAAGGGCTCGTCCGGCGGATCCCCGGAGCCGCCGCTGCCGGAGCTGTCGCTGCCGCAGCCGCCAAGGGCGAGAAGGACCATGAAGGCAAGACCAGAAAGCAGAGATCGACTCGAGAACGCCATGTTGCGCCTTTCCAAAAACGGGGTGCTGCGGAAGATAGCCCACTTGGCGGGATTTTGGAAAGCAGGCGCTCAGGCCCAGCTCTTCATCGTCGACGGCGCCCCCTCGTAGACAACCGCGCCGTCGACGAGCTCGACCACGCGGTCGCAGCGTCGAGCGATCGCCGGGTCGTGGGTCACGATCAGAAACGCCGTTGCGCGCTCGGCATTTCGCTGGCGCAGAAGATCGAATACCTGGTTCGAAGTCTCGGTGTCGAGGTTGCCGGTGGGCTCATCGGCCAAGACGAGCGGCGGGTCGTTCATCAGCGCGCGGGCAACCGCGACCCGTTGCTGCATGCCGCCCGAGAGTTGGCGCGGCCAGGCGTCGACCCAATCGCCAAGACCCATGGCGCTCAGCAGCTCCTTGGCAGGCGCTCGCATGCTCGCTTGAAATCCGCCGCGCGAGGCGGCGCTCGGGAGCATGACGTTCTCGAGCACGCTGAGGCCCGGGAGGAGGTGATGGGATTGAAAGATGAACCCGAGCTTCTTGCCTCGGAGGGCGGTGAGGGCCCGGTCGTCGAGGTGATCGACGGCCTGGCCATCGATGACCACACGGCCTTCGGTCGGTCGATCGAGAAGGCCAATGAGATTGAGCAAGGTGCTCTTGCCAGAGCCCGAAGGTCCGATGAGCGCAACGAGATCGCCTTGTTGGATGGAGAGGTCGATCCCGTGCAGGACTTCAGTCGTGACACCGCCGCCGTAGGATTTGCGAACTCCCTCGATCTCGAGAAGTGCCGGCGTGATCGTCATTCGTCCCCCCGAATGGCCGCGGCGGGATCGAGTCTCGCTGCCCGGCGCGCAGGGAGGTACGCCGCGAGAACCCCTGTTGCGACGGACACCCCGAGCGCGGTAAGCAAGAGGCGTGGCGTCACCGTGATGTCGAAGAGCGCGCTCGACTCGATGAGCTCGCCCGCAAGGGCGCCGACCAGCGAGCCCAGGAAGGCGCCGACCAAGCCAAAGAGCACGCCCTGCCAGAGGAATACACCGAGCACGACTGCCCGGGAGGTACCGACGGCCCGAAGGATTCCGATCTGCCCCCGGCGTTGCACGACGCTGACGCTGAGCACACTTGCGATGCCCATGGCAACGGCGAGCAAGACGAAGACGCGAATCATCGTCGTTGAAGCGTCCTGCGATCGAAGGCCCGTGAGCAAATCCCGGTTGCGCTCCATCCAGCTTTCGGTGGGCACGCCGGTTCGGGCCTGCACCTCGCGTGCGATTCGCTCGGCTTCGTATACGTCGGCCACGCGTGCGTCGATCTCGGTGATGTCGCCGACTCGCCCAAGCAGGGTTTGCGCGTTCCGAAGCGAGGTGACCAGCCAGCGACCGTTGACCGTCTCATTGCCGATGTCGAAGATGCCGACGATTCGGAGGACGCTCTCACGATCCCCACTTCGAACACGGATCGGATCACCGACGCCGGCACCGAGCGTTTCCGCGAGGCTCGTGCCAACGATGGCGTCATCTCCGCCAAGCCGATATTGCCCGTCGATGAGGTTCGTCGGAATGTCGACGATGCGTCGCAAGCGAGCTGCATCCGCGCCGACGACCTCTACGGCCTCCTCGGCCGCGCCTCGATAGGCCAGCGCGGAGCCGCTCACTTTCGGGCAGACCGCGACGACGCCATCCGTCGCCTCGACGCGCCGGACGGCTCGCTGCCATTGGTCGAAAGGCCTTCGCCTCGGCTCGGACGGTTCGATGCGCCTTGCGAACGCAACGCCCCGGTCACGCATCAGCGGGCGTGGCGGCGCCTCCTCAGGTGAGACGCTGATGTGTGCCTGACTCCCGAGTGTTTGCTCGAGCAAGTTGACTTGCAGGCCCTCGATAATTGCAGAAACGAAGACGAACGCGGCGATCCCTATCGTGACGCCAGCGAGGATGAGCAAAGACTGCGTCCGTCCTTCTCGCAAAAATCTCCATGCAAGCTGGAGGGCGAGCACTAGCCGTCCTCCTCGGCCCCTGCCCCCCCGGCTCCGCGCGATCTGCGAAGACGCACCGGGTCGCCCTCCTCGATGGGAAGCATCGGTGAAAGCACAGGATCGGTTTCGCTGAGACCCGAAACGACTTCAACGAGGTCGTCGCCTTCGAGTCCGAGCTCGACGTCTCGGCGCCGTGCTTCGCCTTCTTCGGCGACGAGCACCCAGGGCTTGTCGCTCCCGAGGTCGCGGATGGCCCAGCTCGGGACGACCAGTGCGCTCGAGGTGCGCCCAACTTCGATTTCGACCGTCATGGTCATGTCGGGGCGAAGGTCGGATTCGTCGACGATGTCTAGGTCGACCTCCACCGTGCCGCGCACAGGGTCGACGGAGGGCGCGATGCGGCTGACCGATGCGTCGAGGCGCTGATCGGGGAATGCTTCGGAGGAAACCAGTGCCGGTTGGCCGATGCGCAGGAGCGCGAGGTTGGACTCGTCGGGTTGGATGCGGACTTGAAGCGGGCCGTCGCCGGCGAAGGTCACCAAGGGCTCTCCAGGCTGTACGACTTCGCCGGGTTCGACGTGCCGCTTGAGCACGACACCGGGTAGCGGCGCGCGAATCCGAGTCTGTTCGACCGCGACCTGGGCCGCAGTGAGTCGCGCTTGCGCGCGCGACAACGCCGCCGCCGCGACTGCCACGTCGCTTCCCTCGGGCGCAGCGGCAGCCACTTCGAGCGTCGCGGAAATGCGCCGGCTTCGCGCCTGATCCCGATCGCGGCGCGCGCGCTCGAAGCTGAGCTCGCTGACGGCCCCCGTCCCGGCGAGCGCCTTTTGCCTCTGGAACTCGATCTCAGCCTGCTTCGCCTCGATGCTGGCCTGCCGGAGCGTCTCCTCTGCCATTCGTCTCCCGACCCCCTGCACGCGCGCGAGCCGGGCCTCCGCCTCCGACACGGCCGCTTCCGCTTCGGCGAGATTGGCGAGCAGGTCTTCGTCTGCGAGGCGCACGAGCAATGCATCGGCTTCGACACGATCGCCATCGTCGACGCGGACCTCGGCGACGGTCCCTGCAATCAGCGCGCCGAGATCCGACTGCCGGCGCTGCACCACGCGACCGGAAGTCACGATCGTCTGTACCATCGGCTGGCGGACTGGGCGGAGGGCGTCGACCCTCGGGCCCTCGGTGCGTCGAAACGACCACCAGCCTCCGAGGCCAAGCGCAACCACGAGCGGCACAATCCAAAGCAAGTGGCGCTTCTGAGCCCTCACCGGGAGGATGTATCGCAATCGAGCAGGCTTGTCAGGGGATCGGAGCGCCCCATCGAGGCGACGCTTTGGAGCTCCTGCATGTGCTGGGGAGACAGCGGCGCGACGTGGCTGAGCGGATAGTGCCTTCCGAGCTTTCGGTACTTGGGCTCTCCGAAACCGTGATAGGCGAGGAGCTCGTAGGACGAAGCGCCGCCGGCGGCCTCGATGAACGCGACGATGGCGGCGACGTGCTCTTTGGAGTCGTTGAAGCCCGGGATCACCGGCGTGCGAACGAAGACCTCGCGCTCGGGAAACTCGGCACGGAGCTTGCGGAAGTTTCCGAGGATTTTCTCGTTCGAGACTCCGGTTCCTCGTTCGTGCTTATCCCGGTCGACGCACTTGATGTCGAAGTAGATCCGGTCGGCCAACGGAGCGACCGCGCTGAGCGTCTTCCAGTTGCAAAGCCCGGAGGTTTCGATGGCGGTGTTGATCCCTCGCTGGCGCGCGGCGCCGAGGAGCGCAAGGACGAACGCGCCTTGTGCGAGGGGCTCGCCCCCGCTCAGCGTGAGGCCACCACCCGAACGGGCATAGAACGCCTCGTCTTCTTCGACGGCGCGTAACACTTCGCCAACGCTCACCCATTCGCCGGAGACCTCCAATGCGCGCGAGGGGCAAACATAGGCGCAGTCGCCACAGCCGTCGCAGCGGCTTCGGTCGACGCTCACGTTACCATCCTCTCCAATGCGGAGTGATTCATCCAGACATACCGAGAGGCAGCGATCGCACTCGTCGGTGCCGATACAGCGATCGCAGCTTTGAATGAGCTCGACCTCCCTCGAGCGACCTTCTGGATTGGAGCACCACATGCAGGCGAGCGGGCAACCCTTGAGAAAGACGATGGTGCGGATCCCGGGCCCGTCGTGAAGCGAGAACTTCTGAATGTTGAACACCAGGCCTTTGGGCGCGTCGTTCAAAACTCGTGCTCCGTCCTGCGGATGATCTCGTTCTGGAGGGCCGGGGTCAGGTCGACGAAGTAGGCGCTGTAGCCGGCCACTCGGACGAGCAGGTTGCGGTACTTCTCCGGCTCTTTTTGGGCGGCGAGAAGCGTGTCCCGATTGATGATGTTGAACTGGATGTGCCACATCTTCATGTCGGAGGCGGTTCGGATCAGCGACATGAGCTTTCGCGTGCCCTCTTCGCCGACGAGCGATGCCGGCGAGAGCTTCATGTTCAAGAGGCGCGCGGCCCGCTCTTTGTATTGAGCGCACTTCGTGCTGCTGATCGACATGAGGGTGGCCGTGGGTCCTTTGACGTCTCTGCCTTGTGATGGGCTGATGCTCTCGGACAGCGGCTCCCGCGCCTTTCGGCCGTCCGGGGTTGCGCCGACGACGGCGCCGAGCGGAATGTGCGAGGTGACGGACACATAGCGAAGGTCGAGCTCGCCGCCGAAGGCCGAGGTGTGACGGTGCGCGAGACCGGCAAAGCACGCTTCGATGTCATGCCCAATCTGATCGACCGTCCGATCGTTGTTGCCGTACTTGGGGGCGTTGAGGCACATCTGCCGAGTTGCTTCGTGCCCGACGAAGTCGTCTTCGAGCGCGTCGAGCAGCTCGTCCATCGTCAGCTTGCCCTCCTCGAACACGAGCGTGCGGATGGCCGCGAGCGAATCGATCACGGTGCCGAAGCCCATCACGTCGAAGAAGCCGAGGTAGAGCGCTCCCTCGATGGGCCCCGAATGGATGTCCTTTGCGCTCTTCATGCAGAGGTCGTGCAGCATCGAGAACATCGGTGATGCGATGTGCTGCGACTTCAAGGTATCCGCCACGTGCTGCTGAATGAAGGTGTGTTGAACGACGTTCTCGATCTGCCGAGTGAATGCTTCCCAGAGCTGGTCGTAACTGCGGAAGGTCCTCGGGTCGCCCGTGGGCACGCCGACCAGGCCGTTCCCGTAACAACTCATGCGCCCCTCCCGGAGCGTCATCTCGAGGATGGCGCCGAGATTGATCCACGCGCAGCCGGTGGCGATCCCTTCTCGGTTGAGCATCTTCGTTTCGGAGCATCCCGTGACGCAGTAGTCGTTGGCCTCTTCGATGGTTCCGCCTTTGGCGACGAGGAGCGGGATGATCTCGTCGTCGCAGAAGAGCTTCGGAAAGCCGGAGCCCTCTTTGATGGTCTCGGCGATGGCGTGAAGGAACGCATTTGGAGTGCGCGCATGGATCCGCGCGGCGAGGTCGGGATAGTTGAGTGGGAACTCGCGCTTCGATTTCAGGATGAGATACGAAAGCTCGTTGGTGGCGTCTTGTCCCTCGGGAGTCAGGCCGCCGATCGTGGTGGCTTCCCAGTGCGCAAAGCCATCGGTGAGAGAAGGCATCCCCGGCTTTGCATAGACGTCGGTGCTCCGTGCCATCCCGATCCAGATCGACTCGAGGAGCATCAGGGCCTCGTCCTCGCTGAGTCGGCCCTCGTCGACGTCCTTTCGGTAGTAGGGATAGAGATATTGATCGATGCGGCCGTTGCCGACGACGCCGCCGATCGCTTGCTCCAGCCGCGAGACCGTCTGGACGAACCACTGCGACTGGACCGCCTCGTGAAAGGTGCGGGCGGGATGCTCGGGGACTCGTTCGCAGATCTCCGCGATCTTCATGAGCTCGAGGCGCCGCTCTTCATCGCGCTCGCCTGCGGCCATCTCGCGCGCAAGCGCGGCGTAGCGACGCGCAAACGCGATCATGGCGTCGCACACCAGCAGAACGGCCTGGAGGAAGGGTCGCTCCGCGACATATGCGGCCGTGTCCAATGGGTCGAGCGATTCGAGGCGCTCGGATGCCTCGCGTCGAATCGCGCCGAGGCCGCACTCGAGCACTTTCCCGTAATCGTGCGCCCACGCGAGCATCGAGCGGCCAGACGCGGTCGGTGTGACGACGAAGATCCGCTCCATGAGACGTCGCGTTTCTTCGGGAAGCGCGCTCATCGTGGCCTTGTGATAGGAGCTCCGCTCCCAATACGGGAGCACTTCGCCCTTGAGTGTCGCGATGTCGTCTTCGCTGATGACGATCGCGTCTCCCGGCTTGCTTGGAACGAGCTCGTGCGGGTGCGTGTAGAATCGCCCTGGTCCAACGAGCTCGCTGTAGACGACCGCGTATCGGCCCGGCGGGCCCGCGCTTCCGACGAGGAGCTCGTCGTCTTCGATGTGGATCGGGTGCTCCCGGAGGATGTGCGCGAGCGCCTTGCCCCAACGGAGCACCATCGGCTGACCCTCGCTTCGCTTCATGGACTCGGTGAGGAGCCGCGCGCGCTCGACGTTCAGCCGAATCGGCTCGTCGCGAAAGCCCTCGAGCAGGCGCTGGATCCGCGCCCGCTTCGACCGCGATGCATCGACCGCCAAGCCGATTGGCAGACCCTCCTCGATACGCCTCTCATGTGGCGTGCGTACCTTGGCTACGGGGTGCGCGAGCGGAAGACCTGAAGCATCCAACATGGCCTGCTCCTTTCTGGCGCAGGTGGCCGGCTTCTTTGGAAAACCATATGGAGGGCTCACTCGGCGGGCAATGGTCCGGAATGACTAGATGATGTACATTATTGACATCATGCGCCTGAATTCCTGCCTCCTGCTGCCGCGGACCTTTCGCTTTGTCGAGGCGCATTCGCACGACGCGTACGAGCTCCACTATGTGCTTGCGGGCCGAGCCTCGTTCGAAGTCCAAGGTCGGGCGTCGGCGGTGCGGCAGGGGGACTTCTTCTATACGCGGCCTCGGACGACGCACCGAATGGAGGTGCCGGAAAACAGCTATCTGTTGCAGTACATCGCGTTCATGGAGCTCGATGCCGAGGGCGACGCCGAGCTGGCGAACGATCTCGAAGCGCTCGTCGGCGAAGGAAGCGTTCGTCGTCTCGGTGATCGCTACCACGCGCTCTTCGCGCAGTTGAGCCGGCAGTCGCTCTCGAGGGACGAGCGGGAACGGCGCGCAGCGTCCGCGAGGTTGATGGCTTTTCTCTACGAGGTGACGATCGACACGCATAGGGGATCGCGCAGCCACCCGGCGATCGAGCAGGCGCTCGATTTCATGCGCTCGCATGTGGGCGCTAGCTATGATCTCGACGAGCTCGTCACCGAGCTCGGGCTCAACAAGTCGTATTTCATCCGGCTCTTCCGGAGCAGCATCGGCGTGCCCCCGATGAAGTACGCGATGAACTTGAAGATGAGCGCCGCCGCGGACCTGCTCCGCACGACCACGGAGCCCCTTGCAGCCGTCGCCGCGCGAGTCGGTTTCGATGACCACTACCACTTCGCAAAGCGCTTCAAGCAGTGGAGCGGCACGGCCCCCGGCCGGTATCGACAGCAGGGCTAACGCCCGTCCTCCGAGCAGCCGGAGGCCGAAGGGAGGAAGCTACTTCCTTCGGCCTGTCTTGGCTCGGCCGCTCTGCGTCTTGGCGGGCGTGTACCAGATGGGAGAGGTGTAGGCGCGCTCCTGCGTCGAGGTCGGAGCGCCTTCCGGCAACGGAATCCCAAAGCGGAATGCGTCGTAGGTCGACCATCGGGGTGTGGGAATCTCGATGACGCGCGCGTAATAGAAAGCGCGCTGCTTCGGATCGAAGTCGGGGTCCGTCCACACCACCCCGAGCTCGGGCGCTCCAATCGTGTTGGTCCAGCTCGCGCTCTTCACATCGACCGTGTTGCCGACCGGCGGAAGCTTTCCGTTGGGGCCGGCCTTGCGCCCATCGGACCAGGCGACGTCATAGACTTTCTCGTAGGTCTTGCCGCCCTCGAGCCAGCCTTTGACGATTTGGATGCGATCGAGGTTCGCGCCAATTGGATCGCGCACCGCGTAGACCATGAAGGTCGGCCCCTTTTTGCCGGGTGCGGCTGTCAGGTCCCCGCCCATGGGAACGCCCTTTGCGTAGCCCGCGAAAGCGGGTTGGCGACTGTTGAGATCCTGCTGGCCGAAGTCCCAACCACCGAAGAATCGAACAATCATGCGACTGCCGGTGGTCGCGTAGGTCTCTCTACGCGCCATTGCGTCGAACAAAGCCGCCCGTGTGTTCTCGGTCGCCCAAACGCCAGCAAGCCCTGATGCGACCTGCTGCCAGCCCATGATCGTTCCCGCATCGGTTTTCATGAAGGGGTGGCTCATCCGCTCGGGACTGGGCTCAGCGCCGGTGTGCTTGCCGAAGAAGTTGTCTTCCTCGGAGGTCGAGAGCGAAGTGTGGCTGTCGGTGGATCCGATCATGCCGAACTTGTAGGGGTTGGTGCCGAGCTTTGCCTCGATTGCCAAGCCGCGCTTGAGCGCTTCACGCGCATACTCACCCGGGAGCATCTCGTTCGTCTTGGCCTCCGATACGTCGAGATTCCCGACAGCCCAGGTCTCGTAGTCGGCGAACTCGTCATCGGGCGACAAGAAGGGGTGGGTTTCGCCATCGCCCTTGATCTGCGTCGCCTCGTAGAGCGGCTCCCAGCGCGCCCGCTGCTGCACGTAGGCCTTGTCGAGACGCCTGCCGTCGTATTGCTTGTCGAGCGGAAACATGATGCCGTTGGACAGGTTTCCGTTGTGGGCAATCGCGAGAACGTCGCCGCCGGTCTTCTTCTCGTATTCGCTCAGCCACTTCCACAGGTCGCGGGGGTTCGTGCTGCCCTGGGGCGGCACCGTCGTAAAGGGAACCATTTGACCCGCTTTGCTGCGGTCGTCGCGATAGATGACGACCCGGTGCATGTTGTTGCCTTGCACCAGAGAGGTCCACTCGTAGCCGATGAACGCCGTGAAACGCCCCGGGTCATCGAAGCGCTCCGCGGCATCCACGGTCTTGGCCCAGGCTGTCTTGTAGGGTATCGAATCCGGGGTGTAGATCATCGCAGGGGGGAACTTGCCCTGCGAGAAGAGGCCGATCAGCTCGAGCGCCACACCGACTCCCTCGCCTGCTTGGATCCGGTCGTACCAGTCCCTTCCTGTCGGGTCCGAAAGGATGTGCTGCGCGCCCGAGAGGAGATCTGGGAAAAACCCCATGTTGTCGGAGTGGTCGGCGATGACCAGGAAATCGAGGGGGCGAGACAGCCGCGCCGGCGTGCCATTCGTCGAGACGACCTCTTCGCCGCGGGCGAAGCGATAGGCTGCGTCGAGGCCGAGGCGGTCTCCGAACGCGCCTGCATCCATCGAGATGTCGGTGTGCAGGTGCGTGTCTCCCCAAAACGGCTGGCTCGGAAATCCCCGCGCCGCATAGGGCGAGTACGATTTGCCGGTGT
>JAHEEE010000078.1:7540-16397 GCA_024640845.1 Myxococcales bacterium | reverse complement strand
AGATGCGGCCGCCGTAGCCGATCCATCCGTCCGCATGGCGGAGGCCGAGAATGTAATAGGTGTGCATGAAGCCTAGCATTCCAGTGAGATGCACCATGAACCCGCCGCTCACGTGGCGCGGATGGCGCAGCGGATGCGCGCGCTGGTCGCGCGTCAGTGGCAAGTCGGCATGGGTCGGCATTACCGCGCGGATGATGCCTTGCTCCTTGTCGATCTCGACGATTTCATCGATCTGCACGGCGTCTGGGCCGTAGGGGCAATCAGCGATGAACTCCGGGTCCAATGCCATCTCTCTACACTCCCTGTGTGTCCGCATCCCAGATTACTTTGTGCATTTGGATCTGCACACGGACGGGCATGTCATCTTCGAGGACCCACTTCACCAGATCCTTCGGGTCGAGCTCACCCCACACGGGGCTCAACAATACCTCGTTGACGCGTCGTTCGAGTCCGTGCTCTTCGATGACGCCCTTGGCCCACTCGTAGTCGGCCCGATCGGCAAGCACGATCTTCACTTCGTCGCGGCTCGACAGGTGGGCGACGTTCTCCCAGCGGTTTCGCCGGGATTCGCCGCTCCCGGGCGCCTTGAGGTCCATGATGCGATGCACCCGCGGGTCGACCAGAGAGATGTCGCGCTCCCCGCTAGTCTCGAGGAGCACGGTGCGGCCGGCGTCGCAGAGCTCGCGCAGCAGCGGGATGGTGCCTTCTTGGAGAAGTGGCTCGCCGCCGGTGAGCTCCACCAGCGGTGTCTCGAAAGAGAGCGCCTTTTCAAGCACGGCGGCACGGGACATCTCTGTGCCGCCCTCGAAGGCTTGTGGGGTGTCGCACCAGCGGCAGCGTAGGTTACAGCGGGAGAGCCGCACGAAGGTGCAAGGCAGCCCTGCGAAGGTCGACTCGCCTTGAATCGATTCGTAGATCTCGTGAACGCGTATCTGGTCAACGTCGGCCATGGTCAGCGTGGGTCGCGCGCAATGAGAATCAACATCTGACCCTCCTCCGCAGCATTGTCGGGAACCTCGACGATCAGATCCCACATTCCAGGTCGCGCATCCACCTCCAGGATCTGCCTGCGGCGACGCACACAGCGGGCCCCGGTCTCCTCATCGTTTCGCACCAGAAGGAGCCGGGAATCATGCCCATCGAGATCCAGCGCGGCCGCCCGGAGCCGAGTACGCTCCTCGAGCGAAAGCTCGACTTTGTAGTGGCGAGAGCCAGGCTTCGTGCCGCCGCAGTTGCTTGGAAGGGGGGCCGCGGGAGGAAGCGCAGCCTTGTCGACGAGGGCGAAGATCGGAAACAGGTCAGGCGCAGTGCCAGCGTCGGTGCCAGCGCCAGCGTCAGCGAGCGGCGCTTGTTGTCGGGAGGCTTGGTCACATCCGGCCCACCCACCCCCACCCGTAATCCTCCCTCCGCGCCCTGCGGGCTTGGCGGCGCATTCGCGCCGGGCTTCGCCCTGCGGGCTCGCGTTCGCGGGCGTCTCGTCGGCTCCGCTGTCGGTGACCCGCCTCAGCGTGTCCAGCATCTCGAGGGTCAGTAGATTCCTCAGGTTGTTCCCGTATCGAAGGCCCTCTTCCGTCAGCTGGCAGCTCGTCTTGTATCCACCAGGCGGAAGCACGTTCGGGTGCACGCCGTCCCTGGCGAGGCCCTTGCGCGGCAGCGCACTCAACGCGCCATGGTAGTCGATGTACGGGAGCGACCAGTGCTTCGCGACCGCCTCGGTGATCAAGTTGAAGCGGTGGATCCAACGATCCTTGGAAGCGTTGCGACGGGGCATCGCCGAGCCGAGGATCGGAACGACCCCCATCTCCTCCAACTGCTCGACCAAGTACACCAAGCGCTTCAAGTACACGCGCTCGTTTTCGTTCTGCGCGTCGTTGCCTCCGAACAACACCAATGCCCATCGCGCCCCTGTCTCCTCGAGCTCCACGCGAAAGCTTGCAGGCCGACCACCGAGGACGTAGCGCAGGTTCCAACTGACCCCCGCAGCCTCGCTTTGCCGGTTGAACGAGTTTCGGCGCCCCGTGACGAAGAAGTCGATCGTTTCCGCAAGCTCGGGTCGTTCTCCTAGGTCGACGTACTCGGTTGCGAAGCAATGGAGGAACGCTTGGCTGGCAACGCTCGACCCGCCCATCTTTGAAAAAACATCATCGCGCCGCTCCGGATCGATCGCGTGGATCTGGCGCACATGGTCGACGACGCTCTCATCGAGCTCCAAAGGCTCGGCTCGAACGCTTGCGGCCGCGGTCAGCGCCGCAATCAACAACAGCGCTGAATGCTTCATCGTAGGGCGCTCGAGGGGATGAAGTAGAGCCGGCTCGGCTCGTGCGTCGCGCCCCGGTACTGATTGTCGTTCACCAACACCGCAGACCCGTCTTCGAGCCATGCGAGCCCTTCGAAGTTCGGCACAGGAGTCAGCAGCTTCGAGAGGTCGGCGACGACTGTTGGCTCGATCCACTGCCCCTCAGGCCCGCGAGGAACGCTGAAGCGAATCAGTCGCGACACTTCGTAATGCCGCTCGACGGCAAGCGCCTCGACGACTCCGTTGCGCACACGGCAGTCGAGCGCGGAGAGCTTGCCGGTATCACTGCTCAGGGCGACGCGGTGCGCGGTCCAGGTTTGTATCTTCGGATCGAACATGCCTACCGGCGCCCAGCGACGGCCCCGCTGCTCTTCGGCGAGCTCCGTCGCGAGAATCATCAGGCCATCTACGTGACAAATACCCTCGATGCCATGGTTATCTCGGGCAGTGAGGCGCCAGCGGGTGTACTCGAGATGCCCGACCGGCGCGACCTTGAACCGACCGCCATCGAGTCTGCCGTCGAGGATCACGTCACGAGTCCGCCCTTTCTCTTGGGTCTCGGTGCCAAGCACGAAGCGAACCCCTTCGACCCACGTCAGCGCCTCGAGATCGGCCCCCTCAGGAGCTCCGACCACGGGATAGCGAGTCACGCCGAAGGTGTCGGGGTCGATCCGGAGCACGGCGTCGGCGCCCTCTCCGACCGCCCAGAATGCGCCATGCTCGTCGCGACTGAGTCCCGAGAGCCCAACCACGTCGGTGTCGAGCGTGACAATTCGCCCCGGTCCCCGCGCCTCCTGTTTCTTGGTGCAGCCAGGAGAGAGCAAGAGCGCCACGGCAACGGCCGCCCACGCCCTCACGTGATCAGACCGCTTCGAGCACGGCAGCAGCGCCTAGGCCGCCCGCCGCGCAAATGCCGAGCAATGCGGTCTCCGCGCCGGTCCGCGAAAGCTCGTTGGCCATCGTCGTCACCATGCGCGCGCCCGTGGCGCCGAATGGGTGGCCGATCGATAGTGAGCCACCATGGACGTTGAAAATGGCGTCGTCGATTTCGCCCACCGGTTTGCTCTTGCCGAGTCGCACCTCCGCGAAGCCCTTGCTCGCAAGCGCCTTGGTGACCGAGAGTACCTGCGCAGCGAACGCCTCGTGCATGTCGACGAGGCTCACGTCCTTGAGCTCCATGCCTGCGCGGTCGAGGGCCTTGGGCATCGCGAGCGCCGGACCGATCAACAACTGGTCGCTTGGATCGACACCTACGTAGGACCAGCTCTTGAACGCAGCGAGCGGCTTGTAGCCGAGCGCTCGCGCCTTCTCTTCACTCATCAGCAACACCGCCGCGGCGCCATCGGTGAGCGGCGAAGCGTTGCCGGCGGTGACCGTACCGTCCTTCGCAAACACCGGCCGAAGCTTGGCGAGCTTTTCGACGCTGGTGTCGCCACGCACGATGTTGTCGGCGTACACCCAGCCTTCGGGTGACTCGACCGGCGTGACCTCGTCGTCGAACCGGCCCGACGCGATCGCCTCCGCGGCCCGGTGGTGTGAACGCGCCGCAAACTCGTCTTGATCTTCGCGCGAAATTTCGTTGCGCTTCGCCATCCGCTCAGCCGACTCTCCCATGACCTCGCCAGTCGTTCGCTCTGCGATTTTGGGCATCTTCGGCAGGATATCGGTGATAGGCATCATCTGCGCGAGCACGCCGAGGTAGTCTCCGGGAGTGGCAGCCTTCCCGAATGCCAGCGGCGCGAGCGCATGCACTACCTTCTGCGGCAGGTTGAGGGGCGCGTTGCTGGTGGAGTCGGAGCCACCTGCAATCACGACGTCTGCTTCGCCACGTTCGATGGCCGCCGCCGCGAGCGTCACCGCTTGAAGCCCGCTTGCGCACGCCCGGGTGCAGGTCATCCCCTCGACGCTCGCAGGTAGCTTCAAATCCAACGCGATCTCGCGTGCGATGTTCGGCGCGAGTGATGGGAAGATCACCCCACCCCACACGATGCTGTCGATCTCGTCGTGGGAGAGGTCGGTCCGCTCGAGGAGCGACTTCACGGCAATGTCCGACAAGTCGATGGTGTCGAGCTTGAGGAACTTGCCAAAAGCTTTGACGAACGGAGTGCGAACGCCAGCCACGATCACTGCGCGCTGCTTCTTGCCCCAACCATTTTTCTTCTTGGCCATGTTCATGCTCCTACGAGTGCGCCACCACAGACGCGAAGGGTTTCACCGGTCAGCCCAACGGCGCCGGGAGTTGCGAGGAAGGTGATCGCCTGACCCACGTCTTCGGGCTTACCACCCTGCCCGACCGCGGCCATCCGGCGCGCGACCTCGCGAATTGCGACCGGCATGGCGTCCGTAAGTCGCGTCTCGATGAAGCCCGGGGCAATCGCGTTTACCGTGATGCCCTTCTTCGCGACCTTCGGCGCGAGCGCCCCGACGAAACCGACGATGCCGGCCTTGCCCGCCGAGTAATTGGTTTGTCCGCGATTTCCGGCGATTCCGGAGACCGAAGAGAGGCAGATGACCCGGCCGCCCGAGCGAAGGACCTCGTCTGACAGCAGGCGATCGGTGATGCGAATCACGGCGCCGAGGTTGATGTCGACCGCCATGTCCCATTGCTCGGGCGACATCCGCGCGAGCGTCTTGTCGCGCGTGACACCCGCGTTGTGAACGACGATGTCCACACCACCGAAGCGATCTTTGAGCTCGCCAGCGATTCGCTCCGGTGCGTCGATATCCGTGATGTCGATGAGCAGCGTCGAGCCACCGATACGCTGCGCGACTTTGCTACACGGGGCGTCGTCTGCGGGTCGGTCGAGGCACACCACGTGTGCGCCTTCGAATGCGAGCAACTCCGCCGTCGCTTCCCCGATGCCGCGCGCGGCCCCCGTCACGAGGGCGACTTTGCCGCCGAGTACGTGCGTCTCCGGAGCTTCTTCACCCTTGGCGAGCTTGGTCACGTGAAACGGCTGGCAACTGATGTAAGCCGACCGCGGCGAGAGCAGGAAGCGAAGCACGGAGTCGAGCCGCTCGTCGGCGCCCTCCTGGACGAAGACGCTGTTGGCCGTCGAGCCGTTTGCTCCAATCTCTTTGGCGAGACTTCGTGTGAAGCCTTCGAGCCCTGCTCGCGCTGCAGCGCGTACGGGCTTCTTCGCGTCACCGGCCGGGCGGCCGATCACGACGACCCGCCCCGAACGATTGAGCCGACGAATCCAGGGGCTCATGAACACGTAGAGCTGATGGAGATCGTCGGGCGTCTCGAGTCCGGTGCCGTCGAACACGATCGCGTCGACGCGTTCCCCCTCAGGCGCTTGTCCCGGCTCCACCCTACGCGGCGGCCGCGCCCAAGCCTCGCCGGGCCCGACGAACGGCTCCAACACCGCGTCGGAGGTGCCGACGACCAGCGGATAAGCACCGGCTTTCGTGAGGATTTGTGCCAGGGTCGCCTGCAGCCCGCCAACGCCGCAAACGAGCACCGTCTTCTCGTCGAGCGGCCGCTCTTCGTAGGGGCCTTTGCTGCGCGCGAGCTTCTCGGGCACGGGGATGGGTAGGCCAAGGGTCTTGACCAGCTTTCGGGCGTTCTCGTTTTCGAGCAAAAGGTCCGTCATTGAGGCTCAGCTCCTGACTGAATAGGTTCCAACTAGATAGGCGGGGCCGCCTGGCGCGTCCCCCACGAACACTCTCTCATCGTCGATGTAGAGACCGACCTCGGCAGGAAGCACGAGCGGCTTCTTGAACTGGACGTCGATCGACTCGAGCCGACGAACGTCGCCGGAAAAGACCGAGCGGTTCAACCCCTCGATGGCGCGGGCCATCGTCGAGAACCCGTGATTGATCACGTTGCGAAATCCACTCGCACGCGCAGCGGGAGGGATCCAATGGATTGGATTGAAGTCTCCTGTGAGCTTTGCGAAATCGAGGCCCACGTGCGTGCCGAGCCTCCAGCGACCCAGCTCTTTGACCAATACCGGGACGCGGGGTCGCTCGTCTTTTCCCTTCGCCGACTTGTCACCGCCGCCAAGCGGGACGATGCCATACACGTCGGCGATGACCGCCTCGGGATGCGCCGACGTCGCCATCGTCGCGCGCTGGTGGATGACGGCGCGCCGGCCATTGTCGTCGATGTCGATCAGCTGGACTCTGAGCTCGAACCGCTGGTTGAGGGGGAGCGGCGCGTTCATCTGCAATCGGCAGCCCCCGTTCAGCACGCGCTGCATCGGGTACTGAAGCCCCTCGAGGCCCCGAGCCTGGAGCGGGAACACCCACTGCGGGAACATGTGAGCAGGCACTTGCCCGCGGTACCACGCGGGGTCCCCGCCTACGTGGCGGATGTAGTCGCGCACGAGATCGGACGGTCGTGGGGGCACCGACGCCGACACGACTGGACCGGGCACCTGCGAAGGCGGCTGGTTGGTTTTCCCCGAAGCGCTCTTCAGCGCGACGATCGCCGCGCGGGCAATGGCGCCAATCACCGGCCCCTGGTGAAGGATGTAACGCGTAGGCACGGTCATCTCGATTCTCCCGACTCGACGGTGCGGTGGAAGCCCTGCCGCCCGACCCGGCTCTCTACCATTTGGTAGGGAGCCGCGCAAACCCTGGTGCCGCTGCTAGGCTTAGCCGATGTCTAACCCGTTGATCCAACTCGGATTCGAGATTCCCTTCGACGAGATCGAGGCTGCGCACGTCGTGCCGGCTGTCGATGCGCTGCTGGCCTCAGCGCGCGCGACGATCGCTGCAATCGTCGCGCAACCTGGGCCGCGCACCTACGCCAACACCCTCGGCGCGCTCGAGGACGCGACAGAGCCACTCGAGCGCGCGATGACGATTGTCGGCCACTTGGAAAGTGTCGCCACCACGGATGCGCTTCGCGACGCCTACAATGCGACCGTGCCGAAGGTGAGCGCGTTCTGGTCGGAGCTCGCCATGAACGAGGGCCTCTATCGAAGCGTCCGCGCGTTCTCGGAAACCGACGATGCAGCCGCGCTCGGTGCGACCGAGAAGCGCTTCGTAAAGAAGACCCTCGATGATTTCCGGCGCCATGGCGCTGACCTCGGTCCGGACGACAAGGCGAAGCTCCAAGCGATCGAAGTCGAGCTCACGCAACTCACGACCGAGTTCGCGCAACACGTGCTCGATGAGACCAATGCCTTCGAGCTCGTCCTGAATGACGAGAGCAAGCTCGCGGGCTTGCCGGAAAGCGCCAAACAAGCGGCGGCGGAAAACGCGAAGGCCAAGGGCGTCGAAGGTTGGAGGTTCACGTTGCAAGCGCCGAGCCTGATTCCGCTGCTCACGTACCTGGATGACGCGGGCATTCGCGAACAGGTCTGGCGGGCGTACAACACTCGCGCGACTGCCGGCGAGCGCGACAACCGCCCCTTAATCGCGCGAATTCTCGAGCTTCGGCGAGTCAAGGCAGAGCTCCTCGGTTACCGGGATTTCGCCGACCTCGTCACCGAAGATCGCATGGCAAAGAATGGCGCCAAGGCTCAGGCCTTCCTCGAGGACTTGCGAGACAAGACGCAAGCCGCGTTCGAGCGCGAGAACGCCGAGCTCAGGGCGTTCCGGCGCGAGCTCGAAGGCGAAGCCGCGGCGGAGATGCAAGCGTGGGACACGGCATACTATGCGGAGAAACAGCGCCAAGCGAAATACGACTTCAACGAAGAAGAGCTCCGGCCGTACTTTCCACTCGAGCGCGTGCTCGATGGCCTCTTCGCGACCGCGCAGGCGCTCTACGAGGTGAAGATCGTCGAACGCGATGCGGTGACCTGGGATCCCAAGGTCAAGAGTTATGAGATCCGGGATCCAGACGGCATTACGATCGCAGCGTTCTACGTCGACCTCTTCCCGCGGGAAAACAAGCGCGGGGGCGCGTGGATGAACTCCCTCGTGAGCGTCGCCTATGTTGAAGACGCGCCGCTGCCCAACCTGGGGCTTTTTTGCGCCAACGTGAACCCGCCTGTCGGGGGTAAGCCCGCGTTGCTGACCCATCGCGAGGTGGAGACGCTATTCCACGAGTTCGGACACCTGCTTCACCATTGTTTCAGCCGCGTACGCGTGCGAAGCCTCGCGGGCACCAACGTCGCATGGGATTTCGTCGAGCTTCCTTCGCAGATCATGGAGAACTGGTGCTGGGAAAGGAGCGGGCTCGACCTGTTCGCCGCACACCATGAAACCGGCGAACCAATCCCCGACGCGCTCTACGACAAGATGGTGCGCGCGCGGACGTACCGCGCAGCCAACGCGCAGATGAGGCAGCTCGGTTTCGCTACGACGGATCTGGCACTGCACCGAGACTACGACCCGAGTCGCGATGGCGACGTCATGGAATACGCGCGAGCCAATCTACAGCGTTACTCGCCCACTTCGCTGCCCGACGACTACGCAATGCTGGCTGGGTTCACGCACGTCTTCGGTCATTCCGTGGGCTACGCGGCCGGCTACTACAGCTACAAGTGGGCCGAGGTGCTCGACGCCGATGCATTCACGCGCTTCAAGAAGGAGGGCATCACGAACCCGGCGGTAGGGCGCGCGTTTCGTGAGACGATCCTCTCGAAAGGCAACAGCGAAGACCCC
>JAHEEE010000078.1:0-7440 GCA_024640845.1 Myxococcales bacterium | reverse complement strand
TACTTGGCCGTGCCCTCGAGATCGACCGACACTTGAATCTCGTTCGCTACCTTCAGCCTCACGATCGACGGGACGGAGATATCATGGTCCGTGAGGTTCACCGGGAAGTCCGCCTTGATCCGAATCCCGTTGCCCGACCAGTTCACCGTGCCCTTGGCGGTAACGAGCCGCGTGACACCATGAGCGGTGAACTTGCCTTTCACCTCGACCTTTTTATCTTTGCCCTGCTTGAGCTCCTTATTGCCCTTCTTGCCGAGGATGACTTCGCTGATCTCGAAGTGAATGAAGGGGTTCTTCTTGGCGTCGAGCCAGCCGTCGCCCTGTAAGTGCTCGTCGCGGAGGTCGTTGCCGGTGCGAAGCGACTTGACGGGCGCCTTGAAGTCACCCGTCGTCTTGCTGATGTCACTGGGATCGACGGTGAGAGATCCAGTCACCTGGTCGGTCGTGCCTGTCATCGTCTCGAGGGGCGCATCGGATACGAACGTCGCCTTACTCTTGTCATCACCACCGATGACATGGGTGGTCGCCTCGGCGTAGGAGGTCGCTGGTACCGCCACGCAAGCGGCCACAACCAAGCTGACTCTGGTCGCGTACTTCATCCTCGATCCATTCCCCTCTTGCATTTAATTATGCCGGTTTTGGACGAGAGCGGCACCCCTCTATTCAAGCTGCAGCCACTATCGGCGCGGTTTCGTGGAAGATCCAGTTCTCGTTATCCCGGGCTGCGCGGCCGAGCTCCCACTCGTCGCGAAAAAGCGCGACCGGGCGGTTGTCACGGTCGAGAACGGCCATCGGCACCCGGCGTGCTTTGAGCTCTTCGCAGTCGGCTGCGCCCTCGACCCAGCGAGCGTACTGATAGGGCAGCAAATCGAAGGTGACCTTGGCGCCGTACTCGTGCTCGAGCCGAAACATCAATACCTCGAACTGCAAGCGCCCGACGACACCGCATACAGGATCCTTCTCGCGCCCGGGCTCTGAGAAGAGCTGCACCGTACCCTCTTCAGAGAGCTCTTGGATTCCCTTCTGGAGCTGCTTGCGCTTGAGCGGATCGAGCAACTGGAGTCGGCCGAAGTGCTCGGGGGAAAAGCGCGGAACCGCATCGAAGACCATCGGCCCCTCCGTCGAGAGCGTGTCGCCAATGCGAAAGAGACCGGGGTCATAGAGGCCGATGATATCGCCGGCGAACGCTTCGAGGACGTTTTCGCGATCCTGCGCGAAGAACTGCTCAGCGCGATTGAGGCGGATGGCCTTTCCGAGCCTGTAGTGATGCACCCGCATGCCGCCCTCGAACTTTCCCGAACAGATGCGCGCAAACGCGATCCGGTCGCGGTGCGAGGGGTCCATGTTGGCCTGGACCTTGAACACGAATGCGCTGAAACGGTCGTCGCTCGGGTTGACGGTGACGTCTCCAGAGGCCTGTCGCTGACCCGGTGCCGGACACAAGCCCTTGAACGATTGAAGGAAGGGCTCGACGCCGAAGTTGGTGAGCGCGCTTCCGAAGAACACCGGAGTGAGGTCGCCCGCAAGAAAGCGCGCTTCGTCCCACTCCTCGCCCGCACCATCGAGAAGCTCGATCTCGTCGCGAAGCGTCTGAGCCGGCTCCTCGCCAAGAAGCGAGTCGAGCTCGGGGTCGTCGATGCCGGTGACCTTCATCTCGGCACGCTTGGCTTGTCCTTCCGAGGAGCGCTCGAAGCGCAGAACGGCTTCGTTTCGGCGATCATACACGCCCTGAAAGAGGTCTCCGCTGCCGATCGGCCACGTGAAAGGAACGGTGCTGACACCAAGCACCTCCTCGACGTCGCTCATGAGCGCGAAGGCGTCGCGTGCGGGGCGGTCCATCTTGTTGATGAACGTCACCACGGGGGTGTTGCGCATTCGGCAAACGTGAAAGAGCTTGCGGGTCTGAGGCTCGACACCGCGCGCTGCGTCGAGGATCATGATCGCACAGTCGGCGGCCATCAGTGTTCGGTACGTGTCCTCGCTGAAGTCGTTGTGGCCGGGTGTGTCGAGCAGGTTCCAACGAATGTCGTCGTATTCGAACTGTAGGACCGAGCTGGTCACGGAAATGCCGCGCTGCTTTTCGAGCGCCATCCAGTCACTGACAGCAGAGCGTTTGGCCTTGCGCGATTTGACCGCGCCCGCCGCGTGAATCGCGCCCCCGTAAAGCAGGAGCTTCTCCGTCAACGTCGTCTTACCGGCGTCGGGATGCGAAATGATCGCGAAGGTGCGTCGCCGCTGGAATTCTTTCTGCGCCATGCCCGGGCCGCAAGATAGCCACTGCCAGCGGTTGCGCCAGTCCGCGAACGTGCTGTGATGGGCGCTCCTGATGCGCGGTCTTCATGTAGAAATCGAACCCTTCGATTCAGGGCACCTTCGCGTCGGCGATCTGCACTCGGTCTATTACGAGCAGTGCGGGAATCCGCAGGGAAAGCCGGCTGTTTTCGTGCACGGTGGGCCCGGCGGCGGGGCGAGCGCGGTCCATCGGCGTTTTTGGGACCCTTCGGTCTATCGAATCATCTTGTTCGACCAGCGGGGCTGCGGGCGCAGCACGCCGCACGCCGACCTCCGCGAGAACACGACCTGGGACTTGGTCGAAGACATGGAGCGGATCCGCGAGCACCTCGGCATCGAGCGCTGGCAATTGTTCGGTGGTTCGTGGGGAAGCACGTTGTCACTGACGTATGCGCAGCAGCATCCGGAACGCGTAACCGAGATGATCCTCCGCGGGATCTTTCTCCTGAGGCGCCGCGAGATCCAATGGTACTACCAGGAAGGTGCAAGTCGGATCTTCCCGGAGGCCTGGGCCAAGTACGTCGAACCGATCCCCGAAGAAGAGCGCGGCGACCTGGTCGGAGCCTACCACCGCCGCCTCACCAGCATGGACCGTGACGAGCGGATCACGGCTGCGCGCGCGTGGAGCATGTGGGAGGGCACCACCAGTCGGCTCGTGCCCGACCCCGATCTCATCGCGCGCACGGGCCACGCGATCTTCGCCGAAGCCTTCGCGCGGATCGAGTGCCACTACTTCATCAACGGTGGCTTCTTCCAAGACGACAACTACCTCTTGGCCAACATCGACCGTGTCGCGCACATCCCATCGGTCATCGTGCAGGGCCGCTACGACATCGTGTGCCCGGTGGAAAGTGCATACGAGCTCCACCGAGCATGGCCGAACAGCAAGCTGATCATCGCCCAACAAGCCGGGCACTCAGCGCTCGAGCCAGAGATCACCTCACACCTCGTGGAAGCGACAGAACACTTCGCCCGCGGAAACGGGGACACGCTCCATACCCCTAACCCACTGAAATCCTTGAGTTCCCCAGCAAAAGATCGCAGCGGCCCATCCTAAAGGCGCTGCGATCTTTGGCGTAGAATCGTTGTGTTTTCGGGGGGTTATCAGGGGGGAGCATGTCCCTCTAGCGGGAGAACTTTCGGTATTTGATGCGGTGGGGGATATCCGCGTCGGTGCCTAGCCGGGCCTTTCGGTCTGCGGCGTAGTCGGCGTAGGAGCCTTCGTGCCAGACGACTTGGCTGTCGCCCTCGAACGCGAGGATGTGAGTGCAGATTCGGTCGAGGTACCAGCGATCATGGCTGATAATCATCGCGCAACCAGGGAAAGCGAGGATCGCCTCTTCGAGCGAGCGAAGAGTCTCGACGTCGATGTCATTGGTGGGCTCGTCGAGGAGAAGCACGTTGCCGCCGCTCTTCAGGAGCTTGGCGAGGTGCACGCGATTGCGCTCTCCGCCCGAGAGATTCTTGACCGGTTTTTGCTGGTCGCTGCCACGGAAGTTGAACCAACCCACGTAAGCGCGTGACTTCACCGTGCCGCCCCCGACGTCGATCTCGTCGGCGCCTCCGGTGATCTCCTTGAACACGGTGTTCCCGTCATCGAGCGTGTCGCGACTCTGGTCCACGTAAGAGAGCGTCACCGTATCGCCCACCTTGATGGTACCCGCGTCCGGCTTTTCCTCGCCCACGAGCATGCGAAAAAGCGTCGTCTTGCCTGCGCCGTTCGGCCCGACGATCCCGACGATTGCGCCGCGCGGCACCCGAAAGCTCAGGTCCTCGAACAAGAGCTTGTCGCCATAGGCCTTGGTCACGCCCTCGACCTCGAACACCTGTGTGCCGAGACGCGGTCCCGGCGGAATCCGGATCTCGTTTGGATCCCGACGCGCCTTGGCCGCATCCGCTACCAGGCTATCAAATGCGGTAATGCGCGCCTTGCTCTTCGCCTGTCTGGCCTTGGGTGACGCCCGTACCCACTCGAGCTCGCGCGCAATCTTTCGTTTCCGCGAGCTGTCCTTCTTCTCTTCCAGCTCGAGCCGCGCCTCTTTGGCTTCGAGCCACTGAGAGTAGTTTCCTTGGAACGGATGGGCCTCGCCGCGGTCGAGCTCGAGAATCCAATCGACGATCTCGTCGAGGAAGTAGCGATCGTGGGTGACCAGAATCACACACCCGGGATACTTCTGAAGATACCCCTGAAGCCAGGCCACCGACTCGGCGTCCAGATGGTTCGTCGGTTCGTCCAACAACAAGAGGTCCGGTTTCTCGAGGAGCAACTTACAAAGCGCGACGCGGCGCTTCTCCCCACCCGAAAGCGTGTTGGGATCGGCGTCGGCCGGGGGTAATCGAAGCGCGTCCATTGCGATCTCGAGTGTGCTTTCGAGGTTCCAACCGTCGACCGCATCGATCTTGTCTTGAAGCGCGCCCTGCCTTTCGAGCAACTTCATCATCTCCTCGTCGCTCATCGGTTCACCGAGCTTCATGCTGAGCTCGTTGAACTCGTCGAGGACCTTGCGCACCGGCGCCACGCCCGCCTCGACCGCCTCCAGCACTGTCTTCGCATCCCCTAGGTTGGGCTCCTGCGGCAGGTACCCGACCTTCGCGCCCGACCGCAACCACGCCTCGCCGGTGAAGTTCTCATCCTCGCCCGCCATCATGCGAAGCAGGGAAGATTTCCCGGTGCCGTTGACGCCGATGACCCCTATCTTGGCGTCCGGAAAGAACGACAGGTAGAGGTCTTCGATGATCTTCTTGTCCGGGGGATGGACCTTCGTCACCCCCTTCATCGTGAAGATGAATTCCGCCATGTACTATCGAGCCCAGCGCCTCCTGGTGAGCCACATAGCAACGATGCCGAGCGCGATCCAACCGAGCGACGCCGTTTGACCTGGGCTGACCGAGCAACCTTGCGGCGTCGGCCCCTTGCTGTCGGAATCGGCACCTTCGGGTTGACTCTTCGGCGCGAGGTCGATCGCCCCGGCTTCGAGATCGAGCTCAGGAATGTCGGTTCGGATCAGTCCCGGCAACTGATTGGTCAGCGTCGTGGTCGTCGCCCCTTTCAAGGCGGTGTTGCCTGCTGCAAAAGGCCGGGGCGTAGGTCCGTTCGGTGGTCCACCCCAGTTTCCACGTACGGGGTTGTCGCATTCGAGCTTGCCTTCCCAGCGATGCAGTATGACGTAGCGGCCCTGAAAGTTGTTGATGCTCGAGGCCTGCGCGCGACGCTCTTGAAGCTGGCCACTTTGGTCGGGCATCCCGCGACCGCCGACGATCGGACCGGCGGCGCGAAACACCAGGTCTTCATCGAGACCGTTCTTGTCATAGCGATAGTGCAAACGGGTCAGCACGAAGCCCGAAGGCTGCCACCGAGGCGGGGGGCGTCGGCGAGGAACGACCCCAGGGATGTCCGAGTACGGATCTTCCTCGGTAGGCACCAGAACGTCCGCGCCGAGAGTCGCAAGCTCGTCGGCCCGCAGCGGCGGTTCCGGGCAAGGGTCGCAGCTCGTCGCGTCCCACGAGTACTCGGTCACCACAGCACCGGGGTTCTTTTCGATCGTCCGCTCGAACAAAGCATCGTAAAACGCGCCAAACGTCTTTCGAACGCTGTCCTCGACCACGATGTTGGTGGGAATCGATGCGTTCTTGTAGTTGGCGACCTCGAAGCGCTGTTGCTTTCCTAGCAAGTGCACGATCAGGTCCTGCTTGCCAGAGCTGTTGAGGAGCCCGAGGCGCACAGGCAGCGTGAACGTCGGCGCGTCGTAGTGAAAACGGAGTGGCGAGAGCACCGCGATTCCGTTCTGGAACTTCACCTTCTTGGCGTCGACCTTGGCGACGAAGAACTTCGTGTCTTGCTCGACATACGGGCGAAGCACCTTCTCGGCGCCCTTTGGAATGTTGTACTCGTTCTGGCGAAGCCACTTGTCGAGCCCGCCTGAGTCCTTCGCGCTCAAGATGACGATGTCATACTCGGCTACCTTGAACTGCGCTTCGATCGTGACGCCGAGATCTTCCTCCGCATCTGCGACGGACGACTTCCTCATGGTCACCGTGCTCGGAGCGTTACCAGCCATCATCTCGTACGCGACCATCTGCTGGCAGGGATCCTGCTCCCAGTACTCGACCAAACGCGGCGCCGCGAGCTTGTCCACGCGCGCGAATATCTCTGGCGGCAACGTCTTTACATTGTCCTCCTGCAAGATCACGGGCACCGGCACGATCATGGCGAAGTCCTCCGGCGGCCCCTGATAGTTGTTCTGCATCGACAGCACGGTTCGCGTGCCCTCGCGCATCATCACGACCATCGTCGCATTGTTGTAGAGCGACACATCGGCCCCACTCACGTAGAACCCGCAAAAGGCGCGCGATGTCGTCGGCTGAGCGACGACGGCACATAGGCTAAGACCCAAAACAGCGATTGCTTGCTTCATCGATGACTCCTCGGTTGCCTTGTAGACGCCCAAGCTCTCGATTTGGATCTATTTTCCGAAACCCAAAGAGATTACGGGCTGATGCTCACGAGCTCGATGTCGTAGACCACCATGGTCTGCGGGCGCCCCAGTTGACCGCGGTAGGCGAGCTCGGGCGGGACCCAGAAGCGCCGCTTCTCGCCCTCCTTCATGAGTAGAACGCCCTCGCGCCAACCGGGAATCATCCTACCCAACATCGAGTTCTTCGGAAGGTTGTTCCGCGTTGCGATGAACACTTTCCCATCAGGGGTCCAGCCGGTGTAGAAGAGCGAGACGATGCTGCTCATGGTCGGCTGCTTGTCTCCCGTGCCTTCCTTCAGCACACGCCACGCGAGCCCAGACTCGCTCTTCTCCGCATCGGCTGGCACGGCAGCGACATCAGGGGGAGCTACGGGCAAGCCGACAGCCTTCTTCAGGCTGACGAGGTCGAGCTCGTAGACCAGCGTTCCGCGCGGCCTTCCGTCAGTCGCGGGCGTCGCCCCCTCTTCACCAAATGCGAGGCGGCCTGGAATCCAACACCGCCGCTTCTCGCCTTCGACCATGAGCTCGATCGCCTCGCGCAGACCAGGCAGCACGCTCTGTGTGACGTCGAACCCGACCGGCCCCTCGCGGTTGCCCGTGTTCATGTGCATCTTGCCGTCGGTCGTCCACACGACTTGGTGCATCTTCACGCTGTCGTAGATCGCCGGATGTT
>JAHEEE010000021.1:24846-51259 GCA_024640845.1 Myxococcales bacterium | reverse complement strand
GGGCGGGGCTCGTACCGCCCGTGCTCGCAAGCTTCGCTGTCGCCGACCTGACCGTGGGCTCGCTCAACACATCCACGGCTTTCCTTGGAAGCATCATCATCGGAAACGGGGTCAATCCGAACATCATCTGGCTTTCCCGCTATTTCGAGGAACGGCGCGGCGGCCGCGACGTGGGAGACGCCATCTTCCGAGCGCACGAGAACACGTGGCTAGCCACCCTGATAGCCTCCGGCGCTGCAGCGCTGGCCTATGGATCGTTGATGATCACGGACTTTCGTGGCTTCCGCGATTTCGGCATCATCGGCGGCGTGGGCATGGTGTTCTGCTGGATTTCCGCGATCACCATCTTGCCCGCCGCAGTGGCGGCGTACGAGCGTTTTCGCCCCTTCCCGACCGCCCGGAAGGCGAAGGGACGTTGGGGTGGTTTCGCGAATGGATTCGCCGCTGTGGCAAACCGCGTTCCCAGAAGCGTGATCGTCGCCTCGATCGGGCTTTCCGCCATTGCGATTGCGTTCGTGGCCTACGCGGTCATTCAAGATCCTTTCGAATACGACTTTCGCAATCTTCGATCCGTCCGCGAAGAAGGTCACTCGGAGGCACGCCGCGTCCAGTGGCGCGTCAACAGCATCCTGGCTTCACACGAGCAAGGACGCGGAATCGCCGTGCTGCTCGACTCGGTGGACGACGTGCCGATCATCGAGCAGCAACTCGACGAGATGCCGTCGTCGATTCACGCGGGATATCATTCGCTCTTCGATTTCCTTCCCTCGGACATCGACGAGAAACTCACCTTGCTGGATGAGATTCGAGAGATCTCCCTCGACATCCGTGAAAAGATCGAAGACGAAGAGACGATCCAAAAAATCGACGACAACATCCCGCCCGAAAAGATCGACGTCCCCACGCTCGCGGACCTTCCTGAGGAGGTCGCTCTGCGGTTCGCGGAAAAGGACGGAACTCGGGGTCGAATCATGGTCGTGCAAGAGTCTGAAGAGTTTTCCACGTGGGACGGTCGCTATCTCGTACGATGGGCAGAAGCCTTGCGGACCCTGCGCATGTCGAACGGCGAGCGCCCGCCCCTCGCCGGACGCGCGCCTGTCTTCGCAGACATGATCAGCGCGGTCTACGGAGACATGCCCAAAGCGATCACCGCCGCATTCCTTGCCACCGTCGCCCTCCTGCTCGTTTCGTTTCGCCAGCGGATCGACAGTCTGCTCTGCATCATGGCGCTGCTGATGGGAATCCTCTGGATGGCCGGGACGATGGCGGCGATCGGGATGAAGCTCAATTTCCTGAACTTCGTGGCTTTTCCGATAACGTTCGGGAACGGTGTCGACTACTCCATCAACGTCATGCGGCGCTATCGCCTCGAGCAACGCGCTGGCAGCTCCGATCCAGTCCTTCTTGCGGTGCGTCGTTCGGGTGGCGCCGTCGTCTTGTGCTCGATGACGACCATCATCGGCTACACCTCCCTCTACGTCAGCGCCAACCAGGCGATGAACTCTTTTGGTCTGGCGATGGCGATCAGCGAAGTGACTTGTCTGCTCGCCGCGGTCCTGACGATGCCGGCCGTCATGATCATGATGCGCAGGCGGACGGCGGAGCACCCCTAAGTCCGTGGCATCCGAGCGCGCGGGACGAAGCGAGACAGGTATGCCATCATAGGCCCCGGCGGCTGCCTTCAACCCGCCAGCAACCCGCCAGGTCATGCACATTCTCGGGATCTCTGCGTACTATCATGACAGCGCCGCGGCGCTCGTGCGCGACGGACAAATCGTCGCGGCTGCCCAGGAAGAGCGGTTTTCCCGCAAGAAGCACGATTACCGCTTTCCCGAGCAAGCGATCGACTACTGCCTTCACGAAGCGGGCATCGGCCGGGGCGAGCTCGATCTCGTCGTCTTCTACGACAAGCCTCTGCTCAAGTTCGAACGGATCCTCGAGACCTACCTCTCCTACTCGCCAGCGGGCTTCAAGCTCTTCTTGATGGGGCTTCCGCTCTGGCTGAAGCAGAAGCTCCACACGCCCCGTGAGCTCCGAAAAGGCTTGCACGGCGCCTATCAGGGGCGCTTCGTCTTCCTCGAGCATCACGAATCGCATGCGGCAAGCGCCTTCTTCCCTTCGCCCTTCCACGAGGCGGCGATCCTCACGTTGGACGGCGTGGGTGAGTGGGCGACTGGGAGCCTCGGGATCGGTCGCGGCAACCAAGTCGAGCTCATCGAAGAGCTCCGATTCCCCCACTCGCTCGGGTTGCTCTACTCCGCGTTTACTTACTTCACCGGATTCCGCGTGAACAGCGGCGAGTACAAGCTCATGGGCCTAGCGCCCTACGGACGACCGATCTACCGCGATCGAATCTTGGAACATCTACTCGACCTCAAAGAAGATGGGTCGTTTCGCATGAACATGGACTACTTCGCTTACTGCTATCGAGACAGGATGACTTCGTCCAAGATCAACGCGCTTTTCGATGGCCCTCCGCGTGCTCCCGAGTCGGAGATCACGCAGCGAGAGATGGATATCGCGGCGTCGATCCAGTCCGTCACCGAAGAAATCGTCCTTCGAATGGCACGTCACGCACACGAGCGCACCGGCGCGTCGAACCTCACCCTCGCCGGAGGCGTCGCCCTAAACTGCGTCGCCAACGGTCGTGTTCTTCGCGAAGGACCTTTCGAAAACATCTGGGTTCAGCCGGCCGCCGGAGACGCGGGCGGAGCTCTCGGCGCCGCCCTTTTCGCCTGGTATCAGCTTCTCGAGCGACCACGAGACAATCGCGGGAAGGACGCGCAGAAAGGGTCGCTTCTCGGACCTTCGTACACCGCCGAGGAGACGCGACGGTTTCTCGATTCGCAAGGGGCGGTCTACACGCGACACGAAACCGAAGACGAGGTGTGCGACGTCATTGCGTCGCTTCTTGCGGAGCAGAACGTCGTCGGACACATGGCGGGTCGGATGGAGTTTGGACCGCGAGCGCTGGGAAGCCGCTCGATCCTCGGTGACGCCCGCTCGCCCGAAATGCAATCGACGATGAACTTGAAGATCAAATTTCGCGAGTCCTTTCGGCCCTTCGCACCTGCGGTCCTCCGAGACCACGCGCACGAGTACTTCGAGATGAAGCCCGACGAAGACAGTCCCTACATGCTGTTGGTGGCTCCCTTGAAAGCGGAGAAAAGATTGCCTGTCGACGAGACGGCGGAGGGCCTGGACAAACTTCGACAGCAGCGCTCCACTGTTCCGGCGATTACCCACGTAGACTATTCGGCGCGGGTGCAGACCGTCGACCACGAACGCCATCCGAGGTTTGCGAAGGTTCTGCAAAGCTTTCTAGACAAGACCGGTTGCCCGGTCTTGATCAACACCAGCTTCAACGTTCGGGGCGAACCGATCGTCAATACGCCCGAGGATGCATATCGGTGTTTCATGGCGACCGACATGGACGCGCTGGTGATCGACGACTTCGTCCTTCTCAAGGCCGACCAGCCGACGGCAGCGCGCGTCGACCGTGAGCAACACCTTCACCGCTTTGCGCTGGACTGACCCATGAGCCGCCTCGTCGAGATCGATTTCAACCCAGACACGAAGACGCTGCGACAGTTCGGCGCCATCGCGTTCGTGGGATTTGGAGCGTTGGCAGCCCTCGCCTACTACGAGAAGCTGGTCTTTGCGTTCGGCCTCGGAGACGCTCGTCTCGCAGTGGCCGCTTCCCTCGCGGCGCTCGGCTTGCTGGCGCTCGTCTTGGGCCTGGTCGCCCCGCGGGCCAACCGGCTTCTCTATGTGGGGCTCAGCTTGCTGGCCTTTCCCATCGGCTTCGTTCTGTCCTACGTGATCATGGGTGCGCTCTACTTTTTGATCATCGGACCGATCGCCATTGCGCTTCGACTTGCTGGACGCGATCCAATGCGCCGTGCCAGAGATCCTCAGGCGGCGTCCTACTGGACCCCCGCTCGCCCAGCACGGGACAAAGAGAGCTATTTCCATCAGTATTGAGGGCAGCATGTCCAAGAAGGAGCCACAAAAGCCTGACCCAGATTTCCTCGACCAGGCGTCGCGCAAGCAGACTGGCTTGGTGTCCGAGATGATTGGGTTCCTACGAGCCAACAAGAAGTGGTGGTTGGCCCCCATTCTCGTCGCGATTTTGCTGCTGGGCCTGCTCGTGGTTCTTGGAGGTACCGCAGCGGCACCGTTCATCTACACGCTGTTCTAAGCGACGCCTTTTCGGCGACCACCGGTGGTCAGGGTACTCGAGCCCAAGGAAGGGCAACCCATGCGTCCGGGTTGCACCGCCCGCTCCGAGAGCGGGAAATGGGATTCGCTTGCGAGTGTACGAGCGCAGCGTGCTGGACGAGCACGGGAGCAGTACGGAGGCGAAGCCGAGTACACCCACGACTTCAAGCTTGGCAATATTCGCCCAGCCCCCAACACCATTCGGGACATTCAGCAACATCAACCACATAGAGTCCCGTGGCGTTGCGTGCCGTCCCGAGGTGTCCTGTGGAAAGTGGAAGGTTGGGTGCAAGGTCTCGGCGACCGCAGCGCTTGTTAAGTGCTGCTCGCACTGGGACTGGGCTTCACCGCGACGCTCTCGATCAGGCTGACACATTGCTCATCCAGATTGCGGCGCAAGTTGTAGGCCTTGGTCTGGATGTCGCTACCCACCAGCAGATACACACCCAGAACGGGCAAATTCGGGTCTCCCACGGGCTCCGTCGCATTGGCAAAAGCCTCTTGGGCAAGATCGGTCTTGTCATTCCACACTGCGATTTCGAATCCAGCGGATGCAATGATTTTGCGGAACGATTCCGGTGGTACCAAGAAGCTCATGGAGCTGTCTTGAGCCCACGGCACGGGAAAGTGAATGTGCGTGTTCTCGTGTGCGCACACTTCATAGAAGATCGCACGCCTACCCGGCTTCAGCACGCGATAGGTTTCGTTCAACCAGGCCTGCTTGTCTTCAACATTCATGTTCATCTGGAGTGACCACACGCCATCGAAAGAGTTGTCCTCGAAGGGCAACTCAAGCGCACTGCAGGCTTGAAACCTCACCCGCTCTTGCATGTTGAGCAGCCGCGTCAGCCTGTCTGCCGCATCGATGTATTCATCGCTCAGATCGATACCTGTCACCCGGCAGCCGGTTTCATGTGACAACCGACGCGTAGAACCGCCAATGCCGCAGCCCACGTCCAAGATATGCATATCAGCCGTGAACTCGGCGAGCTCGATCAGTTCTTTGGTCGCTGCATCGCCACGGATATGGAATTCGTCCACGGGCTGAAGATCGTCGAGTGTGACTTTCGACAAGTCCTTGCCCAGTCTATTGAGCCCATCGATGATCTTGTTATACAAATCGTTCGGTGAGTAGTAGCCATGAATGTGGGCTATGTCTTCAGTCATGGGCCAGGAAGCGATCATACCACCCCTTCTGCGAAACACGGGGACCTGAATGGATTTCGATGGAGACGGATGAAGGAGCGCTATGACCCTCGAAAGCATCTACTACATTGGCCAGACGATCGCGGTTGTCGTGATCGTGGCGACACTCTTCGCCATTCTCTATCAGGGCTACCAGACGAACAAGATCGCCCGCGCCGATCTGACGCTCAACATGTGGATGCAGGCGGGCGCGGCCCACTACTCACTCGTTGACTCTCCTGAAAAGGCGGACTTCATGCACCGCGCGCTGAATGACGGCGGTCCGCTGACGGAGCCCGAGAAATTGCGGTTTGCCAATCTTCTCGGCTACGCGATCGGCGCCCACGAGGCGGCGTTCATGCTGCATACGCGCAACCTAGTCGAGACCGCCGCCTACGACAGAAGCGAAGGTTTGAGCCGCATGTATCTGCAAAGCCGCCGGGTCCGGAAATGGTGGCGCCGCCGACGTGAGTACAAATACGACCCTCGCTTCCGCGACATAGTCGACGCGATGGCGAATGAATTCGAAGCCGCCGAGCACGCTCAGCGAGAAGCACCGGAACAATCAGCTTGATCCCCCGGAACGAAAACCGACCCCGAGGGGCCGGCTCTTAGAGCGGGAAATGGGATTCGAACCCACGACTTCAACCTTGGCAATAGTCGCCTAGCCCACGACACCATTCGGGAATTTCAACAACATCAACCACATAGAGTCCCGCGGCGTTGCGTGCCGTCCCGAGGTGTCCCGTGGAAAGTGGAAGGTTGGGTGGAAGGAAGTGCCGGGAGCAGACACGTTGAGCAGTGTCAGCTCGGCTGCTTCGGAAACCTCGAACAAGCTGAGGCAGAGGTCCAACCTCAGATGGATCTTTTCTCAGGGGCTTGGAGGGGGAGGCGGTCTCAGTATCAACTGGAAGCTCCCTCCCCGGGATTGCGGAACTGGATCCGAGCCACCCGCGGAATACGACTGCGCACGAGCTCTCACCGAAAATGAGTACTCCCCACCCGGCAGGCTACCACTCGCTCCTTCGCAACTTTCGACTTTCCATGTAGGTGGACTCCCCGAATCGAACACTATGAGCGTGAGCCCTCTGTTCAACCCAACGTAACTCAGGTTGCAGTCCCAGGTGAGCTCGTAGAGAACAGCCGGGACCTTGAACTGCACGGAGTGGCCAGCGCCACCATCCCCGAAAGCCTGAATCCCTTGATCCTTGGTCGAGGTTGCCGTCGCAGATGCGGTGAGAGAACCCGCTATGACGAGCTCGGTTTCGGATACGTCAACAGACGTCTGCGATGAGCTCTCGATGCTGGCCGACGATTCGATGAGATCCGTTGTATGCGAGAATGACCAGGAGGCTGAAAAAGGTCCCACGTAGAAGGGCTCAATGTCCGTGCGAGTCACTTCATTTAAGGCGTCCGTGATGCAACCTGTGCTCACACTAGCGGTCGCGCTCATAGTGGTGGTCTGCGATGTGAAACAATTCTTCTTAGAGTAAGTTCCCAACTCGACAAGGCCACCTGCGTTGTCTTGTCGGTAGAAGATCTCTGGCGGCACCGGCCACGGGGTCGACGGATCGTCTCCGTCGCATTCGCCGCAGCGCGATCCCATAGCCGAGTCGCGTAAGCTCACATCACCCGTGTACAGCGGCGAGTACGCATAGTAGCAGAGGACGTGCATGTCAGTTGCCTTCCCTTCGTCGAAAGCAACAGCCTTGCCCTGAATATCCTGGGTGACGCTGCCGTAGCTGGGCGGGTAGTCGATATCCAGATTGAACTTCTCGGTTCTGTCGCAGCGACCGTCGGTCCAGCCATCGCCGTTGAGGTCATACCGCGAGTAGTCGATTTCGCCCTCAGCACCCGAGTACGCCTGCAAGAACCGTTCGAGGTCCTTTTCGTCAAAGGCTCCGTCGCCGCCGGGGTCTCCTTTGTCATCGACAACATCCAGGATCGCCAATCGAACCGGTGCCTCGGGAGTGCCGCCTCCGCTCAGCGCCGAATCATGGTCGACCGCGAGCACGGCGCTGTATGCATCGATGACGGGTTTCGCTGACGCACCGCCGCCCGCGCAAGCGTTGTCGCGGGCCGTCTCGGTGAGAAGCGAGAGCACCTCTTGCGGGGTCAGCCCTGGCGCAAGCGCCCAGACGTAAGCCGCGAGGCCCGCGGCCTGCGGGGAGGCCATGGACGTACCGGTGAGGTTGCCCGCCCCAGAGCTTGCGCCGGTCAGTGACCACACGCGGGTCCCGATTGCCGACAGATCGCCCGGTTGTTTCGAAGTCGGCGCGATGCACCCCGCCTCGTAGGGTTGTTCGATGCTGTTGTCCCGGTTTTCGATGACCAGAGTGTTATTGAGGCTGTCCAGCGGTGTGCCGCTTTCGGTCTCCAGGTCCTCCATCAATCGCGCTGCAGTTTGTGGGCTATTGAACTCTACCTCTGGCGGACCAGGCCCGTCGATGTTCCCGGCTGAGACGAAATGAAGAAACTTGTTCTCGAGACTGGCTGGGCCGGTCTTGCCGGTTGCGTAGAGCGCTGGCCCGCGTAGTTTTTTGATCCAATCGCGCGCCCCGTCGACGATACACTCGGCCAAGGTCACGTCGCATAGCGCACTGAGGCTCGTGTTGACCACCACGTTGCTGTTCGACTTCTCGATTTGGGAGACTACGAAATTCTCGCTGGTCTCACGGTCTAGCCAAGTCTGATCGACCCCGTACAGAGCCAGGGTGCCTGGGTAGATGCCCGTCGCAAGCCCGCGATCGGATCCTTCGCCTCCTGCGCCACCGTGCCTGGCCGACATGATGCCCAGGACGTGGTAGCCATGGTCATCGGGTTCGCTGGTTCCGAAAAGCCCGGGTCCCGTCTTCACATCGAAGTCGGCGTTTGGCGCCCCATCGCCGAAGTAGTCCTCCACGATCAGCACGGGAGGCTCGGCAAAGTCGTTCTTCAACGCGGCCTTTGCATTCCATGCGGCGTGGGCACGTACGGCTAGGTGATGATCGATGTAATGCAAGTCGGAGGGCTCCTCCACGGAGTAGTTGTCGGGCAACTCATCCCGCACGGGCCTGTACGACTTGTCCACACGGACCACCTGTGGATCCGTTTGCATCTGCAATACGAGCGCGTCCAACGCTTCCAAGGAACCGGGGTCGGGTACGCGCACGACGATGAGGTTGACGCCCTCGAGCATGCTCGTGATGAGTGCCTCATTCGACTCGAGTACTGCGTTGACTTCCCCGACGGTCGCGTCCATCGAGACCTCGATCTCGATTTTCGTCCTGACGACCTCGGCGCCGTTGCTGGCCTCACTGATTTCGGCGTAGGAGATGCGATCACCGCTGTCGAAGTCCTTCACGGCCTCGATTGCCGGCGACTCAGGATCCCCCTCGAGGAGCACTCCACCGCCTTCTTCGCCGCTCGCACAGCCGAAACCCCACAAGGCAATGAGAGGCAACAAAACCAGAGTTGGTATCAAAGGACTACGAGATTGGTTCTTCATCGGTGGCCTTCATCTCGCAATGAGCGCAAAGCAAACGCTGTAGGTGCACAGCGCATGCCACCCCGATACCCTGCGCTGTGCTGGATTCTGTGAGCCGCGACGCGCAGCTTCTGCAGTTATCGGGGGCTCCAACGCAGAAGCTGCGCGTTGTGAAGAAAGGCCACGAGCTACGGACCCGCAATGAAAAACGGCCCCGCAAAGCGGAGCCGTCATCGCCATTTGGAGCGGGAAATGGGATTCGAACCCACGACTTCAACCTTGGCAAGGTTGCACTCTACCGCTGAGTTATTCCCGCAAAAGGACGCCTTTGGTAGCTCGCATGAGGCCGGGCGTCAAGCGGCTGACGCACGTGATTTCAGCGGTCGAGAGAGGGGTAAAACCCGCTTTTACGGCAGCGTCGTGCGGCTGAAGAGCTCCCACATCAGCTCGTTGGCGTCGATGTCGAAGGTAGGCTCGCCGACGAGGCTGCCGAGCCGCTCGGGACAAGGCTGGCCCGGCCAACAATGCCCGGCGCCTTCGATCGAGCAGAGGGTGACGCTCACCCCGTCGTCGCACTCGCCCACGGTCTCGCACGTGGCTGCGCCATTTTCGTAAGTGACCATGGGCTCACCGGTGCAGCCGTCGCGCGCGATCCAGCCGTCGATGGATTCTTGGGCGCTCGGCGAGTCGGCAAGTCCGCCGCCTTCATAAGCGACGAGTGGATCGGCCGTGCCATTGAGCTGCATGACGGGTATCGGCCTCGCGGGGTTGCAGGCCGACTCCTCGATTCCGAGGACCGCTGCCACTGGCGCCGCCGCGGCGATGACGTCGGCGGCCTCACATGCCAGGCGGTGAGAGAGGAACCCTCCATTCGACATGCCGGTCGCGTACACGCGAGCTGTGTCGATGCAGCCGCGCTCGCCCAGGTCTTCAATCACCGCGCGAGTGAAGCCGACATCGTCGACCTCGGTCTCGGCGGACCGGCCACAGCAGACGCCGGCGTTCCACGAGTTGTCGAGGCCGTTTGGGTATGCGACGAGAAAGCCCTCGCGCGAGGCAAGCTCGTCCATCTTCGTGCCCTCTTGCTGCAAGATCCCGCTCGACGTGAATCCATGAAAATTGAGGACCGCGGGCAGCGGCGTAGTTCCGTCGTAGCTCGGCGGAACGTAGAGCTCGTAGCTTCGCGCCTGCCCATCGTGCTGGAGGTCCACATGGGTCACGCTCGAATCAAGCGTCCCCCCGACGCAGCCGAGGCTCTCCGTGGTTTGCGAGCTGCTGCTGCATCCGGCGAAACAAAGGCTTGCCCCGAAGGCCGCAGCGACGGTGGATCTACTCCAATTCATGGTCGCGGACCCTATCACTCGTAGCGCAGGCCATCTACAGGAAGCATGCGCGCCGCCCACCAGGACGGCGCGATCGTAGATACGGTGCAGATGAGGAGCGCGATGCCGATCGTCACCAGAAAGACGCTCGGGTTGAGCACCACCGGCAGGTGATCGATGAGATACACCTTGGGATCGAGCGGAAAGCGGATCCTATCTAGGTAGGTGACAATCCCGCCGCCGACGAGCACGCCCGCAAGTGTTCCGATGACCCCAACGACGACCCCTTGCAACATGAAGATGCCCAGCACGGTCGCGTCGGTGGCGCCCATGGCCTTCAGAATCGCGATCTCGCGCTTCTTCTCGAGCACGATCATGATCAAGGTGGCGATCACGTTGAACGCAGCGACGAAGATGATCGTAGCGATGACCAGGGTGAGAGCGATCTTCTGCACCTCGAGGGCGGTGAAGAGATTGCGATTGAGCTCGGACCAGTCGAGCGAGTGAAAGGCGCCGCCGAGTTTCTGCTCGATTCGGCGAGCGAGCTCGTACGAGGTGTCGAGGTCATGCACGCGAAGCTCGACGCCCGTCACGTTGTCGCCTTCGTCGAAGAGCCGCTGCGCCTCGAATAGATCGGTGTAGACCAGCCCCGAGTCGTATTCCTGAAAGCCCGCTTGGAACACGCCGATCACCCGGAACTCGCGCGAGCGTGTCGAGCTGCCCCGCGGCTCGGTGAGGGCAAGCCCAAGGGCCGCGAGAGGCGATATCAAGGTGACACGGTCGTCGATCTCGAGGCCGAGGTCCTCGGCGAGGGTCTTTCCGACGATGATCCCCGGCAGGGCGTCGATCGGCTCCTGGGCGGCACCCTGCATGAGCCCGGCCTCCCACTCGGGGTCATCCGGCAACGCAAAACCCTCGTCATCGAGCCGCCCCAACATCGCTTCAATTTCGCTCGGTTTGGCTACCGGCCCAACGTCCGGCTTTCTCGCGCGGCGCGCCGCTTCGCGTTGCGCGTCGCGGCGTCGCTTCTCCTCTTCCCAAAACGTCGTCCGACCCACGGGTTTCGCTTCCTCGACAACGCCCCCGTCCTGAACCCCGCCTACAAGGGGGCTGACCCGTTTCTCGGGTTTGCCGTCGCGGATGTCGCGGAGCCATTGCCAAGCGTCGTCGGTCGTTGGTTTCGGGGCGACCGTGGGGAGGGAGCCCGGACGGCGAAGGCCTTCGAGGTCGCCGACGACCATTTGCTGCGGGAGGTCGAGCACGTTCCGAACGCCCGATGGGGTGACCCCTTTTACGAGGACCACGGCCCGGCGATCGCCTTTGGTGAGCATCATCTCGTTGATCGAAAACGGCGCAATGCCGTCGACTTCGGGCATTTCGCCGACGGTCGCGAGTACATCGCGGTAATCTCGGAACTCACGGCCGTACTTCAAAATGAGTACGTGTGCGTTGACGCCGAGGACCTTGTCCTTGAACGCCTGCTCGAAGCCGGTCGTGATCGACAGCACCGCGAGGAGGGCGGCCACGCCGAGCGCCACGCCAATGATCGAGATCAGGGTGATCATCGACACGGTGGCCCGCTTCTTCGAACGCAAGTAGCGGACACCGATTTCGAGGCTGTAGCTCACGGGAGGAGTCCTTATCACGGGGACCCCAGGGCCGCGATCGCCTTACTTGCTCCCCAAGGGCCAACTCACTAGCCTTCCCTCAATGAAGCGGATTTGGGCCCTCGCTGCGTGCATCGGGCTAGTGGTGGCTTGCCACCAGCAGAAGAACGTGCGTCGCGAGGTTTGGCCGCCGCCGAGCGAGCCAAAGCCGCAAGTCGCCGCCGCAGCGCCGACTCCGCCGCCCAAGGTGCTGGACCCGGTCATCGTCGAGCTGCCCGACAAGTCGATGGTGATGCAGGTCCGCAAGCAGCTCGACAAGGAAAACCCCGGCAAGGCCCGCGAGCTCGCGGAAGCGGCGCTGCCGAGCGCCCGCGCACTCGACAAGGGTCGGCTTCACTGGCTCGCGGCCAGCGCCGCGCTCAGCGAGGGGTACAACGAGATCGCGCTCGCACATCTCGACACGCTTGGCACCTTCAATCATCCACTCCAGCGTTGGGCCAAGCTCCGGCGAGCGCAGCTCCTGGAAAGAAAGGATCCGGTCACTGCGTCGGAGCTCGCACGCTCCCTCACCGACGACTGGGCGGGCGCCGGCACGGCACGCACGATCGAGACGCGAACTGGCGCCTCCGAATCGAACGCTTATCTGACCATCGAGGTCGACGGTCCGCCACCGACCTCGAGCGTCAAAGCGCAGCAGGTGAAGCCGCGCATGCAACAAAGCCTCGAGAAGGCGGAAGCGCTCTACGATGCGAAGCGTTACCTGGAAGCGGACCGTCTCTTCGGCAAGTTGGTCCGGCACCTCAAGAAAGGCAGCACGATCTGGTGCAAGGCCCGCTATAAGCAGGGCCGTGCGTTGTTGCAAGCGCGTGAGCGAACGCGCGGGGCGCCGGTCATGCGGGAAGTTGCGGACAGCTGCACGCGGAACGCCGACCTCGATACGCGGGCCTGGGCCCGCTACCACGCGGCGCGCGCCTACGGCCGTATCGGTCAGTGGGATGAATCCGTCCGCCAGTTCGCAAAGCTCGAGGCGGAGGCACCAGCCCATCGGCTCGCTGATGACGCAAGCTATCGAGCTGCGCTGGCCGAGCTGGAAAACGGCAAAGAAGCGGCGGCCAAAGCGCGCCTCGCCTCGATCCCTCGCAAGTATCCCGACGGAGACATGTGGGGCCGCGCGCTCTTCAAGCTCGGTTGGATCGAGCTTCGGGCCAACAACTTTCAAGCGGCATACGAAAGGTTCGACGAGCTGATCGAGCGCGGTGGCGACGAGGACGAGGAAGGCATGACCGGTCGGGCCGCGTACTGGCGCGCGCGGACCTTGTTCCTGCTGGGGCGCCGAATCGACGCGGTCGCCGCCTACGAGGAAATCGCCACACGCTGGCCGCTTCGGTACTACGCACAGCAGTCGCTCTGGAGACTCGGTGAGATCGTCCCCGAGCGCGCCAAGATCATTCTTCGTGATATGCGCGCGAGCACGGAGCCCACCCGCATGGTGTTTGCGTGGCGCGATGAGTTCGATGACCCAGCCTTCGATCGCATGGTCGAGCTACTGATCGTCGACGAGATCACCTACGCGTCTTCCGAAATGGCTTTGCTTCGCATGATCGGTGGCGACGTGGACCCGGAGATGGCGGTGGTCGGAGCGGTGTTGCTTCAGCACGCGGGCGCAGAGAGCAAGCTCAGCCACGTGATCCGCGCGCACTTCGAAGACTTCGAAGGCTTGCTGCCCAAAGGCGAGGGCCGGCTCATTTGGGAGGCGACCTATCCACAAGCGTTTTCGCCGCTCATCGAGAAGGTCGCGGAAGGCGAGCAGATTCCCTCGTCGTTCGTTCGCGCCATCGCTCGCGAGGAGAGCTCGTTCGACCCGGAGGCGGTCTCCTGGGCGAAGGCCTACGGGCTCGTGCAGCTCATCATGCCGACCGCCAAGCGTTTCGCCCCAGAAGTCGGGGAGAGAGCGACACCGCGGACGCTGACGAAGCCCGAGGTGAACCTGAAGATCGGGGCCCGCTACATGGCGTGGCTGTGGGATCGATTGAACGAGAACCCCGCACTCGTCCCGGCTGCCTACAACGCTGGAGAAGGGGCCGTGCGGCGCTGGCTCATCGAAGACTCCGAGCGCCCGCTCGACGTCTTCATCGAAGAGATCCCCTACGACGAAACGCGTCGGTACACGCGGCGCGTCCTACAAACATACGGCGTCTATCAGTGGCTCGCAGATGAACAGCTCCCCGAGCTTCGCCCGCGGCTCCCCGGAAACGACGCGCCCCAGCGCTTCAGTGCCCTCCCGTGACTAGGCAACTACTTTGGGCAGGAGGGTGCCGAACTCGATTGCCTTGTTGACGTCTCCATCGACACGGAGCTTGCCCTGCACGAACGCAATTTGCGGGTCGAGCTCGCCTTGGAGAATTTGGGCGAGATGCGCGTCACGAATGGTCAGTGTCGCATCCGCGGGGCGCCCGTTGCCTTCCGTGACGCTTCGATCGCTCAGATCGATCATCCAGCTTCTGTCGGAGACGCCGGTGATCCGCAGTTGGAACGTCCCCTCACCGAGCGAGCGGTCCTTTGGCGCCTGTTCGAGCGTCGAGCGCATCTGGTCGACGAAGGCGGAGGTGAGCTCTGCGACGGCCTTCGCGTGTTCGGCGCTCGGGGGCGCGATCGACTCCCGGTCCGGGATGACTGCCGCCTCTAGCTCGTTGGCCGCCTCGCGAAGGAAGCGGGTGAAATCGTCCATGTCGGGCATGACGGACGGCGACGAGGTGGGGCTGATCGACAGGACCCCGTTGTAGCTGAGCACCGTGATGAGCAAGCCCATCCCGTCGACCAGCGGCGCCATACCCATCGTCGCTAGCAGCTTGTGGCCCGCCATGTACATGTCCATCTGCGGACCGGGCACGTTCGTGATCACGCAGTTGAAGATCGGATTGTGCATCTCCGCGACGCGAAAACGCGAGTAGAGCTGGGTCATGCGCGTAGCCAAGCCGAATGGGATGAACTCCCACAAGTCGACGAAGGCGCGCGTGGCACCGGCTTGCTCGAAAGCCTTGCCGCCCTGAGTGTGCTCCTTGATGACGTCGAGTCGCTCCACCGGATCCGCGACGTTGGTCGCGATGTCGAGCATCATGGCAGACACCTTGTTACCCATCTTGCCGTGCTCGTCGTCGCCGCGCGTGGACACCGGCACCATCGCGATCAGGGACTTGTCGGGGAGCTGCCCTTTTTCGTCGAGGTACCGACGAAGCGCCCCGGAACAGATCGCGAGCACCACGTCGTTCAACGTGCAGCCGTTGACCTTTCGGATCGCTTTGACACGGTCGAGCTCTAGGAGCGCGGTGTTCCAGATGCGCTGCCCGGTGATCGTGTGGTTGAATGGGGTCGCGGGCGCGGACATCGGAACCGGAGGCGCTTCAACGCCCTTTTCTTGGACCTTGGCTGCCGACTTGAGCGCGTCCCGAATCTCGCCGGCGACGCGCTTGAGCTCGCTCGGCTTCCGCATGATCTTTTGGGCCGTGTGCGCCAAGACCTCGATCTCGTTTGGGATCGGCGGCACCGTGCGGGGCGGAGGCGGGCTGAACTTCCTGGGCTCCTTCGTCACGTCGAGGAGGATGCCCATCATGTCTGCGCCCGAAACCCCATCTATCGCGGCGTGATGGATCTTGTTGATCACGGCAACCGAGCCTGGCGGCACCTGTGGAATCTCGTCGAGGCCCTCGACGAACGTCATCTCCCAAAGCGGTCGAGTGCGGTCGAGCGGCGTGCTGAAGATTCGCGCCGCCAGCCGGCGTAGCTCTTTCCAGTTGCCGGCGCCCGGCAGCGCGACGTGTTGAAGGTGCATGTCGAGGTTGAAGGCCGGGTCCTCGACCCAGTAGGGCTTTCCGATCCCGAAGGGCACCATCACGAGCCGCTGGCGAAGCCGAGGCACCAGGTGCACTCGTGAGGCCATCGTTTCGCGAAACGCGTCGAAATTCATCGACCCTTCGAACACCAACACGCTTCCAACGTGCATCGGTTGATGCGGGTCTTCGAGAAATAGGAAGGAGGAATCGAGTCCGGAAAGTGGCTGCATGGGAAGAGTGATAGCGTACACCCGGAACGCACCCGATCTCCAGAGGTTCCGGCGACTAATCGAAGGTGCGATCGAGCTCCTTGAGTAGCCTTTTCTGCTCGCGCGAGAGCTTTTTGGGAACTTCGACCTCTACCACGCAGATCAAATCGCCTCGCCCACGGCCGTTCAGGCGCGGAACACCGGCCCCACGGATGACCAAGGTCTCGCCGTTTTGGGTTCCGGAGGGCACTTTGATCGTTTGAACGACGTCCTCTTCTTCCTCGAGGGCGGGCACCTCGAGCTTGGCGCCAAGCGCCGCCTGTGGATAAGTGAGCGTGAGGCGATGGACTAGATTGAAGCCGTCGCGCTCGAAATCCTCGTCGCGCTCGACGTGGACGGTGACGTAGAGATCGCCCGCCGGCCCTCCGCGCGTGCCTTCTTGACCGCGGCCGCTCAAGCGGAGGCTCTGGCCGGTGTCCACCCCGCCGGGCACATTGACCTTCACGACGCGCTCGGAGTCGACTTGGCCGGCGCCATCACACTCGCCGCAAATGTCTTTGGCCGCGGCTCCGCGGCCTCGGCAGGTTGGGCAGGTCGTCGTCATCACGAAAGCGCCCTGCGCGCGAGCGACCTGACCGCGACCGCCGCAGGTACCGCAGCTCTCGAGCTCACCGCCCTTGGCGCCGGTGCCGCTGCAGGGCTCGCAAGGCGTCGGGTGGGATAAATCGATTTGCCTCGTCGTACCGAACGCCGCCTCACGCAGGGACAGGCTCAGGTCGGTGCGGACATCCGCGCCTCGCGTGGGCGCGTTGGGGTCACGTCGGCGCCTGCCAAAGCCACCAAATCCAAAGCCACCGCCGCCGCCGAACAGATCTCCGAAGATGTCCTGGAACTGGCTGAAGATATCGCCGACGTCTCCAAAGCCCGGCGCGCCTCCGCCTCCGAGGCCGGCATGCCCGTACCGATCGTACACCTGCCGCTTCTGCGGGTCGCTCAAGATCGAGTAGGCCTCCGCGCACAGCTTGAATTGGTCCTCGGCCTCCGGGTTGTCGGGGTTGCGGTCCGGGTGGTACTCGAGGGCCTTCTTTCGATAGGCTTTCTTCAGCTCCACGGTCGTGACTTCGCGGGTCACCTCGAGAACTTCGTAGTAATCAGGCTTCGTCATTCGCGTCCGTAGCTTGAGGGCCGCGGCCAAGATAAGGACGCTCCGCGAGGGGTCAAGACGCCTTCCACCGGGTCAGGACGTCCTGCACGAGCGCCTCGGGAAGCTCGCCGGACCTCTGAAACTCCCGCATATGAAGGATCGGCTCCCCTCCGAGGTCGGCTGCGGTTCGCCCCCGGATCTGCTGGACGTACTTGCGGGGCTCGAAGGGCACGAGCGTCGAATCCGGCTCGACGTCGAGGCGCCGGAGAAGCGCGATGAGGGCTCGAAGCGAGTTCATCTTCATGTAGGGACAGGTCGCGCAGCCTCCTGCGGTCGAGCAACCCTCCCCGCCGGCAACTCCCGGCAACACGCCGAGCCCGCTCTCGGGGGCCTGCGCAATGGCGTCCCTCGCAACCGGGAAGATGATCTCCGCGCTGACCTCGGGCCCACCTTCCGACGCGTAGTCGCGAAGCTTGTCCTGCACTTGCCGAACGATGGGCGTGATCATGCCGGCCTCGGTGCCGAGGATGAAACGCAGGTTCGAGGTCTCGCCGCGCGCAATCGCCTCGTCCACCTTGCCGAGAACGAACGCAAGGATGTTCGATGTAGAGCCGACCACACCGTTACCCTCGCGTTGCGCGCGGAGACCTAACTCGAACATCTCGCCGGGAACTTCCAAGTGTGCGGTTACGAACACGTCGGCGTAGTGTTCGCGGACCAAGTTCACCACGTCTGCCCCAAACATGTGGTGCACGATGCAAGTGCCCTGCTTGAAGTAGTGGAAGCGTGGAAGCAGTGAACGAACCGATGATTGGTCGTGCGCCGGGTGAACTTGACGGATTTGCTCGTTCGACATCTCGGCCAGGCTTGCGAACATGTTGGCGAGGTTGTCGCCCATATACGTGTCGGGTCCGAACCAAATGTGCACGTCGGGAACTTGCGCGGCGGCTTGCAGGACCGTCTGCACGACGTTCGACGACGTGCAGGTGATCGTGGGTACTAGCGCCTGCGCCTTGGCCTTGGTCACCAGGCTCGTATTGATGTAGACGACGTGAAGCGAGCGCGGGGTTTTCGAAGCCTCGCTCAAGTAGGCTCCATACGCGGCCGCTTCGGCAGATTCCGCGAGGGAGCACCCGATCGGATCGGCGGTCACTCGATACACCGGGATGTGCTCGTAGCCGGACGCATCGAGCATCGCGCGCACATTCTCGCTCATGAAGTCGACCCCGAGAACCGCGACCGTGCCGACTCCCTGCTCGGCCATCGCGATCGCGCGGTCGGCCATGGCGAGCGAATCGGAGACGTGGATGTGCGGCCAATCGCAGGAGGAGAGCACGCCTTGAAGCTCGGGATCCATGTAGAAGTGCGCCACGACACCGGCGTTTTTGCTCCGGAGGAGGTTCGTCAGCTCAGCGACGAGCTCGGGGTCCGGCTTCAGAAACGCGGCCTGCGCCTCGGCGAATGCGCCCCGTGGGACCAGGGCGTCGGCGGTGATTCTGAGCGACGGAAATACGGGCAAGGTCATGAGGGACCGCTCCAGAGAAAAGGGAGTATATCTTTCGGCCACTGCCCCGCATGTCAATACGACCCAGAGAGACCTCGGTGTACATCCACTTCCCGTGGTGCGCCCGAAAGTGCCCGTATTGCGACTTCGCGACCGAGCCCTTGCGTGTCGGCGAGCTTCCCCACGAGGCATACACAGACGCTCTGCTGCGGGAATTGGATGCGCGCGCCGACGATCTGCCGGGCCGCACGCTGAAGTCGATCTTCTTCGGCGGGGGCACTCCCTCGCTTTGGAAGCCCGCCGAGCTCGGGCGTGCCCTCTCAGCAATACGTGCCGCGTTCGACGTGGAGGTCGAAAGGCTCGAGGTGACCGTCGAATGCAACCCGAGCTCCCTCACCCGCAAAAACGCGGCCCTCCTTCGCGAGGCGGGAGTCGACCGCCTTTCGATTGGGGTTCAGTCGCTACGCGACTCTCATCTCGATTTCCTCGGCCGACTCCACGACGCGGATCGCGCGATCACCGCGCTTCGCGACGCGGTTGCCGAGATGCCCCGTGTCAGCGCCGACCTGATGTTCGGGATGCCGGGTCAAAGCGAGGCCGAGCTTAGCAAGGACATCGCGCGCGTTGCCGACACCGGAGTCCGCCATGTCTCTGCGTACGCGCTCACCATCGAAGAAAAGACGATGTTTGGCTCTTTGCACCGCGCGGGAAAGCTCCGAGTTGCGCCCGAAGAGCAATATGCGTCGATGTTCGAGCTCGTCGAGACGCGTTTTGCTGAGCTCGGATGGATCCACTACGAGGTGTCGAACTACGCGGCCAAGGGCGAAGAGTCACGCCACAACCTTCACTATTGGCGAGGTGGGGCGTATCTCGGCCTCGGGGCCGCAGCGGTAGGCTGCCTCGATCGTGGACCCGGAAGCGCCGAACGCTGGCGCAACGATCCGAATCCGCGCCGTTACCTCAGTGAGACGACACTCGTGACGGAAACCGAAATGCTCGGGCCGGAAGAGATCATCCGGGAGTCGCTGATGCTCGGCCTTCGTACGATCGAAGGCACGTGCCTCGCCGACACGGCGGAGCGCGCAGGCAAGAATCCGGTACAAGGCCGCGAGCAGGAGATCGAGACCGCCCTCGGACGCGGCGACCTCGTTAGCGACGGACAGCGGCTGCGCGTGCCCCAGAGCCGCTGGCTGAAACTTGACGGCATTGTGCGAGACTTGTTCTAGAGTGCGGACCGGTGAAGCTCGATTTTGAAGAGGTGGGGGTCACAGGCCTCGCGAAGTCCTACGGACCTACGCTTGCCCTTGCTGGCGTGGATCTTCGCTTCGAGGCGGGCTCGGTCACGGTGATCCAGGGCTCCAACGGCTCTGGGAAGTCCACGCTGCTCTGGCTGCTCGCCCTCCTGGCACACCCGACCAAAGGCGACATCCGCTTCGGCAAGTACGGCCCGGGGCGGGCCGACGATCTTCGTGGCTGCATCGGCTTCATCGCTCACCAGCTGCAGCTCTATCCCGGGCTCAGCGGCCGCGAGAACCTCGTGCTGGCGGCAAAGCTCCAGGGCATTTCCCATGCAGACAAACGCACCGAAGAGCTCGGAGAAGCGCTCGGCACTCGGGAGTACTGGGAGCGTCCCCTCCGGACCTACTCCCGCGGTCAGGCGCAGCGCATCTCGATCGCCCGCGCGTTGTTGCACCAGCCTCGGCTTCTCTTGATGGACGAGCCGGCGACTGGCCTCGACGTGAAATCAACTGACTCGTTCGTCGGGCTCATCGAGCAAGAAAAACATCGCGGCGCGATCGTCATCGTGGTCACACACGAGGCGAAGTTCGCAGGGACGGTCGCGGACCGAGTCCTCCACATGGATCGAGGCCGAATCGTGGAGCCGGGCACATGAGCGTGTTTCGCGCGGCGTGGTTGGTCGCTCTCAAAGACCTTCAGCTCGAAATCCGTACCAAGGAGATCCTGACCTCGACCGGTCTTTTCGCCGTGCTCGTGGTGACGCTCGGTTCACTTGCTTTTTATACGGATCCGGTCAGCTCGCCGAACGTCGCGCCCGGCGTCCTCTGGATCTCGATCCTCTTCTGCGGGATTCTGCTCATCGGTCGAAGCTGGGCGCTCGAACGAGAGAACGACGCTGTCTTCGGCTTGTTGCTGGCCCCAATTCCCCGCGCCGCCATCTACATTGGCAAGACGATCAGCGCCCTCGCGCTTCTTTTCGTGATCGAGCTTTTGCTCGTCCCGCTGTGCCTCGTATTTTTTCAGATCGAGCCACGCGGCGTGATGCTTCCGCTCCTCGCCATCGTCTTCCTTGGCTCCGTGGGCTTCGTCTCGACGGCCACCTTGTTCTCGGCCGTCGGAATACGCACCCGCGCGCGTGACTTGATGCTGAGCGTCCTGGTGTTCCCGCTCGTCGCGCCCGCGCTCTTGGCGTCCGCCGTGGCGACCCGCGAGCTCTTCGCCGGCGCAACCGTCACGGAGATCGTAGGCTGGATGCGCATCCTGACCGCATTCGATCTCTTGTTCGTCGCGTTCGGCGTCTGGGTCTCGCGCTACCTCCTCGCGGAGGCATGACGCCATCAACGGTACGCGCGAATCAAATCGAGCGCGACAGGGTCAGACCAATCGAGCGCGCCGTCGTAGCGAAACCGGATGACGCCATCGGCGTCGATAATCCACGTTTCGGGGAAGAGCTTGGTGCCGAACCTCCCGTTCACGATCTCGCGATCGGCGTCGAGGAGGCTCGTGATGCGCGAGTTTCGCGCGATGATGGTCTCCACCTCGGCCCAGCTTCGGTCGGTCGACACGGCCACGACTTCGACGTCGCCCCAAGGCTCGACGATCTCGGCCAAGAGCTCGAGGGTCGGCATTTCCTGGATGCACGGGCGGCAGGTCACCGTCCAGAAGTTCATCACGATCACCTTCCCTCGATGGTCGGACAGCTTCCACTCGCCCCCACCTTGCTTCGGGAGTGTGAAGTCCGGCGCTCGAAGCGAAGCGCCGAGATAGTGCGGCACGCCCCCTGCGCCATTCATCAGCGACTCGAAGCGGGCGTTGCCGAGCACGGCCCGGAAGGGCGCTTCTCGGGCGCGCGCACGCGAGTCCACGATCGCGCCGGTGAAAATGAACAGGAGCGGGAAAGCAACGGCGACCACGATCAACGTGGCGATGACCTCTTTGCGGGACACGGCCAGGCCTTAGCGCTTTTCGAGGCCGAGCGAAAGTGGATCGGCAATCTCGGGCGGGCGTACCTTTTGACCCGCAATCGACACGTACACCCCCTCCTCGTCCTCGCCAATCGACTGACTCATCTTGCTGAGCGCGTGATTGTCGAAGCGTGCAGGACAGCGCCCTTCCCGCACGGCGCACCAGAGCGCACCCTCTGGTCCCTGGCGGAGCGACGCGGGATCGAGCGGCTCGATGAGATCGCCCGAAAGCCGAAGCTCGACTCCATCGTCGGAGGCCTCGACGTCCTTGACGAAGTACGCGGGGCCCTCGATCTCGACGTAAGCCCAGTTGATCGCATTGCTCAGGCAGAATCGTCCGTCCTCGGCGCGGTCGATCCAGCCATCGAAGGAACGGCTGAGGTTCGGGTGCTCGATGCGGTCCTCGCCGTTGAACCATCGCCCGCCTGCGTCACGACGGATCTCGGTCTCGCGGGTGCGTCCTTGAAGAAACTGCGCTGGGTCCATGACCATTGCCAGACTACAATGCCCGGCGATGGCGAGAAAGAGCCGAAAGTTGGTCGTCGTGTCGAACCGCGGCCCTTATCGGCACGAGGCCAGCCGAGGACGCGAGCGATGGGTGCGCGCAGCGGGTGGTTTGGTCGCGGCGCTCGACCCGGTCCTCCAGAGGCGGGGCGGCGTCTGGGTCAGCGCGAAGCAGGCCAAGGACTTCGATTCAGTGACGATTCCGGCGCCACACCTCGACTACGACCTCGCCCACGTATCGCTGAAGCGCGGCGATCAGCGTGGTTTCTACGAAGGGGTCTCGAACGCGGTGCTCTGGCCCTTGCTACACGGCTTCGAGCCGACGATCCAAGTTGGCGAGGCGCCCTGGTCGAGTTATCTCGACGTGAACCAGCAGTTCACCGACACGGCGCTTTCGACGAGCGGCCCCGGGGATTTGTTTTGGATTCAGGACTACCACCTGATGCTCGTTCCGGCGCTGCTGCGCGCAAAGCGGCCGAAAGCGCGGATCGGCTGGTTTTGCCACATCCCGTGGCCTCCGCCTGACACCTTTGGAATCCTGCCGTGGCGTGAGGAGATCCTCGAGGGTTTGCTAGGCGCCGACGTGCTGGGGTTCCACCTGCCTGAATACGCCGATCACTTCCTGCAATGCGTGGAGAGGTTCACTACCTATCCCGTGACTCGAGGCGCTGTCGACTACCGAAACCGCAAGGTGACGACGATCGCCGCGCCGATTGGAATCCCCGTCGAAGAGCTTCAGGCGCTCGCGATCGATCCTGACGTATTGCGGGAAGTCGAGCGCATCAAGCACACGATGGGCAATCGTCAGATCATTCTCGGCGTCGACCGTTTGGACTACACCAAGGGCATTCCAGACCGTTTGGCCGCGTTCGAGCGCTTACTGAAGAAGGAAAAGACTGCGCGCGCGCGCTACGCGCTGATCCAGGTGATGGTCCCGAGCCGCACCGACGTGAAAGCCTACTCGGACCTCAAAGATGAGATCGACCGGATGGTGGGCGACATCAACGGTCGATACGCTGACACCGGGCGCGTGCCGATCCATTACCTTTATCGCAACCTCAGCCAACGAGCGCTCTTTGCGCACTACCGGGCGGCCGACGTTGCGCTGGTGACCCCACTTCGCGACGGGATGAACCTCGTCGCACACGAATACGCGGCGGCCCGCACGGACGATGACGGTGTGCTCGTGTTGAGCGAGTTCGCAGGCGCTGCCAAGTACCTCAAGGGCGCCGTGCTGGTGAATCCCTACGACGTCGAGTCGACTGCCAGCGCGATCCATCGGGCGCTCACCATGAGGCAAAGCGAGAAGAAAGAACGCATGCGCGCGCTTCGTGCCGAGGTCATGCGGCTGGATGTACACCGCTGGGCAGATGACTACATCCGCGCATTGGAGGGCGGCACATGAGCCGACTCGACGCGCTCGTCGAGCGCCTGCTTCGCCTCGAGCGGCCGCTCCTGGTCGCGCTCGACGTGGACGGCACGATCTCGCCGATCGCCCGAGATCCGGACAAGGCGGAGATCCCTTCGGAAACCTTGGCTATCCTGGCTGCACTGAGCCAAGCCCCAGGCACGGAGCTCGCGTTGGTGACGGGCCGTGATCTCCACTCCCTTCGGCGCATGGAACGGCTCGAAGGCATCTGGCGCGCAGTGGAGCACGGTGGCGTGGTCCTCGGACCCAACGAAGAGGTGCGCGAACGGAGCTTGAGTGAGCCCCAACGAAGCGCACTCGAGCGCTTCAAGGAATGGGCGGACGCCCACGCGCATGACGCCTTCATCGAGTACAAGCCGCAAGCCATCGCGGTGCACGTGCGCGCGATCGCCATGCACGATCCAGAGCGGGCGGAACGTCTGATGGACGAAGCCGACACCCTCGCGCAGCGCCTTGGGCTACATGTCCGCCGCGGCAAAGCGTTGCGCGAAGCGGAGGTCGTCCCCAACGACAAGGGTCGCGCGCTTCAGGAGATCCTCGAGCGGAGCCGCGCTCGCTCGGTCCTTTTCATGGGCGACGACCTCACGGACTTCCCCGCCATCGAGCTTGCCGCCGAGCACGGCGTGGGAGTCTTCGTACAGTCTCCCGAACAACGCGGAGCCCCCTCTCGCTCGGCGGTCGTGCTGGATGGTCTCGACGAGGTGGTGGCCGTGCTTCGCGGGCTGCTCGAGGGCATCCGCGACTGAGGTGGCGCGCTTAGACGAGCGTGATACAGCCCGAATATGCTGAGCGGGGAGATCGCTGAGGCCGCACGAATCGCGCGCCGCGCGGGCGCAATCTTGATGGACGTCTATGGGACCGACTTCAGCGTGACGTACAAGGCCAAGGCCGATCCCGTCACCGAAGCGGACACGCGAGCCAACGCGTACATCGTCGCTGAGCTCCAGAAGTCGTTTCCAGGCGACGGTATCGTTGCAGAGGAATCCCCGGACCAAAGCGACGCCCTCGCGGGAGGCCGCTGCTGGTACGTAGACCCCGTCGACGGCACGAAGGAGTTCGTCGCGCGCAACGGCGAATTCGCCGTGATGTTGGGGCTGGCCGTCGACGGCGCGGCGACTCTGGGCGTGGTGTACCAACCGGTGACGGACAAGCTCTATGCCGGTGTCGTCGGTGAAGGAGCTTCCCTCGAGCAGCACGGGCGCGCCCGCAAGCTTCGCGTCAGCGAGGTCGACGATCCTGGGAAGTTACGCCTGGTCGTCTCGCGCTCTCACCGCAACCGCGCGGTCGCCCGGGTGGTGTCGAGGCTCGGCATCGCGGAGGAGAGGCAGAACGGCTCGGTCGGCCTCAAGGCAGGCCTCATCGCCGAACGGGAGGCCGACCTCTATCTGCACATCTCGGACAAGTCGAGCCTGTGGGACGCATGCGGCCCTGAAGCCGTGCTGCGAGCCGCGGGGGGGCGCTTCACCGACATCGCGGGCAGCCCATTTCACTACGGTGGGACCGACATGCGAAACCGGAGCGGGATCCTCGCTTGCAATGCAGCCGCATTCGAAGCGGTGCTGGACGTTGCGCAAGAGGCCGGACGGGCCATAGGTCTCATCGAGTAGATGGCCCCCGTCGACTGGAAGCAAGCGTGGCGCTCCGGGAGGACCCCGTGGGATGCCGGGTTGTCGCCGCCGGCGCTCCTCGAGCTGATCGCGTCCGACACGGTGCCAGCCGGCCGCATCTTGGTGCCCGGTTGCGGGACCGGATACGACCTTGCGACCCTAGCGCGCGAGGACCGCGAAGTCGTCGGGATCGATCTATCCGACGACGCGCGCGCCGCATTCGAGGCGACCCACCCCGAGCTGCCAGGAAGCGTGCACTACTTGGTGACCGACTTCTTCAGCTATGACGCCGGGAATGGTTTCGACTTCGTCTGGGACTACACGTTCTTCTGCGCGTTGGATCCGGATCAACGGAGCGATTGGGCCGACACGATGTCCCGCCTGCTCAAGCCATCCGGGGTGCTCGCCACCTTGATCTTTCCCTTCGAAGACCCGATCTCGGACCGCGAGGGCCCGCCCTGGCCGATCAACACCGACCTGGTGCGAAGCTTCGTTGCAAACGCGTTCGAAGAAGTTGAAGTGCGAGAGCCCGAGGCGTCTCACCCGGGACGAGAAGGCAGAGAGCGCCTCGCGTTGTGGCGCCGGCGTTCGCCTTAACCGGAATCTGGCAGCGGGATCGACGACGACTTCCACTTCACCTCGGAGAACCCGAGCCGGTAGGCGGCGCGCTCTCCCTCCTTCCTCACGCCCACCCACACCTGCGTGCTGCCGATCGGGAAGGCCGCCCGGATCATCGGGTCCTTCGTGCCAGGGCGATTGTCGTTGCAGAGCACCGAGCCGTCGGGCTTGCGAACGACGAGAAGCACGTCGGAGCGCGAGCGCCCGAGGACGTATAGTTGAAGGAAGGCCGTATCGGCAGCGAGCAGATAGTCGGGAGTCTCCGAGATCCAACCTCTGCACTTTCGATGCACCGACTTGGCCGAAATCTCGCCGAACGCCTCTCCCGCGACGACGCGGGGGTCCGGGCTAAACCCGGCGTGCAGCGGCACGACCCCGAATCGCGAGGCCGAATGCTCGTAGGGATCGGGGGGTTTGGCCGGTTCCGCCTTCGGCGCCCGCGGAATCGGCGGTTCGTCATCGGGCGTATCACCGGTGCACGCGAGCATCGCGGTCGCCGCGCACATGAACGCGAGTCTGACTGGTGTGGTGCTGACCACCGTGCTCGCCGTCCTACCACGGCGC
>JAHEEE010000021.1:0-24746 GCA_024640845.1 Myxococcales bacterium | reverse complement strand
GCCACCGCTGCCACCGGTGTTGTTGTTGCCATCATCGCTGCAGCCCGTGGCCGCAAGAGCTGCCGCCGCTACGATTCCCAACCAAAAATATTTGCGATTGTTCATTATATATCCTCCCGACCTGTCTAAGTTATGTCTAGGTCTCGTCAAGCTTTCTATGGTTGGGAGCAGTTGCGTCAATCGCCCGGAGTCACTTTTTTTCCGCTTCGGGGGGTTGATTGGCGAGATCAAGAAGGATAGACAGCTGTTAGACAGTTCCTGGGCAACAGGATTTGCCGTCTTAACCCTCAAGAGCTAGTGACCGACGAAGCAAAGTACCGGGTGGGCATGGTCGCGAAGATGACCGGCCTATCCACGCATACGCTGCGGATGTGGGAGAAGCGCTACGCCGCCGTGCTGCCGCACCGAACCGAGGCCGGTGGACGGCTCTACACCGACTCGGATGTCGAGCGACTTCGCTTGTTGCACACGCTGGTCGGGAGCGGCCATTCCATCGGTGGCATCGCCAAGCTGCCGGACATCGATCTTCGGCACATGGCCGCCGCCTTCCCCGCCCCGTCACGGCAAGCGCCTTCGTCTCAGCATCTGCCAGAGATCCGCAAACGCGTGATGGCGGCGATCGAGAGGCTGCGTGTCGAGGATGCAGAGCAGCTGTTGTCGCGCGCGGCGCTCAGCACCGAGCCGGTCGAGTTCCTCAAGATGATCGTCGCGCCGATCCTCGTCGAGGTCGGTGAGCGATGGGAGAGCGGTGACCTTCGCATCGCCCACGAACACGCCTGCTCCACCGTGATGCGAGGACTGCTCTTTTCATTGATGCGACTCTATCCGGCCAACGACGCGAGGCGCAAAGTGGTCGTGGCGACACCCGCGAACGAGGAGCACGAGCTCGGCGCTCTGATGATCGCGATGCTCGCCGCAATGCATGGATGGAGCGTCCTCTACCTCGGACCGAACCTGCCGGCCGAAGAGATCGCATATGCCGTAGAGGACACCGACGCGGAGCTGCTGCTGCTCTCGGTGACGAACCTGAGCGAGGAGGCGTCGCGTGCGGAGATTGGTGCGATCGACAAAGCCGTCCCGAGGCGAGTGAAGATCCTCGTTGGCGGACGCGCTGCAAGCGTTGTCCAGGGGAGCCGCGTTCAGATCCAGCAAGACCTCGAAGTCGCGGCTGCGACCCTCAGTCTGTAGCGGCCGGCGCCTCTCCCGGCGGAACCGAGTCTCGGGTCGCGCCTTTGATCACCTTCTGGGCCAAGGTCGCGAGACTCCGCGCGCCACTCTTCTTGAGCAGAGAGCGGATCTGAGCTTTCACCGTGTTCTCCGCAACGCCGAGCGAGTCGGCAAGCTCTTTGCGGGAGAGACCGTCGACCGAAAGCGTCAGAAGCTCCGTTTCGCGGCGGGTTAGCTTGAGCTGGCGGGCAAGGTGCTCGATTCTCTGGCCAATGGCGACGTCGTCGACGCGCTCCTGTGCCAGCGCCCGCTGAATGAACGGGTTGAGGTTGTCCGCAGATGCAGGCTTGCAGACGTACTCGCCGCGCATCGTCTGAACTTTGTTAACTACATCACGATTGAGCTCGCCCGTCAGGACGAGCACAGGCAGCCCGCCGTGGGTCTGCCGGATCTCCGAGAGCAGATCGAGCCCATAGCCATCTGGCAAAATCAGGTCGAGCACGACGCCTGTCCACTCTTCGTGAGCCCGTAGCTGCTCACGCGCTGCCGCCATGCTGTAAACGACTTCGACGGGGCCATGACGCCCAAATGTACGAGCGAGGGTGCGAGCCAATGTCGGCTCGTCCTCCACGATCAGAAAGCCACCCGGCATGGGGCCTAAGCTACCGCAGTTGACCCCTCCGGTGGGGTTTTTTTAACCCTGATCCCCCGCTCAGTGGGTTGACTACGAGAAATACATTTATAATTTCATGCGTTTAGTGGCCTAGGCCGCCCGGGTGAAGCAAAAAGCCCCATCGTCATCCGGGCGGGCGAGAAATGGCACTGACTTGACGGGACGTGCTACCGCATCTTGAATGGACCGGGCGATATGTACGCGGTGGTGATCACCGATGAGGGGGGCGCGCGGCGGAGGCTCGATTTCTCGAAGCCGGAGCTCACTATCGGGCGCGTTCAGGGCAACGACATCGTCTTGGCAAAGCGCAACGTGTCCAAGCAGCACGCACGACTGACGCTGAAGGACGACCACGCGGTCGTGGTCGACCTCAACAGCACGAACGGCACCTGGGTCAACGGTCGTAAGATCACCTCGCCCCACCCGCTCAAGCAAGGCGACAAGATCTACATCGCCGATTTCATCCTGACACTCGAGCCGACGAACGACGCCGATGCGCGCGCCAGCTCCGCACCGCGGGTCTCCGAGCCCCCACCCCTCCCGTCCAAGCAAGCGGCGCCCGAGAGCTCGATTCCGATCCGCCGCGCGGCAGTGAGGCGTCCGCTTCCTTCCGATTCACGGGCGCCGACGCCTGGCGATGTTCGCGGGACCAGCCTTCCGCCGCGTCTTGAAAACCGGGAGACCGATGCGCCGGCGGCACGAAAGACGGAGACGCGCATACCGGCCGCCGATCCGCTGACTGCGCTTCTTGCGCAACTGGCCCAACGAATCGACATCGAGAACACGGAACCCGCCGCGATGAAAAACCAGGAGCGCTGGTCGGCCACCCGCGCCGCGATCGCCGAGACCTTCCTCGCGATGCAAAGCGAAGGCTCCATCGACGCCGACGTCGACATGCGACAGGTCGCACACGTGGCGCTTCACGAAGCCGTCGGCCTCGGGGCGCTCGACGATCTACTCTCGGACGACTCGGTTCGCTCGATCGTGGTAAACGGTCACGAACACATCTTCGTCGATAGGGGCGAGGGAGTCGAAGCTGCACCACTAAAATTCTCGTCGCACATGGCGCTGTTGCGCGTCGCCCGAAGGCTCGCCGCACAAACCGGTCAAGTGTTAGGGCGCCAACCCGTGCTTCACGGACGTCTCGCGTTTGGTCCACGGCTTACGATCATGCAGCCGCCGTTGGTGGCCAACGGACCGGTGATCGAGCTCCATGTCAGCACCTCGAAGTCGCTCGAAGAGCTCGCCGAAGCCGGTTGGATGAGCAATGACGCCGCGGTGTACTTGAGCAAGGCGGTCGCAGAGTGCCGTAACATCGTCGTCGCTGGACCGCGGGGCTCCGGAGTCACCGAGATCATGTCGGCATTGGCCCGGGAGCTCCCCGGAGAGGAGATTGCCGTCGCGGTCGAGGCGGTTCCCGATCTCGACATCGACCGAGGAAAGATCGTGTCGTTGACCGCCGCCGACGCGGGGATTTCCCTCGCGGAAGCGATCGAGCATGGGACCCGGCTTCATTCGGAACGACTGATTATCAACGACCTCGCGGGCGCACACACCATGACCGCCCTAGCCGCCGTTGTGGGAAGGGAGCCGGGACACCTGCTTGGTGTGCATTGCTTCAGCAGCAAGGATGCGATCGAGGGGTTGGTTTTGGCTGCCGGCTGCGGCGGCGCCGAGCGGGCGTGCGTTGCGCAGCTCGTTGGCAGCGCGATTGACCTCGTCGTCGCAACGGGGCGCGGGCCTGAGGGGCCGCGGGTCGCTGCGGTTCTCGAGATTCAGGGCTACGAAGGCGGCGACATCAGCTACCAGTCCGTGCCCTTCTGAGAGCTACGTTCAAGCGCCCTTGCTGAGGATCGCGCGCGGCGTCGCGCTGACGCCCGGCGCCGGATATGCGGGCCGGGCAAAGTAGTACCCCTGCCCGTAATGCGCGCCGCAGTCGATGACGACCTTCATCTCGGTCTCCTGCTCGATGCCCTCGGCGACGACGAGGGCGCCGAGCTCCTGACAGAGCCGCACGATGTGACGCACGAGGACCTGAGCGCGCCGGTCGTCTGCGAGGTCGGCGATAAGCGTCCGGTCGAGCTTCACGATCTCCGGTTTGAGGTCGACGATGTACTTCAGGTTCGAGTAGCCAGCCCCGAGGTCGTCCACGGCGAGTGAAACGCCCTTGCCTCGGATCTCTCGCAAAACACTGTGGCAGTACGCGAAGTGACTGAGTGGGACTGACTCGGTGACCTCGAGATAGACGGGTTGATCGTGCGTGAAGATCGGATCGTCGGGCTGCACTAGCCACGACTCATCAAACTCGTTTGGATGTACGTTCAAGAAGAGAGGCGCGTCGGTGCAGTTGGCGGTTGCGATTTCGCGGATCGCGCGCCCGAGCGCCCCGACGCAGCGCGACTTGATCGCCTCCTCGAAGAGCTTCGGCGGCGTCGTCCAGTGCGGAGAGTCGCTGCGTACGAGTGCCTCATACGCAAAGGGCTCCATCGTCGTGAACGAGACGATCGGTTGGTACACGACGCTGAGCTCGCCCCTCGAGAGCACGCCGGGCAGACCCTTCACTCCTCGGATCCTTGGAATCCCCGAGCGGATCTCCTGGGCCTTCTCGAGCCAGTTGCGGAAGTTCGTCACTCTTGCCCCACCACGGTAAGTTTACAATATCACAGCGTCGCATTGATATCCCCATTTGGGGAGTCCTAGCGCGGCATGAGGGCAGCTGGTATGCCCCGGGCGATGACCCGCACAGTCTCGATCGGCCCCGTAGAAGACACCCCTCTCGGAATGACTCTAGAACGCCATCTGCTCGATCGCCAGCGCCGGATGCCGGAGGCGACGGGCGATTTCACGGGGCTTTTTCAGCAGATCATGCTGGCAGCGAAAATCATTGGCAGCCGCGTCAGCAAAGCAGGTCTATCGGATATTCTCGGTCGAACCGGCACGACCAATGTCCAGGGCGAGCAGGTTCAGAAGCTCGACGAATTCGCCAACACCGTGATCGTACAGACGGTAGAAGCCGGCGGGCACGTATGTGTGATGGGAAGCGAAGAGGTCGAAAACCCGATCACGATCCCCAGCCAGTACCCGCAGGGCAAGTACGTTCTGCAGTTCGACCCACTCGACGGCTCGGGCAACATCGACATCAACGCCTCCATCGGGACGATCTTTTCGATTCACCGGCGCGTCACGCCTCCGGGCCAAGGCTCGATGAAAGACCTGCTGCAAAAGGGAAGCGAGATCGTCGCAGCGGGCTACGTAATCTACGGCTCGTCGAACATGTTGGTGTACTCGACAGGCGATCAAGTCGACGGCTTCACCTATGACCCGGGCGTCGGCGAGTTCTTCCTCTCGCATCCCGACATTCGCATCCCGCAACGCGGCGGCATCTACTCGATCAACGAGGGCAACTACCACAACTGGTCCGAGGGCACGCAGAAGTGGGTCGACTGGATCAAAACACCGGACGAGAACAAGAAGGCATACCGCCTCCGCTACATCGGCGCGATGGTTGCCGACATTCACCGAACACTGCTCCGCGGGGGCATCTTCGTGTACCCACGGGACGTGAAGAACAAGAAGGGCAAGCTGCGTCTGTTGTACGAAGCGTCGCCGATGGCGTTCCTGGTCGAAGCCGCCGGCGGCGCAGCTTCCGACGGGAAGAACCGTATCCTCGACATTCAGCCGACGGAGCTCCACCAGCGCACTCCGGTCTTCATTGGAAGTCCGGACGATGTTGCGGACGCGCTGCGTTTTGTGAATGCCTGACGCCCCCTAGAGCTTCGGCGTCATTTGGAACGGCACGTTGATCCGCACACAGCCGCCGGTCGGCTTCGGTAGCTTCCATGTCCTGGCGACACGCTTCACACAAGAGTGAACCTGCCGGTCTTGGAGCGTGCCGCCTACCGATACCGCACGCACGCTGCCGCTGGCGCCGATCGTGAGCTCGACCTCCATCGAGCCCTGAAGGAGGTTGTTGCCTTTGAGACCACGCTCGTAACAGTTCTGAACCTGCTTGCTTGCAGGTCCCTTGATGAACGAACGCACTTGAGCGGTATCGATCCTCCCGTTGCACTCCAAGTCTTCGGGGCCGCCGCCGGTCGCGGGAGCGTCGGGGGCGTTGGCCGGCCTGCCAGCCGGCTCGGATGCGTCGACATCCTCTTCCTCGGGGATTTCGATTTCGGAGACGAACTGCTCGCGGGCGGGAACTTCGGAAGGAGGGGCCTCGGCCTCGGGGGCCGGCTCGGCCTCATCGCCTCGCAAGAAGAGCCACAAGCCACCAGCGGCAAGCAGCAGAAGCAGGGCGACCAGCCCGAACTTCCCATCCTTCTTCTTTAGCGGTGGTAGGCTCGAAGCCCCGCTCACAGTCCCCTCACTTGCTCGACTCTGGGGCGCTCGGAGCGCCCGTGGTCGGAGTGTAGAATCCCTCGTCTCTTACGCCAACTCCCGGGCTGAGGCTCACCCCTAAAACCGGAGTTTGCCGTCAGCCGACCTCTCCTCTATGGTTCGGCCTCCTTAAACGGCAATTGGTGATGGTTGATAAGCTCAAAGGGTTCTTTCTCGTTCTTCTCGTGGTGCTGCTGTCGGCAGTGTTCGCTCTTCAATTCGGGGGCGGACAAGCAGAAGGCTGCGCAGCTGGCGGCGGCTCCTACCTCGCGCGCGTTTACGACAAAACGCTGAGCAAGGGCGATTTCGAGGCGTCGTACGCGATTGCCAACTTCGGCAGGCTCCCCGAGGAGACGCAACGCTCGATGCGGCTTCCGGAGCTCGTCCTGGACGGCCTCATCGACCGGACACTGCTCGCCCGAGAGGCCCGCAAGGTCGGCTTCGAGGTGACGACGGAGGAGGTGATGGCGCGCTTCGTCAACGACGGGGTCATCCTGTTGTCGCTCGGCGTCGGCGCACCACCAATGCTGCCACAAGGCGAGATCCCGGTTTCATTCTCGGACAAAGACGGCGCCTTCAACAAGGAGCTGGCGGAACGGTACATTCAGAACGGTCTCCGGCGCAGCGTCGGCGAATTCGCCGAGGCCCAGGTGGACGAGCACCTCGCAGCCGAGATGCGCAAGCTGGTGGCGTCGTCGGTCAACGTGAGCGATGCCGAGATCTGGGACGACTACGTCCGAGAGAACGACACTGCGAAAATCAAATTCGTTCGCTTTTCGCCCGCGTACTACGCCCAAGACATGCCCCAGACGTCGGGCGCAGCGCTCGATGCTTGGATCGCCGAAAACGATGGACGGTTGACCGCCGAATACGAGGCCAACAAGCATCGCTACACCAATCTGGACAAGCAGGTGCGGGCCCGCCAAATCCTCGTGAAGGCCGGGAGTTATGCCAGCGAGGAACAGAAGGCTGCCGCGAGGAAGAAGGCCGAAGCCTTACAGAAACGCGCTGCCGCTGGGGGCGATTTCGCGGCGCTCGCCCGCAAGGAGAGCGAGGACCAGATCACGGCAAAGAACGGTGGAGACATCGGATTCCTCAAAAAGGGGGTCATGCCGGAACCCTTCGACGAGGCGCTCTTCGCTTTGAAAGTCGACGAGGTCTCCGAGGTCGTCGAGACCCAGTACGGCTTCCACGTGATCCAGGTAGTCGCAATTCGCGAAGGGGATGTTCCTGTCGACGAGGCCAAGCGCGAGCTCGCCGAGACGCTGTATCGGACCGACTGGCTGGAAGCACGCGCTCGGGCCGCGGCCGCCGATGCGCTGAGGAACTGGAAAACGTCGGGGGATGAAGCCCTCGAAGACAAGCTCTCTTCGACCGCCGAAGGAGAAACATCGGCGTTGGCGCCGAGTCTCGAAGAGACGGCCGACTTCGGCCGCGCGGATACACCGGTGCCGGGTCTCTCGACCGCAGCGCTTGTCGACGCCGTCTTCGCGCTCGGAGAGGGCGAAAGCTTCAGCGACGCGCCGGTGAAGATCGGCCGGGAATGGCTGATCTTCAGACTCGTCGACCGCACCCGACCCGACGAGGCTGCATTCACCGACTCGGTCAAGGATACGACGCGTGAAGTGCTCGAAACGCTGAAGCAAAAGGAGGCGGTGGACCTCTACATTCAGTATCTCCGAAAGCGGGCGACTGAAGACAAGGCGCTTCGCGTCAATCCGCTTCCTACACAGGATGGCCGCAGTTAAGGGAGTGAGCCTGCCCCCGTTGCCGTCCGAGTCGTTCACGCTCGGCAACGGCCTTCGCGTGCGCCTGATTCCACTGCACCACTTGCAGTCCGCGACAGCATCTTTCTTCGTTCGGGTTGGTTCGCGCTACGAAAGCCGAGAGACCAACGGACTGAGCCACTTCCTCGAGCACATGCTCTATCGAGGAACGGAAGCGCACCCCGCGGCGCACGATCTCAACCTGGCCATCGAACGGCTAGGGGGGACGCTCGATGCGTCCACCCACGTCGATTTCACGAGTTACGACCTGACGCTGCCGCCTGAAACGATCGCAGAGGGGACGACGCTGTTGGCAGAAGTCCTCCGACAGCCGCTGCTCAGCGAGCTGAGCACGGAAAAGCAGATCATTCGAGAGGAGATTCTCGAAGACCTGAATGAGGCGGGCGAGCAAATCGACGTCGACAATGTCTCGCGGCGCCTGCTCTACCCAAACCACCCCTTGGGATTCTCGATCCCAGGGCCGCTCTCCAACCTGGACCGCTTCGATAGCCACGACTTACGAAGTCACCACCTGGCGCACTATACGGCGCGCAACTCCGTGCTTTGTGTTGCAGGCGCGTTCGAGGTGGACGAGATCAAGCATGCCATCGAAACCGGCTTCGACGGAATGCCGACCGGGGCGCCGATCGAGCCAACGATCGTTCGTGCTGTCGCGCGGGATAGATTCGCGTACGTGCACGACGCGGGGAGCCAAACTGAAGTCCGCGTTTCGTTTCACACCCCAGGTGTAGCGGACCCGGAGGCGCCGACGCTGCTCTTGCTCGCGCGTATCCTCGACGATGGGTTGAGCACTCGCGTTCATCGGACGATCTGCGAAGAGCGAGGACTCGCGTACGAAGCATTTGCCGGCAACGATTCGCTCGAAGATTGCGGGGTCTTCGACTTTGGCGCTTCCGTCGAGCACACGAAGGCGCCCCACCTCGTCGAGACCGTGCTCGAGTTGGTCGAAGCGCTGCGGCAGACGGCGCCCAGCGAAGACGAGGTCGAGAAGGCCAAGCGCCGCTATCTTTGGGACCTGCGCACGGTGCGTGACGACCCAGAGGACACCGCCGATTTCGTGGGGGGAAGCGCTTTGTTCGGGCTGCCCGAAGAGCTCGAGATAATCGCCACGCAGGTGGCGGAGGTCACGCCCGACGACATCCAGCGGGTCGTGCGCCGTCATTTCGAACCGAGCGCTGCGCACCTCACGAGCGTCGGCGTCCTCGACGACGAATTGCTGGCCGCGATGCGGGGACTGGCCGGCGCTTAGTCTTCGAGGTTGACCCAACGCGCGTCGCCGTCGGCTCCCCACTCTTTCTTCCAGAGTGGAACGGTCTCTTTGATTCGGTCGATTGCTTTTCGACATGCGGCGAATGCTTCGTCCCGATGCGCGGCGCTCGCCGCGACACAGACCGCAACGTCGCCTACGACAAGGCTCCCAACGCGGTGCACGGCCGCGATGCGAGAGCCCGGATGCTCGGCAGCTACGCCGCTTAGAACCCGGCACATCTCCTTTTCGGCCAAACTCTCGTGGGCTTCGTAGTCGAGGCGCGACACCGCTTGTCCATCGGCGTGATCGCGAACCACTCCATGAAAAATGCAGACGCCCCCGGCGCCAGGGTGAGCCACCGCCTTTCGAGTCTCATCGAGCGAGATCTCGCGATCCGTGATTCGGCACAGAACCACGGGTGAGCCGCCGGCAACCGGTGGGAGCACGTCGACCCGGTCGCCATCCTGTAGCTCCCGAGTCATGTCGACGAAATCGCCATTGACCGCCAACCGCATGCGTTCGAGAAACGCGGCAAGCCTTGGAAAGCGCTCGGCGACGGCTCGCCGAAGCTCCGTCTGCGCCACGCTTGCAGTCGCGAACTCGAAGGTGGAGCTGTCACAACCTGCGAGCTCTTTGGCGGCGGCGTAGTAGTGAACGCTGACCTGCATGAGTCGGCCAAGCCTAGCAGGGCGCGGAAAAGCGGGCAGGTCCGCCACCCATGTTAGAGTCATGAGCGGTGACCGAGTCTGGTTTGAAGCTGATTTGCTGGGTTGCGGGGGCGGCGGTGGCAGGGACCACGCTGGCGATTCCTCAGCCCGTCGATCCATGGGAGATGCCGAGCCTAGTGCTCGACCGACAGGCGGCCGCGGACGCAATCCGTTCCGATCGCTCACTGGCAGTCGATGCGCTCGCCAGCCCTGAAGCTGAGACAGTTCGGTCTCTGTTCCTCGAGCACGGGCGGGCAGAAGCCAATCCACCCTACCCGTCGGGAGAGTATGACCGCCGACAAGCAGCAATCCATCACGCAACCGCGGCGCTGCTCGCAAATGGCGGTCGCTCTGCGCTCGACGCCATGCGCTCCGCCGCCGTCGAGGAGTTCGTCCGCGTATTTTACCAGCGCTCTTCGAAGGAAAGGAGCGACGAGGAGATCGCGATCCTGGGCGGCTTTCCGGAGATCGAGACGCGCTACGGACTGGTCCGTAACGGCGTCGTCATCGCACCTGAGCTCACCTTGCGTGCGCTCTACAAGGCACGGTGGAACGCGATTCTGCGGCAACCATTCGTCGACGGCTTCTCCGACATCGAGCTGCAGGCCTACTGGGGATGGCTGGCGCTTCACGGATGGGGTCAACCGCTCGCCAGGCGAGAGGAAGCGCTCTTTGCGTTCCGCGAAGCCGGCGGAAGAGGCGCGGAAGAAGCTGCTGCGCTGTTCGACCTTCTCGACGGTAGACCGGACAGAGCCGCGACCACTTTGCAGAACCTCTATTCGGCGACAGGCGAGCTGCGATTGCGAAACCTTGGGCTCGGAGCCCTCCACGCGGCCCTTTTTCGCAAAGGCACCCCGTGATACTACCAGAGGAGTGGACAGCGAAAACGGGGTCCCGTAGCCTCTTGACCCTGGTGCAGAAGTCGAGTCTCACGTGAAAGTCGATCTTCGGAAGACCCTCTTCATCCTTCCGAACCTCTTCACGCTTTCGAGCGTGTTGTGTGGCTACTACGCCATCCTCATTCTGTCCGAGCAACAGACGAGCGACGACTTCTATCGTGCTGCACTGCTGATCATCTTTGCGCTCTTCTTCGACGGCATCGACGGCCGAGTCGCGAGGCTCACGAAGACCCAGAGCCAAATCGGCGTGCAGCTAGACTCGCTCGCCGACGTGATCTCGTTCGGCGTCGCGCCGGCGGTCTTAGTGTACCACTGGTCACTCTCGGAGCTCGGCACGGTCGGAATGCTCATCGGGTTCGTATTCGTCGCCGCGGGAGCGATTCGCTTGGCGCGCTTCAACGTCGCCTCCACCGACGACGACGGCGATCCTCATACGCCCGGCAAGTACATGCAGGGACTTCCCATCCCGGCAGCTGCTGGCATTCTGATCTCGATTGTCGTCGCCAACCATCTCACCGGGAAGCTCCCTTTCACGCCGATCATCATCTCGGCGCTGGTGATCATGCTCTCGCTCTTCATGGTGAGCTCGATGCCGTTCCGCTCCTTCAAAGATCTTCGCCTCAACTGGCGAACCGTGCTGCTCATCTCCGGCGCCTTGGGCGTCACGGTCTGGATCGCCCTGAAGGTCCATCCCTCCATGGCGCTCGTTTGGTTGCTCGCCGCATACGTCATCATCGGGATCGTCGAGAGCCTGATCGCATTGATGAACAAGGCGCGAGACGGCATCGCCAAGGGGAGCGAGCGCCCGCTCTAGTCCGGCGAGCCGCGTTCGTAGCGATTCGGGTTTTCGTATACCGAGATAATCGGTACGCCATCATAGAGGAGCACGTGAACGGGCTGCGTCGTGCCGTACGCGACCCATGCCTGATAGTCGACCTCGGCGAAATGTTGCTCGTGGTGCACGAGCGCAAAGTCCGCCTCACTCATCGATCGCGCCGCACGTATGTTTCTCGGAACGGCGTCATCCGCCTGCAGCATGGCCCATGCGCCGGCCGTGGTATCGCACAGCCAGACCGAGCCGCCGTTGGGTAACTGCTCGACCAGCCAATCGGTGAGGCTACCGGTGGTGAACCCCCAAAACTGCCGGTTCATGCCGAGATCGGCCGCACCGGGTACTCCGCCGGCGATCGGCATGTAGTGGGAGAGAGCGAAGGGATGGCTGTGGGCGGTTTGAACCAAGCCGGGCAGCAAACAGAAGGCGGCGAATGCCGGGGCCGCCGCGCGGCGCCCCATCCATGGGCCGAGCTCGGCGCGTTCGGTGACGGCGAGCAACCCCCGGCCCGCGAACAGGGCCAAGAACGGGTAGGCCGTGATCCAGTGCTTGGTGCCACCGAAGATCGGCGAGCTCGGGAGCGCGATGGCCAGCAAGGGCGCAACGAGGCAGCCGAGCCAAAGTACGTCAGTGCGCCGCGTGGTCGAGTCGCCAGGACGGACTCGCCAGGGCACCCGGAGCTCGGCGCGGCACGAGAGGACGCCGGCGAGCGCAAGACCGAGCACGACCAGAGAGACGGTAAACAAGGTCATGACGAACGGGACCGACATCGGCAAGGGAGGCTCGAAGTAGCTGACGCCTAGGAACTCGTAGGTGTAGTGGACGTGCCTCAGGTGGAAGCTGACGTAGGCAGCGATGCGGTTCCATGTGTCGCGCCACAACCAAGGCCACGTGCCGATGAAGACCAGTGGGCCGATGACGAGCATCGAGGCCAGCCACGTCATCGGGGTGCGGCGATCGACGCCTGCACGCGCCTCGTCGACACGCAGCCAGGCGAAGTGAATCAGGAAGATTCCGGGGAGCATCCAGCTGTTGTGCTTCGTGCTGAGCGCGAGCCCGAACACGAGACCGAGGACGAGAACCCACCGTCGATCGCGGAGGGCACGCCAATAGGCGTACGCCGTCAGCGTGGAGAAGAACGCGATCGGGACATCGAAGCAGTCGAGGTGACTGTGATAGAAGACACGCGGCATCGTCGCGAACGCGAGCGCCGAAAACATAGCGCCGCTACGCGCCATCACCGACGCACCCCACCCGTAGATCAGCCACAGCAAGAGCCCCGCGCTGAGCATCCCGGGCAAACGGAACGCGAGGGAATCGATTGGGAAAAGGCCGAAGCGCTCCTGCGCGAGCCAACTCCATGCGAACGTCAGCTTCATCAACGCGGGGTGTTCCCAGTTGTACCGCCATGCTTGGTCGACATGGTCTTGTCGCAGCGCCAAGGCGGGATCGGTGAGAGCCTCTTGAAGCCAGCCGGCTATGTTCTTGGCCGCATGGGCGTAGAAGCTTTCGTCGCGGGACATGGCCAAGTCCGGCGCGGTGTAGAGCAGCACGGCCACGTAGCCGAGGCACAGCGCTGCACCGATAGCATGGTCCCATCGGGTGAGCGTTCGCGCGTCAGTCACCTCGGAGCTCCCTCTGAGAAGACGCCGCAAAGCAGAAAAGGCGCGCGAAGGGATCGGGCGCGGTGGTTTCGAAGCGGACCGTGGCAAGCGACCCATCACGTGCCGACGTGTCGATCTCGAAGCCGGACCAACCATCTCCATCGTGATGATCCCACTCGGCCGCGATCGCATCGTCGATCCACACGCGGAGCGTCACGGGGGCGTGCGCGCGCTGGCGAGCGACCTGGTAGTCGACGCCTCCGCGCACGATCAGCCGGGTCCCGAGTGGCACATCGCTGAAGATCGTACGCACGGCAGTGGGGCCCGCGGGATGCTGCCAGATGCAGCGCCGCGGCTGGAGCTCGAGATCTGCGAGCACGGTAGGACCCACCCACAACCAGGGCCGCTTGGCGTCGCACACGAAGCGTTCCTCGGGCCTCATCGGTCCGCGCTCGAGACCACCGGGCGCCGGGCGCCCACGTGTCCAAGGGCAGGTCCGCGGGCCTTCTTCTGTTTCTAGCTCGACCCGCGCATCTTCGATGTTTGCGACGAAGTCATACACGAGCAGCGGTGATTCGACAGGCCAGATACGAACCCGTATGCCGTCGAAATCTCGCTCCTGTGCCGGGATATCGGCGCGCGTGGTGGCGCCGCGGATGCCGAGCTCCCAGACGCGACCGACTCCTGCGCCATCGGCGAGCGCGGCGATCCGCAAGGGGGTGAGATCGCCCAGCTCTTTGCGGACAATCGGGTCGATCCAGGGGGGCGCGGCGACGATCCGATCGCCTGGCTCGAACTGGGCGCGAACGAAGGCCGACGCTTCCTCCCATGATGCGTCGTCTGGAATCGCTTCCAGGATGACCGGGTGCGCCACCAGCTCGAAGGTCGCCAAACCGGCGAACAGCACCCAAGCCCACGCCGCGAGGCTCAGCTTTCGCCCTGCATCGGCCACTCGCGACCGATGCTAGCAGGGCTCAGATCATTCCGCAGCTTCGCAAACGAACTCGAAGGACCAGCCCTCAAGGCTGGGTGTGGCCGGCGGGCTGCTCGAAGGGTTCAGAATGGCCGTGATCTGGAGGTAGGGAAAACCGTACAGCTGCCCGTCGGCGACTAGCTCTTCGGTGATGTTGAACGTGTCGCTGCTAGTATCAGTTGGGATCTCGACGATCGCGGGGACCGCGGTCGGAAGATCCGCGAGCGTTGGCGCCGTGCGGATCTGGAACTCGATCGACGTGCCGTCCGGCGTAATGCCATCCCATCGGAGATCCCCCCACTTCGGTCGATCCGAAGGGCTGTTGCAACGAGTCGTGGTGTCGTAGGCGTTCCGATAGAAGGCAGCCTCCGGCGCAGCGTCAAACTCGTGGGCAAGCGCGTCCGGAACCAGGACACGCACGGGAATGCGCTCGACCTCGACGTCGTCATCGGCGCGGACGAGGAGCTCGAAGTCGAAAACTTGGGATTCTGTGGTCGGCGCGACGGAAGAGTTCATGAAGAGCACTTCGAAGTCGATGACGGCTCCGACGTCGCAGCCTCGGCACTGCTGGCCGGAGCCCCGGTCGCATTGGAGCGGGGTCTCATTGGCGCAGTCCTCCCAGCGAATGCTCAGGATGAAATCCCGCTCGTCCATCAGCGTGCTGTCGTTATCCACTGCGGTCAAAGAGATGTCATAAACCGACTCGGTCCGGGCGAGCGCGATGGTGTCGCTGACCGCGGTGCCGAGCCCAGCACCGCTTGCCGACCCGAGCTCGGTCACCCACTGGTCACCGTTCTTCGTCAGCGCGTTGGTGACGAGCGCGATCAAACGGGCGTCGATGCTTCCATCGCTGGACATCGACATGGCATCACGAAGCGTCACGACGCTTGCCACTCGGATGTCGCTGGCGAGCAAGGCGGTCTCGACTTCGGTCCACGCTACCGGCGCGTCCGTCGTCAGCCACGTTGGGTTCGCGGGGTCGCCATCGTGCAGGATGGAGATGCTGAAGGCGCCCTCGGGCGTGGACCCTGGATCCGCTGCGGGTATGATCCCATCGGCGACCAGATAATACTGTTGCGAGGTGGTTGGGGTCCAAGTGACGGCGCCCCAGCTCCCGTTGCCGACCACTCCGCCATCGCACGCGAGCGCCGTGGTGGGGGCGAGCAATGCGCTGTCGAAAAGCGCCACGTTAGCGCCAGGCCAATGCGTGTTGTCGGCGGAGGCGGTCACGTTCCCGATGGGTGCATCGAAACGGAACGTGAGCACTACGTCCTTGTCATCCATGTCGGCGCCGGGCGGATCGCCGGGCATGGGGGGAGGTGACGCGCAGCCGGGCGCCTGAGCCGTGTTCACCTGATTCGTCAGGAGCGTGCTCATGCCTAGAAGCGTCAGCGAGCGCCCCGAGAGATCTCCGAGATCGAGCGCCAGTGCGGCCGTGTCCGCATTCAAGAGCTGGGGGAACATCGCCACAGGGGGTAGATCCATGACGGCAGCGCCGACGAGTCCGTTGAACGGCGGGTCCCCGTACTGAAGGCCACCCACCTGCGGCCCGTTGTAAACGAGGTCGTCGGTGACGTTCATCACCACGTGGAGCGCCTCGGGTCGGAAACACGGATAGCCGATGTCCTCGGCATTGGGACACTCCCCACGGTTGGCCACCATATCGCCGAGGCCCGACCCTGAGGCGACCGAAAAGAGCGCCTGGGTGGCCGCCGTCCCGGTGGCGCTGTTTGCGACGGTGTTGAGCGTGCTGAACGCGGCGTCGATCAGCGCGTCATCATCCGTGAGGTCGACAATGTGGTGATAAGGAGACTGGCTGTAAGGGGGCGCGAGGGGCGACAGCGGATACTGGCGGTAAAGCCCGAGGCCGAAACGCGCGTCGCCGAACTCGGACCGCACATCGTCGATGATGCTGAGGATCTCCCCTTGGAGGGCGGCGATCTCTTCGCTCAACGTGGGCGTCGCGTCGATGAGGAAATAGACATCGACCTTGGGGATGTCGGAAGTCGTGGTGACCGTGACGCTGCGCACGACCTCGTTCGAGCCCGACGGGCCGTGAAAGACCGTGGCGTACACCCCGTCGTTGCTCGGGTCGTCGTCGCAGCTGATCCAGTCGGGCGTGCTGGGGCAGTCGTCCGCGTCGTCGGGCACGCCGTCGCCGTCGATGTCAGGGAGCTCGCTCACGCGATCGATCACCAGCCCGCCGCTCTCGCCGGAAAAGCGAATGCCCGCGGAGTTGTCTACAGTGAGATCCGAAGCGACCGGATAATCCAAGCTAGACGAGCAGTCGGGGCGGTCCGGGGCGCATTGCGCCGGCGGATCGATGATCGCGTTTTCGTTTTGGTCCGCGTCGGGGCCTACACCGCAGCCGGCCGCCGCTGCAAGCAGCGCGATGAGGAACCCTTGACGGGCGTTCTGTCCTACCGAAATCATTGTGAAATTGCTCACATTAAGGGGAAACCACAGTACCGCATCTCGGGCGGTTCCGTAAGGGTTAGATCGGCGGCCCTCCGATACAGGCGGGCGGGCCGCCCGGTCGCGGCGAACCGCAAACGGCGCGCGGCCCACATGCACGCGAATCTACACAGGAACCTGGGCCGGAGACGCACTCCTTTCGGCCGTCACCCCAGAGGTCACGGCACTCGAATCCAGGCGCACACTGAACGGCTGCGCTGCAGAGGCCGAAACGTCCGCATGTCGCAAGCGTTCCGTCCGGGGCGGTTTCGCATACCGGCGCCAATGCTTCGGGGCACTGGAGATCGTCGCAGGGAACGGCGTCGGGCTCGTTCGGTGTGAGCGACGGCATGCACTCGCTCGACCCGTCTCCGTCGGCATCGCCGCACAACACGCCGAGGGCGAGGCAATCGAGATCGTCTGCGCACGGGCGCGTGATGCGCCGGCAAAACCGTTGGTCTGCGCTCGCGAAGAAACACGTGTAGCCGTGAGGGCAGTCGGCCCCCGTCACGCACGGCACGCGTCGATCGATGCAGACCTCGTCTTCGCAGGCAAAGCCGGCGACGCAGTCATTGGAATCATCGCATCCGGGCTCTTTGCGAAGGCACCGGCTCACGCTGAGATTGCACTCGTAGGCGGGATTCGCGCAGTCGTCGTCGGTTTCGCAGGCGCCGCCGCCGATGACGAAGCAACGCGAGAAATCCTCGCACCCCGTCAAGAGACATGCCTCGCCGGGCGGACAGGGGTTTTCTTCGTCGCAGAGACCCTCCGGGTCGGGGCAGGAGGGGCAAAGCACGGAAGTTTCGCACCAAGAACCGCCACCGTCGGGGATGGCGCCGCCCGAACCACCGTCCGAAGCCCCACCGTCCGTCCCACCAGCGCCTACCGAAGCGTCCAGGTCGTCGCCGCCGTCCGGATCGATGGAGGCGTCGCGATCCGCACCGGGTGGAATCGTGGGGGCGGCGGTTTCAGCGCACCCGGTCGCGGCCGTCGCGGCCAAGAGGAGGTAAGCAAAGAAGCGCATGGGCGAGAGCTCGTCGCGGGGGGACCGCGCCGAGAGAATGCGGGATGATAGCGCCTTCGGCCCTTCACCGCACCCCCGCGCCACCGGGGGACCTTGACCGTACGGGACTGCCGCCCCAAGGCTGGGGCATGTCTTCTCTCGATAGCGCCTTGATCGCGATCGAACGCGCGTGCGGAAGCGGCTCGGTGATTCGAGACCCAAGCCTGCTGGAGAGCTACTCGCACGACGACAGCGAGGCCTTGCCGTGCATGCCGGAGGCGGTCGTGCGCGCGACGAGCACCGCGGACGTGTCTGCCGTCATGAAGGCGGCGTACGCGCATGAGGTACCGGTCACTCCACGCGGCGGTGGCACCGGACGCGTCGGCGGCGCGGTTCCCGTACCTGGGGGCATCGTCCTCGCGTTCGAGAAGATGAACGCCGTGGAGGGCATCGACAAAGGCGAGCTCACTACGCGGGTACAGCCCGGTGTCATCACCGGCGAGCTGAAGCGAGTCACCGAGGAAGAGAACCTCTACTATCCCCCCGACCCGAACTCGCTCGACTCCTGCGCGATCGGGGGCAACTTGGCAGCGAACGCCGGAGGGCCGCGTGCCTTCAAGTACGGCGTGACCCGTGAATACGTCATGGGGATGGATGTCGTCTTGGCGGACGGCACGATCCTCAAGCTCGGCCGCGAAACGAAAAAGGGCGTGACGGGCTACGATCTCACTTCGTTGATGGTCGGGAGCGAGGGAACGCTTGGAATCGTCACCGAGGCGACTCTGCGCCTGATCCCGAAGCCCGAGGCGACCGTAACCGCGCTCGCGTGCTTCTCGAGCTTGGATGAAGTCGCGCCCGTGGTGTCGTCGCTGATGGCGCAAGGGCAGCTTCCGGCCTGCATCGAGCTGCTGGACGAAGAGGCCATCCGCATCGTACGCCCGGAGGCGGGGCTCACGATCCCGAACGAGACCAAAGCGATTTTGTTGATCGAGCTCGACGGCGAGGAGGCAAGGCTCGAAGGCGAGCTCGAGCGTATGGGCAACATTCTGTTCGACCTCGACGCTCTCGAGGTGCTCGTCGCGCAACATAGTGGCGAGCGCGAACGTCTGTGGGCATCGCGCCGCGAGCTGAGTTACAGCTTGAAGCGGCAGGCGGCGAACAAGCTGTCGGAAGATGTGGTCGTTCCGCGTACGAAGATGGCGGACCTCCTAGGATATTGCGCAGAGCTCGGAGACCGGCACTCGCTGCTGATCCCGACCTACGGCCACGCAGGCGACGGCAACCTCCATGTGAACTTCCTGTGGAATGATCCCGACGAGAAGGCCCGCGTCGACCTCGCGATCGAGGCGTTGTTCAGGCGCGTCATCGAGCTGCGCGGGACCCTGAGCGGTGAGCATGGCATCGGGATCCTCAAGGCCCCGTATCTTCCGATGGAGCAGTCCCCGGCGCTGATTGCGCTCCAGGAGAAGATCAAGGACGTCTTCGACCCCAAGCACATCCTAAACCCTGGGAAGATCTTTCCTGCAGACGCGAAGCGGTTCCACGGGGCTTGCTGATCCTAGCGGGGCGCGGTACTCGTCGCGCCATGCTTCCCCCTCGTAGTCGCCCTACTGCTCCTCCCTGCCTGCACTAGCACGACGAGCGGCGCGCCCGATGGTGGCCCGGACGCCAGTCCCGATGCGGTGGAGTGATGGCACGAACAGACGGACAAGGCGATCGCTCGCGGCATCGATGGTTGGAAGTGTGATGGCATCGACCCGCAGATCCTGCAGGTGCCTTACTCGCCCGCGCTCCGCCGCGAGATCGATCGCAACGAATATGGGTTCGCATACTACCGCGATTCGTTCGACTATTTGCGGGAGAAACTCGGTGACGCCCGCATCATCACTGCGCGCCCGATCGACAACCAGGGCACCGACACCAGCGCGGACATCTGGGTGTATGCGCCCATCGAGATCAACTGGGCCGGCTGGGTCGGCGATCAGGACAGCGACTTCAACGGCATCATCGATGCGTTGAATAACGTGTACTGGAGTAGTGGCCGAGGTTACGTCGCGCACGGCTCCGACATCGGCGGCTTCCGCACCGACAAGCAAACGTGGCCGGAGCTCGGTCGCCCGAAGGATGCGTTCATTCGCTGGGCGCAGCTAGGCGCATTCAGTCCGATCATGGAGAACGGAGGCGGCGGCGAACATCGCCCGTGGAAGTTCGACGAAGAGACTGCGACGATCTACCGGGACTTCGTCGAAATCCACTACGAGCTGATCCCCTACTTGATGAAGCACGGCGCAACGGCATTCGAAGCGGGCACTCAAGGTCTTCGAAGGTGGAACCGAAACCACCCTAGAAGTCCCGATGAACGAGTTCTCCGCGTTCCTCCGAGAAGGCTCACTCTTCCGCCCTCCAACTAGCTGAAATCACTCCGCTCCGCAGAGGGAACGCGCTGCGATCTTTGTGGGAGAATGCCTTTTATTCCGGAGGCTTAGGGGGGTAGAACCTGTCCCCTAAAGGAGCATGGTGAGGGGGGACTCGATCGTGCTTTTGAACGCCGCCATGAACTTGGCGCCGGTCGCTCCATCGATGACGCGGTGGTCGCAGCTCATCGTGAAGCGCATGCGGCGACCTGGAACGATCGCGTCACCCTCGACGATTGGCTCGTTACGGATCGTCCCGACCGCGAGGATGGCGGCCTCGGGCGGGTTGATGACGGCAGAGAACTCCTCGATGCCAAACATGCCGAGGTTGCTGATCGAGAAAGTCCCGTTGCTCATTTCTTCGGGTTGGAGCTTTCTATTTCTGGCCTTTTCGGCCAGGTCTCGAACCTCTCGCGCGATCTCGGCGACGCCCTTGCGGTCCGCATCGCGGATGACCGGCGTCATGAGCCCATCGTCTACGGCGACGGCAACCGAGATGTCGACCACCTGGTGGTAGTGGATCTCTTTTTCCATCCACGATGCGTTGACCTCGGGAACGCGTCGGAGCGTCGCCGCGGCCACCTTGATGATCAAGTCGTTGAGCGAAACCTTCTCACCTGAGGCTTCGAGCTGCGCGTTCATCGCGCTGCGCGCATCGGAGAGCGGCGCGATATCGACATCGATCGTCAGATAGTAGTGAGGCACGGTCTGCTTGGACTCAGTGAGACGCCGTGCGATCGTGCGTCGCATGCTGCTGGCCTTGACGACTCTCGGGGGGAGACGCTCCCCTTCCGCACCTGCTGCGGCGGCTGACGGGCCCGCGTAGGACTCGATGTCCCGCTTGACGATCCGGCCTTGAGGGCCGGACCCTTCTACGGTGCGCAGATCAATGCTCCGTTCGCGCGCTAGCTTGCGAACCAGAGGCGAGGACAAGACCCTTCCGGAGGCCGGCGCTGACTCTGGCGCTGGCGCGGACTCTGACGCTGACTCTGGCGCGGACGCTGACTCTGGCGCGGACGCTGACTCTGGCGCTGGCGCGGACTCTGACGCTGACTCTGGCACGGACGCCGACTTGGACGCCGACTTGGACGCAACCTGCTCGAGCAGGTCCGAAATGTCCTCGCCTGCCTTCCCGATGATTGCGACGGGCACATCGGGCTCGAGGGTCTCGCCCTGGGGAACGAGGATCTTCAGCAAGACGCCTCGGTCGAAGGAGCGAAACTCCATCGTGGCCTTGTCGGTCTCGACCTCGGCCAGGAGATCGTCCACTTCGACTTCATCGCCCTCCTTCTTGGTCCAGGCGACGAGGGTGCCCTCTTCCATCGTGGGCGAAAGCTTGGGTAGTCCGATGATCTTCGCCATTGCTTATTTCACGTAGCTGACACGCTTCACCGCGTCGATCACTCGGTCTTCGGTCGGCAGTACGGTGTCTTCCAAATTCAGTGCATAGGGCATGGGAACATCGAGGCTGCTCACACGCTCGAGCGGCGCATCGAGATAGTCGAAAGCCTCCCGTTGAAGGCGGTCGACGATCTCGGCACCAGGTCCGCCGTACGGCCAGTGCTCGTGAACGACGACGCAGCGATTCGTCTTTTTGACGCTTTCCACCATCAACGACGTGTCCAGCGGGCGGAGCGTGCGCGGGTCGATCACCTCGCACTCGATGCCCTCGGCCGACAGTTTCTCCGCCGCCGCCATCACCGTGTAGTATGGGCGACCCCAGGAGACGATCGTACAGTGGCCGCCAGCGCGCGCGAGACGGCTCTCGCCAATGGGCACGAGCTCCTCGACGCCTTCATCGGGGACCTCGCCTTTGACGCCGTAGAGTGTCTCGCCCTCCAGAAACACGACCGGGTTGTCGCTTCGAATCGCGCTCTTCAGAAGCCCCTTCGCGTCGCGGGGCGTGCTCGGTTGAATGACGTAGAGGCCAGGAATGTTCGTGTAGAAGGGCGCGCAGCTATGACTGTGCTGCGCGGCCACTTGTTTCGCCGCGCCGTTCGGACCTCGGAACACGATCGGAACTCGAACCGCGCCGGCGCTCATCGGGTGTATTTTCGCGGCATTGCTGATGATCTGGTCGAACGCGACGAAAGAGAAGTTCCATGTCATGAACTCGATGATCGGGCGGAGCCCAACCATGGCTGCGCCGATGCCAACGCCCGCAAATCCCCCCTCCGCGATGGGTGTATCGATGACCCGTCGCTCACCAAACTTGTCGAGAAGCCCCTCGGAGACTTTGTACGCGCCCTGGTAGTGTCCGACTTCCTCTCCCATGAGGAAGACGCTCTCGTCGCGCTCCATCTCCTCGAGCATCGCTTCGCGCAGCGCATCGCGGTAACGAATCTCTCTCACGAGCCGTCCTCCGCGACGAGCACGGTGCTCATCATCACATCCTCTTGGGCAGGCGCCGACTCATCGGCAAAACGAACCGCGGCGTCGATCTCTTCGTCGACCTCGAGGTCGATGTCATCGAGCGCGTTCTCCTCGACGCCGAGGTCGACCAGCCTCCCTCGAACCACCGCGATTGGATCCTGTTGCTTCCGCTGCTCCAACTCGGTGCGAGTGCGGTATTTCGCGGGATCGCTCATCGAGTGTCCCCGGAAACGGTAGGTTAGGATCTCGACGAAGGTCGGACCTTCGCCGGCGCGAGCTCGCCCAACGGCCGCCCCAAGTCGCTCTCGAACGACTTCCACGTCGTGTCCTTCCAACCGATCGCCGAGCATCCCGTAGCCTTGCGCTTTGATCGAGAGGTCCTTGAGTGGGCTGGTTCGCTCGAGTGGGGTGCCCATGGCGTACTGATTGTTCTCGCAAACGAACACCACGGGGAGCTTCCAGAGACCCGCGAGACTCATCGCTTCGTGGAACCCACCGATGTTGGTAGAGCCCTCTCCGAAAAAGCACATCGTGACGCGGTCCTCGCCCGAGTACTTGGCCTTGAAGGCGGTGCCGGCCGCGAGCGCTAGATGGCCTCCGACGATGGCCCAGCCTCCGAGGAAACCTCGCTCGACGTCGAAGAAGTGCATCGAGCCACCAAGGCCGCGCGAGCAGCCGGTGTCTTTGCCGAACAGCTCTGCCATCGCCGCGTTCGGGGACATCCCACGCGCGAGCGCAATACCGTGGTCCCGGTAGGTCTGAAAGATGTAGTCGCCTTCCTCGAGGACCTCCGCGGCCGCCACCGCGATGGCCTCTTGGCCGATGTACAGGTGAAGAAAGCCCCCAATCTTTCCCTTGGCATAGTTCCGTGCAGCCTCTTCCTCGAAGCGGCGGATCACCATCATCAGGCGGTAATGTCGGAGAAGGTCGTCCTTGTTCGGCAAAAGAGCCCCCAAGCGCTGATCTTAGTGTAACCGGAGCGCACCGCCATCAGAAGAAGTTACCAAGTTGGCGTGTCGTGTCCGTGTTGCCTACGATTTGGGGGTGCGGATTCACACCTTGAGGGGGGCAAAGCTCGAAGAATCCGTTCTCGGGATATCTAGCTCCCGAGCGCGGCCTCTCATGCGTGTGCTCGATGAGGGGCTCCACGCCGCGGCGTTGGCGGTCCGCGCAACGGAAGGGGCGGTCTTCCTCGGACACAGCGCCGACTTGCTGTCCTGCGTGGCGGCGTTCGGCCCTGAGGCAACGCTGCTGCTGCAGCGCGGCGCTGCGCCGAACCGAGAGGTGGTGAAACGCGCCCTTGGTAGACGTGCGGCGCAGTGCGCATCCCCGGCGCGCCAAGTCTTGCTGGCTCCGCTACACGATGGGAAGAAGTCGCTTGGACTTCTTCAGCTCGCGAACCCGAGCTCACCGGACCGTTTCTCAGAACATGACGAGCGCGTTCTCACGGGCATCGCGCGCTACATCGCGACGTCGCTCGTTCAGACATCTTCGCTTCGCCGTCAGGAAGGTCTCGCGGCGCACGACCCACTCACTGGGCTACGCAACGTACGCGAGCTCAACAACGATTTGACTAGAGCGGTGAACGCGGCACGGCGCAGCGAGCGCGACATGGCACTGATGTTCGTCGATGTCGATTACCTCAAGCGAGTCAACAGCAAGCTCGGTCACGCGGCCGGCAGCGAGGCGCTGAAGCGCACAGGCAAGGCACTCGATGAAGCTGCCGCCGGAGTTGGCGACGTGTTCCGGTTCGGCGGGGACGAGTTCGTCGTCGTTCAGAAGAACGCCTCCAAGGAGAGTGCCCGCGCGCTTGCCGACCACCTGAGGAGCCATGTTGCGGCGAGCACCGCCGGTCCGATGCGCTCGGGGGGCGAGCTGCCGAAGATCACCGTATCGATTGGCGTGGCGACGCTGCGAGGCTTGCGTCACGTCAACGGACAGCCACCGAGCGACCTCAAGTCACGCTTGATGACCACCGCAGATCGTGCCCTCTTCCGGGCAAAGGACGCCGGACGAAACCGCGTCGAGCTCGCAACATCGCGCGACGACCGGCACTAGCGGAAGAATGGCAAACGCCTCACGAGGGCGTCGAGGTGCACACGGGTCTCGGAAAAACACGACACGGGGTTTCACGGGACGGGCGACTTGCAGATGCGGCCTCGTAGGACTGGGTAGGTCAGGCCGCGCAAGCCGCCCTCGGACGGCGCGCCAATCGCGGTGGTTGCGGTCTT
>JAHEEE010000077.1:12452-16522 GCA_024640845.1 Myxococcales bacterium | reverse complement strand
GACGACGGTGAGGGCGACGACACCACCGCAGAGGCCGTACCAGAGAAAAGTAGTGACTCCGGTTCCCATTCGACTAACAGACCAGCTTGTAGCCCACACCGTACACGGTCAGGATGTGCACTGGGCGGTCGGGCTTGGGCTCGATCTTGCGCCGAAGCTTGACGATGAAATTGTCGACCGTCCTATTGTTCGGTCCGGCTTCGAGGCCCCAGATTTTCTCCAGGATCTCGTCCCGAGAGACGGGCTCCCCCTCGCGCTCCCAGAGGAACTTCAAGAGCTCGACTTCGTAGAACGAGAGGTGCTCGGTCTCAGATCCACGGTTGAGCGTTTGCGCACCGGTTTCGATGTTGATGTCTCCGATCCGGATCTCGGCGGAGGACGGTCGTACGGAGCGCTCTGCGCGACGAAAGAGCGCTCGCAGGCGCGCGACCAGCTCTCCGATGGAGAAGGGCTTGGTCATGTAGTCGTCCGCGCCAGCCTCGAGTCCTCGGATCTTGTCGGATTCTTGGCCCCGCGCGGTCAGCATCAGGATCGGGAGGATGGGGTCGGTTGCACGGATCGTCTCGCAGACCTGGTACCCATTGATGTCGGGGAGCATGAGGTCCAAGATGATGCAGTCGACCGCCTCTGATCGCGCAAGCTCGATTGCCTTTTCGCCTTTGGACGTGTGAATGACTCGGTACCCCTCGAAGCGCAGGCTATCCGAAAGCCCGAGCGCGAGGGCGGGGTCGTCTTCGACCAGCAAGATGCTCTGTCCGCCATCTTCCATCGCGGCGAAGATAACCGTCCTCGGGCCGGGCGGCAAAGATGCGCTGTGAATGCCTCTAGGTCGGCGCCACGGGAATCCAGAAGCCGACGACTGCGCCCCCGCCGGCGGCGTTCCTGGCCCATGCGCGCCCGCCGTGCGCCTGGGCGATATGTCTCACGAGGGACAGCCCAATGCCCGAGCCGCGCGTGGGCCCGGTGTCCGGCCCCCGGTAGAATCGGTCGAAGACCAGCCGGAGCGAGTCAGCCGGGATGCCGGGTCCGTGGTCGCGGACAGAAATATCTACGACCGAGCGCCGGGTGCTGACCTCGAGGTCGACCCGTGTCTGCCCACCGTACTTGACCGCGTTGTCCAGCAGGTTGATGACCGCAAGGGCGATTGCCTCCTGGTCGATCATCACTGGCGGGAGAGTCTCGGGCGCCTCGAGATGGATCTCGACTCCCTCCTGTTCGCTGCGGTAGCGGAACGCCTCGAGCGCTCGGCCGATCGCTTCGGCGACGTCACCCTTCTTCAAGCGATACGTCCCTTGACCGCTTTCGAGCGCGGAGAAATCGAGGACGTTGTCGATCAACGATGTGAGGCGCTCCGACTCTCTGCAAATGATGTCCAGGTATTCGAGCCTTCGCTCTTCACTCGGCACACGAGCGGACCGCAGCATGTCCGCGAACATTCGGACGACCGACAACGGCGTCTTGAGCTCGTGGGACACGTTTGCCATGAGCTCGCTCTTGAGTTGGCTCAGACGACGCTCTTTTTCGGCAGCGTAGAGAAAGAAGATGGCGCTCAAAAGAATGATGGCGAAGGACATGAGCGGGAGCGCGGCCGCTCCACGCATGCGCGAGCGCCCCCGCGCCTGAAGGAGCTCGGCCTGTCTCGGAGCGACCTGCAGACGCCATCCGTACAAAGTCTTCGGAAAGCGGTGCCCAACGGTGTAGACACCGACCTGCGAGAGGTCGGGACCGAAGACGACGTTGTTGCTTTCGTCGACGATGTTGTAGCGCGGCGTCGACTCCTCGGACGCGAACATCATGGGGAACACCTCGGCGATCAAGTACTGAACGTCGTGGTACGCGACGATGTAGGTCAGCTCGCCAGCCAGCGTCGAATAGGCTTTGTACGACAGCAGATAGCTCTTGCCGTCGGCCTCCTGGTGTAGATGGCGCAGCAGGTGAGGCTCCGTCGAGTCGAGCTCGAGCGAGCTCAGGAGCTCCTGACGAAACACCCGCAGAAACGTTCTCCGTGCTTTGCGGTCTTCCGTGCTTGCCCACTGAAGAATGTTCCCTTCGCGGTCGACTAGGAGCACGGACCTCACGCTGGGAGTCTGGCGTTCGGCTTCCGGCAGCCAGACCGTGTCGATTGTGCTGGAATCATTGGGGTCGACCAAGCGAAAGACCGTGTTGTCTGCCGACCGAATGTAGCGCTCGACCTCGTCGACACCCTGTTGCGCGACAGACAGGAGCGACTGAGCGATGGTCTCCTCGCCGAGCTCCTTGTGCTCAATCGCGGAACGAAACGTGTAGTAGCCGAGAATCCCCGCCGCGATGATGATGGCGGGAACCAACAACCAGTAGCCCACGCGAAAATTGCTGTTGTCCATCAGAGGCGCTCCGCCCGAAACGATTGTGTCGCTCGGTCCACCGCGCCCGGCCGAGCGCTAGGGGGCAGAAGGTTGTACGGCGTCGGGCTTTTCTGAGCGAGGGTCGCTCAGGTCGAGTTGGAGGCGGTCCGGGTCGAGGAGCGCATTGGCGAGGACGGCGTCCATCTTGGACACCGGCACGAACTCCAGCGTCTCGCGAACCTCTTCCGGAATTTCGTCGAGGTCGGCCGTATTGCGCTCTGGCAGGATGATGCGCTTGATGCCCGCGCGATGCGCGGCGAGCACCTTTTCTTTGATGCCGCCGACTGGAAGAACTCGGCCGCGAAGCGTGATTTCCCCGGTCATCGCCACGTCGTGACGGACGTGGATGCCCGTCAGCAGGGATACGATTGCGGTCATCATGGTGACACCCGCGCTCGGGCCGTCTTTGGGCATGGCGCCTGCGGGAATGTGGATGTGGATATCGCTCTTCTCGAGGAAGTCCTCCGGAATGCCGAACGCTTTCGCGCGCGTCCGTACATAACTCATCGCGGTCTGCGCGGACTCCTTCATGACATCGCCCAACTGTCCAGTGAGCTGTAGCTTGCCGGTTCCGTGCATCTGGGTGCACTCGATGAACAAGATCTCTCCACCGACCGATGTCCATGCCAAACCCGTGGCTACGCCGGTTTCAGCAGTGCGCTCCGCAACTTCGGAGCTGAAACGCGGTGCGCCGAGATACGGTCGAAGCGCCTCCTCGTCAGCGATGGTCCACGGGCCGGTTTCGCCTTCGGCGACCTTGACGGCGACGCCGCGGATGACACTGGCAATCTGACGCTCGAGGTTCCGGACGCCTGCCTCACGCGTGTAGTGATCGATGATCGATTCGACCGCCGCATCTTCGAGGGTGATCTGTTCGGGCTTGATGCCGTGCTCGTCGAGCTGTTTCGGAATCAAGTGCACGCGCGCGATGTCGAGCTTCTCGCGACGCGTGTAGCCGGGAATCTCGATGATCTCCATTCGGTCCTTGAGCGGAGCAGGAATCGTGTCACCGACGTTAGCCGTGGCGATGAACATCACCTTCGAAAGGTCGTACGGGATTTCGAGGTAATGATCGCTGAACGTGTCGTTCTGCTCCGGATCCAGCACCTCGAGCAGCGCAGCAGCAGGGTCACCGCGGAAGTCGTGCCCGATCTTGTCGATCTCGTCGAGCATGAAGACCGGATTCACCGTGGTCGCCTTCTTCATGCCCTGGATGACTTGGCCGGGAAGGGCGCCCACGTAGGTCCGGCGGTGCCCGCGAATTGCCGCCTCGTCGTGCACGCCACCGAGACTGATTCGGTGGAACTTCCGTCCGAGCGCGCGCGCCACGGAACGGCCGAGGGAAGTCTTGCCGACGCCGGGAGGACCGATGAGACAGAGAATCGGGCCCTTCTTGTCGGTCTTGAGCTTCCGCACCGCGAGGTATTCGACGATGCGCTTCTTGACCTTCTCGAGGCCGGAATGGTCCTCGTCGAGGACCTTGCGTACCGCCGCAATGTCCATGTTGTCCGTGGTCTGCTTGCTCCAGGGGATGTCTAGAATCCAATCGATGTATGTGCGGACCACGGTGTACTCCGCGGAGCCCACCTGCATCTGCCGGAGTCGCTTGATCTGCTTGTGTGCGACCGTGTCCGCCTCGCCGGGCAGATCCGCCTTCGCGATGCGCTCCTCGAGGATATCGAGGTC
>JAHEEE010000077.1:0-12352 GCA_024640845.1 Myxococcales bacterium | reverse complement strand
CCGAACTCGATCTCCCCGCTTTCCGGGGGCGGAATCGATGCGATTGTTTCCTCTTCGTCGCTCATGCCGTCGTTCTACTCCAACTCGGGGAGAACCCAAGTTTTTCCAGTACTGTGGGCGAACATAGCCACGCACTATTTACCTGGCAAGGGTCTCACCCTTGGCGTTAGGCTCCCGCCGATGCGACTTTCCGTGGTGGTTCCCTGTTTCAACGAGGAAGGCAACATTGCTGGGGTGGTCGGTCAGGCGGCCGAAGTCGGGCGAAGGTTGGCCTCTGAGCTGCAGATCGTCGTCGTGGACGACGGCAGCACGGATGACACCGCGGAGGTCCTGAAAGCGCTGCAAAGCGGCATCCCGGAGCTCACGATTGTCACTCATCTCCGCAATCGAGGATATGGCGCCGCGGTCCGCTCGGGTCTCGATCGAGCTTCCATGGACCTGGTCTTCCTGACAGACGGAGACGGGCAATTCGACCTTCGCGAGCTTCCTGAGGCGGCGCATATGCTCCGGGACCACGATGTGGTCGCGGGCTACCGGGTCGATCGGAGCGACGGGTGGTGGCGTGGCCTGTGGGGACGGACTTGGACGGCACTCGTGAACTTCGTCTTGGGGCTTGGTGTTCGCGACGCCAACTGCGCCTTCAAGCTGCTCCCGCAGAGCCTGCTTCGTTCGAGTAATCTCCGGAGCGACGGCGCATTGATCAGCGCGGAGCTCCTCTTCGAAGCGAGACGCTCGGAGCTGAGCGTAGGCGAGTGTGCGGTTACGCACTTCCCGAGGCCGACCGGTCGTCAGACCGGAGCATCGCTCCGCGTCATTGCGGTCGCGTTGTCAGAGCTAGTGAGGTTCGTCAGTAACAGACCCGATTGCGGCCGCTTTGCTTGGCCTCGTACATTTTTGCGTCGGCCGCTTGAAACAAATCCGCGGCGTCTTCGTAGTGTGGCTGCCATTCGGCGACGCCAACGCTGACGGTCACGTCGACGCGGGCGCCATCGAATTCGAAGCGCGTATCGCTGATCAAGCGGTTGATTTTTCCGGCCAGCTCCGCTGCTCCTTCGAGACCCACCTCCGGGGTGATCAACGCGAACTCCTCACCCCCGATTCGTGCCAACACGTCGTTGACGCGAAGGCGACCGAGCAGCACCGCCCCGAGCTGGCGCAGGATAGCGTCGCCTGCTAGGTGGCCGAACCTGTCGTTGATGTTCTTGAAGTGGTCGACGTCGAATACGAGCAGAGAGAACGATCGTTTGTAGCGCTTTGCGCGCGCGACCTCGCGGTCGATCATCTCGTCGAAGTAGCGCTTGTTGTGGAGCTGCGTGAGACCATCGGTGGTCATCAATCGGTAGATCTCCTCGTGGTACTGGACCTCGACATCGTCCCCGACGATGAATTTGAGGATCGTGCGCCCAACCTTGAGTTGGTCGCCGTGCCGGAGGCGCCCTTCCTCCTCGACGAGGTCGTCGTTGACGTAGGTGCCGTTGGTCGACCCGAGATCCCTCACCAAGAACTCGCTCCCGGAGAACCAGATGCGGCAGTGACGACGAGAGATGCTCTCCTGGTCAATTTGGATTTGATTCTGGGGCGACCGGCCGATGATCAGGGGTTCAGTGCCGACCTGTATTCGGCGACCCATCTCGTGTCCGTAAATGACTACGAGACAGCCGCTACCCATGGCTTTGCTCGGCGAGCGCGCCTCGCCGACGTCTGTCAGCACCGTCTGGCTGGCGCTCGTAGTCTGGTCTTTGAACGGCACGCCTCCATTATATCGTGCGGTCGGGCAAGACGGTAAATCACCGACATTCGATTGCAGTCACAGCGGACTGATGGGTTTGTTGACCACCGGGGGGGCCGCCTCTAGCGTACGCATGTGCGCGACGTAATTGGTCACTCCTTGCTGTGGGGGCTGGCGAGCCTCGCCCTTGTCCTCGGTACCCCGTTGGCGTTGACTGCGAGCCCGCCTTCGGCTCAGCGGGCCTCGACGAACGTTGCGCGCGCGCTGGCGCCGCCGTTCTCGGACGTCGACGTCGCCCGGGCCCAGACTGTGGACGACCGCTCGGTGGTTCCGAGGCGCGACGGTACGCGCGCGATTCTGACCGTCGACACGGAGCTGCAGTCGCACATGCAGTCGATTTTCGCTCGCTACGACGTTCCGCAGGGAGGGCTGGCTGCCATCGATCCCAAGACCGGCCGCGTGCTGGCCTTCGTCGGGTACGAGTCGGGCAAGGGGCAGAGCGCGCGCATGGTCACTGACCCAGCGCCCCCTGCCGCTTCCGTGTTCAAGATCGTCACGGCCTCTGCGCTCATCGATGCGGGTGTGAAGAGCTCGACGTCCGTCTGCTATGGAGGTGGCATGCGCGGGTTGGTGCAAGCCGATCTCGTCGATAGTCCACAGCGTGATCGTTGGTGCGCAACTCTCGGGGACGCTCTCGGTTATTCGATCAACGCGATCTTCGCCAAGCTCGCCGACCGCCACATCGACGAAGCCCGTATGGCGCAATACGTGTCCGCGTTTGGATTCGGTCAGCGCTTGCCATTCGATCTGCCCGCGAGCCCCAGCCCAGTGGACGTTCCAGACAGCCGATTGGAGCGCGCGCGGATGGCAGCCGGGTTCTGGCACAGCCAGCTATCGCCGCTTCACGGAGCACTTTTGGCTTCCACGATCGCCAACGATGGCCAGATGCCCTACGCCGCGATCGTGGATCGGATCGAGAGTCCGAGTGGCGAAACGCTGTATCAGTACACACCGCGAACGTTTCGCCAGGTCGTGCCTCGCCACACCGCGCGAGAGACCGGTGAGATGATGACCAACACGGTCACCAAGGGAACGTCAAAGAAGGCGTTCTGGGATCAGCGTGGTCGACCGTTCCTTCCGGGCATTCGGGTTGCGGGTAAGACAGGCACCCTCAGTCGAGGCAATCGAACCTACAATTGGTGGGTAGGCTACGCGCCAGTCGACGACCCGCAGATCGCGGTCGCCGCGCTCGTGGTAAACGAGCCCAAGTGGCGCATTAAGGCGAGCTACGTGGCGAAAGAAGCGCTGCGGGAGTATTTGCTGAGGTAGGGCTCTAAGCGCCAGCCCGTAAAGCCGCTGCTTCGCATCGCCCACGGGCCTTCGGCGCGGAGCCCCGCGGTGACGAAGTCACTCTACGGGGTCAGCGGAACGCGATTGGCGTCGGGAGGTTTAGTTACATCCGACCCGCCCGGACGCCTTCGGCGTCTGTTGGTCCCGCCCCACCGCCCCCACACTATCTCCTACCCCCGCCCGTAATCCTCCCTCCGCGCACTTCGCTTCGCTCGTGCTTGGCGGCGCACTTGCGCCGGGCTTCGCCGTTCGGGCTCGCGGGTTGCTGTCTTCTGCGGTGGGGAGGGACTTGTGATGTGGTTTGGTTTAATCACATCCACCCGCCCGCCCCCGCCCGTAATCCTCCCTCCGCGGCACTCGCTTCGCTCTGCCTTGGCGGCGCTTCGCGCCGGGCTTCGCCGTTCCGGCTCGCGCTACCGCGCGTGTCTTGGACCCGGGGCATTGTGCGTACACACGCCGTCGCAGCCCTTTGGATGCACAGAGTCGTTCATAAGGGTCTCGGAAAAACGCGATGGGGGTTGGAGCGGGCGTGCGAAGTGCCAATCGGCACGACAGCAACCACCCCCGATTGGCGCGCCGCCCGAGGCGAGGCTTGCGTGGCCCAACCCTCCCTGTTCTTCCGGCCACCTATGCAAGCCGAGCCGTCCCGTGAAACCCCCATCGTGTTTTTCCGAGACCCGTGTGCACCTCGCCGCCCGCGCGTCCTGGACGCATACCTCGCCATGCGGTTCGAGCACGTTGCAGCCTTGCCCGGCCGGTGTACGCTCCGGCCCGTTTCATCATCCAGGAAAGGCAAGCTTCATGTTTCACAGCATTCGACTTGCGGCGATCGCCGCGCTGACCGCATTCACTCTTCTCGCCTCGAGCGCCGCGACCGCGCAGTCACCGGTGCTCAACCGCGTCATCAAGAGCGGGACGCTTCGTGTTGGGATGTCCGCCAACCAGCCACCGCTCAACGTGAAGGGGAAGAGCGGGCAGATGCTCGGTCTCGAAGTCGACCTCGCGAAAGGACTTGGCTACGCGCTCGGTTTCGAGGTCGAGATCGTACAGCGGCCGTTCGGCCAGCTGCTCCCCGCACTGAAGAAGGGGCAGGTCGACATGGTGATCTCGGGAGTCGACATCACCGCGGAGCGGACGAAGGACTTCCTGTTCGTCGGTCCGTATCTGCTTTCGGGCAAGTCACTCGTAACGACCTCGAAGGCACTCGCTGGGGCAGACACGGTCGAGGACATCAATCAGCCCGACGTGACCTTCGTGACCTTGAAGAACTCGACGAGCGCGGCGTTCGTCAAGAAGAACGTTCCGAAGGCCAAGCTCGTTGGAGTCGATACCTACGAGGAGGCGATCGCCAAGGTCATCGACGGCTCGGCGAGCGCCATGATTGCCGACCTACCAGCGTGCGTTCTCGCGATTCTTCGCAACCCCGACGCGGGTCTGATCACGCTCGAAGAGCCGCTCTCGGTGGAGCCGATGGGTATCGCGGTGTCGGCACGAGACGAGCGCTTCTACAATCTCATCGACAACTACATCGATGCGATCGAAGCCACGGGAATCCTCAGCGCACTTCGCACCAAGTGGTTCGAAGACGATTCCTGGTTGAACGAGCTGCCGTAGGACTGCCCTGCGAGGGGCGGTTCAGCGTGTTGGGCACTGAGGACTGAGGTTGACCCGAGGCCAACCTCTACCTCTTGTTCCTCACGATGAAGGTATTCATCCCTTCTTCGGTTTCGAAGGTCGACCGGTAGCTCTGGGCTTCCTGACGGGTGTCGAAGGGGCCGATGCGTACGCGCCAGTGGGTGCCTCGGTCTTCGACTGTGCCGGTGGTCACATAGGCCGGGTGACCTCGCTTGCGTAAGGCGTTCGCGAAGATCTGCGCCTCTTGTGGGTCGCGGTAGCTGATGACCTGGAGGGTGTAGAGGCCCTCGTACCCTGCCGGCGCAGCGATGGTGTTGGTTGGGACCGTCGCTGCGACCAGCGGATCATGCTTCGCCGCCATCTCGACGACCTCGCCATCCGGACCGGCAGTGACGGCTGCGGGCAACCCGGCTGCGATGTCAGAGCGGGGCGGCCTGCTCGTGACGGGATCCAGATGTTGGAGCTCGGCGGTCGCCGCAGCGACGGCAATGGCGACATCGGGGCGAGTCTCCGTGACGAGGGTCGTCGGGAAGCTCAGCGTCTCCGGATCTAGCTCGGCGTCTTCGGCAGGTTCCTCTGGCTCCCCACTTGGGTCGATCTCTTCCGCGATCCCCAACATCTCGAATGGGTCTTCCGCTGGCAGCTCGGTGCCCTCTGCCAGTGCGGCCACCGCAGCGACTACGATGCCGAGCGCTGCGATCAGCCCTACACCGGATAGCAGCAAGGCCCCTCGTCCCTCGTCTTCCGAGCGCTCTTCGATTCGCTCCAGATCGCGCATTGCCGTATCCATTCTCCGCTCCGCCTTGGTTCTCCTCCGGGGTTTACGAGACTTCCTCTTAAGCAGCCAAAAAACAGCAGTTCCGAAGCCCTGAGAGTGCGTGCAGGGGGGGGGCGCACGTGGTAGCTTCGCGGCCGCGTCGGAGGACAGGGGAGCGACGCGTGGGAGCACTACTTCATGGCGGAATCAACTCCACACAAGCAGCCCGTTGCGCTCGAAGACGAGATGAGGCGCTCGTACCTCGACTACGCGATGAGCGTCATCATCGGACGGGCGATTCCCGACGTTCGGGACGGCCTCAAGCCTGTCCACCGCCGGATTCTCTACTCGATGCACGAGCAGAAGAACACGTGGAACGCTTCGTACAAGAAGAGCGCCCGCATCGTCGGTGACGTCCTCGGTAAGTACCACCCGCACGGTGACACCGCGGTCTACGACGCGCTGGTTCGCATGGCGCAGGAATTCTCCATGCGCTACCCGCTCGTCGACGGGCAGGGGAACTTTGGCTCAATCGACGGCGATCCCGCTGCGGCAATGCGGTACACCGAGGTTCGGATGCATCGTCTCGCATCCGAGCTGCTCGCCGATATCGAAAAAGAAACCGTAGACTTCGGGCCAAACTTCGATGACTCCGAAAGTGAGCCGCTCGTCCTCCCGAGCCGCATTCCGAATCTTCTGATCAACGGTTCGGGCGGCATCGCCGTCGGCATGGCGACCAACATCCCGCCTCACAACCTGCGTGAGATCGTCGATGCGACCGTCCGTCTCATGAGTGAGCCGGAGCTGAGCGTCGAGCAGCTCATGGAGGACGACGACGAAACCGGCCGCCTCGGGGTGAAGGGGCCGGACTTCCCCACCGCGGGGTACATCTACGGCCGCGCCGGCATCCACCTTGGCTACCGAACCGGGCGGGGACGCATCGTGATGCGGGCCCGCGCCACCATCGAACCCCTTCCGGGTAAGGGCGATCGCGAGATGATCGTGATCACGGAGATCCCATACCAGGTCAACAAGGCGGAGCTGCTCAAGAAGATCGCCGATCTGGTGCGCGACAAGCGCCTCGAGGGCATCAGCGACCTCCGGGACGAGTCCGACCGGGACGGCATGCGGATGGTCATCGAGCTCAAGCGGGACGCTCATGGCGAGATTGTGCTCAACAAGCTCTACCAGATGACCGCTCTTCAAAGCACGTTCGGATACAACTGCCTGGCGATCGTCGGGCAGCGGCCGGAGGTGCTCGACCTGCGCGCGGCGCTTCTGCGATTCATCGACCATCGGCGAGAGGTGGTCATCCGGCGGACCCGATACGACCTCCGTCAGGCCAACGCCCAGCGCGAGCTGGTCGAGGGCCTCGGGATGGCGGTCACCGACGTGGATCTCGTCGTGAACACGATTCGCTCCTCCAAGGATCCCGATGAAGCGCGCGAGCGGTTGATGAAGCTCCCGCTCACTGGGCTCGAGGAGTTCGTACGTCGTGCCGGACGCCCCGAGGAGGAAATTGCGGCGGCGAAGCAGCGCGGCGAGTACCTGCTCTCCGAGCGGCAAGCGAAAGCCATCCTCGAAATGCGTCTTTCGCGCCTGACCGGCCTGGAGCGCGAAAAGCTGGCGACCGAGTACGGAAGCCTCTCAGACCTCATCGGCGAGCTCGAAGCGATCCTCGCGAGCAAAGAACTGCTCGACGAGGTGATCGTCAAGGAGCTCGACGAGATCCGCGAACGCTTCGGCGACGCGCGTCGCACCGAAATCGTCGAGGCCGAGGGTGACATCTCGATCGAAGACCTGGTCCCGGACGAAGAGGTCGTCGTGACGATCTCGCACGCCGGCTATGTGAAGCGCGTGCCCCTCAGTGAATACCGGGCGCAAGGCCGTGGAGGCAAGGGTCTGCGGGCGATGGACACGCGCGATCAGGATTTCGTGAGCTGGGTGTTCGTGGTGAACGCGCACGCGGACGTCTTGTTCCTGAGCGACAAGGGCAAGGCATATCTGAAGAAGGTCTATCAGATCCCCGAGACCAGCCGCGCGGCGCGAGGTCGTGCCGTGGTCAACCTGGTGGGCATGGATCCGGACGAGCGCGTGGCGGCTATTCTTCCGATTCGCGAGTTCGTCGAAGACGGTTACTTGTTGACGTGCACCCGTCGCGGCCGGGTCAAGCGAACGAACCTCAGCGCGTACGCCAACATACGGCAGTCAGGCATCATCGGTGTCTCGATCGGCGAGGGAGACGCTCTTCTAGCTGCGCGCATCGTCACTTCCGGGCAGGACGTCTTGATCGGCACCTCCCATGGTATGACCATCCGCTTCCCGATCGAGGACGTGAGAGCCATGGGCCGCGACTCGATGGGCGTGAAGGGGATCGACCTCCGTGAAGGCGACTTCGTGATCGGCATGGACATCATCGAGAGCGAGACCGACCAGCAGGTGCTCACGGTGAGCGCCAACGGCTACGGCAAGCGCACCAAGGTCGGTGAATGGCGCACTCAGGGGCGTGGCGGCAAAGGCATCATCGGGATGGACACGTCGGAGCGCAATGGCGCTCTGGTCAAGCTCCGGCTCGTCTCGCCAGAGGACCAGCTCATGGTGATCACCAACGGCGGCCAGGTCATCCGTACGCGGGTCTCCGAGATCCGCGAAACCGGCCGCAACACGCAAGGCGTGCGGGTCATTCGCCTCGGCGACGAGGAGCAGGTCGTCGACGTCGAGCCGGTGGCCGAGGGCGAGGACGACGAGGGCCTCGAACCGGCGGAAGAATCCCCAGAACCTGAAGCGAATTGACCCCTCCGAGCCCGGAAATGTGTAATCCGGGGGACGACGCGTTATCCTGAGTAGGGCATTTTTGCGGAGTCTTTTCTTGGGGGTAGGGGATTGTGAGTAACGGACCCGTCATTGGGATCGACCTCGGTACGACCAACTCCGTGGTTGCGGTCGCCGACAAGAACGGCGCACGGGTGCTGTCCGATGAGGCCGGCTCCCTGATTCCGTCGGTCGTTTCATTCCATCCAAGCGGTGATGTGCTCGTTGGCGCAAACGCCAAGGAGCGGCGCCTGCTCGATGCGCAGAACACCGTCTACTCGGTCAAGCGCCTAATCGGCCGCCCGTATACGAGCTACGAGGTGAACCAGGCGCGTGAGCGCTTCGCCTTCGAGCTCTCGGAAGGGCCTAGCGGCGGTGTGTTGGTGACCGCGCGTGGTGAGACATACACGCTCAGCGAGATCAGCGCGTTCGTGCTGCGGCACGTCCGGAAGGTGGCCGAGACCCAGCTTGGCGTCGAATGCGGCCAGGCAGTCGTCACGGTGCCCGCCAACTTCAACGAGCTGCAACGAAGCGCGACCAAGGCTGCGGGCCGCGTGGCCGGTCTCGAGGTGCTACGCATTCTCAACGAGCCAACTGCGGCTGCGTTGGCCTACGGTTACAACAAGACGTCCAACGAGCGGGTTGCAGTATACGACCTCGGCGGTGGCACGTTCGACATCACCATTCTGCAACTCGCAGGCGACGTGTTCGAGGTCCTCGCGACCGCGGGCGACACCTTCCTCGGCGGCGATGACGTGGACTCGGCGATTGCGGACCACATGGCGGGACAGTTTCTCGAGCAAAGTCGCTACGACACGCGCCAGGATCGCCAGGCCTACGAGCGCCTCAAAGCCGCTGCTGAGTGGGCCAAGATCCAGCTCTCCGACAAGCCGCACGTGAAGCTCTGTATCGAGGAGCTCGCCTACGGCGATGGCGGCAAAGCGCTGAACCTCGACTATGCGTTGACACGAGAGCAGCTGGAGCACATGTGCCAGCCCCTCGTCGCGCGGAGCTTCGACGTCTGTGAAGACGCCATGAAGGCGGCCGGCCTTCGTCCCACGCAGCTCGACAACGTCATTCTGGTCGGTGGCTCGACCCGCATTCCGCTCCTTCAGCGAATGGTTGCCGAGTATTTCGGTCGCAAGCCGCTGGCCGACATCGATCCCGATCTGGTCGTCGCCCAGGGTGCGGCGCTTCAAGCGCTGTCCCTAGCGGCGCCTGCACGCAAGGCTGCGCTCGGGCGAGTTGCACTCAAGAAGGTGGCTCAGCCCACGACGGGAAGTCACCCGCAGATGACCGAGGAGATGTCGTTCGAGGACGAGGTCACGAATGTCGGGGAGCGGCCGCCGCTTCCGCCGCCGCCGGTCGCCCGCGCGGCGCGAAAGGCGACGCTGCCCGGACAGGCGCCACCTCCGCCGCCGGTCGAGCTCAAGAACGCGCCGCAGCTTCCCGAAGAGGAGGAGCTCGTCGACACGCCGACGCGTTCCCGCGAAGATCCTCTCGAACACGAGATGACTCGGGTAGCCGCGCCGGCCGACCCGCTCGACTTCCAGCCGACCCGCATGGCCGATGCTTCGGGGTTGTTGATGCAGATCGGTGTTCCATCGGAGGACGAGTCCGAGCCACCTCTTGGGGAAGAGGAGCCGTCAGGTCTTCTCATGGAGCTCGGGGACGACGCATTCACGTCCGAGTCGGTGCCCGTCGAAGGGTCGCCGCCGCCACCTCCCCCGCTCGAGCTCCGCAGCTCGGCGCCCGCCGAGCTCCGGGCGGCGCTTGATGAGAACGTCGATACAGTCACCGCGGCCGTGCCGGTCACCGACGTGCCGACCCGCGCGCCGTTGCTCCTCGACGTCACGCCGCTCTCGCTCGGCGTCGAAACCGTCGACGGCTATTGCGAGCACATCATTCGCCGGAACTCAGCCATCCCCGCGGGTCAAACCAAGATGTTCACGACGGCCCGAGATGGGCAGGAGACGGTTGTCGTTCGGATCTGCCAAGGCGAGGACCGGCACATCGGCGGCAATCAACTGCTCGGCGAGGTCGTGCTCGACGGCTTACGGCCTGCGACCCGCGGCAAGGTCCAAATCGCGGTTCGATTCATGATCGATGCCGACGGCACGCTTCAAGTGAGAGCACAAGACGTCGGGACCGGCCAGCAGCAGCAGATCGCGATCAAGCTCATCGGTGAGCTGCCAGAGCAGGAGATCGAGGGGCTTCGCGAACGTCACGAGGCCAAGCTCGGGAGCTGAGCGATGTCGGACGCAGAGGAAGCCAAGAACTACTACGAGCTCCTCGGTATCATCCGCACGGCAACGTCCGACCAAATCCGATCGGCGTTTCACCGATTCGCGCGCGAGCACCATCCAGACAACTTCATCGGCTCGCGGGAGGAGACCGAGCGTCACACGGCGCTCTACCAGCAGGCCAGTGAGGCCTACCGAGTGCTCCTCGATTCGACCAAGCGTCAACTCTACGACGAGGGCCTCGCCAAGGGCCAAACCCGGTACAGCGACGACCGGCTTCGCGAGACCCGCCGTAGCATGCGGCCGCCAGGCGGTGTGCTCTTGAGGTCGAGCAAGGCGCGCATGTTCTTCACGCGGGCGCATCGTGCGATCAAGAGCGAGGACTGGCCCCAGGCCAAGCTGAACCTCCAGCTGGCGTTGCAGCACGAGCCGGACAACGAGGAGCTGAAGGGCAAGCTCGAAGACGTGCTCCAGAAGATGAAGTCCGGTTAGCGGGCGGCCTGCGGCCCCTGTTGGTCTGGTCCCACCCCCCGGCACGATCTCCTAAGTAGCTTGGGCGCGTATTCGGGCTATGGTAGCCGCGAGATGGGACGAACAGCGACGATAGAGCGTCGAACCAAAGAGACCGACATCCGCGTGGTGCTCGATCTCGATGGGAGCGGTCAATACCAGGTGGAGACCCCGATCGGGTTTCTCACGCACATGGTCGAACAACTCGCCAAGCACGGTCTGTTCGACTTGAAGGTCAGGGCCAAAGGCGACACCCATATCGACGGCCACCACACGACGGAGGACCTCGCGATAGCGCTTGGCCAGGCGTTCGCCAAAGCTCTTGGCGACAAGACCGGGATCCGTCGATACGGATCCGCGACGCTTCCGATGGACGAGGCTTGCGTCACTTGCGCGCTCGATCTCTCCGGTCGCCCGTATTTCGTGTGGGCGATGGAGCTGCCGAAGGCCAAAGTCGGCGACTTCGACTCGGAGCTTGCCGAGGTGTTCTTCGAGGGCTTCGCGCGCGGCAGCCAGTGCAATCTGCACATGCGGCAAGAGGCTGGAGACAACCTCCACCACATCATCGAGATCAGCTTCAAGGCCTTCGCGCGGTCGCTCCGGGCAGCGACCGAGGTGGACCCGCGCGTCGTCGGCGTGCCGTCGACCAAGGGCACGTTGAGCGAATGAACGGCGGACGGGTTGCAATCGTCGATCTAGGCCTCGGGAATCTGCACAGCGTGGCCAAGGCGTTCGAGCGCGCGGGCGCCAGCCCCGAGCTGAGCGCCGATCCGGACGTGCTGCTACGCGCCGATCGTCTCGTGCTCCCGGGGCAGGGTGCATTCAAGGAGTGCGCACAAGCGCTCGCCGGCGAAATTGGCGACGCCGTCCGCGAGTGGATCGACAGCGGCCGTCCCTACCTGGGCATTTGCCTCGGCATGCAAGCACTGTTCGAGTCGAGCGAGGAAGCGCCCGGTGCAAAAGGTCTCGGCATCTTCCCGGGGGAGGTGCGGCGCTTCGCTCGGGATCTGTCGGACGCCGACGGCAACCCTCTCAAGGTGCCGCACATCGGTTGGAATCAAATCGATAGCAGGCACCCCGTTTTCGAGAACGGGGAGTGGTACTATTTCGTTCACAGCTACTACTGCGTGCCAGGCGACGAGAGCCTCGTCGCGGCAACGACCGACTACGGCGGACCCTTTTGCTCCGCGATTGCGCGTGACAACGTCTTGGCGTGCCAGTTTCACCCGGAGAAGAGCCAACACGCTGGCGCCCGAGTGATCGGCCACTTCCTAGGAGACATCTCGTGGAGCTGATTCCCGCGATCGATCTGCTCGA
>JAHEEE010000131.1 GCA_024640845.1 Myxococcales bacterium | reverse complement strand
ACGTTCAGCAGCGTCAGCGTCGCCGGGTTGAAGTTGAGGTGAACCTGGTCGACCGCTTCCATCGGGCGCTTCTGACTATCACATCGCGGCGCGCAACTACATGACAAACCTCTGGTATGCTCGCCCCACCGATGCGCCTTCTCGTCATTACAGCGGCCGCCCTACTTCTCGTGGTGCTCGCGGTGAAGATCTCGCTCGCTGCGCGAGGGCTGACAGCCGCGGAGGCCGCAGAGATCGCCGCGGTCCTCGCGCCGACCGGGGCGCCTGACGCGCCTCCCGCATATGCGCATTGTGCCTCGTGTCATTTGCACGACGGAAGCGGGCGCCCCGACGGCTCGATTCCGCGACTGAATGGGCAGCGCCGTACCGTCATCGAGAACAAGCTCTTCCGCTTGCGCTCCGGAATGACGCGGCTTCCGGTCATGGATCCGTTCGCACGCACACTTGATCCTCACGAGATCATAGAGATCGCCAATTATCTGTCCGAGCTTCCCGATACCCCCAGCGTCCCGAGCAATGCGACCGACGAAGAGCGCGCGACCGGGGCATCCCTTTATGCAGAGCACTGCGCTTCGTGTCATGGAGCTCACGGCGAAGGGAATGATGGCCTTTTGGCGTCGCGCCTCTGCGGACAGTACGCGGGATACCTCGACCGGCGTTTGCAGGAGGTTGCAACCAAGGCGCGAGGTGACGCCGACGCGGTGATGCAAGGGGTTCTCGAAGGCCTCCCGGTCGACGATCTCGAACCCGTCGTGAAGTGGCTCGCGGCGGGGAGGGGATGCGTTTTACCATGACCAACGCGTGGAGTCGCCGACGTTTCATGCGGGTCAGCGGCGGGGCCGCTGCCGCGGCATCCTTGGGGCGCCCCAGCTTCGTCGGCGCGGCAGTTGGGGGCGTTCCGGCGGCGGCCCGCAACGTTCGTGTAGCGATTGTCGGGGCCGGGCTTTCCGGTTTGATGGCGGCGCGCGAGCTCCGTCGCCAAGGTGAAGACTCGTTTGTCGTGCTCGAGGCGCGTGATCGAGTCGGTGGGCGCACGCTCAACATGCCGATCGGAGACGGGCACATCGTCGAGGTCGGCGGCGAGTGGATCGGCCCAGGGCAAGACGCTGTTGCCGCGTTGATCGAGGACCTCGGGATCGGCGCTTACGATCAATACTACCAAGGCGACACGACCTACGACATCGAAGGCAAGGTGTCGCGCGGGTTACTGCCCGACGTGACCTTCTCCGAGGCTGTGGATTTTGCCAACGTCGCGTGGCAACTCGATCGGCTCAGCCAGAGGCTACCCCTCGGTGAGCCCTGGCGCGCGAAGAATGCCGAGGCACTCGATCGGCAGACCTTCGGTGCGTGGTTGAGCGTGCATGCCAAAACGAGCTTCACCCCTTCGGTGTTCCGGCTCATCAACCGTGCGGTGTGGTCCGGCTACCCAGAGCGCACCTCGCTTCTTTGGATCCTCAACTACATTCGCTCGGCGGGAGGACTGCTGCCGGTCATTCTCAACGACGGCGGCGCTCAAGACCAACGCATCGAGGGTGGCTCGCAAGTGATCTCGGAACGGATGGCGTCCGAGCTCGGTGATCGGGTTCTGCTCGGCCGACCGGTCGTTCGAATCGAGGACCCCCCTGGCGCACCGATGCGTGTGGTCACTGCGCAGGAAACGTTCAGGGCCGACCGCCTGATCGTGGCCATGGCGCCCGCCGACACGATGCGAATCGAGTTTGTGCCCGGCCTGCCAGAAAGAAGGCTCGAGCTAGCGTCGGGTTGGGCGCGCTTGCCGCGCCTTCCTCTCGTCAAGGCTGCCATGCTTTACAACACCCCGTTTTGGCGGGTCGATGGCCTCAACGGCGCAATGCAAAGCGACCGAAGCCCGATCCAGCTCGTGTTCGACAACTCCCCCGAAGATGCATCGATGGGCGTGCTGAGTTGTTTCCTCTCGGTCGTCGAGTGCCCGCACCTCGCAGACCGCGCCGCGCGCGAAGCGGGTCTGAGGGAGGAGCTCGCGCGCTACTTCGGTGACAAAGCGCTCGATGCCAAGGGCTATGTCGAGAAGGATTGGGCGACCGACCCATGGAGCACCGGGTGCATCACCCCGCTTACCCCCGGGCTGCTCACGGCCGGCGGTGAGCACCTGCGGAAGCCGAGCGGACGCATACACTGGGCTGGCACGGAGAGCGCCAAGGTTTGGTGCGGATACATGGACGGCGCCATCTCGGCGGGCGCCCGCGCCGCGACCGAGGTCATCGCCGCACTGCGCTGAGGATCCAACGGCGGGTGTCGATGGGGTCGATGACAGCGTCGATCTCGAAGTGCTCCGCCATGTTGATCGCCTTGCCGCGTTCGTAGGCCAGCGCGACCATCTGATCGAACATCTTCGCGCGCGCCTCGGGGTCCTCGATCGCCTCGAGCTCCTTGCGAAAGCCGAGCTTCACGGCGCCTTCGAGCCCCATGCCGCCGAACTCGCCGGTCGGCCACGAGATCGTGAACACCGGGGCTTTGAAGCTGCCGCCCGCCATCGACTGCGCGCCTAGGCCATAGCCTTTGCGGAGCACGACTGTGCAAAAGGGGACCTTCAAGCGAGCGCCCGTCGTGAAAAGGCGTGCCGCGCGCTTCACCAAGCCGCACTCTTCCGCTTCCGGCCCGACCATGAAACCCGGGGTGTCACAGAGGAAGACGACCGGGATGTCGAACGTGCTGCAGAGCGCCATGAAGTCGCTCGCCTTGTCGGCCGCCTCGCCATCGATCGCGCCGCCGATGTGCTTCGGGTTGTTGGCAATCACGCCCACGGGTCGTCCCTCGATGCGGGCGAGCGAAGTAATCATTCCTGCGCCAAATCCGCCGCGCAGCTCGAGGACGGAGCCCTCGTCCATGAGCGTCTCGACGACGCGGCGGACGTCGTATACGCGAAGCCGGTTCTCCGGCACGGCGGAGCGAAGCAAGCGTTGGTCTTCGCATGACCAGTTGGAGAGCTCGCCTTGGAAGTAGCTCAAGTACTTCTTGGCGGCCGCAACCGCCTCGACGTCATTCTCGACGAGCACGTCGATGACCCCGTTTCGATATTGCGATTCCGACGGGCCGATCTGTTCCGGAGCGAACACGCCAAGTCCCCCGCCTTCGATCATCGCGGGGCCGCCCATCCCGATGTTGGATGCCTTGGTTGCGATGACGACGTCACAGCAACCGAGCAAGGCCGCGTTCCCGGCGAAGCACCGACCCGAATTCACGCCGACCAGGGGTACCTTCCCCGAAAGCTCGGCGAAGTATTGAAAGGCGCGGCAATCGAGGCCCGCGACGACGGCATAGTCGGTATCCCCGGGACGCCCACCGCCGCCCTCCGAGAACAGCACCACAGGGAAGCCCTGTGTTTCGGCGATCTCGAACATGCGGTCCTTCTTGAGGTGGTTCATCGTTCCTTGCGTGCCTGCGAGCACCGTGTAGTCGTATGAGGTCACGACGGCGCGAGTATCGGTTTCACGGAAGAGATCACCGTTGATCCGTCCGATGCCCGCGACCATCCCATCGGCGGGCGTGCGGGCGATCAGATCTTCTTTCGAGCGGCGTTGGCGTTGGGCCGCGATTACCAGCGCGCCGTATTCGACCCAGGTTCCATCGTCCACGAGGTCGGCGACGTTCTCACGCGCAGTTCTTTGGCCGGTCTTGCGGCGTTTCGCGACGGCGTCCGGTCGGTTCTCGTCTCGGCCGAACGCATGTCGCGTGTTTAGCTCCTCGAGATCGGGACGAATCCTATCCACCGCGTCGGTGCCTTCGATTGCGCTCCCGCTCTCTACAGTGGCCGCCTCGAGACGGAAGAGCGCCTCGCCCGGCTCGACCATCCCGTCTGCGGCAACCAGGACTCCCGTCACGACGCCGCTTCGCTCGGCTGTGACGATGTGCTCCATCTTCATCGCCTCGAGGATCACGAGCGTTTCTCCGGCAGCCACCTTCTGTCCGACCCTGGCGCGGATGTCGACCACGAGCGCCTTCATCGGCGCTCGGACCTCGAAACTCTCGCTCATCCTCCCGTGTTAGCAGGTTCTCGGGCTCAGTTGGGCGTCTTGCACTAAGGTTTGCGCATGGAGCGGGCGAAAAAGAACGTGCGGTTGGGCATGACCCTGCCGCTAGGAGGAGCCGACAGAGCAGCCGAGCTTGCGAAGACTGCGCATGACCGGGGCTACGAAGAGATTTGGATGGCGGAGGTCAACGGCGGCGATTCCTACGCGTTGGCGGGCGCGGTCGCCCAGGCGCTTCCCGGGGCTCGAATCGGGACCGCGGTCGTGCCGGCGCAAACACGCACGCCGATGGTGCATGCGATGGCGGCGATGACCTTGAGCCAGATGACCGGCGGAAACTTCATTCTCGGCCTCGGTCTATCGTCGCCGAACATCGTTGGTGACTGGGCTGGCCAGCGATATGGGCGCCCACTGACGACGATGCGGGAGCACGTCGAGGTGCTTCGGCAGATGTTGAGCGGTGCCAAGACGACCTATGAGGGGAAGAC
>JAHEEE010000076.1 GCA_024640845.1 Myxococcales bacterium | reverse complement strand
GCTACGTGGTTCTATTGCCGAAGCTGCAATGGCACCTTGCAGACCACCACACGCTCGAGGTGCTCACCAACGTCCGGTATTGGATCTTTGGCGGCAACAAGACCTACCCAACAGACTATCTTCTTCCCCCCAACACCGTGGTATTCGAGCCAAGGCTCGGTTACATCTATTGGAATATCGACTCGCCCGGCGAGGAGTACCGAGCGTCCAAGCTCTTCCCGCGGATTCAGGGTATCGCCGCCGGTGCATCGGTCGGCGTCGACGTGCGCTCCGACGTGCGCCCCTGGGGATTCGTCACTGATCAGCCGGACCGAAACGACCCGAACAAGGCGATTTGGAGCCTGAACCAATGGCTGCGCGCGGGCTGGAAGACCGCTGACCGTTTTCGCATAGAGCTTCAAGAAACCTTCAACTGGGGCTGGTTTCAAGATGACCTCACCCGCATGCGGGTCGGCGGCATGAACCCCTACGTGGTCGTCGTCCCTGGCTTGCCTTGGTCCGCCAACCTTTCGGAGCGCCTCGCGCTCGCGCAGCTCAGCGGGCACGTCCGACCCAAGAAAGACAAGCCGCAGGAGCTCGGTCTGCTGATCGCCGGTGGGACGATCAATGACCCGCGCCGACAAGGGCTCCTCGACAGCTTTGGCGGCATCGGTGGTCTCGCGCTGTTTACCGACTTGCGGTGGGGGCGCTGGCAGGTCTACGCGCGCGCGGGTTACGCTTTCCCAACGGCTTGGCTGCTCGACAACCCGCATTTTTCGGGCTTCGTCGGGCTTGGTGTCGACGCATTCTAGCCGCGCGCCTGTCGCCAAACGCTGAAGGGCGACTTCCGTTGGCGCAGCGCGGCGATGAGCGTCCCGAGCCAGGCACCAGGCAAGAACAGGACGTTGATCAGGAGCTCGTCTGCCAATCGACTCTCCGGAACCGCCTGCCCACGCATCCGGTCCGGGAGCGCGTTGAGCGTGTTGGCGATCCGGTTGGCTACGGTCATCGCTCGCGCTAGGTCTTCGACATCGCGAATCGTTTGCAGGCCCAGCTCGGAGACGAGTGTGCGGTGGCTTTCCTCCCCGTCGATCGGCGCGAAATCCGTTCTCACGCGCTCGCGTGCAAACGCAAGCGCGAGCCAAGTCCGTCGGTCGAGCACCCCGGAGTCCATGTTTTCGAGCGCGGCGAGCTCCGCGTCTGTAACACCTGCTTCGAGCGCCATGCGGGTGTGGGCGTGCTCGCACATGCGACAGGCGTTCGCTTGCGAGACCGCCACGATGACCTTCTCTCGAAGGGCTCGCGGCAGACGCCCGCCGATCCAGATCGAGATGAGCGATGGCATGCGCCCAAACACGGACAGGAGGTCGCGAAAGAGCGCCGGTACCCGATACGTACGTGGCACGGGACGGCCGACTACCGGCGACACCTCGGCCTCGAACCACATGTTCAAACCCTACTCCTCGTGAGTCAGCTCATCGAGCTGCGTTAGCAAACGACTGACGAGCTTCGAATCGACGGATTCGGTGCCATCGGGCGCCCGGCGAAGTGACACGACCATGGAGCCGAAGTTGTGGCCGAATCGCTCGCAGTTGGGGCACCCAAGCAGGTGCTCCTCGATGCGCTTCACCTCTGAAGCCCCGAGCTCCCCATCGAGATAGTCACTCAGTTGCGCGAGCACCTCGGAGCAACGCAGGCCCGCAACCGCTGTCTCGATCATGGCTGACCTCCTATTGAAGCTTGCTCATCGTCCGTGCCGAGGCGGCGAAGCGACGCGGCGAGTCGAAGACGCGCCCTGTGCAGTCGACTCTTGAGCGCGCGTAGGCTAATGCCAAGCACCTCGGCTGCTTCCGATCCACGGAGACCTTCCAGGTCGCGTAGGGTCAAGACCTCCTGGTCCTCTGCGGAGAGCGATGCCATGGCTCGTCGGAGTGCGCCTTTCCTCTCCGCAGCGATCGCGATTGCTTCAGGATCATCACTCCCCCATCCCGCTTGGACACCGAGCTGCGTCAGCGGCTCCTCGACGAGATCCTCCTGCCGGGTCTTTCCGTGAAGACGAAATGCGGTGTTGCGAGCGATCGTGAGCAGCCAGGTTCGGACGGATGCCTCTGCACGAAAGCTCGCCGCCTGTTGATACACGCTTAGGAAGGTTTGCTGCATAACGTCCTCCGCGGTCGAAGGATCGCTCGCCGCCGTCGCGAGGCGAAGGACCGCCGCCGCGTGCCGCTCGACGAGCTGCTCGAACGCGCGGCGGTCTCCCTCGGCCGTGCGGGCGATTAGGGCTTGGTCGGTGATTGATGAGTCGTCCGCTTGCCGATCGTGCATGTAGAGATTCCGAAGATCCGGTAGATGGGGCAGCTGCCAACCAACCCGGTGACGAGCGGCACGAGGCCGACCCATCCCCAAGGGGTCTGCGGGCCGATCCATACCAGCGACAGCAGGGCAATCCCAGCCAGCACGCGGATCACGCGGTCGGCCGTGTGCTCGTTTCGAGGGAATAACGCACTCATGGGGAACCTCCTTCGGAAGTCGCTGGATGATCTCGACGGATTCAATCCGTCAGGCAGCGACTACCTATTAGAGTCATGCACGAGTGAAAAGGGTTCGGGCACGGGCGGGATCTGCGCTCTCAAACGCCGATGGCAAAGCGCCACCGCAGAAAAACCGCCGAAATTCGAAGGATTTTTTCTACTTCCGGCCGTTCCTCCCGGCCACTGGGCTCGCCAACAAAGATGAAAAGCGCTTTCAATAGAGCGGCCATCCTGACTCTGGTAGCTGTGCTGAGCGCCGTGCCGGCCCCGTCACGGAATCCGAGGTCGTGGACTTCAAGCGCGTGCTAGGAAGAGCCCGTGGTGGAAGAAGGCAAATCGGGCAAGCGAGTCGTCCTCATCATGTTGGCGATGGCAGTCGGCGTCGCCTTGGTCGGCTGGTTCGCAGCTTCTCGCGTCGAACGCGACACGATGGCGCGGCGGGAAGCTGCTAGCGAAGTCGCAAACGCGACGGTTCTCAGCGAAGGCGTCCTGTACGAAGCGAGCGCTGGTGACCCCGGGCTCGTCATCGCCAAGGACGTCGGCTCCGGCAAGGAGCTCTGGCGAGCGGAGCTCGGCTCGGTCAAGACCCCACCAAGCGTGAAGGTCGTGGGCGAGCTCGTGGAAGTCGAGATCGCAGGCACGCCGTGGATGACCCTCGAGCGCACGAGCGGCGAACCGGTGGAGTGATGGGCCACGAGGTGCTCGAGGGAGGCTGCCACTGCGGCGCCGTCCGCTATCGGGTCACCTTCCGCTCGCGGGAAGGCGTGGAATGCAATTGCAGCATGTGCGCGAAGAAGGGCTACCTGCATCTGATCGTTCCAGAGGAAGACTTCGAGCTCTTGCAAGGCACCGACGCGATCGCGACGTACACGTTCGGAACGCATACGGCGAAGCATCACTTCTGCGCTCATTGCGGCGTCCACTCCTTCTATCGGCCCCGCTCTCATCCGCGCAGCATAGACGTGAACATCCGATGCCTCGATGGCGTCGAGCCTGGCGACTTCCGCCTCTACTCCTTCGACGGAAAGAACTGGGAGGAGAGCATCGCGGGGCTGCGGGACAAACAGCGCGGCGGTCAGTGAAGGTCGATCGTCTGCCAGCGACCCCTCTGCCACATCGACGCGAACGTCAGCGCTTGCAAACCCCGATAGCCGCCCTGCAAGGCGAAGACCACCACGAGACCGAACCCCATGTGCGGGCCGACCAAATAAACGAGCGGCAAGAAGATAAGCCACTGGAACGAGACCGCGATGTACATGACTCGTTTCGTGTCGCCAGCGCCCGTCAGCGCGTTCATCAACACCATGCCGACCGAGTCGATGAACAGAAAGCCTGCCGCCACGCGTAGGGGGTTCTTGGCGAGCGCTAGCGTTGCAGGATCGTGAATGAAGCCGCTCAGCACCAGCTCCGGAAACAGGACCGCTGGGACGCTCAGCACGGCCACCACGCCCACCGCGATCTTCACGACGTCCCAGCCCCATCGCTTGGCGTCATCGGGCTCGCCGCGACCGAGCGCTTGGCCCGCGAGTGACGCAGCGGCCAAACCGAAGCCGATGCCGGGGAGAATTCCCACGAGGATGAGATCGATGATCACCTTCGTGGCAGCAAGCTCTGGCGTTCCCATCCGAGCAACGAGCATGAGGAACACAGTCATCCCTGCCGCAAAGAAGAACTGCTGAAGCCCCGCAGGTGTGGCCAGCCGAAGGATGGACTTGAACGTCTCGCGCGATGGTAGACCGCTGAGGAAGCCGGAGTCGCGCGCGTAACTTCGCCCGAGCAGGAAGTAAGACGCGGTGCCGAAGATGGTGGCAATGGCGGACGCGACACCGGCGCCCGGGGCGCCGAGCTCCGGGGCCCCGAGGTTGCCGAAAATCAACACCCAGTTGAGGAAAATGTTGACGACATGCATGAAGATCAGCGTCCGCATGTAGAGGATCGACTTGTCCACCGCGTTCCAGTAACCGCGAAACGCAAAGTTCATACCCATCGCGAACATCGCAACGAGGCGGGCGCGCAGGTAAGGAACCCCCTGCTCTACGACAGCCACGTCGCTGGTGAGGATGGGGAAGTAATCATAGGCGAAGGTGATCAGGACCGCGGACCACGGCACCGCGAGTCCGAGCGCGAGCAGCAGGCCTCCATTGAGGGGGATCGCGGTCTCGCCCGAGCGCCCTTCCCCGACGCGGCGCGCCGCCATCGCTTGAACGCCTGCGGAAAGACCCAAGATGAAGGCGGAGAAGAGGAAGTTCGCAAAGCCTCCGAGCCCCACGCCCGCAAGCGCAGCGTCACCGAGGGTGCCCACCATCGCCGTGTCGACGAGGTTGAGGACGTTTTGAGAGAGCATGCCGCCGATGATCGGCAGTGCGAGGCTGAGGATGCGCCTGCGACGCTCGGGAGGAACCCCGGCCAAATTAGCGCGGGGCCATACGGAGAGAGCCGTCGAGTCGGATGACCTCGCCGTTCAGGTAGCTGTTTTCGATGATGTGACACGCGAGCGCCCCGAATTCCGACGGACGTCCGAGACGACTTGGATGAGGAATCGTCGCAGCGAGGGCGGCGCGAATGTCTTCGCCGAGCATCCCGAGAAGCGGGGTGTCGAAGGTGCCCGGCGCGATCGTGACGACGCGCACCTGCGCCTTGGAGAGGTCACGCGCGGCGGGAAGCGTCAGGCCCACGATGCCGCCCTTCGAGGCCGAGTAGGCCACCTGTCCGATTTGGCCGTCGAACGCTGCGATGGACGCCGTGTTGATGACGACGCCACGCTCCCCGTCCTCAGGCTCATTCTTGCTCATCGCCGAGGCCGCGATCCGGAGGACATTGAACGTCCCGACGAGGTTGACCGAGATGACCTTCTGAAAAGCGCTCAAATCGTGTGGCGCGCCGGTCTTGTCGATAGTTCGCATCCCGATCCCGATGCCCGCACAGCTGATCGCTGCTCGAAGCGCGCCCATCGCGGTGGCTTGGTCGACTGCCGCCTGTACATCGTCTGCGCTGCTGACATCGGCCTTGGCGAAGACCGCCGCATCGCCCAGCTCTTTCGCGAGTGCAGCGCCACGCTCCTCGTTGAGATCGACGATGACCGCGCGCCCGCCGCGACCTACGAATGCGCGAACCGTCGCCTCGCCCAAGCCAGAGGCTCCACCCGTGACCAACGCCACAGCACCATTGATGTTCATTCCATCCTCCGGCCGCAGATGCTTGGGGCAAGCGGCCTCCCCGTCAAGCAGCTAGCGTGCAGGCCCGCCTGCGGCTAAAACCCCGCGCGTTCACGCTGGGTAAGGGGACCCGTGCTCTTCAACAGTCTCGACTACATTCTGTTCCTGGGCATTGCTGTCGCGGGGTTCTGGCTGTTGGCTCGGCACGCCCAGCTCCGCATCGTCTTCGTGTTCGTGGCGTCCTGCCTGTTCTACATGGCGTGGCACCCCGCCTACATCGTCTTGATCCTCAGCTCGACCCTCGTCGACTTCGTAGCGGGCTTGCGAATTCACGCCACCGAGGACCAAAAGGCGCGAAAGCGATGGCTGCTCGTCAGCCTGGTTTCGAACCTGGGTTTGCTCGGAGTTTTCAAGTACTTCAATTTCGGCTCCCAGGCGACCGCCGACGTCCTTCATCTGTTCTTCGGAATCACGATCGAGAACCCGCCGTTCCTCGACGTCTTGTTGCCGGTCGGGATCTCGTTCTACACCTTCCAGACCCTCAGCTACACGATCGACATCTATCGGCGGAAGCTCGAGCCAACGCGGAACTTCTTTCAGTTCGCCTTCTTCGTCACCTATTTTCCGCAGCTCGTCGCTGGTCCGATCGTTCGCGCGTCAGAGCTGCTGCCCCAACTGCAACGGAAGATCACGCTCAAGGACGAGCAAGTCACGCAAGGGCTGTTCTTGATCGCGACCGGCATGATCAAGAAGGTGGCCATCGCCGACTACCTCTCGGTCAACCTCGTCGACCGTGTGTTCGATCAGCCCGAGCTCTACAGCGGGGCCGAGGTCGTCATCGCGCTCTACGGCTTCACGATGCAGATCTACTGCGACTTCAGCGGCTACACGGATGTCGCGCGAGGGTCGGCAAAGCTGATGGGCCTCGAGCTCCCGGAGAACTTCGATCGGCCGTACCAATCGGCCAGCCCTGCCGAGTTTTGGCGCCGTTGGCACATCACCCTTTCTACCTGGCTCCGCGACTATCTCTACTACCCACTCGGCGGCTCGCACGTCGGACCCGCCCGCGCGTACTGGAATCTCTGGCTCACGATGTTCCTCATCGGCATCTGGCACGGCGCATCGTGGACCTTCGTTTTCTACGCGATTCTTCAGTCGGTCGCGATGGTGACGCACCGCTTCTTCTACCGCCGCGCAGGCCGAACGCGTGACACGGTGGACACATGGAAGGTGCACGCTTTCAAAGTGTTTTGGGCCCTGCAGTTCGTCGTATTCTCGCGTATTCTGTTCCGCGCGACGAGTCTGCAAAACGCCGCTGACATCACCTCGCGTCTCGGTAGTGGGACGTTTTCCGTGGGGCAAATCTCGCTCGGTGTCTGGCTGCTGCTCGTCGGGACTTTCATCGCCCACTACACACCGAGGCGTTGGTTCGAATCGATTGAGCTCCGCTTCAAGACCATGCCCGCACCGGCGCAGGGCGTGACGCTTGCCGCGGTCGGTATCGCGCTGAGTCTCGTCGCCACGAGCCAAGTCGTTCCCTACATTTACTTCCAGTTCTAATGCTCAAGCGAATCTCCACCCAGCTCACTCCCCTCCAACACCTCATGACGGTGACGTTCTTCATGTTGGTGGCGTGCGCCATGACCTACGTGATCCCGCCGATGCACGAGCTCCGACCATGGATTCCCGGTGAAGAGGGCGTCCCGGTGGTCCGCCTGTTCAAGCAATGGGCCGAGATCCCCGCCTTCGCGGGGCACGGCGGCTCCTATCGCACGACAGCGACGACAGACAAAGCGTCCGAGCGCCTGGCAGACGCGGTGGGTGAGAACGTCGCCGCAAACCTCGGTCGGAAACCCGTGATCAAACCGCCGCCCGACGATGCCCTGAGAATCGACCCTGCCGAGTATGACGGGATCTCGGTGCGGATCGAAGACCCAACCGGACGCGGGATGCGTCCGTTCTACGAGGCGCTCGAGAAGACTGCGCGCGGCGAGGAAGGTGCGATCACCCGGATAGCCCACTATGGCGACTCCAGCATCGCGACCGACCTCATCACCTCGACCGTGCGAGAGAACCTACAAGCGCGCTTCGGCGACGCCGGCCATGGCTTCGTGCTCGCTGCGAAAGGATACATCCCCTACAAGCATCGGGGTGTATGGCAGTCCTCGAACCCTGATTCCTGGGAAACGCGTGAAGTCGTTCGGCGCCAAGACCGCGATGGCCGCTACGGGTATGGCGGAGTGCAATCGCGGGCGATGCCCGGAGCATGGGCGCGCGTAGCGACGGCCAAGCGGGGCGACGTCGGCACGCGCGCCTCGCGGTTCGACATTTACTACGAGGAGCAGCCACGGGGAGGGCAGTTCTCGGTTCGCCTCGACGGCGAGAAGCGCCAGACCGTTTCTACGAAAGCTGACACGCGCGGCGACGGCGTCTACACGGTGGAGGCGCCCGACGGACCGCACATGATCGAGTTTCGTTACAAGCGCGGCGGTCCCGTCGACTTCTACGGCGTCGTGATCGAGCGCGACGTCCCCGGCGTCGTGTATGACTCGCTCGGTCTGGTTGGCGCGCGCGCGAATCGGCTCCTCAACTTCGACGCTGCCCACATCGAGAGTCAGCTTCTACGGAGGAAGGTAAACCTGATCGTGCTTGGGTTTGGTGGTAACGAAGCAAGCGACGACCGAACCGAGGACGAGTTTTACGAAGACTACCTCGCGGTGCTCGAACGCATGCGGCAAGGGCGCGACGACTTGGGCTGCCTCGTGTTTTCGCCGCTCGATCAGGCCCACCGCGAGCGCGGCCGCATCCGTACGCTCCCGACACTCCCGCTCATCATCGAAGCACAGCGCCGTGCCGCGTTCGACGCCGGCTGCGCGTTCTACGACACATGGCAGGCGATGGGCGGAGAAAACGCGATGCGCCGCTGGTACAAGGCGCGGCCGCGGCTCGCCATGGGCGACTTCCGCCATGCGACTCCCGCCGGATACGAGATCATCGGCAACATGTTCTACGAGGCCATTCTGGCTGGCTTCGCCGACTACTTGGCTGGCGACTCGCCAAGCGACCCTGGCTCATCCGGGGCGCCCGCGTCAACGGGTTCGAGTGACGGCGTCGATTCGGGCGTACCCGACTCGGGCATGCCGTCGAGCAACGCTGACAGCAACACCTCGCCCAAGCGCTGATAGCCTAGACGCGTGTAGTGGATGTGATCCTGGGATGCGTACGCGGGATCGTTGGCGGCCCATTGCACCATGGAGAGCGAGCCGCCCTGGAAGGCAACGAGGTCGAAGAATCCGCAACCATGCTCGAGCGCGACGCGATGCTGAATCTCGATCAAATGAGCGGTTCGTGTGCGGTCTTCGAAGACCCGCTCCTCGACTTGTATTGGTCGGTCCGAAGGGCCGATCAAGAGGCACGAGGCCTCTGGCACGGTGTCGCGCATGCGTTTGACCACGGCGCGAAGATCGTTTTCGTAGTCTTCCAGCGGTGATTCGTCCCCGGCCTCGTTTGTGCCGTACGCGAGTACCACCAAGTCCGGGTTTCGCCGTTGGAGGTGCTCTCGATAGATCCGCTCGTTCCACAAGAGCTGGTAGCGCACCCGGGAACCATTGATGCCTAAAGTGTCGACGATGACGCCGGGCCGATCGCGCTCGACCGCAACTCCGAACAGCCACACCGGCCGGCGGCTCAGGGTCCGAATCTCGAAACGGTGCCCGGCATCTGGGACCCGGAACGTCGCATAGGCAGTCGACACTTTCGAGGCTCGCGTCGAGATCCGGCGCGCGCGGCGCCCGTCGATGAGCACGTCCATGTCCCCGCCACGGGGGTGCTCCAGGTAGTAGAGCTCGAAGAAATCGGCGTTTCTCCCCTGCTCGTTGTCTTCCGTGGTACTCACCGCGCCGAACGAGCCCGAGAGCTTGCTGGTCATGGCGACTCCGGCAAGCCCGACGAGCTCTACCTCGCTGTCGCCTACGCGGATGCGATGGGTCTCCCAGCGTTTCCCATCGCTTTCGATGTTGATGTCGCGGTGACGGTACGTGCGCCATGGATGCACAGGCACGACGAACCCGTGCCCGGCGTCGCCGTAGCGGCTCTGCAGCTCGCGACGGATGTAACCGGTGAACAGGTCGCTTGCGACGTGCGACGCGCCATAGAACACCAGTCGCGCCTGTCCCTTGCCTGCCTCTGCCCGCGTAAGCGCCTCGTGCAGGGCCCTCATCGATCGCCCATCGCGGTCCTCGATGGCGATGTCGAGACCAAGCTTGTCACTCGGCGGCGGCTCCAGCAGCTTCGGCCCCATCCGCTCCGGCGAGCGCACGGCTTTTAGGACGGCGGTTTCATCGATCGCTGCGGGTGTCTTCGGCGACGCGTCTGCGGCAGTCTTCGATGCGCCATAGCCAAGCGTCCACACGCCTGCCAACACCACCCCGAAAAGCACGACCGCCAACGGCGAGCCCCGTAGATTTATGAGCCGCACGCCCTCACAATGGCGATCCCGCCCGATCCAGTCAAATTGACGTGAAAGCGCGCTGGAAGTCGGCCATGATGCGCGGCATGAAATCCCGCGAGCTGCTCCTGTCGAACTCTCTCTTCAACGTCGTTCGGCTGAGGTTCGAGGGCCCCGGCGGCCGTGAAATCGTGCGAGACGTCATCGAGCACCGGGGAGCAGCCGTGATCCTCCCGCTCCTCGATGACGGGCGTGTGATCCTGATTCGGAACGTGCGGCGGACCGTAGGAAAGGTTCTTTGGGAGCTGCCCGCTGGAACTCTCGACCCGGGAGAGGCGCCCGAGGCGTGCGCGGCCCGAGAAGTCGAAGAGGAAACGGGCTACCGAGCCGGCACGATCAAGCCGTTGACCTCGTTCTACGCGTCGCCAGGCGTCCTCGACGAACGTATGCATGGGTTCATCGCCACCGATCTCACGCCGAGCGCCCAGAACCTGGACGCGGACGAAGAGATCGAGGTGTTTCCCATCCCCCAATGGCAGGTGAGGGACATGCTCAAAGACGGTCACATCGAGGACGGCAAGACCATCGCCCTCTTGCTCTACTGGATGCACCTGTATACGCCGTAGCGGCGACAGCGGAACCTGCCCGACGATGGAGCTGCTGACCCGAATTCAAGAGAACTGGATTGTCCTGCTGATCCCACTGATCAGCGCAATCGTGGGCTGGTTCACGAACGTGGTTGCCATCAAGATGATGTTCCACCCGATCGAGTTTTTCGGGATTCCCCCTTACCTCGGGTGGCAGGGGGTGATCCCCGCCAACGCGTTGCGCCTCGCCAAGGTGTCGAACTCGCTGATCACCGAGAAGCTACTGTCGCTCCGAGAGCTCTTCGACGAGACGTTCAACGCAGACTCGTTTACCGGCAAGCTCGGGGCGGTCATCGACGACGTCACCGAGCAAATCATCGACGAAGTCGCCAACAAGCATGCCAAAGCCATGTGGGACAACGCCGGCGAGTTCATGCAGAACAAGCTCAGGCAACGAGTCCGCGCTGAAGTCGTCGAAGTGTCTCACGCGATCGCGTTGGACATGGCCGACGACATCGACACCATCATGGACATCGAGCGGACGGTGCTCGAGGCCATCGAGCACCACAAATCGCTCATGGGCGAGATGTTCTACGAGGTCGGCCGCCAAGAGTTCAAGTTCATCGAGCGCTCTGGACTCTACTTCGGTTTTCTCTTCGGCCTCGCTCAAATGGTCGTGTGGGTGCTCTACCCGGCCCCATGGATCCTCCCGGCGGCGGGATTCGGTGTCGGCTACATGACCAACTGGATCGCCATCAAGCTCGTATTCGCACCACGCGAGCCGGTGAGGGTCGGCCCAATCACGGTACAGGGGCTCTTCCACAAGCGTCAGGCGGAAGTCGCAGAGGCGTTCGGCCGCATCGTCGCCACCCGTGTGCTCAATGCAGACAACATCGTGCGCACCGTCATGGAAGGCGACGGCGCGGCACGGATGAACGAAATCGTCGAACACCGCGTGGGAGAGCTGATCACGAAGTACGAGGCGCACCCGATGGCCAAGCTTGTCGTCCCGGAAGAGCAGCGCCCTGCGCTTCGCGCCGAGGTGCTCGAACGCATCAAGCGCGAGTGGCCGAAGCCTGGGGGTTTCTTTCACACGTTCGCCGGAGAATCGGTCGACCTAAATGGTGAGCTCGAGCGCCGTATGAAAGCACTCGATCGGGAGAGCTACGAGGGCGTGCTTCGTCCGGCCTTCCAGCAGGATGAATGGAAGCTGATTGCTGCAGGCGCCATCTTGGGTACCGTCGCCGGCGTCCTTCAGCTGGTGTACATCTTCGGCGAAGCCATGGAGCGTCTGAGCCACTAGTTCGCCGGGAGCTGGCCGATCCTCCCCTCAACCGCTAAACACTACCTCGTGCAAGATATCGCCACCCTCCTCGTTTGCTGTCCGGACCGCAAGGGGCTCGTCGCCGCGCTTGCGCAGGTCCTGTACGGACACGGCGCCAACATTCTCGACGCCGACCAGCACACCGACCCGGTGGCAGGCCAGTTCTTCCAGCGAATCAAGTTCGACATGTCGGAGCTGCACACCGATCGACGGAGCCTCGAGACCGGGGTGGCAGAAGTCGCGGAGCGATTCTCGATGAGTTGGCGGCTCTCAGATCGACTGCAGCGCTACAAGATGGCGATCTTCGTTTCGAAGTACGACCACTGCCTTTACGACCTATTGCTGCGCCAGAAGTCCGGCGAGCTCGCGACCGACATTGCACTGATCATCAGCAACCATGCCGACCTGGAGCCGGTGGCGCGCCAGTTCGACATCCCATTTCACCACCTTCCGATCACCAAAGACACCAAGGCGGAACAAGAGGCTGCGGCCCTCGCGCTCTTGGCCCGGGCGGATGTCGACCTCGTGGTGCTTGCCCGGTACATGCAGATCCTCAGCGATGACTTCCTGAAAGCCTTCACGGGTCAGGTCATCAACATCCACCACTCGTTCCTTCCGGCGTTCATGGGGAGCAAGCCCTATCACCGCGCATTCCAGCGGGGGGTCAAGCTCATTGGCGCGACCGCGCACTACGCGACCGCCGAGCTCGACGAAGGACCAATCATCGAACAGGACGTCGTCCGTTGCTCGCATCGCGACTCGGTCGAAGATCTCGTTCGAAAAGGCCGTGACTTGGAGAAGGTGGTGCTGGCGCGCGCGGTTCGCTGGCACCTCGACGATCGAGTTCTGGTCTACGACAACAAGACTGTAGTCTTCAGCTAGGAGCGCCGATGTCCGAACGAGCCCAAGTCACCATCGACAATGCAGTTGCGACGGTCCGCTTGTCGCGGCCCGACAAGCTCAACGCGCTCGACGCGGCGATGTTCGAAGGTATGATCCGTGCTGGCGAGCAGATCATGGCGGACAAAAGCGTGCGTGCCGTCGTTCTCCACGGTGAGGGCCGAGCGTTCTCCGCTGGCTTGGATTTCGCCTCATTCATGGGCAATCCGGATTTGATGCAAAAGCTGCTGGCGCGCGGCGAAAAGAGCCCGGCGAACGTTGCCCAGCGCATCGCCTGGATTTGGCAGGAGGTGCAGGTGCCCGTGATCGCTGCCGTGCACGGCGTTGCCTTTGGAGGCGGCCTGCAGATCGCGCTTGGGGCCGATATTCGCTACGTCAGCCCGGACGCGCAGCTCTCGGTGCTAGAGATCAAGTGGGGCCTCATACCGGACATGAGCATCACCCAGACCCTGACACGGCTCGTTCCGCTCGACGTCGCGAAGGAGCTGACGTTTACCGGACGCATCATCTCGGGCGCCGAAGCCGTCGAGCTCGGTCTCGCCACCAAGGTCTCCCAAGACCCGCTCGCCGACGCACTCGAAACCGCAAAGCTCATTGCGACGAAATCCCCCCACGCCATCCGCGCCGGCAAGACCCTGCTGAACGAAGCGCTGACGATGTCACGAGCCGACGCCTTGAAGCTCGAGACCGCGCTCCAGGTTGGCCTCCTAGGCAGCCCCAACCAAATGGAAGCGGTGCAGGCGAACATGATGAAGCGCGATCCGGACTTCAAAGATCCCGAATAGGTTGGGTTACCCGGCGTCGGGCGGCCGCGACACTCTGGGTTGGTACTGACAGCAGTCCGGCGGACATACATCCGGCGACGGCCCGCGCTTCCCAAGTGCCTGCCTGAGCGTCACGCGACCCATCCGCTCCTCGATCAGCTCGCGGATCATCGCGATGAAGGCGGGGTGGGTTCCAACAGTCTCCGCTCGCGTGAGGGTGATCCCGAGATCGGTCGCGTAGTCTCGAGCCTCGTGGTCGAGGTCCCACACGACCTCCATGTGGTCAGAGATGAAGCCGATCGGCGCAACGATGACGTCCTTCACGTTGATCTGTGAGAGTGCGTCCAGATGTTCGAGGATGTCGGGGCCGACCCAGGGAACGTGCGGCGGACCGCTCCGGCTCTGATAGACGAGCTGCCACCGTTCGTGCCGCGCGCCCTCGGCGACCAGACGGGCGGTTTCCTGGAGTTGATCGACGTAGTCGCAGGTGGCGGCCATTGCGTCCGGAATGCTGTGTGCGCTGAAGGCCACGCGCGCGCATTCACGACGCTCCTTCGGCAGCGTCCCAAGCGCGGCCAATAGCCGATCGATGTTCGCCTCGACGAAGCCCGGGTGATTGTAAAACGCCCGAAGCTTGTGCACGACGGGCGCGTCCTCACCAATTTTGGCGCGCGCCTCCTCGATGTTCTGTAGGTACTGCCGGCACCCGCTGTAACTGCTGTAAGCGGACGTAACGAATGCGAGCGCACGCTTCTTACCCTCGGCCTTCATCTGACTGAGAGCATCGGTGATGTACGGATCCCAGTTGCGGTTGCCCCAATAGATCGGCAGGTCGATCCCACTGCTTGCGAGTTCCTCCTCGAGCGCAGCGATCAGCGCCCGATTCTGATCGTTGATCGGGCTCTTGCCGTCGAAGTGGTTGTAGTGCACCGCGACTTCTTTGAGGCGCTCGGGCGGCACATTCTTGCCGCGAACGACGTTCTCGAGAAACGGCATGACGTCCGCGCGCTGCTCTGGTCCGCCGAATGAGACAACGAGCACGCTGTCGTATTCAAGTTTGGTATCACCCACGGCGGAACTCTCGCGCCTTGGGGCGGCAGTTGCAAGTGAAGAGTCTTGCCAAGAGATTCGAGCTGTGCTCTAGGTGGCGCGTGCGAGTTACGATCCTGGGGAGCGGGAGCGAGGGGAATGCTCTTCTTTTGGAGTCCGGGGCGACAAACCTACTGGTCGACGCAGGATTGTCATACCGAAAGCTCGTTCAGCGTTTCCGGGCGATCGGACGCGAGGTTCCCCAGAATATCGCGGCTGTCCTGGTCACGCACAGTCATGGCGACCACGCCGCGCACGCATCGACGTATGCGACACGCATGGGATGTCCAGTACGAGCCACGGAGGCCACCATGGGTGCACTGCGACTTCGGGACTCTGCATCGAGAGAGACATTCGTGGTTGGGCGGTCGTTTCGTATCGGTGACATCGCGATCCGCTCGTGTAGGATTCCCCATGACGCACCCCAGGTCGCTTTGGTGTTCGAGACGAAAGAGACGATGCTCGGGCTGGTGACGGATCTCGGCCATCTTCCGACGGGGCTTGATCGGTTCCTGAGCGGGTGCGAAACGCTGCTGCTCGAGAGCAATCACGATCCGGACATGCTCGCGACCGGGCCCTACCCCGAGGGGCTCAAGCGACGGGTCGCGGGATCGCTCGGACACCTGTCGAACGCGCAGGCTGCCGACTTGCTCGCGTCGCTAGACGACGCCCCTGCCGAAGTCGTGTTGATGCACCTTTCGGAGACCAATAACTCGCCCGATCTCGCACGCTGTTCGGCCGAGGCTGCGCTCGGGCATCGACCGACGAAACTTAGGATTGCCAAGCAGCGGCAAGCGATGGAGCTTGGCGTCGTGCATGGACGACAACTTCAGCTAGGCCTTTGAGGGCGCTCCGATGGGTCTTTGGTACGACGAGACGTTTGACGACCACACCCGACTCGGTCTCCGGGTCAAGGAGACGCTATTTTCCGGCCAGAGCGCATATCAGAAGGTGGAAGTGATCGACACGGTGGGGTTCGGCCGTGTGCTGGTCCTCGACAACATCTTCATGACTAGCGAATATGACGAGTTTCTCTACCACGAAATGCTCGCGCATCCCGCGCTCACCACAGCTCCAAGCATCGAACGAGTGCTGGTGATCGGCGGCGGCGATGGCGGAACGGTACGGGAGGTGCTTCGGCATCCCGAAGTGAAGCGGTGCGTGATGATCGAAATCGACGAGTTGGTCGTCGAAGCTTCCAAGCGATACCTGCCCGGCATCGGAACCGCGTGGGACGACCCGCGTCTCGACCTTCGATTCATCGATGCGATCGAATACGTGGAAACGAGCCGAGACGATAGATACGACGTCGTCCTCCTCGATGGAACCGATCCGGTCGGCCCTGGCGCCGTCCTGTTCGATGAGAGCTTCTACCGAGGCTGCAAACGGATGCTGACCGATGGCGGTGTGATGGCTCTTCAAAGTGAATCACCGCTCCTGATGATGGACATCTTCGTGGAAACCCAACGCAAGCTTCGAAGCCTCTTCTCGGAGGTCCACCCTTACCTCGGCCCGGTGCCGCTCTACGGGACGGGCACATGGAGCTGGACCTGGTGCTCCGATACTGGCGAGCCGCTCCGCCCGAAGCGTCAACGCCAAACAGCGATTGTCGAGGGCTCGAAGGCCTACAACGAAGAGCTGCACCAAGCGGTGTTCGCATTGCCGAACTACGTGAAACGAGCGCTCAAGCTTTGATCTGCGAGCAGTGTGCTTTCACGCAGAACGCCCACGGGTCGACGTGCACACGGGTCTCGAAAAAACACGACACGGGGTTTCACGGGACGGGCGACTTGCAGATGCGGCCTCGTAGGACTGGGTAGGTCAGGCCGCGCAAGCCGCCCTCGGACGGCGCGCCAATCGCGGTGGTTGCGGTCTT
>JAHEEE010000075.1 GCA_024640845.1 Myxococcales bacterium | reverse complement strand
GTCATGGAGGCAGTGGGCGATGAGCTTCTCGAGCTTCGAGAGCTGCTCGAGCAGTCCGAGGTGTTCGAAGAGATCCTCGACGTCATCGTGAGCGTCCAACTCGAGCTCGACGCGAACACCGATGAGAGCGGCAACCTCGCGGTCCCAGGCCTCGGCGCCTTCCCAGAGCCGAACGCGGTCATCGAAATCAATCACGACTGCGCGGGGTGGGATCGCAACGCTGGCGAGGGCGCCGCAGAAACGGCCGGATCGATCCGGCTCACGATGCTGCTCGATACGGGCGACATACGCCCCGAGGTCTGGGGTGATGCGACGCAGTGTAAGTTCTTGTCCGCGCTCGGCGCTACCACGCTACAAACCTCGTACGACGGTGAAGTCGCGGTTCACTTCGGAGAAGAGCTTGTGCCGACGGGCGAGCGCCTACGCGACCTCGTGATCACCTTCGCCCTCACGGGGACATTGAGAGTGGCAGGCAAGGAAGTCCCCATCGATCGGAGTTTCCGCCTTCGTGGTGAAGGGGACCTCGAGATCCTCTGGGAGCTCGATGACGGTACGAGCTTCGTGTATCTCTTCAACCTCGAAACCCTTCGGCAGGGTATCCGAGACGCAAACTGTACAGGAGATGAAGGTTGCAGTTGCAGCCTCGAGGAACGCGAATGCACCCTTCCCTCCGGAAGCATCTTCTGGTAGCGGTCATCTGTACGATGAGCGCCGGTGCCTCGGCGGTGCCATCGAGGGCCCGCGCGTATCATACGTACAAGGAGCGGCTTCTCGACACCACGGCGTATAGCCTCGAACGTCGAGAGTTTCGCCTGGGAGCAATGAAGCTCAGCTACGGGATCTTCAAGTATTTGGAGATCTCGACCTACACAGTGCCCTGGCTTGCGGGTCTCTTTCTCGAGGAATTTGAGACGATCGGTTCGCCGAACATCGAGCTCAAGTCGACCCTAATCAATCGGCGCCGATTTGCGCTTAGCGTATCTGTCGAGTTTCTCTGGGGCCGCGTGTCGTCCTGCACGAACCCAATGCTCAATTCGGACGGTCAGCTTTGCACGACGGAGGCAGAGTTTAGCACGGTCAACTGGCTCGTTTATCCGATCAACGTCACGTCATCGCTGCGGATCAACTCGCGTGTCAGCATCCACATCGGCGGACAGTACACCGCGACGCAAGCAACCGGTGGCACCCGTCCCTTCGAAGGCGATATAAGCGGAAGCGCCGTCGTCGACATGCTCCAGATCTATGGAATGTTCGAGTGGCGCTTGTCCCGGGTAGTCGCGCTCACACTAACAACGCGATGGCTCCCTTACGTGAGCCAAACGGTCGTCCGCGGCGAGATCGTCGTCGACGACGACACGGGGGCCACCATCGGAATCCAGGCCGACATCCTCGACAACAACGCGTTCGCCATCATCCCTGGAGCGGTCTTCTCTTGGAAGCGCGCCAACATCCGACTCGGCGTCGGCTACGGGGCGTTCTTCGTCGAGCAGGTGGGCCTGGTGGTCCCGGCCTCGGTGCTGAGCTCCATCTCGCCCGAGTTCGACGTGTTTGTACGCTTCTGACAGGGCTGGGCGCCTCGAGGACGGTGCTGTCTGGGGCATCATCCCGCTCCTCATTCGTACCGCGAGAAAGATCCTTCTCGTGTTTTCCCTGCCAATATCGAGGCTTGCTTCGGTCCAGAACGAATGTATATAGGGATAGTTATATGCCCTCTCAAGCCAGCAAGCGAGCGGTCCAAGTCCCGAGCGGCCGAGCCCGCATTCTCCAGGCCGGGCTCGATCTGGCGGCCAAGGTGGGGCCTTCGGGGATGACCATCAATCAGGTCTGCCAGCGAGCAGGGGTGAAGCCGCCCGCCATTTACTATCACTTCGGCAGCAAGGAGGGGCTTCTCGGAGCGGTCGTCGAGACGGTCACCGAAGCATGGCTGGATCAGCTCGAGGTCAGCCAACCCGCCCGAGGTGAGCTGGCAGAGCGGCTCCGTGTGGCCGTGGATGGCTGGCAGGCGATGATCGAGGATCCTGCTCGCCCCATCAAACTGCTCCTCTCGGTGCAGCTCGACGGCGCCGAGCACTCTCCGGAGATCGAAGCCTCGCTACGGCGGGTTTACGAGCGAGCGCGGCAGCTCATCGCCGGGAGCATCCGCGCGGCCGCCGGCGAGGTCGCCGAGGTCGATCTGCTCGCCGATCAAGTCCTCGGCTTGGTGCAAGCCGCCGCCCTCGCGTTTCACCTCGAGTCGGACCGTAAACGCCTTCGTACGCGCCTCCGAGCGATCGCTCGTCTCATCGAAAACCACGTTGCCTCCGCCGCCCTCGGCCCGAGCACACACCCTTAGCTTCGCGCAGAAAAGGAATGAAGACCATGATAGCCAACGCCTCGACGACACCTGTCGACATCGAAATTCGACGAAACATCCGGTTCGACTTCAGCGACAGCCCCGGCGTACACCACCGAGAAAACCCCTACCTGAGCCACTTTTGGAACGCGCTGTCCGTGATGGCGCCATCGACCGAGCGCATCTTGATGGCTGTCGCCAGAGACGTGCGTGACGACATCCGCGACGAACGTCTGCTCACGGACCTCAAAGCGCTCGTCGCGCAGGAGGCGCTCCACACGCGCGAGCATCGGCGGCTCAATGAGCGTCTCTCCGAGCTCGGCTACGACATCGAAGGCGTAAACGCGGAGCTCGACCAGATATTCGACGACTACGTCGCACGGGTCGACAAGCCGGCCGCCGTGGCATTGATGATTGCGGGGGAGCATGTGATCTACGCCATGAGTCGCGCTCTGCTCGAGGACCCACGCGTGACCGAGGGGATGGACGCAGAGGTGAAGGGTCTGTTCTTGTGGCATGCCGCCGAGGAGATGGAGCATCAGTCGGTCGCGCATGACGTCTACGTCCACCTCTTTGGAGACGGTCCTTCTCATCGCCTCGTCCGAGCGCGCGCGTTTGCCGATGCCGGTCGGCTCCTTCTTGGGAGCCTCGCCAGCATCATTAAGCGCCTGTTGACGAGCGAGCCCGAGCGGACCGCCGCGCAGCGCCTGGAGTTCTTCCGCTTCATCGCGGTCTCGCCTGGGTACGGACGCCAGTTTGGAAGGCAGGCGCTCCGCTACTTCCAGCCGGGGTTCGCGCCGTGGAAAGACGCGGGGGACCTCGAGCTCATTCGTCAAACGCTTGGCTCCGTGTCGCCGACCGCCTGAGGGCGGCCGCCGTGGACCAGGTTTCGATGACGTCGAGGGGGCGGCCGAGGTGTTCGCGCCGCCCTACTGCACTTTCCTGGGCGGCCTCGGGATGATCATCGAGACTTGGCGCTGATACCTCCGGTAACTCTCGCCGTGCTCCCGTCGAAGGGCTCGTTCTTCGAAACGGATGCCGATGAGTGTGTACACGGTCATCGCTCCCGCGAACAAGAGGTGGCCGACCGTCATGACCGGGGTGACCCAGAACGCGATGAACATGCCGAAGTACATCGGATGGCGGACATAGCGATAGATCGCCGGCATATCGAACTCGACCGGACGGTAGGGCTGACCCCGAAAGCAGAGCACGACCTGCCGCAAGCCGAACAGGTCGAAATGATTGATGAGAAAGGTGCTCCAGAGCACGATCGACCAACCAGCGAGCGAAACGCCCACGAGAACGTTGCCCAACGTTCCGCCTGACGTGTCCCAGAGCACGATTGGAATGGGCTTCCAGAGCAGGACGATGGCGATGAGCACCAGGGTGGCTGAAAGCACGAAGGTGCTGCGCTCTGCCGGCTGAGGAATGAGCTTCGTCAGCCAAAGCTTGAACCGGGTGCGCGCCATGATCGTGTGTTGGAAGCCAAAAAGTGCGACGAGCAGCAGGTCGGTAACCACGGCCTCTGCGACGGGCACAGTCGGTCCTACGTCGATGCTCAGAGGAACGAAGAAGTTCCCAATGAAACCAATCAAGTACAGGAAGGTCGCAAGGAAAAGGAGATAGACGGCAACTCCGTAGAGCAGAACCGCGGTTCGTTTCATTGCGCCAAGCTCGGGAGCTGCGTCCTTCTCGGCGCGCGCCTGTACGTTCGGCATCGAGGCACCTCCTCCAGCACCGCTGCCATCGTCTCGCGGGGCGGCAACTGCGTCAAGAGGGCCGGGCTGAGCGGCGCCCGGCGGCGCCGAGCTTGTCGCCTTGTTGCTTGGGACCGGACGCATCGGTGAGAACGTGACCCCCGCTGGAAAGCGGATCGGGAAGTTAGATCTTCTCTTCGAGAGGATACGAAAACCGCTCGGCGGCGTCGGCCTGGCCTGCCTCGCCGGAGCGAATCAGCGCACGGCTCAGCACGGCTGGCATGAACAACTCGTTCAAAGCGACGACGGTCAGGAGAAGGGCGCTGGCGCCCTCCCCGATGCCCGGAAGAGTGCGATGCACCAGCACGGCCAGGGCCAGTGCGAGACCCGCTTGCGGGAGAAGCCCGGTCCACGCCCAGCGACTGACCGGAGCGGGCACGTTGGGTCCAAGTGTGACCACGCGACTCGTCAGCCAGAAGGACGCGGCGCGCAGCGCGAGTAGCGCCAGGGCCTGGACGCCCACTTGCAGGATGAGGGGCACGCGGATGGTCGCACCAGCCACGGCGAAGAAGACCAGGTAGACGGGCAGGGACGCGCCCTCGAGGTTTCGAATGAGCGGGGAAGATTCGGTGTCGAAGAAGTTCGAAATGAACACGCCAGCGGCGAGCATGGTGATGAGAGGATCGAGATTCGTTCGCGTCCCGATCTCGGCGACGACGATGCACCAGACGAGCACGAACAATGAAACACCCTGGCGGACGTGTCTCAGGTAGATCGCGAGGATCATTCCGATCGCAGTGCCTGCCGCCATCGATCCAAAGAGCTGCCACAGCACGGCCGTGAACGTCTGAATCGCATCCGCATCGCCGCCGGTCGCGGTCCGAGCCACCGCAGAGGCCGAGACGAAGAGGACGATGACCACGAGATCCCCGATGATCACGGTTCCCAAGATGGTGCGGCTCAGCACCCCGTCTGCTCGCGTTTCGGCGATCAGCGCCATCACCGCGGCAGGGGATTGGGCGCTCAATACTACGCCGAGCGCCAAGCAGACCGCGGCGAGGGGCCAGCCTCTCAAGTCGGCCAAGAACGCAATCTCGGATGCCGCCAAGAAGAGTGCGCCTGCGAGCACGACCGCTGTGACCGTCACCGAGCCGAGGCTGAGCCCCAACACGACCCGAAGCACAGGACGCAGGCGTTGCAGGTTGAGCTCTCCACCAGCGGTCAACGCGATGAGACAAGTTGCCACTCCGCTCACCAGGTCGAGCTGATCTGTGGTCGCCTGCGACACGAGCCCCAACACGTCCGGGCCGGTGACCAGACCTGCCAAGAGATAGCCGACGAGCCGTGGAAGCCCAAGCTGGGCGATCAGGTCGCCCCCGAAGAACGCCGCGAGAAGCAGAAAGCCGAATGACAAGGCCGTGCCTGCAGACCCATACACATCGGCGCCTCCAGGAAGCAGGCTCTGGGCGGCCGCCAGCAACGCGCATAGGCTCGCCAAGATCAGGATGCTCCTCATCGCTTGGCTCCCCGTCGGTGGAGAAGCTCGGACAGGATCGCGCCCCCGAGCACGGCGGTCACAATCCATGACACGGCTCGTCCGCGGTACATGGATTGCGCGCTGATGACGATCGCGATCGAAACGATGCTGACCGGGGGAGCTAGCCAGAGGATGGGTCTCAGCGTGGGTTCCTTTCGATCCGCGTCGCGCCGGACGAGGGTCTCCGCAAGGAAGTTCCCGAGGCCGCGGCTCGCGATGAAGACGGGCACCAGCACCCAACCACGCCATCCGGTAATGTCCCAGAGGGCTCCGGCAATGGTGAGGAACAAGTAGTAGAGTGGCCTCTCGAGTCGTGTGAGAATCGTCCAGACGCGTCGCCGGTGCGCGCCGGGCAAGTTGACCAGCAGGGTGCCCGCGATGAAGCAAACGACTGGCGGGGAAAGCAGGAGGTAGCCTGCGATCCCGGAGGCAAAAGCCACCGACCCCAGACAAAGAGCCAGGAACTGGGCGCCGCGTCGGTACCCCGCCACGACTGCATAGGTGAGGAGCCCGACGGACGCGCCTACCCCGAGCGTCAAGAGCAGCCACACCGTCCCCGGAAGGTCCCAACGAAACTCGACCCACTGAGGCCTGAAGAACGCGCCGAGTACGGCAAGGCCGGCAATGGCAACGATCTCGTCGAAGAACTCGAGCCGGCGCACCAGATCGCGGTCGGACTCTTCCGGATTCCATATCCCCGGGCGATCCGCCCGGCTGGATGCGGTGATCGCTCCGGCCGTCGCCAACACGATCGCATCGCGCAGAAACGTCGCGTCGGTGCGACTTTCTCCAAACGCCAACATGATCATGCTTCCGGCAAGGCCCACCGTCACGAACGGAACGAGCGACCGAAGCGCGACGTCGAGCGCGGTCCCACGCGGTGCGCGTTCGAGCACCCGAACGTCGAATTGAAACCCGATGATCAAGCCCAGCCATCCCAGCGCGAAGTCGACGATTGGCGTGAGGTCGTGCAACACCTCTCCATCGAGGATGCCGACGGACGAGTGACCCGCGATTAGCCCAAGAAGAATGAACGGCAGACCACCCGTGATGATCTGGCGAACACCCAAACGCTCTTCGAAGCGGCGAACCGCAGGAAGGCCGCCGAACCAAACGAGCGCCATCAAGAGCAGTAGACCCAAGACCGTCTTGAGGAGCAGGCTGGCCGGACGGGGCTCGGCGTCGATGCTGCCCGCCGACGCCCCTCGAGCGACCAACAGTAGCAGGACGGCCGGCCCCCACCGCATCGGGGGATTCTATCTCAGTGTCGAGGACTTCAATTGGGTTTCGGAAGGCGGCGGCGGTCCCGTGGCCGGTCGCCGGTCGCCGGTGCGGCACGGGCCGCTTGCAAAAGAATGCCGCAAGGCTCGAAGCAGGCTCTGCTGGCTGGGACGATTTTGGGGCTCGCAGGGGTTCGTGGGGCACAATGGCCCCGGAATCGGACGGGTGGGGGATCGATGAACAGGCCATCGTGGGTAAGCGTAGTCAATGCGGTCGATGAGTCGCTGCGCTCGGTCTCGCGCCCGCTGATCTGCTTTCTGTCCGCATTGGGCGTGTTCGTCGTCGGAGCCATCGACTTCATCACGGGCTACGAGATCTCGCTGTCCTTGTTCTACCTGGGACCGGTCGCGGTCGCGGCTTGGTATGCGGGTCGCTGGCCTGGGGTCACTGTCGCGGCGCTGTCTTGCTCGGGCTGGTATGCGGCAGATGTTGCCGCCGGCAACGACTACTCTCACGCGGCCATCCCGGTCTGGAATGCGCTCATCCGATTCGGCTTTTTTCTTCTCGCGAGCCTTCTGTTGACAGCTCTGCAAAAAAGCCTTCGCGATCAACGAGCGCTGGCGCAAACGGACGCTCTGACGGGGCTCCTCACGAGGCGCGCGTTCGAAGAGCGACTGCAACACGATCTGGCACTCACGCAACGCCGCGGCACCGCGCTCACGCTTGCCTATCTGGACTTGGACGACTTCAAAGCGCTGAACGACAGTCGTGGTCACACCAAGGGCGACCAAGTCCTACACACGATCGGTACGGTCCTGACCAGCAACTTGCGACGAGTCGATACGGCCGCCCGGTTGGGCGGAGACGAGCTCGCACTGGTGCTACCGGACACGGGGGCCGATGGTGCAAGGACGGTGGTTGGCCAAATTGTGCGGAAGATCGATGATGCGCTTGCATCCCAGGGCGTTCGCGTGACTTGCAGTGTGGGCGTGGTGACCTTCGAGGCCCCGGGGCTCTCCCTTCCGGAGGCGGTCTCCGCGGCCGACGCGCTGATGTACGAGGTGAAGCGTGAGGGTAAAGGAGCGATCCGCTTTCAGGTGCGGAACCAGGGGAACCCGTGGCAGCGCGCGACGGGTCACTCTTCCTAATCGCCGTAGCCATCCGAGCCGGAGCAAACGCGGTGAGCCGCATTCGACGTCCGACACCGCGCAGGCTTCGAGCCGCCGTCGCAGCGCTTTGACGTGTTGGCCCGCGCTCGTGGTAGCGTTCGATCGGCAACACAACTCGGTGGGGTCGCCGGCGCTAGCGCATGCTTTGATTGCCGCATGTCGCGTCGAGCGTGCCCGGGACCTCTTCGACGACCAAGTCGGTGAGTTTGTCATCGAAGAGCCCTTCGGCAGTCACGCGGTCGCCGTTGATTTCGACGACGATGTTGCCAACCGGCGGGGCCTCACCCCTCGCCTCCCAGTCGACCGCGGGATTTTCGAAGTCCTCGATGTCGTTGATGTAGACGGTGTAGATCACGCCAGCTCCATCGAGGCGTTCCTGACCCGTGCCGTCCTGAATTTCGGCCTGCATCTGGACCCGGTTTCCGTTGCTGTGCTCACCGAAAGCGGTGGAGCTGAACGAGTAGTCGTCGGTCCGGGTCGCGTCATAGCCGAAAGCGCACGCGAACGATGAAAACTCCCAGGTGTCGTCTCCGATCGTGAGGGTCGCAGAGCCCGAGCCGGCGGGGACGCCACCTGCGCCCGCGGTGCCCCCCGTGCCTGCGCTGCCTCCGGTTCCGGCGGCCCCTTCCGAGCCTCCGCCATCGCCGCAGCCCGCGGCGATGAGGGCCAATGCGATCAAGAAGGGCATGTAGGTCGTTCGAATTGTCATCCGGCCACCCTATGTGCGGACCGAAAAAAGCACAAGGGGTCGTCGTACGACCCAGGTTGGCGAAGCGCTACCAAAAGGACTTGATTCTATCGTGATCTCGAGAATGGCGGCCGCCGGCGGAATGCGGCGGCAACACCAACCCGGGTGGGGTCGCGGCGGAATGCGGCGGCAACACCAACCCGGGTGGGGTCGCGCATTCTCATCACTGCACCCGGCCATCAGCGCGAGGCCGAGCGCGAGTGCACCCACAAACCCGAATAGGTAACGCATAAAAACCTCCCTGTCTGACCCGGGTCGTTAGGGGGTCATCAGTAACGTGGGGTCGCCGGTCTGTGCCGGGCCATACGTAATTGTTTGCTGTGGAGCCGATTCTGGGCGAACCGGTGCGATCCATTGACAGCCAACTGTCCCTCGCGTGGTTACAATAATGCCGGAACCCGTGAGGACGGGGTCGGGCGGCCGAAAAGAGGAAGAAGGCAGACCTGCCGCCCTCGTGACACTAAAGAAAATCCCGCAAACGCTAAGTCTGCGGGATCATTGGTGGGCCATCCTGGACTCGAACCAGGAGCCAATGGATTAAGAATGAGAACCAACCGTCGCCATCCGTAGGAAACGGTGAGATTACTCGGGAAGAACAGTGCCCGATTGCGCCGGGTCAGACCGGTTATGCCGTTTCAAAACCGCTTCGTGCCTTTTCGCGAAGCACGTTAGTCGCGGCGCTCTACGAGCGCGCTAGCGCAAGCTGGTGACATCGAGGCGGCTCGGATCGCCCACGAGGCCGCTGGCAAGTTGCTTCAGGCACCAGACACCGCCGCAGCGGTCGTGGATCTCAACCAGCGACGAAAAACCGTAGCCACGCACCTGCTGCGCCCATGCGGTCCCAAAGCGTCGCTGGCGAGGGAGGTTCAAAAATCAGCGACCGGATCGTAGCCTCATTAGTATCGCCTGGAGGTGTCCCATGAAATCGCGATGGATGGCCTGCGTGTTCGCTCTGGTGCTGGGATGCAGTGAAGGCGAGGGTATAGCCGCTTCGGGGGAGGCGGAATCTACAACCAGGCCGCTGCGCTGAGGGTAACCAGGAGCACGGTGTCAGGGAACGTCGCGACGACCGAGAGCGGCGGCGGCATTCTGAACCTCGGGGGGGCGATGACGCTGACGAACAGCACGGTGTCGGGCAACACCGCGCCCAGCGCGGGCGCTATGCGGAGCGATGGAGGCGAATATCAAGGTCTTACGTACTTCGCGAGGCGAGCCCTCTTCAGCAGCATCGACAAGGTTCCGACAGAAGAGTGCGTCGACGCCTGGGATCGACAGCTGACAACCGACCAACGCGGCGTCTCAAGCGAATCCATGTGCGACGTAGGAGCGTTCGAGGTGCAGTAAAGGAGGTTGTGATGAGACTTTCATCTCTGCAATGGTTGTGTGTCTTGGCGTTGGTCGCGCTCCCCGTTGGCGGATGTAGCGACGAAACGACTGCGGCCGGGGGCTCCGGTGGCGGTTGCGGATCCGGCGCAACGGGCGGGGGCATGGAGCCAGCTCCCGAGGGCTCCGTCCGCGTCGCCTTCATCAGCGATTCGATCACAGAACCGGTAGGAACGCCAGAAGCCCCGATCAACTACCCGGAGCATCTCGTCTCAATGCTTGGCGACGAGTTCGATTTGGGAAGCTTCGGAGTCGGCGGAGCCACGATGAGGCGTATAGGGAACTTCGCCTACTGAGACTTGCCAGAGCTCGAAGAAGCGAAGGCATTCGACCCGCACGTCGTGACAATCATGCTCGGCACCAACGACACGAAACCCGCGGTCTGGGACGCAGACGCGTACGAGCAAACCTATCGCGACATGGTCGAGGAGATGCAGTCGCTGTCTGGCAAGCCGACGCTACTTCTCTTGCGGCCGGTGCCGGTCTTCGGTGTGAACGCATTCCTGATTCGCGAAGACGTCCTGCGTGATGATGTGCTCCCAATCATCGATCGGTTGGGGATGGTGTACGACCTCGCGGTGGTGGACCTTCACACCCCGTTGCTCGAGCACGGGGATCTCTTTCCCGACAACGCCGCGGGCGGTCTCTTGATCGTAGAGGAGTTGGTCGAACCCCTCGTCTCCGCTGCTTCAGCTCGTGGGTTCGAGGTGGCCACCGACGTCGACCCGATCGCCGCGGAGTAGTGGTGGAGAAGTCGGTTGCTCTTTGGGTCTGTGCCCTCGCATTGGTAGCGAGCGCATGCAGCGATGATACGGCTGCGACCGGGGGCGCAGGAGGAATGGGCGGCCTCGTCGGTGACGCTGGCCCCCTAGTTAGAGCCCAAGGGTTGCCCCACCTGAGCCTAGCAAAAACAAACGCCCTCTCCGCGCACCGCCCCAGGCGACATAACGAGCTAGTATCGCGAAATTCGGCGCTCATCTTGAACCCGATGGGCTAAGCGAGCGAAAGAGAAGAAGGGACAAATGATGAAACACTCCAAACAAGTCACCAAGCTCGCCGGACTGCTGCTCGCCGTTGCGTGCGCTCCCGCGGCACTTGCGGAACAGCCGACCCTGCAGGACATCGCCAAGGCGACGCAGGCGCTGCCGCAGATCGTCATCTATCAGGCCAAGGAAATCGTCACGCTGGACCCCGAGAAACCGACAGCTCAGGCGGTCGCGGTCGTGGGCGACCGGATTCTTGCAACCGGATCGCTCGATGAGCTCAAAGCGGCGGCTCGTCAACAGCTGTATACGGTGCACACGACGTTCGCCAACAAGATCATCGCGCCTGGCTTCATCGCTCAACATGATCATCCTTTGCTGGCCGCGCTGACCATGACGAGCGAGATCATCGCGATCGAGGACTGGGTGCTCCCGGACGGGACATCGAAAGCCGCCAAGAACCGGCCCGAGTACCTGAAGCGCCTCGCCGATGCCAACGCGAAATTGAAAGATCTGAACGAGGTTCTCTTATCGTGGGGCTATCACCACTACTTTCACGGCGAGCTCAAGAAAGCGGACCTCGACGCGATCAGCAGCACACGGCCGATCATCGTCTGGCACCGCTCGGCTCACGAGTTCTATCTGAACTCTGCCGCCGAAAAGAAGTACGGAGTGACGAAGGAATGGTTCGACAAACTGCCCGCCAGCGTCAAGAAGCAGTCGGACTTCCGCAACGCCCACTACTGGGAGCAGGGCTTCTTCGCTCTCTTGCCTACGCTTGCCCCCGCCATCGCCTCTCCCGAGCGGCTACGGAAAGGCCTGGAGTTGGTCAAGGCCTACTACCACGCCAATGGCGTGACGCTGGGCTGCGAGCCCGGCGGCCTCCTCTCCAAGAAACTGCAGGACGCGCAGAATGCGGTGCTGAGCGATTCCTCCTCGCCTTTTCGCTTCTATTTCATCGTCGACGGCAAATCGATCACCGCAAAATATCCGGACGAGAAGGTCGCCGAAGAGAGCGAGAAGCTCTTGACCTGGGGCGAGGGCATGACCGCCTACCTCCCGAAGCAGGTGAAGCTTTTCGCTGACGGGGCGATCTTCTCTCAATTAATGCAGTTGAACGGCGGCTATACGGACGGACACAAGGGCGAATGGATCATGGATCCCGAGTTCTTCGCCCGCTCATTCCGTGTGTATTGGGACCTCGACTACCAGATACACGTTCACGTCAACGGTGATGCGGGGCTCGACCTAGTCCTCGACCAGCTCGAGCTCAACATGCGCCGCCGTCCGCGCCCCGATCACCGCACCGTGATCATCCATTTTGCGGTCTCCACTCCGGAGCAGGTGGCGCGGATCAAGCGGTTGGGCGCGATCGTCAGCGCGAACCCGTACTATCCGGTTGCGCTCGCCGACAATTACCGCTCCAACGGTATGGACCCCGAACGCGCCGATGTGATGGCGAGAATGAGCGATGTGGAGAGGGCAGGAATCTCGTATTCGCTCCACTCCGACATGCCGATGGCGCCCGGCCAACCGCTGTTTCTGATGTGGTCCGCGGTGAACCGCGTCACCAATGACGGTAATTTGCGCGGACCCGAGCAGCGGATCAGCCGTCTCGGCGCGCTGAGGGCGGTCACGCTCGACGCGGCTTACTCCCTTCAGATGGAGAAGGATGTCGGCAGCATCGAGCCGGGCAAGCTCGCGAACTTCACGATTCTTGCCGACAATCCCGTCACGATCGATCCGATGAAGATCAAAGACATCGCGGTCTGGGGCACCGTCCAGGAAGGCCGTGTGCTTCCGGTCAAGTGAGCAGAGATGCGATTGGGACCCCGGCCGGCTTGCTATTGCTCGACCGAGCGGCCGTAGAGCGCCTGGACGCGCCGCGCGTTGTCACCCTGAATCAAGTTGATGCGGCGGATCTGCTCCGGGGACGCCTCGAAGATCTTCTTAGAGATGATCCAGTTGACCGTCTCTGTATAGGGGGGCGTCGTGAGCGAGCCGCGGTAGTGATAGTAGTCGGTGCCGAGGTCCTCGTCGGCATCGGCGACATAAACCTGGTCCGTCTCAAGCTCCTCCCCGCCCTCGCCGGTAGGAACCTGCTCCAAGAACCGCTCGATGAACAGGTTCTCGCGCCCCATGCGATACATGAAGGCAAGCACCAGATAGCGCGGCTCCTCTTTGCGCTTCTTGGGTTCGATCATGTTGACCACGTGCGACTCCATCGGGAACGTCACGCCGTCGATCTGATGCTCGGACGGGGTGTGGAAGTGGATCTGCTTGAGCTCGTACACCTCTCCACCGAACGTGATCGAAGATCCGCTCGGGAAGTCGAGCTGAATGCTGTGCCCCGTGTTCTTCAAGAAGTTCGGCTCCGCATCGTGATAGTTCAGTGCAATTCGATGTTCTGCGTCTTTCGCATCGCTTGACAAGATGTTGACAGGCGACTGCAGAAGGCCGTGGTCGAGGCCGGGTAGCGTGTGGAGCTCCTGGGTAGCCCCGGGTTTCTTCTCATGGTCCCCCCGGCTCGTGCATCCGAGGAGCGTCGCCACCGAGATGAACGCGAGCAAGGGCAGCGTACGGAGGGCACGATGCATTGGGCGCAGCTTACTCGCGGTCGCCAAGGCAGAAAAGGGCAACTTGACTTGCGCCAGGTCCGCACAGTTGGCATCACCGAGCCGCAGGAGGAAGCATGCTGAGACTAGCTAGCGACGGCCGCAGCGGTCGTGATGGCCGCGTTGATCGGATGTGAGAGTGATCGCATGAAGGACGAGCCCAGGGCAGAGACGGGCGTTTCGCCCCCGGGGGTGAGTGCGCCAAGCGAGCTCCAGGTGGAGGTCATGTACCGGGAGCGAATGATGCTTCCGCCGACCGCCACGCTCGAGGTGACCCTCGAGGACACCTCGAAGATGGACGTCGCCGCCGAGCAGATCGCCAACAAGTCGATGTCGCCTCAGGGCGGACCGCCCTACAGGATCACGCTCGAATACAAGCCCTCGAAGCTCGATCAGCAGGGTCGGTATACCGTCCGTGCCCGTATCGAAAACGAAGGCCAACTCATGTTCACGAGCACGCAGACCTACCCGGCCTTCGGCGCCGACGGGTCGTACGGTGAAGCCGCCAACGAGCCGGTGCAGATCATGGTTGAGCGGGTTGCAAGGGGAGCCCAAACGAACGACGCGTCGATCACCGGCACGCGCTGGGTGCTGAAGAAGCTCGGAGGCGAGGACGCAGGCCTCGGAGCCGGGGGCAAGGCCCCCGACATGACGCTGCAGGGCGCGGAGCCTCGGGTGTCCGGCTTCGCGGGATGCAATACAATGACCGGCCGCTACGAGCTCGAGGGCAAGTCGCTTTCATTTTCCCAGATCGCCATGACTCGCAAGGCCTGTCTGGAGGGTATGGAGCTCGAGCAGGAATTTGCGAAAGCGCTCGAGGCGACAAAGAGCCATGCGGTCGCAGGGAACCAGCTTCGTCTGATGGCTGCAGACGGCTCGGTCCTCGCGGAGCTCCAAGCCGAGTAATGCGTGGCGCACGTAGGAGCTCTACGCCGGCACACACTTCATTCCGCATTTTCGAACCACAGCGGCCCGTGCTCTGAAGGTCGCTTGGCGCTACCCGCTTCGCGCGGCGGCGCGCACCGCGGGTCTCGAGCCCGACCGAGAACAACGTCCGCGTTAACTCCCCGGCATCATTCCGGTGCGAGGGACAGGACTCGAACCTGCGCTCCAAAGGACACTGGAACCGTTCCAAACTCGCCGATGAACGTGTTGTCGTGAACCCCGGCAGTGTGATGTTAGGAATCAAGCCGGACGTTGTTCACTGGGATAATTTCTCCCGTAGAGCTTCATACGGTGCCTCGCCTCCGCTTGCGCCGTCTAGAAGAGCGTCGCAGCCAAGCCATTGAGCAAGGGGTTCACCCGCTCGGCACGTGCGATGGCCGCCTCGACCGCCTGGATATCTCCATGACGGATCCGGCGCGCGACCTCGACGGTATCGCTGGCTCCGAGCGCATCGTCGCAAACCGCGCTTGCGATGGTCGTTTCGTTCCTCGTGACTACTCGCGCTCCGTTGCGATATCACATAGCTTCACATCATGGCATCCGGCTCCACCAAAGCGATCCTCGCGGCGATGTTCGCGAACTTCGGCATCTCGATCGCGAAGTTCGTCGCTTACCTTTTCACCTCGTCATCGTCGATGCTGGCAGAATCGATTCATTCGGTGGCCGACACCTCGAACCAGGCGTTGTTGCTCCTCGGCAGCCGCCGGGCGAACAAACACGCCACGGCGGAGCACCCTTTTGGATACGGACGCGAGCGATACTTCTGGGCATTCATCGTTGCGCTCGTCCTGTTCACCCTCGGCGGGCTGTTCGCCATGTACGAGGGCTGGCACAAGCTGCAGGAAGAGAGCCATGGCGTCTCGAATGCTGGGTGGGCCATCGGAGTTTTGGTCCTTGGGCTCTTCCTCGAGGGCTACTCGTTTCGCACAGCGGTCAAGGAATCGCTCCCGTTCAAGGGAGCCTCATCATGGTGGGAGTTCATACGCCATTCTCGATCGCCGGAGCTGCCCGTCGTGCTGCTCGAGGACTTTGGCGCGCTCACCGGTCTCGTACTTGCGCTGGCAGGCGTCTCCGTCGCCGCCGTCACGGGCGACTCGCGCTGGGATGCCTACGCTACGATTTCGATCGGCGTCCTGCTCGTGGTCATCGCGGCAGTGCTCGTCTTCGAGATGAAAAGCTTGCTCATCGGCGAGTCGGCCAGCGGCAGGGTGCAAAAGGACATCGCCAAAGCCATCGAAGGTACCGAAGGCATCCGTGCGGTTCTCGACCTGCGCACCGAGCACATCGGTCCAGACCAGCTTCTCGTTGGCGCCGAGATCCAGATCGAGCCGGACCTCGACACAGAGGGCGTCGCAACGGCGATCGATCTAGCGGAGGCGCGCATTCGCGCGGCCGTTCCGATCGCCAAGATAATTTACCTAGAGCCTGAAAAGGCAACGGGGAGCGCCCCGGACTTGGTCGCGAGCGAATGATCGGCTACCAAAGGCCGCTATGAAGAGCTTCGACAACAAAGTGGCGGCGATAACAGGGGCGGCTTTGGGAATCGGCCGGGGGTTGGCCCTCGAGCTCGGCCGACGGAATTGCCACCTCGCCTTGAGCATAGTCGACACGAACGCCCTTTCCGGTTCGCGCGCTAGGCCACAAGGCTGAGGAGTTCTTGGCTCAGTCGATTCATCTTGCTGTAACCCGCGTAAGGCGCTACCTCGCTCGTCATGAAACAGGTATGGACGAACCGTCTCGTGCTTTGCTTGCTCACGCTAGGCGCTCTCGCCGGATGCTCCAAAACAACGGTGGAAACCACAGTTCCCCAAACCTGGAAGAACGCGAGTTACCAGGGCCCAAGGTTCGAAAAGCTCTTGATCATGGGCGTCGCGAGATTTGAGGAGAGGCGACGACTCTTTGAAGACTCGCTCGAGACATCGCTCGCGTCCGAAGACGTCGCCTCCGAGGCGAGTTGGAAGTCGCTTCCTACGCCCGAGCTGCTAGACACCGCCGAGATTCGAAATGTGGTCACGGCCGGCAATTTCGATGGTGTCCTCATCACGCGCCTCGTAGACGTGGATGTGAAGGTGGAAAGCGGGAACGACCCTCTGAGCGGCGCTCCAATGTATGCCACCTATCGCGAGAGCTACGACGAGGTTCGCGATCCCAACTTCTTCGACCCCAACGCTGACTATCGGGTCCAAACGGCTTTGTACTCGGCCGAGTCGGAGGAGCTGGTGTGGGTGGCCAGGTCGGTGACTGCCAAGCCGCCGTCCGTGGAAGAAGGAATCGACTCGATGACCCGAACGATGGCCCGCACCTTGAAAGAGGACGGACTGGTCGCTCCTGCGGCGCCCTGATCGGCC
>JAHEEE010000003.1:7113-113691 GCA_024640845.1 Myxococcales bacterium | reverse complement strand
CACGCTGGCATCATCGGCGAGTATCGGTTCCGATCGTGGCTCAGCTTGATCGGCCGCGCGGGCTACCTAGCCGATTTCACCGATTTTGAATATGTCGGAGCGCAACCGATTCTCGAGCCGGCAGCTCGCTATCAAAGGTTCGATGTATGGCTCGGTCTTCGCGTTTTCTATTGATCCTTATCATTGCGTCTCTCGGGTTTGGCGCCGCTGCATGCAGCAAGCGGGCCGTACAAGTCACCGAGGTACCGCCTCCGGCAACGGACGACACGACGCTTGGACCCGGGGATGTGTTCAACGTACGCATCTACGGGGAAGAGGAGCTCAGCGGCAGTCATCAAGTCGCTCCTGACGGCACGATCGACTTTCCCCTCCTGGGGTCCGTCGACGTGAACGGCCTGGAGCCGCCAGACGTGGCCGACCAAATACAACGCCTACTCAAAGAAAGGGATCTGCTCCGTGATCCGCACGTCTCCGTCTACGTCGAACGCTACGTGTCCAAGCGGGTCAGCGTCGTGGGTGCTGTCGCCAATCCTGGCACCTTCGTCCTCGAACCGGGCATGACCGTCGTGGAGGCCATCAGCATGGCCGGCGGCTTCTCATCGCTTGCAGACCGCGACGGAACGGTTGTCACACGGCGGGTTGGTACCGAGCTCGTTCGCTATCGAGTTCCGGTTGCGAAAGTTGCTAAGGGGCAAGCGAAGGACATCGAGGTCGCTGCGGGGGACATCGTTTTCGTTCCTGAACGACTGTTCTAACAGCTCATAGGCTCCAGTAGAGCAGGTCGCTTCGTAGATCGGCCGGGTTAAGTAGCGATTTCACATCGACGACGAGCCCGCCTTCACGCACGCCACCCACGATCGTGTCGCGCTTCTCGAGATATTGCCGATGCGGAACGGCGACGATGACACCATCGAGGTCGGTGAGCGCATCGAAGGGCCGGAGCTCGATTCCATACTCACGAAGTGCCTGGTCAGCGGACGCGAGGGGATCGTGGACGATGGGTTCGATCCCATACTCGCGCAGCTCGTTGGCGATATCGGGAACGCGGCTGTTCCGGAGGTCCGAGACGTTCTCCTTGAACGTGAGGCCGAGCACGCCAATGCGGGCGCCCTTGATCGCATGGTCTTGCTTGCGCAGCAGCTTGACCGTCTTCTCGGCGACGTAGTGTCCCATCTCGTCGTTGATGCGGCGCCCGGCGAGGATGACCTCGGGATGGTAGCCGAGCGCCTCAGCCTTGGCCGTGAGATAGTAGGGATCGACACCTATGCAATGACCGCCGACCAATCCCGGCGAGAATCGCAGGAAGTTCCACTTCGTGCCGGCGGCTTCCAAGACGTCCTGCGTCCGAATCCCCAGGCGGTCGAAGATCAGCGCCAGCTCGTTCATCAGCGCGATGTTGACGTCGCGCTGCGTGTTCTCGATCACCTTCGCGGCTTCGGCAACCTTGATCGACGCAGCGCGATGAACCCCCGCATCGACCACGGCTTCGTACGCCGTCGCAACCCGATCGAGCGTCTCCCTATCTTCGCCTGAAACGACCTTCACGATCTTTTCGAAGGTGTGTAGCTTGTCGCCCGGATTGATCCGCTCCGGGGAATAACCCAGCTTGAAATCGCGCGATTGCACGAGACCCGAGGTTTCGGCCAAGACCGCGCCGCAGCGTTCTTCCGTGACGCCCGGATAAACCGTGGACTCGTAGACGACCACGCTGCCGGGGGAGAGGGCGCTCCCCACGGTTCGGGAGGCGGCCAAGAGCGGCCCGAGATCTGGTCGCCGGTCCGAGTCGAGCGGCGTCGGTACGGCAACGACGAAAAACGTGCAACCGCGGAGGTCCGCCGGATCGCTGGTCAGCAACAGAGAGCTCTCACGAAGGGCGCCTTCTTCGACCTCGCCGGTCCAGTCGTGGTGGTCCCGGAGGGCCTGTACTCGCGTCTCGGACACGTCGAATCCAACCGTATTCTGGAACTTGCGGGCGAAAGCGAGGGCCACTGGAAGTCCCACGTACCCGAGGCCGACGACTGCTACACGTTCACTCGTTTCCATGGTTCATATCCCGACGGGCTTGGATTCCCGATGCTCGGTCGGGCGAAGCGGCGGCTCGCTGTCGCACGCATCGTGGCCGTACTCGGGAACGAGCTGAGACAGCGCCCTACGAATCGCTTCTGCGTCGGCGGTATTACAGAGGCTTCCGATGGCCTCGAAGTGGGCTCGCAGCGCCGGTAAGTGCGGCGAGGCGTAGCAGCCGGTGAAGATCTTGGGATGCTCCGTTCGCTGAAGACCTTCACTCGTCGTCGACAGCTCTTCGAACAGCTTCTCGCCGGGTCGAACGCCGGTGAATCGAATCTCGATGTCCCGCTCAGGCTCCAGGCCGCTCAGGCGGATCAGGTCGTGGGCGAGATCGAGAATGCGGACCGGCGCGCCCATGTCCAGGATGAACGTTTCTCCCCCGCGGCTGAGCGCAGCAGCCTGCATCACGAGCTGTACCGCCTCCGGAATCGTCATGAAATAACGCGTCATGTCTCGGTGCGTCACCGTGATCGGCCCACCGTGACGGATCTGCTTCCTGAAGATCGGAATCACGCTGCCCGCCGAGCCAAGGACATTGCCGAAACGCACGGTGGCGAAATGCGTCGCGCTCTTCCCGGAAAGCGCCTGCACGTAGAGCTCGGCAGCGCGCTTGGTCGCGCCCATCACGGAGGTTGGGTTCACGGCCTTGTCGGTCGAGATCATCACGAACCGTTCGATGGCCAGCCTGTCGGCCAAGTCGGCAACGATTCGCGTTCCCAAGATGTTGTTCTTGACGGCCTCGGCCGGGTTCCATTCCATCATCGGAACGTGTTTGTGAGCGGCCGCGTGGAAGACGACCGCAGGACGGTGCTGGTCGAATACCTCGGTAATCCGAGGAACATCGGTGACGTCCGCAACGCAGGGGAACACTTCGATGTCGCCGAAGCGGTCCCGAAGCTCGCAGTGGATTTCGAAAAGCGCATTCTCAGACCGCTCTACCAGGACGAGGCTCGACGGGCGGTAGGCGGCCACCTGGCGGCAGAGCTCCGTCCCAATGCTTCCGCCCGCACCGGTGATGAGAACCGGCCGGCCGCGCACGACCTCCGCCACAGCCTCCGAATCGAGCTTGACCTGGTCTCGACGGAGGAGGTCCTCGATCGCAACATCGCGGATGCGGGATAGGTTCACGCGGCCACCGACGATCTGATAGGTGCCGGGAACGATCTTCGTCGACAGGCCGGCCTCAGAGCACCGTTCGGTGATTCGGCGAATCGACCCACCCGATGCGTTCGAGATCGTAATCAGCGCCTGCTTCGCGCCGAAGCGGAGGGCGAGCCGCTCGAGATCCGCTGTGGTGCCCATGACCTTGATGCCGTGGATCACCGCCCCCTGTTTGACCGGGTCGTCATCGACGAACGCGACCGGAAGCATGCCGAGATCGGGGCGGCGTGAGAGCTCTTGAGCGACGAGGACACCACCCTGGCCGGCGCCGACGAGAAGAGTCGGCGCAGGAGGATTGCCGAGCCGCCCGTGCTCTTTCGATGCCATCCGTTCGCCGACCATCCGACGGAGCGCACGCACTCCTGTGAGACCGACGAACGCCAGAAGGAAGTCGCCGAGCAGAACCCCCAGCGGAACGATGCCGTACCGCGCGATCGGAAAGCGTTCGACGAGCGACGGGCTCAGCAATCGAAGCCCGACCAGGATCGCCGAGGCGGCAGTCACGGCGATCAGGATTCGCACCGCGTCGCGCAGACCGATGAATCGCCATGAAAAACGGGTCGTCCCAAAGGCCAACAGGGAGGCGTACTGGAGTAGCACCACATACGGCAGCACGATGAGGAGTGCCCGGAACATGACCGGAGGTACGTTCCAATCGAAACGAACCAGCATCGCCAGCATGAACGCGAGCATCAGGACGCCAATGTCGATCAGGAACTGCGTCGTGCGGTTTTTAAAGCGGTCCATCGTCCCCGCTCTCCATCACTGCCTGCCTGTACCAACTCCAAAACGCCTCGACCCCCTGCTCGACGGTCACCTGTGGCGCGTAGTCGAGCAGCTCCTCGGCTCGCTCGATGCTGGCGTACGTGTACTCGATGTCGGCAGCCGGCATCGGCTGGTCGACCAGGTCCGAGCGCTTTTTTGCAAGCCCCTCGATCAATCGGACGAAATCTGCGAGGAGCGTCGGTTTGCCGCGACCCAGATTGATCACCTCGTACCCGAGTGGCCGGTCGGCCGCAGCAACGATGCCCTGAACGATGTCGTCGACATAGGTCCAATCGCGGTGCATCTGACCGTTGTTGTACAAAGGCACTTCCTTGCCCCGAAAGATGTTGTCCAACACGAGGTACGCCATCATGTCTGGGCGCCCGCGAGGACCGTACACGGTGAAGAAGCGGAGTGCAGTGAAGTTCTGGTCATACAGATGGAAGTACGAATGGCCGAGGAGCTCGGCGGCGCGCTTGCTGGCCGGATAGGGCGCCAGCGGTCGGTCGGCGCGGTCTGTTTCAACGAAGGGAATCACCTTAGTCCGGCCGTAGACCGACGAGGTCGACGCGAAGACGAAAATCGGCTGCCCGTGCTTTCTCGCCGCTTCGAGCAACGTGAGCGTGCCGCCGAGATTGACGTCGAGGTAGAGCCTCGGGTCTTCGATCGAAGCCCGTACGCCGGCCATCGCCGCCAGGTGGATGACCGCGTCGAAACGGTGCTCGGCAAAGAGCGACTCCATGGCCGCCTCGTCGCGAATATCTGCCTTGTGAAAGATGAACTTCTCGGCATCGGGAGCCGCGGCTCGAACTTCCTCTAAGTTCGCATGCTTACGTGCCGGGTCGTAGTAGTCGTTGAGGTTGTCGACACCTACGACGACATCACCGCGGGCCAACAACGCCGAAGCCGTATTGCTTCCAATGAATCCCGCAGCGCCGGTCAGTAGGATCTTCTTCATCGCCCCCTCGTGCCCGATTAGTCTACCATGACCCCGTGCAGGCCATGCTTCTAGCAGCCGGACTCGGTACGCGCCTCCGGCCGCTCACGGACCTCCGGCCCAAGCCCATCGTTCCAGTCGCCAACAAGCCGTTGGCGGCATTTGCGATGGAACACCTCGCTGGGAGCGGGGTGACGCGGATCGTAGCCAATACGCACCCGCGACCCGACAAGGTCGAAAGCGCTCTCAACGGAGCCTGTCCTGACGGCGTCGAGCTACTTTTCTCCCGCGAGTCCAAGCTGCTCGGGACCGGCGGCGGACTTCGAAAAGCGTACCCCTTGTTCGATGACTCACGCGATTCCGTGATTGTCATGAACGGTGACACGCTCTTCGCCCCGGACCTCGCGCGAGCCATGGAGAAGCACGAGTCCCGCAATGCTGTTGCAACGATGATACTTCGGCGTGCGCCGGACGCGGCGCAGTTCGGGGCCATCGGGATTGACGCGTCGGGGCGTGTTCGCTCTTTGCTCGGCACGCCGCACGACCAAGCCGTGCGCGAGGAGCTCATGTTCACCGGCGTCCACATCCTCTCCCGAGAGGCCTTCTCCGCGATGCCAGAGTCCGGCTGTGTGATTCGCATTGCCTATCGCCACTGGGTCGACAGCGGGGCGTCGGTGCTGGGCATCGTGGACGACTCGCCGTGGGCGGATCTCGGCACCGTCTCCGAGTACCACCGACTGAACCTCGCGCTCGCTTCGGGTTCGTTTACATGGCCGGGAATCTCCCCGCGCGGCGGCTGCATCCTCCCCAACGGCCTCGAGGCCTCAGCATCGATTCGACGAAGCGTCGTCGGGCAGGGCGTCGCCATCGAGGAAGGGGTCACGCTCGACCGCTGTATCGTCTGGCCGGACGTCCGGGTGGAGAGGTCGGCAACGAACGCCGTGATCACCGCGGATCACATAGTCGCGGTCAGCTGAGCCCCATCACCTTGGCGAGGACCACGGTGATGTTATCGGGGCCGCCGGCCTCATTGGCGCTTTCGATCAAACGGTTGGCGGCGGTCTGAAGATCCGGTTGCGTGGTCACGATGCGTTGAATCTCCGGGTCAGTCACGGGGCCGCACAAGCCGTCGCTGCAAATCACGTAGATGTCGCCGATCTCGGGGCGGTCGAGCACCGTGTCGACTTTGACGGTCGCCTTCATGCCAAGGGCTCGCACGATCACGTTTTTCAGTGGGAAGTTCTCGATCTCTTCGTCGGAGAGCCGCTTCATCTTGATGTAGTCGTTGAGGAGCGAGTGGTCGCTGGTCAGTTGGACCATCTTGCCTTCGCGTATGCGGTAGACGCGGCTGTCGCCGACGTGCCCGATCAACACGCCGTCCTCGACGACGAGGATGCCCGCCACCGTGGTCCCCATGCTGTGCATGTTCGGGTCTTTGTGCGCGGCCTCGTGGATACGAAGATTCGCAAGCTTGATCCCCGTGATCAGCCGGTTCTCTTCGTAGCCCCGCGCCTTGTCCATCTTGTAGGGCCAAGTTGCTTCCGGGTCCGCGCTCGTTGCGCGAAAGAACTCGCGGAGAGTGTCGACGGCCATCTTCGCGGCGACCTCTCCCGAAGCATGCCCGCCCATCCCGTCGGCGACGACGTAGAGGTTGTCTTCGTCGGCCAGCATAAAGGTGTCCTCGTTGTGGGTGCGCTTCATCCCCACGTGCGTGTCCCCAATCGCTAGCACTCGAGCCCGTGACATCGCGCCGCCAGATCCCCCTTGGAATACGAGGGTAGCGAGCCCGGAACGGCCAAGTCAACGAAACCGGCCTATACTCCGACCGAAGTGGCCGCCGACCCCGAAAACGAGCTCGCGTCCGTCATCGCTGGCGCCCAGGAGCTGCTCCAATGGGAGGAAACGCTGGGGGGTACGGGATTCCCGACCCCGGAACGGGTGGCGATCCCGACGAGCGAGGGCGCCCGCGAGGGGAGCGAAGACCTCCGCGCGCGGCTGCAGGTCCTGACAGAGGAAGCGGCCGAGTGCACCCGGTGCGATCTCCACCGAGGTCGAACCAAGAGCGTATTCGCGCGAGGCAACCCCGACACGGACTTGGTCTTCGTCGGCGAGGGCCCGGGGTACAACGAAGATCAGCAGGGTCTACCATTCGTCGGCCGTGCAGGGCAGTTGCTGGACCGCATGATCGCCGCAATGGGTTACGACCGAGAAGGCGTCTACATTTGCAACGTGGTGAAGTGTCGCCCGCCGGAGAATCGAACCCCGTTACCCACGGAGGCGCAAGCATGCGCCCATTTCCTGGTTCCTCAGCTCGAGCTGGTGAAGCCAAAGGCTATCGTAGCGCTCGGCCGTTGCGCCGCGGAAAACCTCGAGGTCGTCCCGCCGGCCGGCCGATGGCGCGGCATTTGGGGCGAGTGGCGCGGCATCCCCGTAATGCCGACCTATCATCCGGCGTTCTTGCTCCGCAGCCCACAGTTCAAAAAGCCGGTATGGGAAGATCTGCAAGCGGTGCTCAGGGTGTTGAATCGAGAAGCGCCGAAGCGCTGACTCGAGGTGCACACGGGGCTCGGAAAAACGCGATAGGGGTTTCACGGGACGGGGCGGCCTGTGTACGCACAATGACCCGGGTCCAAGACACGCGCGGAAGCGCGAGCCGGAACGGCGAAGCCCGGCGCGAATGCGCCGGCAAGCCCCAAGCGAAGCGACGGGGCGCGCAGGGAGGATTACGGGTGGGGGTGGGCGGGTCGGATGTAATTAAGGTCCCCAGCTCACCGACCACCCTCCAGCCAGCAACCCGCGAGCCCGTAGGGCGAAGCCCGGCGCGCATGCGCCGCCAAGCCGAGCGAAGCGAGGTGCGCGGAGGGAGGATTACGCGGTGGGGGTGGGTGGGTCGGATGTGACTAAACCAAACCAGCTCACAAGCCCTACTGAGGACCGAAGCCCGGCAACCCCCTCACTTCCTCCGACAAATTCCGAACCCCTTCGGGTCGCTGTACTCGGACTGGCCGTTGGTTTCTTCGTACTCCGTCGCACCGGGTGCCACGGAAGTGATGACCGGCGGCTGCGGATTCACATCCGTCCAGAGCGAGCACCGAAGCCAGTAGTCGCAATCGTTTTCGACATACACCAAGTGCCGGTAGTGCGACTCATAGCCATCCGCCTGAGCCCAAATCGTGTAGCAGCTGCGGGCCTCCGCCTCTGGGTGAAGGAGAGCGGCAACGCCGACCAACAGCGACACGACGAACAGAGCGGCGAGGAACCTCTTCATCGCGCGAAGTGTGACGAGAAACCCGAGAGAGCACAACTGGTATTGGTCCCGACGCCGGGGGCCGTTCGCCTCAATCCCCCGGCCTCCATCCCTTCGGCGCCAGCTCGAAGTGCGCGAACTCGAAGGCGGGGGATACGGTGCAACCCACGAGGCTAAAGTCGCCGAGGGAGCACGCCGCCTGCCATTCGTTTGGGGCGACCGTGATCTGAGGGCGCTCGCCGCCGACGATGTGCGGCCCGAGCACGTGGCGGACGACCTCGCCGCCGTCTGTATACATCAGCAACTCGAGGGGCGCGCCGGAGTAGAAGTGCCAGGTCTCCGCGGCGTCCACCCGATGCCAGTGCGACCGCTCACCGGCCTGAAGCAGATAGTAGATCGAGGTGCCAGCCCCCCGCTCGTCCCCATTGTCATGCCGCCAAGTCTCCCGGTAGTGCCCCCCCTCCGGATGAGGAAGGAGACCAAGGGTCTGGATGATCTCGGCCGCAGTCACGAACGGGAGTCTAGCAGCATGGCTGGACCTGCGAGCCCGCGGGAGGAAGCCGGGCGCGAATCGCCCTTCATTCACGCTGGGACCGGCACCGACACTGGCGTTGGCCCGATCTCGGCTCCAATTGGGGGGTGCCCCTCTCCATGGTCTATCTTGAATTCAGTAACGTGCCGCACAGTACCGAACTAGACTTCGACTCTCTCGAGCTTTGCCTCCGAGAGGGGTTGGCGAGCTCTGACGGAGTCGATCCTCGCGAAGCGCTTGGCTGCAGCCCTGACGCCACCGACGCCGACGTTGCGCGCGCGCTGGTGCGCGCTGTCGCAGAGGCGGACATCGACGCGATCGGAACCATGCGCCTCGACCCCGACGCGGCCCGCCATCCTTCGGTCCGGCCGCCCACGGAGGTCACGGCCGATCCCTCTTTTCTCGGGAGGCTAAACACCGCGGGTAGCGGCGAGCTATCGGTCGAGCACATCGACGACATGGCGACGCTCCTCGCAGTCCTACGCGCAGGGTCACGAAGACAACGGCGGGCGGCATTGATGCGAGTGCGCCAGCTCATGGGTGACCGGCGGCGGCTACCCGCGGACGCGACCCGCAAGGCGATCCAAACCGTCGCGGAGCTTCGCGACGTCGAGCTCGGGTACGAGCTCTCGATCACCCGGGCGGAGATGCCTGGCGGTCATGGGCGCGAAGCCCGTCAGGAGCACGAACAATGGAAGCGGCTTGCCCAGCGCATCGAGGCCGGCATTCGTGCGTTCTGGGACGGCCAGTCGAGCGTGGAGCCGATCCATGTCCTTCCGGGAGATCAGCGGGCACTGTTCCTTCTGCGAATCTGCGAGCTATCGGACCTCGTGGTGAATCACATCACCGCGATCATCGAGGGAACCGATGGGGGCGTGCCCCTCGAATCGAGAATCGGGCTCCTCGCGTCCCTTCGCCACGCGGCCGATCGCCGTCTGGTGCCTGCCCTGGTGTCAGTCCTCGAGGCGGAGCGCGGCGAGCTCGTCGCTCGCGCGGCTCGCGTCCTCGGCGGCATCGACGATGCCCGTGTACATCCCGCCTTGGCAGAGCGTTTCGACCGGAGCTTCCTCCTCGAAGAGAGGCTCGCGCTGGCCGGCGCACTTGGGATGCACGGGGATTGCCGAGGTCTCGCCGAGGTCCGAAGCTCGCTCGAGGAGGATCAGCCGCAGTTGCTTCTGCAGGCGCTCGAAGCGATGGAGAGCCTTGGCGCCTCGGAGCACACGAATCTGGTCGCGAGGTTCATCGAACATCCCGATGTCGTGATCGCGACGCAGGCTGCGCGCACAGCGGGGCGAATCGGTGATGGACGCGCACTCGACGAGCTCACCGAGCGCTACAATGCAAGCTCGGTCCCGGCCCTCCGGGCCGCAATCGAGGATGCGCTTTCCGCGATCGCTGCTCGAATGGAGCTCCGCGGCGAAGAAATCGCGACGATCGATTGGTCGGAAGTCGGCAACAAGCCGGCGCCAAGGAAAGGTTCGCGTGACAGCATGCCCGCGATCACACTTGGTTGGCGCGACTACGCGATGGGACACCTCTGGCTCCTTCTCGGACGAAGTACGTGGGCTGTGGCCCGGTTCGAGTCGGCGGCCGCGCGACGCAGCGGTTGGGCGGTTCCGCTCATCGGCATCGGCATGGCGTTCGCGAGCCAGGAGCAATACGCCTTGGCGCTGCCGGCGTTCCGTCGAGCCCTGGAGGTCGACCGCCCGCGCATCGAGCGCAACCCGATCCTGGTGCGCGCGATGGCGAAGTCTTTTCTTCACCGCGCCGAGCAGGTCGAGCGGGAAGGGCGTGACGACGTGGCACGCGGCCTCGTCGGCGAGGTGCTGGCACTCGACCTTCGGCGGGCGCCCGGTACGGTTCGCTTCGAGCTGAAACGCAAGCACGACGTATTGAGGCGGGAGGAACGAGGCGATGTCCACTCGGCTGCGTGAAGCGGCAATCGATCATCTGCGCTCGCTGAAGGCTGATGGCGGCGAGGGTGCGGTCCGGCGGCTCTCTCTCGACGTCGAGGTGAACGGCCAGGTCGAGACCGTGATCCTGAGCCTTCGCGGCCAGGAGCTTCAGTGTATCTCGAGCGACGGCCGAAGTGACGGACACCACGTGAGCGCGGCGCTTCGGTTCATCGCTGGTCTCGAAGAACCCGAAGACTCGCTGCACCCAAGACCACCGTCGTCTCCGTCGATCGCAGAGGAGCCGCGGCCCCTGAGCGAGCTGGCGGAGGCGCTCGACGATTTGCTGACGGCGATCACTCGCGTAGGGGTGAAGCGCGCACAGTACGCGCCGTCGGTCGATGCCGCGCTCGAACGACTCATCGAAACGGCTCCAACTCCGACCCCATCCGGTCTTGGACGCTTCGTCGGACGGCTTCGTCGAGAGCTCCTATCGGAGAACCCGGTTCGGACCGCGCGGATCCTCGAGGGCGCTGCGCGTCTCGTTGAGGCGCTACGAAACGATGCCCCCCTCGAGGAGTGCATCCGGCGCATCGACACGTGGCTCGGTGCGCGGGCGGGCGTCCGTCGGGAGGGGGAGCTCCTCTACGACCGCTCCGTGGTGGAGGTCGGACGCGAGTGGCTCTCCGGCGCGGAGCGCGCCAGCGTCGAGCGGCGCTATCTGGTCGATGTCGAGTCGGGGGCGGTGTTCCGGGAGGACCGTCCTCGAAACGCGGTTGCGTCGCTCGGCCCTTGTCCTCGCGAGCTCCACGTAGGATTGGCGGAGGTTGAAGCGGGACCAGCGCCGCGCCGGATTCGGGTTCTCCAATACGAGGTCGAGCCGCAGGTACGGGCCGAGACCTGGGAGAGGCTGAACCAGATCGCCGATCGAAGCTTCGCCCAAGTCACCGACCGATACCGCCGAGCCCTCGCCGGCGAGCCGGCGTTGACCGAGCCGTTCGCCCTGATCAAGCCGTATCGGATCGAGCGCAATGGCGTCTTCAAAGCCTTTGATCCCGAGGGGCACCAGCTCGTCCTGGACAGAACCGAGCGTCGCGGGGCGGTGCTCGCCTTCTACGACCTCTTGGCCGAAGGGGTGGAGCCCTCCTGGCTTGCCGGGCGCCTCACCGATACCGGCGCCACCGTATGCCTGACCCCGTTCGCTGTCGGTACGCAGGACGGACGGTACGTCCGGCTCTGAGATTCCTGCCCCGATCCCCGATTGGCCTGCTAACGTTCTCCATTCGTTGGCCTACTGGCCACGAGCTCCCGCGATGCCTCCAGACGACGAAGCGCCGAAGCCGTTCCGAAAAAGCCTCCACGCGAGGCGTCTGCCACTCTCCGCGCCGGACCGCCAGCTGCTTCAACTCGGCGAGATTGCGATCGGTCCGAACTTCGACGAGGCGTTGTCCGCCGAGGGCTTGTGGCCGTTGAAGCCGACCGGCATCGACGTGATGCAGATCAACCTCGGCAAGCTCTGCAATCAAACCTGCCGGCATTGCCACGTGGACGCCGGCCCGGACCGAACCGAAGTGATGTCGCGGCAGACGGCCGAGGCGTGTGTCGAGGCGCTCCGTCGAACAGCGATTCCCACGGTCGACATCACGGGAGGCGCGCCCGAGCTCAATCCGAGCTTTCGGTGGCTGGTCGAGCAATGCGTTGCACTGGGCCGTCACGTCATGAACCGCTGCAACCTGACAATCCTCCAGACTGGGCCACACGGCGATCTGCCCGAGTTCTTCGCACGCCACCAGGTCGAGCTGGTCTGCTCGCTTCCCCACTACGAGCGCGGGTGCACGGACGTACAACGCGGCGGCGGCGTCTTCGATAAGAGCATCGCCGCGCTGCGGCGACTCAACGAAATCGGCTACGGCAGAGGCGCGCCTGGGCTTCGTCTGGTCCTGGTCACCAACCCGGTCGGAGCAACACTGCCCGCGCCGCAAGCGCAGCTCGAGGCAGAGTGGAGGCGCGAGCTCGAACGGCGGCACGGCGTGACTTTCGACGCGCTCTACACGATCACCAACATGCCGATCAGCCGTTACCTCGATTGGCTGTTGGAATCCGGCAACCTCGACCACTACCTGCGAACGCTCGTCGAGTCGTTCAATCCACGGGCCGCCCGCGAGCTGATGTGCAGAAGCATGATCTCGGTCGGCTGGGATGGCCGACTACACGATTGCGATTTCAATCAGATGCTCGACATCCCACTCGACGAACGGGCGCCGACCCACATCCGGGACTTCGACTTCGAGTCGCTCCGGACGCGCACGATTCAGACCAACCGCCACTGTTTCGGCTGCACCGCGGGAACCGGGTCCAGCTGCGGGGGCACTCTCGCAATCTCCCCATGACCGAGGCTTTGACCCCGACGCCCTACATCGACTCGGACCACCCGTCAGTCATCGACTTTGCGAGACAACACACGAGAGGTGCGCAAACTGACGTCGAGCGCGCGGTAAAGCTCTACTACGCGGTTCGCGACGGAGTTCGGTACGACCCGTATTCGCTCGTACTGACGGTCCCCGGGCTTCGGGCGAGCTCCGCAGTCGAGACGAAGCGGGGCTGGTGCGTGCCCAAAGCCATCATGCTCGCGGCCTGTTGTCGCGCCCAGGGGATCCCGGCGCGCCTCGGATTCGCGGACGTCCGCAATCACCTCTCGACGGAGCGCCTTCGGAGCTTCTTAGGAACCGACGTCTTCTATTTCCACGGCTACACGGCCATCGAGCTCGGTGGCAAATGGATCAAGGCCACACCTGCATTCAATATCGAGCTCTGTGAGAGGTTCCGGATCAAGCCGCTCGAGTTCGACGGGACCGAGGACTCGATCTACCACCCATTCGACCTCGATGGCCGCGAGCACATGGAGTACGTCCGGTTTCGCGGTGAGTACGATGACTTGCCACTCGGCGACATGATGGCCTGCTTCGCCAAGCACTACGGCTCGAACGCGAGATCTCCTGGAGGTGACTTCGAGAAGGAAGTCGAGGAAGAGACCCGCAACCGGGCTTCGTGACGCTCAGCCGTCGCCCAGCTCGACCTGCATCGGCGCGTGGTCGTCGCCCAAGTAGACGAGCGCGTCCGCGCGACCTGGCATCTCCTCCCACATGAAGCGCGTGAGACGCTCGAAGTGCATCACGAAGCGCCGGACTTCGCTTGGGCTCATCACCCGCGGACCGCCGCCCTTCTCACGGAGCCGCGCTTCCTGTTGCTCGCGCCACGCAAATACGTGCTCGAACGTCGCCGGGCGCAGCATCACGAGGCGATCGATCTCTGCAAACAGGGCCTGGTAGTGCCCGCCGAGCTCGCGGTTGACGTAGTACCGCCAATCGCCGCTCGGGTCCTCGAGCCTCTCGAGGTCATTGATCGGCTGGTCGAGCTCGTGGCGGGGTTGCGGACGGGCGCCGACGCACCAGCCCTCGAACAGGACCACGTCGCAAGGGCCGTTCCACCGGGGCCATTGCGCGACGGGGAGCCGGTCGTCGCGAGCCTTGTCGAATCGGGGCAGGGCGAGCGGCTTAGCGGCGCGAAGCGCCCGGATCGTTCTCGTCCCCAGGGAGACGTCGTGTGTACCCGGCACCCCGCGGGTCGCGAGAAGCGGATGAATCGCTTCTGCGCGGCGCAGTCGCTCCGCAGCACTCAGATAGAGGTCATCGAGAGACAGAATTGCGACTCCCATGCCATAGACACGTTCGAGCAGCCGCTTGAGTAGCCTGGCGAGCGTCGATTTCCCGGTCCCCTGGGCGCCATTGATCCCGAGCACGAGCGCGCCATCCTGGGCACGATCGGCCACCCACTCAGTCATCGGTAGATAGTAATCCGCGATGAGCACATCGGACGGCCGCGCAATTCCCTCGTCGACGCACCAGCTTTCGACATCGGCGCGAACATCTGGGAGGTCGGGATAGAGGCGTGTGTGGATCGATCGAGGCCAAAGCACGGCCCGAGCATATCACTCACGCGATGCGCCGGGACTGGCACTCGCCGACACTGGCACCAACACTGCACCTGCACTAAACATCCCCCGATGCCGGACCCCAAAATTCGCATTCTCGTTGCCAAGCCTGGCCTCGATGGGCACGACCGCGGCGCCAAAGTGGTGGCGCGCGCGTTGCGCGACGCTGGGTTCGAAGTGGTCTACACGGGACTCCATCAGACCCCGGAGATGATCGCGGTCGCCGCGGTTCAAGAAGACGTCGACGCCGTGGGGCTCTCGATCATGTCCGGCGCCCACAATACCCTGTTTCCCGCCGTGCTCGACGCGCTGGCCGCGAGAGGAGCCGACGACATCATCCTGTTTGGCGGGGGAATCGTCCCCGAGGGAGACCTTCAGAACCTGCTCGACAAGGGCGTCGGTGCGATCTTCACGCCGGGCGCCCAGCTGGAGGAGATCGTCGCATGGATCCACGGCAACGTGAAACCCCGCTCGCTCGAAGCATGAAGCGCTAGCGCGGCTTCGGGGTTTTCACCGGACGCCCATGGCCCGGCACGACGAGGGTCTTCACATAGGCCTCGTAGTCGAACAGGTCGCTGTGTTGTTCGTTGTGACAAACGATGCAGGTCGACTCAGGCGTGACGCGGACGATCGGAGCTTCAGGATCCTTCACATGCGCGGCGCCCGGTCCATGGCAGCTCTCGCAGCCCACGTTTTGAAGCTGACCATCGAGGTTGTGGGTCACGGTCGAGCCTCCAGGTTCGCCGTACCCGGTCACGTGGCAGCCAACGCAGTCAAGATTGTACTCCTTGTTCCGTTGCTGAAGTGTCAGATAAGCGACTCCGTGTGCGTGGCTGCGCCACCAGGCGTACTCCGTTTGGTGACAGGCGCCGCAGGCAGCGGACCCTACGTAAGCGACGTCGCCCGGTCCGAGCGGCGGCGGCTCGAGATCCGCGAACGCGACTCGGTTGGCCTCGTTGACCACCTTGTCGTGCTCGCCCATCAACCGCGCTATCTCCGGATCCGCTGGAGATCCCTTGCGGAGCTCGATCCAACGCGCGGAGAACGCATTGCCGCCGGACGCGGCGACCGGCCGATCGAGGCCTGCGCGCTCCTTGTTGAGCTCGACCAGCCGTGCCCGTTGCGGTGCGAGGTCTTTCGGATCGATGTCACCGCTCTCCTCCCACGCATCGATCTTCGCCGCGAGCTCTTGAATTTGCCGATCGAGCTGAGCGGATCGCTCGCTTCGAGACCATTCGCTTTGATCGGCGAAGGGGTCGCCCTTCTCGCGCCGGTACACATCGACGACGCTGAGACCCTGCCCTTGGCGGCTCGCGTGGAGCACCCACGCCTTCCCAGCAGGCCGTGGGGGCATGACCGCATCCTGATCGAGCCCCCCCTGGACGATGAAATCGACACCCTCGATTGCGCCTATGCGGTTGGCGTCACGACGCGAGCCGTCGACCAACACGATGGCCACATCCGCGCGCTCCCGCGCAGTTCCAACCGCATCCCGGATCGCATCCCGGTCGGCGCCTTTTCGCGCTCCGACGATCGCCACCGCGAGTCCGCCGACATTCTCGATGATCACGTTGGTGTCGCTTTCCATGCTCAACCAAGGAAAGTCGGCGGCAGCCTGAAGCGACTCGAGCGTTTGCCGCGGTTGCTTACGGTCACGCTCGCCGGGCAACACGGCGCTAACTTCGAGTCGATTGAGGATGCCAACCAGCGTCTTGGCGTTCCGGGTCGCCTGATCGGCCCTTGCCGGTTCCAGCGGAGCCTCGTCGAAGAAGGCATCTCCGGCCACCAATACGAGAAGGGGCGCGTCGCCTTCGCGAAGCGTCTTGATTTGCGCCGCGAGTCGGTCGATGCCGCCAAGCGGGTCACTCGTGCAACCGCAGGGCTCGAGGTAGCCCTTGAGGTCGGTCACCACGGCAAGCCGAAAGCTCGGCTCGGCCTCGGCGGCCTTCCTCTGGCCCCAGCTACACCCGAGGCAGAGGGACAGGCCCAAGACGGCAAGGAAGCATCGCATCCCCTGGTTCTAGCAACCGTGCGGGCCACGGCAAAAACCCTGTCGGGCCCGCGGCTTGACGGCAGGGCGGCCTCTGACTAGCTTCCGGCGTCTTTCGGGCGGGCCAGGCCCCGCCGCTTACGAGGAATTCATGGTCAAGGTTCGACTGTCACGCGCGGGGGCGAAGAAGCGTCCCTACTATCACATCGTCGTCACCGACAAGGAAAAGCCCCGCGATGGGCGCTTCATCGAACAGATCGGCACGTATGACCCGAGCCGTCCCATCGAGGAAGCCCGCGTGGATCTCTCCCGGCTCGACTACTGGGTCGGCGTGGGCGCTCAGGTGAGCGAGCGCGTCCGCGACGTCGTCAACGAGCACAAGAAGGCCGCGGCTGCTGCAGCCGACGCGTCCTAGACGGTCATCCACGTGGCTGGAGACAGACTTCAAGACCTGATCGCGTACATCGCAAGCTCGTTGGTGGACGATCCCGACGCGGTCGAGGTCAACGTCGTCGAAGAGGATCGCGCGATCGTCCTCGAGCTCACGGTTGCGCCGGACGACCTCGGCAAGGTGATCGGCAAAGAGGGCCGCACCGCCCGCGCCATGCGCACGTTGCTGTCCGCAACTTCGGCCCGGATGCGCAAGCGCGCCATCCTGGACATTCTCGAGTAATCTCGAAGGCACCTGTGACCGAGGGTGCGGAAACGCCGTCGTGGATCGAGCTGGGCGTCATCGCCAAGCCTCACGGCATACGTGGTGAGATACGGGTGCACCTCTTCAACCCGGAATCGACGCTGTTGCAAGAGCTGGCGGAAGTATTCCTGATCGGCGACGAGGACGAGGAGCCCGCCCTCGTCGAGGTCGAGTCGGCACGCCCAGGGCCGAAGGCACTCTTGATGCGCTTGGTCGGGGTCAGCTCTCGCGAAGACGTCGAAGCGCTCCGCGGTTACAAGCTCTGCGTGCCACGCGCCGCGCTCCCGGACCTCGAGGAGGGCGAGTACTACCACGCGGACTTGATTGGGCTCCAGGCGTTCGACGGCAACGAGGCTGTCGGGAAGGTCGTCGATGTCATCGACTACCCAGCCGCCGAATGCCTCAAAATCGAGCGCCCCGGCGGCTATCTCGAGGTGCCGATGCTGCCGCGCTGGCTCGATCGGGTCGACGTCGAGGCCGGCAAGGTGCACCTCAAGGATCTCGATGACATCCCCTTGCAGAGGCGCGCTTGATGCGATTCGAGGTCGTTACGCTCTTTCCGGAGCTCTTCGAGGTGCTCCACCATGGCCTCCTCGGGAAAGCACGTGAAGCCGGCCGCATCGAGGTGCACACGATCACCCCGCGCCGCTTCACAAGCGACCGGCACCGTACCGTAGACGACGCGCCGTACGGCGGAGGCAGCGGCATGGTGCTCATGCCCGGCCCGATTGCCGACGCGCTCGATCATCTGGACGAGGCAAGGGCAGGGCGCGTATCCCACCGTGTGTTGCTGACCCCTCAGGGACGACGCTTCACCCAGGCGCACGCGCGACGCTTCTCCGAGCTCGACTCGCTCACCTTGGTGTGCGGACGCTACGAGGGTTTCGACGAACGCATTCGCGGCTTCGTCGATGAAGAGATCTCGCTAGGTGACTTCGTGCTGCTCGGCGGCGAGATCGCCGCGCTTGCGGTCGTGGAAGCGACGGCGCGCTTGCTGCCAGGCGTGCTCGGCAACGAGGACTCCGCCGCGGATGAATCGCACGCAGAGGGATTGCTCGAATACCCGCAATATACCCGACCGGAGGAATTCCGCGGGCAGTCGGTACCGGAGATCTTGCGCTCGGGGAATCACGGGGCGATTGCACGGTGGAGGCGGAAGGAATCGTTGCGGCGCACGCTCGAGCGGCGGCCGGACTTGCTAAAGACTGCCGAGCTGTCGAACGAAGACCGAGTGCTCCTCGAAGAGATCGAGGCCGAGCCGCAGCGCTGAGCTCGGCGCTGGCGCCGGCGCTGCCACTTGGGTACATCCCTCCACATGCCCCGCTTCCGATTCGAGTATCCCCACGACGTCGCCACGGTCTTTCGCCTGATCACCGATCCCGACGCGCTCACCAAGCGCTGCGAAGCGCTGGGGGAGCGCGACGTGAAGGTAGAAGTGAGCGAGGAGGGAGGCACGACCAAGACCCGCATCGCGCGCGAGGTTGAGCAAGAGCTCCCGGGGTTCGCAAAGAAGCTCTTCAAGCCGACCAACGTGGTCGTCGAGCGCGAGGAATGGCGGAGCGACGGCGATCGCAAAATCGGCACGGGCCACCTCAAGATCGTGGGCACGGGTGCCAGCATCGACTCGACGATCGAGCTGTCACCGACCGGCTCCGGCTCAGTCTACGAGATCGACTTTCAAGTGAGTGCGAAGGCGCCGCTGATCCGGAAAAAGCTCGAATCGTTCATCGGCGAGACCGCCCTCGAGAGCCTCCGCAAACAGCATGAGCACTTCGCGCGCGTATTGGGCTAGTAGGGCTTGAGCCGAACACTGGCGCTGGCGCTGGCGCTGAACTACAGCCTTCCTCGTGTCCCCCACCTACTGCGGCCTCGTTCACTACCCGGTCCTCGACCGTTCGGGCGACGAAGTCACCACTTCGGTGACCAACCTCGATGTGCACGACATCGCCCGCAGCTCGCGGACGTATGGACTGTGTGGATACTTCGTGGTGAATCCCATCGATGCGCAGCATCCGGTGGTCGAGAAAATCATCGAACACTGGTCGACCGGGGCCGGTGTGAAGCGCTTTCCGGAGCGGACCGAAGCGATTGGCTTGGTCCGCGTGGCGCGCTCGATCGAGCAGGCGATCGCCGATATCCGGCACAGGGAGGGAACATCGCCCCGATTGGTGGGCACCTCCGCCAGGAACGGAGTGGATCGAATCTCCTACGCCGAGGAGCGTGCACGGCTCCGCGCTGAGACCCGGCCCACGCTGCTCCTCTTCGGCACAGGACACGGCTTGAGCCCCCGTGTTTTGCAGGCGTGCGACGCAGTCCTCGCACCCATTGAAGGCCCGACCGAGTTCAATCACCTTTCGGTCCGGGCCGCGGTTGCCATCACCTTGGATCGGCTTTTCGGCACGAAAGAACGGTCTAACAACCCGATTTGACCCCCTTTTGCACGCGTGCTACCTCCGGGCTCCGTTTCGCAAGAGGCTTACCCATGAGTGGATCCGTTCCCGAAATCGACGCGATTGAGAAATCGCAGCTCCTTGACCGTCCGGCGTTTCGCGTGGGCGACACGGTCAACGTCCACTTCCGAATTCGGGAGGGCGAGAAGGAGCGAATCCAGGTCTTCAAGGGCGTCGTGATTCGCAAGGCCGGAGGCGGCGCAGGCGCGACCTTCACTGTCCGGAAGGTGTCCGCCGGCGTCGGCGTTGAGCGCATTTTCCCTCTCCACTCGCCGCGCATCGAGCAACTCGAGGTCGTCGCGCGAGGTCACGTGCGCCGCTCCCGTCTTTATTACCTCCGCGGTCTCCGCGGCAAGAAGGCACGTCTCCGCGAGCGCCAGCGCCACGCTTAGCGCGGGTCGCCGATTGTGAGCGTGGACTCTTTGAAGTCGTTGGTGCCCGGTTCGTGGACCCATAGGCGTCGGTCCGCGACCTTGCCGCCCATGACGCTGACGACGATGTAGGCGCAAGGCCACATGAGCTGACCACCGTTCGCGAAGGTCGCTGCATCTTCTTCCGAGAAGTAGGCACCGGCATCGCAGTGCGAATGATAGATGACCTTGACAGGGCGACCCTGAGCGTGTGCTTGCTCGAAGGTGCGCGCGGCGCGCAGCTCGTTGATCTTGAAATACGTGTTCGACGTGCGCGGGAATGTGACCGGATCGAGCTTGTGGTACTTGTCTGCCTCGTTCTCTTCGCGCTGAAGCGCGTCGAGCCGCGAAGGGTCTTCGGCCGGGCCAAAGACGAAGCCGCAACTCTCGCTTGGGTAGCACTCGAGCGCATGTCGTTCGATCTCGTCCATCACGGCCTTGTCGATTCGGAGGTCACCCGCGATCCACGGGAATGATTCACCACTCATAGTGCTTCTCCCACTTCATCGGCGCGAAGTAGCGGTCGCCGCGATCACACGCGATCGCAACGATGCAACCTTCGCCCACACGCCTGGCGATATCCAATGCACCAGCCACGTTCGCTCCAGTCGAGTGTCCGACGTGCAGGCCTTCCTGCGCAGCCAAACGGTCCGACATGTCCCAGCCGGCTTCGGTGCCGACTGGAAGGATTTCATCGGGGAGCTTGGGATCGAAAATCTCCGGCACGATCGAGCTTCCCATGTGCTTGAGGCCTTCGAGCCCGTGGAGCGCTTCGGCAGGCTCGACCGCAATACACGCGATCTTGCGGGAGTGCTCGCGAAGACGCCGCGTCGTACCCATGCAGGTGCCGCTCGTACCGAGTCCCGCGACGAAGTGCGTGATCTCGTCACCCACTTGCTCGAGAATTTCGCTCCCCGTTCCGAGATAGTGCGCTCGCGGGTTCGAGGGGTTCGAGTACTGGTCCGGATAGAAGTAGCGGTCCGGATCTTCAGCGACCAGTTTGCGTACCATGCGGATGGCACCGTCGGAACCTTCCATCGGGTCGCTGTAGATGATCTCCGTGCCGAACGCTTGCGTGATGTCCTTGCGTGCCTTCGACACGTTCGAGGGCATCACCAATCGGATGCGATACCCCATGGCAGCGCCAAACAAGCTGTATGCGACCCCGGTATTGCCGCTCGTCGCGTCGATCAGGATCTTGTCGTTGGTGAGCCGCCCGTCTTCGATCGCATCGAGCATCATCTGTCTGGCAGGCCGGTCTTTCACGGAGCCGCCCGGGTTCGCGTACTCGAGCTTTAGATAGATCTTCACGCCGGGCGCGTCCTTTTCGATGGCCCGCAAGCGGACCATTGGGGTATTCCCCACCGCCTCGACGATCGAATCCATCTTCCGAAAACGCATCAGACCTCGACGTTCAGCTGCACATCGGTCGGGAAGCACCGTGCCTCGGCGATGCCGAGGATCGCTTTCAGATGCTCTACGGCTGAGAACGCACCGATGACCGCGGCCGCAGGCTCGAGCAGAAAAGGCGCCCCCGCAAACCCCATCACTGCGGTCGCGTCCGGCACCAAGACCTCCCGACCGGCATCGGTCTCCCGACAGCCCGCTCGCCGCAGATACTCCGCCGCCGACGCGAACGCCCTCGCGTCCGACGCTGCTCCGGCTGCGAACTCGGAGCAGAGCAGGCGCTCCTGGCCCGCCTCGCCGATCTCGCCGAGGAGAAGTTGCCGCGCGTAACGACGCCGTGCTGCGGCGTCTAGCGTCAACGTCCGCCCGCGATCGCCGGCACGATGCTCAGGGTGTCGCCATCCTTGAGCGCCGTCTCGAGATTGTCGAGGAAACGAATGTCCTCGTCGTTCGCGTAGAGGTTCACGAAGCGGCGCACGCCCTTGTCGTCACACAGGCGGTCCTTCATGCCCGGGTGATTGGCTTCGAGGTTCTCGATCACCTCGGCCACCGTGCCACCGTCGGCAGGGACCTCGTCGGCGCCGCCGGTCAGTGTTCGGAGGGGGGTTGGAATGCGTACCGTAACAGCCATGTTCGTTCCTTTCTGAGCCCTAACAGATGGGGTCTTGGTTCACGCCGCGCAAGCCGCCGTGTACCGCTCCACCCGAAGGTCTTGAATCTCTCCATTGCACAAGGGGCAGTCGCTTCTCCGGCGGACCCATGTCTTGCGAAGCGCGCCCCGAAGCGCGTCGTAGTGCCAAAGCTCGCCCTGTGGGCATTCACCTTCCAGCAAGCGAAACGCAAAGGCGGCCTGGAGGGCACCAAGAGCGCCGACCACCGGCCCGACCACGCCGGCCTCTGCGCAGGTCTCGATGCGGTCCGAGGGGATGTCCTCGAAGAGACAGCGTAGACACGCGGCCCCTGGCACGGCGCAAAAAGCCCAGCCCGCCCAGCGAACGGCGCCTGCTTGGACCGCGGGAACTCGAGCGATGTGCGCAGCATCCGCGACCAAGAATTTCGTCGCGAGGTTGTCGGCACCTTCGAGCACCATCGTGTGCTCCGACAGAAGAGAAAGAGCGGTGTCGGGCACGAACCGGCCCTCGACAGTGTCTACTGAAAGCGCTGGGCGTATGGCTAGCACGGCAGCCTTGGCGCGCTCGATCTTCGAGCGTCCAATATCGGCGTCCGTGTAAAGCGTCTGGCGGTGCAAGTTGCTCTCGTCGACCAAATCATCGTCGACGATGGTGACGTGCCCGATGCGGCTCTTCGCGAGCAGACGCAAGACGGGGGACGACAAACCGCCGGCACCGACGACGAGCGCGCGGTGATGGCTGCTCATTGGAAGTATTCCCCCAAGCTGAAGTAGCGCTCGCCGGTGTCGCATAAAATCGTCACGACGGTCTTCCCTGGGCCTAGGTCCCTCGCGACTTGCCGCGCCGCCCAAACGTTCGCGCCCGCGCTGATGCCGAGCAGCAGCCCTTCCTCCGTCGCCAGCGCAAGCTTGGTATCCCACGCGTCGCGGTCCGAAACCCCGATGACCTCGTCCACCACGTCGGCGTGGTAGTTGCGCGGCACGAAACCGGCGTTGAGGCCTTGGATTTTCGTTGGTCCGGGCTCGCCGCCGATCAGCACGGGGCTCGCCGACGGTTCTACGGCGATGACGCGCGCGGCAGAATCATGCGCCTTGAGGGCCTTACCCACGCCACTCACCGTCCCGCCAGTCCCCACTGCGGCCACGAACGCATCGATGGTTTGGCCTTCGAACGCGCGGAGCAATTCCCGGGCCGTCGTGCTCATGTGTATCCCCGGATTCGCAGGGTTGGAGAACTGCTCGGGCGTGAACGCGCCGCGCTCTTTCACGATGTTCCGCGCGGCTTCCATCGCGCCTTCCATGACGCGCTCGGGCGCGGTGAGAACGATCTCGACGCCGTACGCCTCGAGCAACGCGCGCCGCTCGAGCGACATGCTGGCCGGCATCGTGAGTACGAGCTTGTAGCCCTTGCGTGCACACACCAGCGCAAGACCGATCCCCGTGTTGCCGCTGGTCGGCTCGACGATGGTGTCACCTGGCTTCAACCGCCCCTCTGCTTCGGCCGCTTCGATCATCGCCAAGCAGATGCGGTCCTTGACCGAACCGCCCGGATTGAGATGCTCGCACTTGCCCCAAATCGTGGCGCCACCCGCGGGCGAAAGCTTGCGAAGCCGGACGACTGGGGTTTCGCCCACCAAATCGAGGACGCTATCAACGACGGGAGCAGGCATTAGATGGAGTAGACGTAGCGGCGAGGAGGAGCGCGGCGCACGCCATGTGCGTCGCCTCGGTCACATAGATCTTGGATCGTGATGGCGTCGAAGCACGCCTCTATGCTGTCGGAGAGCTCGGAAAACGCATTTTCTGTGACGACCCTACTAGTTTCGTCGCCCTCGGCGTTGCCGTTTCGGTCGCCGCTCCCCAACACGATAGGGCCCTCAAGCGCGCGCACGATATCGCCAAGACGCACGTCATCCGGTTCCATCGCCAGGGCGTAGCCACCGCGTGGACCCCGCTTCGACGTTACGAGGCCCGCCCGCTTCAGGTCCTGGAAAATCTGCTCCAAAAAGCGCGGGGGAATGGCCTGCCGACGCGAGATGTCTTTGATCTGCGTGGGCTTGCCTCCGCTATGAAAGGCGATGTCGAAAATGGCGCGGACGCCATACCGGCCTTTGTTCGAGAGCTTCACCGAGTCAGATATATGTGTTCCCACATCGGAATTGTCAAGAATGGCATCTCCTGAGAGCGGCAGCGCGAACCGGAACTGCGAAGCCCCCCGCCAAAGGCGCCGCCAAGGCGGAGCGCAGCGAACGCCGTGGAGGGAGGACTACGGGTGGGGGTGGGCGGGTGGTGTAACTAAAAAGCTCAAGCTACTGCACACCCCGCACTTAGCGGTCCCCCGCGCTACTCCGCTGGTTCCGCTGGCACCCTCGAGTGGACTCGCGACGGCCGCTCATCCTCCGGCACAGTTGGCAGCGCCTCGCCGCGATGCAACGTAGCGCGCTCGAGAATCGCCTCGCAGAGGTCTTCGAAGTCATAGCCGGCGCCTGCTGCGATTTTCGGCAGGAGAGAAGTCGGGGTCATCCCGGGGAGGGTGTTCACCTCGAGGACATATTCATTCTCGTCCGAAGTCACGAGCAAGTCCACTCGAGTCGCGCCGGTTGCGCCGACGGCATGTACTGCGCGCTCCGCGAGATTGAGGACCCCTTGGTAGCGGGTCGGCGATAGTCGGGCGGGGAAATGATACTCGCTCTGTCCCTTTTGGTACTTCGACTTGTAGTCGTAGAAGCCACCCTTTGGCTCGATTTCTATCGCCCCGAGAGCGTTTCCATCGAGCACGCCCACCGCCACCTCGCGACCACGAATCAGACGCTCGACGAGGACCCAATCGTCGAACCGCGCGGCATCCTCGCATCGCTGCTTGAGCTCGCTCAAGCTGTTTGCGGCGCCCGCGCCCACGCTGGAACCACCGCTACGTGGCTTGACGAAGCTCGGGAATCCAAAGGAGCTATGGATCTGTTCGAGTCGGCTGAGGTCGCCCCGGCGCACCGCGTAGTACGACGGTGTCGGCACGTTGTAGAGACGAAAGAGCTCTTTGCTCTTGAGCTTGTCCATCGCGAGCGCGCTCCCGAGGACCCCGGAACCCGTATACGGAATCCCCATCGTCTCGAGCATGCCCTGGATACAGCCGTCCTCGCCATAGGTCCCATGGAGCGCGATGACGGCCACGTCGATCGTGGTCTGCCGGAGAACCCGGTCGATGTCCGCATCGACGAACACCTTCTGCACGCGGTAGCCACGTGCTTTGAGGGCGTCGTACATCGCCTCGCCGGTCTTGAGGGAGATTTCGCGCTCCGCGCTCACGCCCCCAAGCAGAATGCCGATTTCTTTGTCCTTCATTCGATTCTCCTCGACCGACTCTCTATGCGAAGAGCGGGCCAACCCCACTGGCCCCCGAAAACCCTGCTTGGTGGTTCGGTGCCCGTGTCTGCGGTGCCACGAAGGCGATGCCCGTCTGACACGAAAGAACGCTGCCCATACCGCTCCGGCTGTAACAGCGGCGATCGGCCAGAGCCAATTAACCGCAAGGCCGCTCTCATGGTCCTTGGAGGTTTTGAAGTCAAATCGCCAAGGGTTAAGCCGGGGGTGAGACTTTCGGGCGTCGTTTCATTGCCTCGCCCCAGTGTCGATGGTACCGAAGGGGTACGAAGTGGGTCATGGGACCCGCCAACCGATTTCAACCACGATTTTGTCCGGTCGGAGTGCGAACGAGCATGACGCTTAGCCCACAGGGCAGCGGGTCGATGCGCGGGTGGAGCGATTTAAGGCTCCCCGACGCCATGGCCCTCGCGCCGCTCACCATCGCCCACTGGAGTGACAGGAACGACTACATCAATGACATTCACGGAAGCAGCCGTGGAGGTTCTCCGCAGCGTCGGAAAGCCCCTCCACTACAAGAAAATCACCGAAATCGCGATCGAGAGAAACCTTCTGTCGCACGTCGGTAAAACCCCAGAAACCACCATGAGCTCGAGGCTCGCCACGATGGTCAAAAAGGACCGTGGCGATGCGCCGATTATCAAGGTGAAGCCCGGTGTCTTTGCGCTTCGCGACTCCGCCGAGGAGCCGGAGGAAGAGAACACGACCGCAGAGAGCGATGCTCCAGAGGTCGCCGAGGCGGGCGAGCAGGCGCTCAAGGTCGCCGACGACACCCCTGCAGAGGAACCTGAAGAGGAGCCAAGCATCGCAGCGCAAGATCTCCCAGGTGCTGATGTTTTCCCAGAGGAAGACGACGACGACGAGCTGATCCTGGCCAACCTCGACGAGGACTCGGGCGAAGGCCGGCGCGCTCGCAAGCGCCGCCCCCGCAGACGACGTGACCGAGATTCCGATGGCGGTGGGCAGAGCGAAGCCCGAGAAGCCCGTCCTGAGCGCGAGCGCCGCTCACCCCCAACGCACCGACGGCCCCGCAAGGAGCCCGAGGCGCCCGCCACCCGGCCCGCAGAGGCTGGAGAGCCTGTTGGGCGGGACCTATCCGACGCCATCGAAACGGCCCTGAGGACACGAGGGCGGCAGGCCCGGAGCCTCGTGCAAGTGGCCGAGAACCTCATCGAGGGTGGCCGACTAGCCGGTTCCCCGGCCACGCTGGCCCCAACGCTGGCTGCCGCCATCCGCGGCGACAACGCAAAACGGCGCGCTGCGGGGGGCCGGCCGAGGTTCAGGGAGGGCGACGGCCAGGTGTCGCTTCTCGAATGGGAGCTGCCCAACGACGCGGTCAACTCCGAACGCGACGCCCTCCGAGCCGCGGACCGTCAGCGCCACAGTGTTCGGCGTGCGTTGATCAGTCGTCTGAAGGAACTTCCCGACGGGGCGCTGCTCGAGCTTCTCGCGGCATGGCTCAATGCCGTGGGTGTGCATTCGCTCCGCGCAGTGCGCGCCGATGGTGACTTCAACCTCGCCGGAACTCTTCGGCGAGGCCCCGAGGAGACGCCTCTCGCGATCAGCATCTACAAAGGACACAAGCCAGTCGACAAAGACGCCATCGTCAAATTGCGTGGCGGCCTGCACGACTTCGACCATGCGCGCATCGGTTGGGTGATCACGCTCGGGCGGGCCGCCGAAGGCACCGCGACGGAAGGCCATGCCGAAGGCGCAGCGCCGTGCGCGGTATTCGATGGCGACGCGCTGGCGGCTTCCATGGAAGAGGTCGGTGTCGGTATTCAACGTGTGTCACTTCCACTGGCCGTACTCGACCTCGATTTGCTGGACTCACTCGCCGGCGGCGCGACGCGAAGCAAGAGCAACACGTCGACCACCGACGAAACCGCCGAAGCGAACGGCAACAAGCGTCGACGCGGCCGCCGGCGCGGCGGCCGCCGACGCGGTGGGCGTGACGAGGGATCTGAGGAGAGTGCCCGCGAAGAATCGGGCAACTCGGAATCCCCGGGCAGCGAAAGTGCCGAAACGCAATCCGTAACTGAGGCCGCGTCGGAACCTGCCGAAGACAAAGAGAAAAAGACTGTCGACACGGCGCCCGAGCCTCCGGTCGAAGCCTAACCACTGTAGCAAAGCGGATACAGCTTCGGCGTGGGGGGTGGCGCAAGGTGTGCGCATGACCTACCGTCTCAGCCTCTTGATGCTCATCAGGGGTAGGTCATGCGAATCGCACTATTGGTCATCGGCGTCGTTGTCGTCAGCGCTTGGCACTCGCATTCGGAAGCGGGTCCCTCGTTCAACGATGCTGTGCGCGCAGCGGCCGAGGACGTCATCGACTACCGCGCCGCCGTGGGTGATCATCCGACTTCGCTGGCCTTGGCGCGCGCCGTCGATGCGCGCTTGATCGTCAGAGAGAGCCGAGCGGGTGAGCCAATTCACGTACAGCACTGCCGTATCGTCGAAGGTGGGTGCCGTTCCCGCATCGCAACACTGTCGCGTTTGATCACTGAGGCAAGCAACCGCGCGGGCATCGACCCGTTTCTCACCGCTGCGATCGCCATGCGTGAATCGGGTCTAAACCCGCTTGCCGTGAGCCCGGTCGGGGCGCGAGGCGTGGTGCAACTCAACCCGAAGTATCGGGGCAAGACCGTGCCATTCGTCTACAACGAGAGCTATCGCGAGCAGTGCAGCCGCCGACCGGGCGCCTGCCAGCGCGAGGTCCTCGAGGCGGGCCTGGGCCTCTATCAATGGGCGGTGAGCCGATGTGGCGGCAACGTAGAGAAAGGTCTGGCCTGGTACAACTCCGGTCGATGCGACAAGCAGAACGGATACGCCTCGTCGGTCTTGAGGGAGCGCCGCAGGCTCCTTCGGCTCGCCAAGAACGCCAGCTCTGCGCAAGCCGCCGTATTCATCGACTAAGTCGCTGCCTTCTGCGAAACGATGAGCCTTTCGAAGGCCTGGCCCAATGCCCCGGCGGTCCGCTCGACGATGCTGTTCTCAGCGGGCTCGTTCGCGCAGAGGACTCCCACCATACGGGCGCCGATGAGGACGGGAACGATGATGACATCCTTGCCATGGCTGCCAAACGCCGCCCTAAAGAGGTGGTCTGCAGCGGTCTGGCCGTAGGCGCCGTAAAATACCTTCCCCGTATGAAGAACCTCGTTGAGGATCGACGGGTTGCTCGCGGGCACCCAGAGACTTCGAATGCTCGCGCGCGTCACGCCCTCGCCGGCGCCATCCCATCCTCGAAAAACGCCCTTGCGCAGCGCCAGAAACGCCGCACCTCGGGACGCCAGCAAGCACGCCTCACAAGCCACTCGAACCGCGTCGTCCCGTGTGTCGACCTGTCGGAGCTCAGCGAGGCGCGCATCGATTGCGGCCGCCGCGACGATGGGCGGTCGCTCGGTCGAGGGTCGCGCCTCGGCCTGTGCAGCCACGGGACTTGGTGCCGACGGCACAGCGCTCGGCGGCGGGACGGTAGGCAAAGGAACATAGCTCGACCTGGGCGTGAGCGAGACGTCACGCTCGGTCGCCGAATGGCTCCATGCCCGATCCCATTCCGGACTCGCCGTCGACGCGAAGCCGGATGCGGGTGGCGCGAAGTCGTCTAGCGTTTGAGCCATGTCGCCCGTTCTTTCCTGTACCAAAGGCATCACACCACTCGGGGTGCGAGCGCGCGCTACAGCGGCCGGGTCGCTGACTATCGTCGGCCGGTCGGGCGGATAGACGCGATCGATCGCAGAGAGCAAGTCCGAGAGCTTCGCCACCGTTGGCAAGATGCGACCACCGAGGGCCGAGCTGAGTCTCTCGATCGCGCGTCGGTCGGTGGGGTCGGCCATTGCGACGACAGCGCCGGCAGCGCTTGGACGCAATGGCATCGCGCACAAATCGTGTGCGTCGGCCGCAGACACGCGATGCGCAAGCTCGAGATCCGCGCGCGCAAGCTCTGGGGCTTGCAGCATCGGACCAAAGCCCTTGGTCACGAAGAACCCCGCCAGCATGCGTTCGTCGAGGCCGTGCGCGACCAAATTCTGAATCACGCGGCTCGTCGATACCAGTGGGTCGCCAGGGTCGCTCGCGCGCGCCTGGGCCTCCGTGACGAGTCCTGCCTCGACGAGCTGGTCCACCAATTGCCCTGACATACCCGATTCCTACCCAGGCTCACCGCGTGCGGCAAGGACGAGAGACTGATAGCATCGCTACTCCATGGCAAGGGTCCTGCACATCGAGGATGACCCCAACAATCGGCGCCTCGTGCAGAAGCTGCTCGGGGCTGCCGGTCACGAGGTCATCGAGGCCGAAGGCGGGGTTGAAGGCATTCAGCTCGCCCGCGACAGCCATCCAGACCTCGTGTTGGTCGACATCAACATTCCGGACCTGGACGGATATGAGGTAACGCTGCGTCTTCGCGGGATCCCCGCGCTGCAAGAAGTCCCCATCGTCGCGATAACCGCGGAGGGCGACCGGGACTCGACGCTGGCGGTCGGCTGCGATGGATTCATCGCAAAACCGATCGACGCCGCGCATTTCGCCGATACGATCGCCCAGTTCCTGGGAGGTCACCGCGAGTGGGCGGAAGGCGCCAGTGACAAGCTGCTGCGCGAGCGAACGCAGAAGATCGTCGCCCGCCTCGAAAAAAAAATCGTCGAGCTGTCGGAAACCAATCAGCGCCTCGAAGACGTCGCGCGGCTCCGAAGGGAGTTCCTTCAGAACGTGAGCCACGAGCTCGCCACGCCGATGACGCCCGTGGTGGGCTACCTTCGCCTCTTGCTAAACGAAGAGCTCGGCCCGCTCACAGATCTACAACGCAAGTGCCTCGGTTCGATCGAAACCTCCACACAGCGCCTCCGATCCGTAGTCGACACACTGCTCGACGTGAGCTCGCTCGAGACCGGTCGCATGCACTATTACACGCGCGAATACGATTTCCGCGCTGTATCTGCCAAGGCGATCGATGAAGTCCGTTCGAAGCTCGACGAGCGCGATGTGACGCTCATCGAGCGGATTCCCGACGACCCGATGCCAGCGCTCGGCGATCCGGACAAGCTGCTCCGCGCGATGACGCACGTGCTCGACAACGCATGCAAGTTCACGCCGACCGGTGGAGAAGTCGCGGTCGAAGTGCGCGCTGAAGGCGACGCCGAGTACTCGTTCGAGGTCGCCGATAGCGGTCCGGGCGTTCGACCCGAGCACATCGCCCGCATCATGGAGCCCTTCTATCAAGTCGACGGCTCTGTCACCCGCGACCACGGAGGCGTCGGCTTGGGTCTCGCATTCGCGCGGCGAGTCACCGAGGCGCTCGGGGGAGGCATCGAGATTTCGAGCCCGCCAGCCGGCGAAGTAGCCGAGCGGCAGCTGTCAGGCACGCTCGTCGAGCTCCGAGTCAGCCGCTCGCCGGAACGTCCCGAGATGCAAGCCAAGTGATCTACCTCGACCACCACGCTGCGGCGCCGACACCGGAAGCCGTCCGACGAGCCATGCAGGAAGCGGCCGCTATCGCCTGGGCGAACCCGTCGAGCACGCACGCGGCGGGGCGGGCCTCTCGGCGGCTCCTCGAGGAGGCCAGAGAGTCGGTCGCCAAGGTCTTGCGCGCGAGCCCGGCAGACCTCGTCCTGACGGGCGGCGGCACCGAAGCTTGCAACCTCGGGATCCGAGCGGTCTCCGCAGGGCGTCGCCGAATCGTGTCGACCGCTGTCGAGCATCCCGCTGTCGCGAAGAGCGTCGAGCGAATCGAACGACAAGGGGCCGAAGCGGTCATCCTCGCGGTGCCCCGGGGTCGGCCGCCGTCAGCGGAAGCCCTTGCCGCACATCTCGACTCGGACACAGCGGTGGCCGTTCAATGGGTGAACCACGAGACCGGGACCATTTTTCCGGTTGCGGCCTATGCACGGGCCTGCCGCGCGCACGGAGCACGCCTGTTCATCGACGGCACCCAAGCGCTCGGCAAGCTGCCGATCGACGTCGAAACGCTGGGGGCGGATGCCCTGGCGGTCGCAGCTCAGAAGGTCGGAGGGCCCGCCGGTGCGGGAGCCTGTTGGGTGCGCCGCGGCCTCGATGTGGAGCCGGTGTTCGACGGAGGTTCCCAGGAACGCGGCCGCCGGCCTGGCACCCCCGACAGCGCAAGTATGGTCGGCTTCGGCGCGGCCTGCCTCCTCGTCGCGCGGCGTGTCGAGGCCCAGCCGGCCATCGCAGCCCTCCGCGACCGGCTCGAATCGAGCCTAAGCGAGCTTGGAGCCGTAACGAACGCCGCGGAAGCACCTCGCGTGGGCACAGCCTCGAACCTCAGCCTGGACGGATGGGAGGGAGCGCTGCTGGTCGCGGCGCTCGACCTCGAGGGGGTCTGTGTCTCCACGGGAGCGGCCTGCTCGTCGGGCCTGCACGAGCCCTCCGCCGTGATCCGCGCCATGTATCCGGATGAACAGTGGCGCGCTCGGTCCGCGGTTCGAATTAGTCTAGGCTTCGAAACATCCCCGAGCGATATCGAGACGGCATTACACGCGTTTCAGCGTGTGCTAGCCCGCAAAGAGAGCTAGAAGCGGGTTAGAACCTCAGGCAAATTTGAGCTCTGCTTCGACAACCTTCAAAGCAGTTCTGTTTTCTATCCATAAATATTTGTAATTGATAGATTTTTGAACCCTGTAATTTGGCAAACTTCCTTTTCTATTAAGTGGAATGAACCACGGCATATTTGTTCAGTGGCTCGAATCGAATGACTGAGATGAAGCGAGTGTTGGTCGCAATGAGTGGAGGCGTGGACTCCTCGGTCGCTGCTGCATTGCTGCACGAGACCGGTCATGAGCTCGTCGGCGTCACGCTGCACTTGTGGGACGCCGATGGCGCGCAGCAGGTTGGACGCTGCTGTGCGCCCGAAGACCGCGACGACGCGCGGCGAACCTGCGAGCACCTGGGGATCCCGCACTACGTGCTCGACGAGCGAGAGGCCTTTCGCAAACACGTCGTCGATCCGTTCGTCGCCGACTATCAGGCAGGGCGGACGCCAATTCCATGCGTGAGCTGCAACCGCACCGTGAAGCTCACCTATCTTGCCGACGTGGCGCGGCGCTTCGATGCCACCCATATCGCGACCGGTCACTACGCGCGCCTCGCGCGTGCGGGCGATGGGCACCTTCGGCTCCTTCGCGGGATCGACGACGAAAAGGATCAGAGCTACTTCCTGTTTGGTTTGCCGCAGTCGACGCTCGAACGGCTGGTCTTCCCCTTAGGCGAGCTCAGGAAATCGGAGGTCCGAGAAGCGGGACGTCGGCTCGGCGTGCCCAATGCGAGCAAGCCCGAATCCCAAGAGTTGTGCTTCGTGCCCGATGGGCGCATCGGCGACTTCATCGAGCGCCAGGGGACGCCCACGACGCCCGGAAACATGGTCGACTCGCGCGGCGAGGTGCTCGCCGTACACGAGGGCGTAGCCAACTTCACCCGCGGGCAACGGCGCGGCCTCGGTCTCGGTGGCGGGGGCGCGCGGTACGTTCTTCGGATCTTGCCCGATCGGGCAGAGGTCGTCGTTGGCGAAGAGTCCGAGCTCTACGACGCACAACTCCGGGCGACGGATGCACACTGGATCGCCGGCAGACCCGCGGAGCCGTTCGAAGCCGAAGTCCGCATCCGCTACCGCCATCGCGGCGCACGGGCAGACATCACCCCGAACGGCACCGGCTTCGACGTGCGATTCGAGGAGCCGCAGCGCGCGATTACGCCCGGGCAGGCCGCGGTTGTGTACCGTGGTGACGAGGTCGTCGGTGGCGGCTTCATTGCCTAGGTCGCTGCAGGGGGATGTTCGAGCGATCGGCCGCGGCGGAGACGCGATCACGCAAACACGCGAGGGTGTCGTGTTGGTGCCGGGGGCGCTGCCAGGGGAACACATTGAGCTCGAGCCGACCCGTTCGAAACGAGGCGCGGCGCGCGGCCGATTGAAGCGTGTACTGCGTCCAAGCGAGGCCCGAGTCGACCCACCGTGCACGCATGCGGCACGCTGTGGCGGTTGCCCGTTGATGATCGCGGACGCTGCCGCGCAGCGTGAGATCAAGCTTGGCTTCCTCCGGGACGCATGCCGCGGACTTCCTGGCGCCGCGGATACCGAGCCTCGATGGGTGTCGTCGCCAGACGCCTTTGGGTATCGACGCCGCGCGCGTTTCGCCTGGCATGGCAACACGCTCGGGTACCGCGCGCTGCACTCCAAGCACGTCAACGACATCGATGAATGTATCGTGCTCGTCCCGCCTCTGCGAGCCGCGTGGACGGCCGTCCGCACGCGCCTCACGGACGCCCTCGCGGGCTCGGGCGAGATCCAGCTCCAGCTTGGCTCCGGTCGTCGCGTCGTCGCTGCGCTGATCACAGGCGCCGACCCGACGCCCGCGTTGTTCGACGCGTGCGGAGCGCTCAGCGCGGATCCTTCGATTGCGGGAGTAAGTCTTCGCACGGCCGACGGTGGCGCGCCTGCCACGTGGGGAGACGAGCACGTCGTTTTGTTCTCCCAGGCGAACGCCGGAATCAACGATACGCTAGTGCGAACCGTCGCCGAGCTCGCGGCCCCGGAGGGGCTGCGCGTGCTCGAGCTTTACTCTGGCATCGGGAACTTCACCCTCGCGCTCGCCTCGCGCTCGCCTTCTGCCTTGGTCGCCGTCGAACAGGATCCACGCGCGGTCGAGATTTGTCAGGCGACGCTCGAAGGCAGGGGGCTTCGCGCACGCGTGACCGCAGGCGATGCAAGCCAGCCGCCAAAAGGCAGATACGACGTCGTGGTGCTCGATCCTCCGCGCCAAGGAGCGCGGGCTCTCTTCGAGCGCGATGAGCTCTGGCCCGGGCCTAAGCGGATCGTTTACGTCTCGTGCGACACCGCGACCCTCTCGCGCGATCTGCGGATCGCGACCGGTAGGGGCTACCGGATCGATCGCATGATCGGTTTCGACATGTTTCCACAAACTGCACACCTGGAATCGTTGGTCCGGCTGGTGCGCGCGTAAGCTATCGCTCTCATTGCCGCGCGTTGCTGCCAGCGCTAGCTTCTGCGGACCAATGCGTTGTCCCTACTGTGGAACACTGGAAAACCGCGTGATCGACTCGCGCCTTTCTCAAGCCGGCGAGGTCACTCGGCGACGCCGCGAGTGCGAGCACTGCGGTAGGCGCTATACGACCTACGAGCGGGTTGAACAAACCCTGCCGCTCATCGTGAAGAACGACGGACGGCGCCAGCCATACGACCGGGATAAGCTCCTGGCCGGTCTTCGTCGCGCGTGCGTGAAGCGCCCCGTTTCGGCCGAGGCCCTCGAACGCTTCCTGCATCAGGTCGAGCGCTGGATGGTGGACACCGGGGAACAGGAGGTCTCGTCAGCACGCCTCGGCGAGCACGTGCTCCACGAGCTTCGCGACTTGGACCCCGTCGCATATGTCCGTTTCGCGAGCGTCTACCGTGACTTTCAAGATGTGGGCGAGTTCCTCGAGGAGCTCGGCAGGCTCAAGGATTGACATGTGGTCTGATTTCGAGCGCGAGGTGATGGCCAAGGCGATCGTCGAAGCCAAGCGCGGCCGGCCTAGCCCGAACCCACGCGTCGGAGCCGCGCTCGTCCGCGAAGGGGAGGTCATTGCGCTCGGTCACCACGCCAAGGCCGGATTCGCGCACGCCGAAGTCGACGCAATTCGCAACGCAGGGGCGGGCGCCGAAGGGGCGACGTTGTACGTCACTTTGGAACCCTGCAATCATCAGGGTCGCACCGGCCCATGCACCGAAGCCATTCTCGAGGCGGGCGTCAGGCGTGTTGTGATTGGCTGTCGTGACCCAGCCCCGCACGTCCCTGGCGCCATCTCTAGACTCGAGACCGGCGACGTCGACGTGGAAGTCGGGCTGATGGAGGAGGAGTGCGCTGCGTTGGTCGCCGACTTCGCCAAACACATCGAGACCGGCCTTCCGTTCGTCACTTTGAAGGCGGCCGTGACACTCGATGGAAAGATCGCCACTCGCACGGGTGACTCGAAGTGGATTAGCGGCGAAGAGGCCCGAACAGAGGCACATCGCCTTCGAGATGATGCGGATGCCATCCTGGTAGGTGTCGGAACCGTGCTGGCGGACGACCCTTCGCTCACCGTGCGACACGTGGTTGGACGCGATCCGATCCGGGCCGTGCTGGACGCTGACCTTCGCACCCCCGAGGATGCGGCGGTGCTCGGACCGAAAGATGGCTCCGGCGCGGATGTCCTGCTCTTTCATGCAGAAGACGCTGACCAGTCGCGCCGAGACGCGCTCCGACGTGCCGGCGCCGAGCTGATCCCCGTTTCGCGCCACGCACGCGGCGTCGATGTCGCCGAGGTTCTCGAAGTTCTAGGAAGCCGGGACGTAGTGAGGCTCTTGGTGGAAGGTGGCGCACACGTACACGGTACGTTCCTCGATCTCGGGCTTGCGGACCGCGCCGCCATATTCATCGCACCGCGAATCGTGGGCGACGCTGGCGCGCTTTCCTTTGCGGCGGGTACCGGCGTCGAGTCGATCGACAAGGCATGGCGCCTCGCGCGCACCGAACTTCGAACATTCGGTTCGGACTGGCTCGTGACGGGCGACTTCGAAAGGATGCAATAGATGTTCACAGGCTTGATAGAACAGGTCGGCACCATCGAGGCTCTCGACCGCGGGAAGGACGGTCTGTCCGTTCGAATCGCGTGCGCACTCCATCCCTACACGCTTGGGGAGTCGATTGCGGTCAACGGAACCTGCCTCACGGTAAAATCGTTCTCGGAGACGCATTTCGACGCCGACGCCTCGCCGGAGACGCTGGACAAGACGAACCTGGGCGACCTGTCGACTGGCGACCGTGTTCACCTCGAGCGGGCGATGGCGCTTGGGGACCGACTCGGCGGCCATCTCGTAACCGGGCACGTCGACGGCGTCGGAACCCTCGTCGGACGAGAGACCGAAGGTGACTACCTCCGGGTCACCTTCGAGGTGCCGAAACCACTCGCGCCTTTCCTCGCGCCCAAGGGATCGATCACCGTCAACGGCGTCAGCCTCACTGTGAACGCTGTCGCAGGCAGGTGTTTCGACGTCATGTTGGTACCGTATACGCTCGACGAAACCACGTTCGGGCGAATGCTGTCGGGCGCCCGCGTGAACCTCGAGGTCGACATCTTGGCGAAGTACGTGGCCAGCTTGCTCGGCAAGCCCGGCGTAGACGCGCCCGGCGACTGATGAATTGCAGCTTCCCCTGGTATGGCGCGTACTTTCGCGTCATGGTGGCCGCCATATGACGAGCGCGATCGAGCGGGTCGTCGCGGCACTGGATGACATTCGCCGAGGCAAGATGGTCATCCTGGTCGACGACGAGGACCGCGAAAACGAAGGCGACGTTTGCATGGCTGCCGAGATGGCGGATGCGGAAACGATCAACTTCATGGCACGGCATGCGCGCGGGCTGGTGTGCCTCAGCCTCACCGAGGATCGCATTCGTCAGCTCGACCTGCCGATGATGGTCGACGACAACCGCTCGTCACGTTCCACGGCGTTCACGATTTCCATCGAAGCCCGTCACGGGGTAACGACCGGTATCAGCGCTGCTGACCGTGCGCACACGATCCTCACCGCGGTCGCCGACGACGCCAGCCCGGCCGACCTCGTGAGCCCCGGCCACGTATTTCCACTAAAGGCGGTGCCGGGTGGCGTACTTCAGCGAACGGGGCACACCGAGGGCTCCGTGGATCTGTCACGGCTCGCCGGCCTGAAGCCTGCAAGCGTGATCTGCGAGATCATGAAAGACGATGGCACCATGGCCCGCTATCCGGACCTGGTCGCCTTCGCCGAAGCGCACAATCTGCGCCTCCTCACCATCGCCGATTTGATTCAGTACCGTCTCGCGCGCGAGCGTCTCGTCACGCGCATTCGGCAAACCCCGGTCAAGATGCCGACCGGTCGAACGTGGACGGCTTCGGTCTACCAGGTGCAAGTCGACGATCGGCAGCAGTTCATGGCACTTAGCTACGGCCGCGTTACGCCCGAGCCAACCATGGTTCGAGTGCACCGAGGCAGCGTACTCGGCGACGCGTTCCAAGTACGCATGGGAGAACGCGTGCACATCGCCGACTGCGTTGCGGCCATCGAACGAGAGGGCAACGGAGTCATTCTATTTTTGCCCGGTCACCCCGACCCCGAAACCGATCTTGCATTCTACTTGGGCGAGCCGATTTCGCGTCCTCCCGAAGAACCGGGCGTCGTGCTGCGGGAGTACGGCTTTGGCGCACAGGTCCTGTCGGACCTCGGGCTTCAGCAACTCCGTATCCTCACCAACCGGCCGCGACGAATGCCGAGCCTCGACGCATACGGACTCGAGGTGGTCGACCAACTCAGTGTCTCGCCCGGTGGCGAGCTCGGCCCAGCGAATCCTCCGACGGGGGAGGTGTCGTGAGCCAGGACCAGAACCCGCCTCTCCGAGAGGTTCGAGCGCCCGCCGACGCGCGATTCGCCATCGTCTGGTCGCGCTTCAACTACGCGATCGTCAGCAGGCTCCTCGATGGCGCCAAGGCGTGCTTTTCCGAGCACGGGGTCGACCCGAGCGCGCTCTACGTCGCGGAGGTACCGGGGGCGTGGGAGCTCCCGTATGCATCGCAGCAGCTCGCGAAGAGCGGCCGATTCGACGCGGTGGTCGCGCTTGGCGCGATCATTCGCGGCGGCACCCCTCACTTCGACTACGTTTCGCAGGGCACCGCCCTCGGTATTGGACGAGTCGCGCTCGACACGGGTGTTGCCGTGGTGTTTGGTGTGCTAACCACCGATGACGAGGCGCAAGCAATGGACCGCGCGGGCGGCGACCACGGCAACAAAGGCCGGGACGCCGCGCTGACGGCCATCGAGATGGCACTGTTCGATCGCAAGCTGGCCGACGATGGGATCACGACGAAAAGGGCGTGAAGCAGCGTTGCGCATCCTGTACTTCATGGATGTGTCCGGCGTGAGCGGCGCGCAGGCGATCAAGCACTACTGGGGGCACCTCGTCGAGAGCCCAGAGGCTTCTGATGAGCAGAGTTTCGCAAACCAGATCGTCCATTCGTATGCAGAGACCGAGAGCGAAGTGAACGAGCTCATTCGCTCGTCCAGTCACCACTGGCGATTGGAACGGATGCCTATTGTGGACCGCAACGTACTTCGCGTGGCCATCGTCGAGCTGCGGACGATGAAGGACATCCCCAAGCGCGTGACCCTCAACGAAGCCGTCGAGTTGGCGAAGCGCTTCGGTTCGGAAGGAAGCGGCTCGTTCGTGAACGGGGTGCTCGACCGCATCGCGACCGAGCTTGGAAAGCCGTGACCGCGTACGAATTCGTCGCGTCCTCCGTGGACAGCCTCGACCGGCTCCAGGCCGAAGTGATCGTGCTGCCTTTTTTTTCGGACGAGCGCCCTCTAACGGGTGCCGCAGCTCTGATCGATTGGCGCATGTGCGGAGCGCTGTCTCGCAAACTACTCGCGGGTCACCTCGACGGCCATTTCGGCGAGAAAGGGATGATCGCCGCGCCACCTAGGCTCAAAGCCGAAGGCCTGCTCCTGGTCGGCCTTGGGCCCATGAACTCGTTCGATCGGAGCGTCGCGAAGAGGGCCTGCTCTGTGATCGCTGGCGCGTTGCGAGAGTCCATGGTGACCACGGCTGCGATGGTTCTCCCAGGCAGAAGCCTCAGGCTCATCCCCGCGCTCGATGTGATGCAGCTCTGGCTTGACGCAAGCAAGAGCGACGAGACGCTCGAAGAAGTGAGTGTCATCGAACGCGCGGAAGAGCACCGCACCCTCGGCTCGCTCCTGGTCGGCCTGCGGCGCCAATCGGAATCGCCGCTTGGCGAGCACCCATGAGGCCGGAGTTGCACACCGTCGGGGACGGCGCTGCCTTGCGCTAGCGCCTGCGCCGCTTCGTCTTCTTGGTCGGGCGCTTCTTCGGGGCGGCTTTCTTCTTGGCGGATCGCTTTGGCGCAGCGCGCTTCTTCGTCGGGCGCTTCTTGCTTGGGGCCCGCTTCTTCGTCGGACGCTTCTTGCTCGGGGCCCGCTTCTTCGTCGGACGCTTCTTGCTCGGGGCCCGCTTCTTCGTCGGACGCTTCTTGCTCGGGGCCCGCTTCTTCGTCGGGCGCTTCTTGCTCGAAGCACGCTTCTTCGTCGGGCGCTTCTTCGTCTTCTTCGCGGCCGCCTTCTTCTTCGCTGCCGCCTTCTTCTTCGCTGCCGCCTTCTTCTTCGCCTCGGCCTTCTTCTTGGCTGCCGCCTTTTTCTTGGCTGCCGCCTTTTTCTTCGCCTCGGCCTTCTTCTTGGCTGCCGCCTTCTTCTTGGCTAGGTCCGCCTTTTTCTTCGCTGCCGCCTTCTTGCGGGCTAGCTCGGCCTTCTTTTTGGCCTCGGCCTTCTTCTTCGCCTCGGCCTTCTTCTTCGCCGCTGCCCGTTTCTTCTCGAGCGCGGCCTTGCGCTTCTCGTCAGCGATGCGCTTCGCTTCCGCCTTCTTCAGGCGAAGCTGCTCCGCTTTCTTCTTGTCCTCGGCCTTCTTGCGGGCTGCCTCGGCTGCACGACGCGCGGCCTCCGCCTTCTTCTTTGCCTCGGCCTTCTTGCGGGCCGCTTCCTTGCGCGCCTCAGCCTGAGCCTTTGCGAGCTCGCGGAGGTCGATAGCCTTCGCCTCGACCCGCTTGCGGGTCTTCTTGGGCTTCTCCTCATCCCCGGCGTCCTCTTCGACGGGGAGCTGCGGGGGCGGCACAAATGGCCTCCTCGGAGCCGGCCGGCTTGCCTTGATTCCAGAGAGGGGAAGGTGGCCGGCCTTCTTCGCAGCATCGTATGCGGCCTTCATCGCGCCAGGTTTCGAGAAATACTCCCTCATGGGCTCGAGGTAGAGGTTCTTCCAGATCGACTCGCAGGCTTCCCCGAGACCCGCCGGAATCTTGGTCTGAGTGACCTGGACCTTCGTGCCCCCGGCGATCGGGTCAAACGTGATGTCCACCTGAGAGTCGTTTGCACCCTTAGGGAAATCACGGGTTCGCCAGGTCATCGCGATGCGGCTACCGGTCACGAGATAGACGTGTGTCGCATCGATGAAACCATCGTGCGCAACCACTCGCCCGCCTACCCAGGGGTCCACCGTTGCCCGTGCTCCCGTGAAAGCACTGTGGTGGCGCTCGTCCATCCACGCAGAATAAATACGGTTTGGGCTCGCGGGTATCACGGACGAGACAGTGAATTCTTCCGTGTCCATCGTCCTAAGTTCCTTGACTTGCTCGCCTGTATAAGTCCAGGAAACCCGTTTGAAAACCAGAAAATTGCGCCCGACATACCGTCAACGTGGCCATTTGTGCCATCGTTGTAAGCTGTTCGGGCGACTTCTGCACACAAATACGCAGATCGCGAACGCGCTCTTGACCCCGCGAATGGCCGTGCTTCGATGCAGATCTCGATGGCACGACGAGCCCCGCGGCACGAGTTCTGGATCGACCGTGGCGGCACGTTCACCGATTGCATCCATCGCGATCGGCAGACCGGCGCTCTTCGGGTAACGAAGGTTCTCTCTTCGGATCTCGCCCCGATCACTGGAATTCGGGCGCTCTTCGGGCTCCAAGCGGACGATCCGATCCCGCCGGCCGACGTCCGCATGGGCACGACGCTCGCGACCAACGCCCTCCTCGAGCGGGCTGGATGCCCCTGCGTGCTCGTGGCGAACGAGGGGCTCGGCGACCTCGGCATCATCGGCGATCAGACCCGGCCGGATCTATTCGCCTTGGCGATCGAAAAGCCTCCTCCGCTTCCGCAATCCGTGATTGAAATCGCAGCCCGCACAGGTGCGGACGGCACGGTCCTTCGGCCGCTCGACCCCCAGGGGCTCCGAGAGGCGCTCCGGCAGGCGCGAGACGCAGGTGTGATGTCGGTCGCCGTATCGCTGATTCATGCATACCGGGATGGGGCCCTCGAGCAGAGAGTCGGAGACCTCGCGAGGGAGCTCGGCTTCGCCCACATCTCCCTATCGCACGAGATCTCCCACGAGCTCGGACTGCTCGGCCGCACCGACACCGCCGCGGCGAACGCCTATCTGACACCGCTGCTGACCGACTACATGGAACAACTCGAACGGGACCTCGGCGCTGGCAGGCTTCGGATGATGCAAAGCAATGGGGGGCTGGTGGACGCAGCCGGCTTCATCGGTCGCAACGCGGTGCTGTCCGGGCCCGCTGCAGGTGTCGTTGCCGCCGGCGCCGTTGCCGACGAGATCGGGTCCACCGAAGTGATCGGCTTCGACATGGGCGGCACATCGACCGATGTCTCACGATACGCGGGCGAAGTCATCCGTGTCTTCGAGAGTCAGATCGGCGGCGTGCGCATCCGAGCTCCGATGATCGAGCTCCATACGGTCGCTTCGGGCGGGGGCTCGATCTGCTCACTGGAAGGCAAGCGCATGACGGTTGGTCCCCGAAGCGCGGGCGCCCACCCCGGACCGCTTTGTTACGGCAACCCGGCAGCCGCGGAGCTCGCGCTGACCGATGTGTCCCTAGTGCTCGGGCGCATCGCTGCGGACCGCTTTCCATTCGCGCTTGCTCGGGCGCCGGTGGAACGTGAGCTCGAGCGCGTTGCCGAATCACTTTGCGCGATCGGGGTCGACCGAACGCCGACTGAAATCGCCGTCGGGTTCCTGCGCGTTGCGGTGGAGAACATGGCGGCTGCAATTCAGAAGGTGTCTATCAGCCGCGGCCATGATGTACGGACCCACAGCATGGTCGTCTTCGGCGGAGCTGGAGGGCAGTACGCGTGCTTGATCGCGCGACGCCTCGGGATGCGGCAGCTCGTATTTCACCCCTACGCAGGTGCTCTCTCGGCTTTCGGCATGGGTGTCGCCAACTTCGAATGGCACGGAGAGAGGGACGCAAGACGGCGAAGGCTCGAAGACGCATGGCCCGAAGAGTGGGATGGTGCATTTGCCGCGCTCGAGGCAGCCGGACGTCGCGCGCTCGAGGGCGACGCCGGTGACGACGCGGTGTGGCGCGTTCGCAGAAGTGTTGCGCTCCGCTATCGTGGCACCGAGACTGCACTCGACGTCGACTTCGACGAGCCCGCGACGATGCGCACAGCGTTCGAAGCTCTGCATCGGCGCGAGTTCGGATACACACGCCCCTCGCATCCCATCGAGGCTTCGACGCTCCGGGTCGGCGTCGAGCTCCGAAGCGCGAAGCCCGAGCTACCCGAAGTGCGGCCCGGCAGCGGAGTCCCCGAGCGCACGACGCTGCTCTGGTCGGGCGACGCACTCGTCGAGGCCCCGGTTTACCTCAGGGAAGACTTCCCCCTCGATACCGAGATCGCTGGTCCGGCGTTAATCCTCGACACCACCGGCGCCGTCGTCGTCGACACCGGGTTCACGGCCGTTCGCGATGTACGCGACTACCTCATCCTTCACGACGCGACTCACGGCAGCCAACGCGTCGCCGCCGATGCCGACGACGAGGTCGACGACGAGGTCGACCCGGTTCTGCTCGAGGTCTTCAACAACCAGTTCACTTCGATCGCGGAGCAGATGGGCATCGTCCTTCAGCGCACCGCGATGAGCACCAACATCCGCGACCGTCTCGACTTCTCGTGCGCGGTCTTCGACGCAGATGGGGACTTGGTCGCGAACGCTCCGCACATCCCGGTACATCTCGGCGCGATGAGCGAATCGGTTCGGGCCGTGCTCGAGGCGCACCCGAATAGCCAGCCGGGCGACGTCTTCGTGACCAACGATCCGTCGGCGGGCGGTTCGCATCTTCCGGACATCACGGTGGTGACGCCGGTGCACGATGACGCAGGAGCCCTGCGCTTCGTGGTTGCGTCCCGCGGGCACCACGCCGATGTAGGTGGGCTGACGCCCGGATCGATGCCTCCTTTCTCCCGCAGCCTCGAAGAGGAGGGTGTGGTCCTCCGAAGTCTCAGGATCGTGACCGAAGGCATCTTCGACGAGAGAAGGCTTCGCAACGCCCTCGCCAAAGGGCCGTATCCTGCGCGGAACCCAGACGAGAACATCGCCGACATCCGGGCTCAGATCGCCGCAAACGAGAAGGGCGTGCAGCTTCTCGAGGACCTCCTCGGACGCTACGGATTGGACGTCGTTGAAGCGTACATGCAGCACATCCAAGACAACGCGGCGGACCTGACAGCCCGCGCAATTTCGGACTTGCCCGATGGAGAACACCGTTTCGAGGATCGCCTCGACGACGGCGCGCGAATTGCGGTCAAGGTCACCGTGGACGGCCGCGCCATGGAGATCGACTTCACGGGAACGGATGGCGCGGTCGATAGCAACCTCAACGCGCCGCGCGCGGTGACGATGGCGGCCGTGCTCTACGTCCTGCGCCTGATGATCGGAAAACCAATCCCGCTGAACAGCGGCTGCCTCCGCCCGGTGAGCATTCGGATTCCCGAGCACTCGCTGTTGTCTCCCGAGCCCGAGCGGGCGGTGGCCGCGGGTAACGTCGAGACCTCGCAGCGCATCGTCGATGTGCTCCTTGGAGCGCTACGCCTCGCTGCCGCTAGCCAAGGGACCATGAACAACATCACGTTCGGCGACGAACAACTGGCGTATTACGAGACGCTCGGCGGCGGCTCCGGGGCGACCGCTTCGCGCCCCGGAGCGTCCGGCGTGCACACACACATGACGAACTCCAAATGCACGGACCCAGAGGTTCTCGAGACCCGCTTCCCCATCCGAGTACGACGATTCTCGCTGCGACCCGGGTCGGGCGGTCGAGGCGCGCAGCCCGGAGGTGATGGGTTGGTTCGCGAGCTCGAATTCCTTGCGCCAATGAGAGTTTCTGTGGTTTCGGAGCGGCGCATTACCGTGCCCTATGGTATGCGCGGCGGCGGCCCAGGGGCGGCGGGCATGAATCTACTCAACGGCAGGCCACTAGAACACAACGTCACCGTCGAGGTATCGCCTGGAGACGTCTTGCGCGTTGAAACGCCGGGAGGCGGCGCCTGGGGTAATCCGCGATGAACCTCAAAAACGTGTGGCGACGTCTTCAGCAGATCGTCGTCCACAACATCCTCCACCTCGACGACACACCGCACCGAATCGCATGGGGAGTGTTCATCGGCACGATCATCGCGTTTACGCCGACGCTCGGGCTGCAGATTCTGATCTACATTCCGATCGCCACGCTGCTCCAGGCCAACAAGGTGTCGGGCATTCCCATCCTCTTCATCAGCAATCCGTTCACTGCGGTGCCTCTCTACTACATGACCTGGAAGGTCGGCGCCGCGGTGATGCGCCCGGAAAAGGAAGTCACCGAGGCTACGATCCAGCAGTGGCTCGGGACGACGGGACGCGCTTTGAAGAATGACGGCCTGAACGGCCTTTTCGAGGCGGAGTTCTGGGACGCAGCAGGGCACCTTCTCGTCAGCACGGGCGCCGAGCTCTGGATCGGCGGTTTGCTGTGCGGAATCATCGTGGCTCTACCGACGTATTTCCTGACCCGATGGGGCATCAACGCCGTTCGTCATTTGCGCAAAGGCCGCCGATTGTCCCACGGTCCGCTCGATCCTTGAAAAGGAGAAGCCGACGGGTCGACGGCGCGGTGGTGGTGGCAGGCCGATACCGCCAACCCGTCGGCCGGAGATCAGACCTTCTTCGTCGAACCTTCGATTCGCTTCGCCAGCTCGCCCATCGAGTCGGCGACGCTGCTAATCATCTCCGATGTCGTGCTGAGCGTCTTGGCCGCTGCATCGATGGCTGAGCGCGAAACGCCAAGCCACAACGCGGCAACCTGACGACCGAGCGAGACGGCGGCGCCTGCCGCTTCGGTCACCTGATCGACCGCTGCGTTGACGCTCTCTTCTACGTTGGTTTGAATTCTTTCTTGTTCAGTCATCGGCTTTCTCCTCGTTGGGTGTCGATGCTTGGGGCAAGGCGTTCTTGCCCGTGACTAGTTTTCGACGGGGATCGTCGAACAGAATCATGAATGCTTCGGACCCGGCGGGAAGCTTTGCTCCGGTCAGGCTACACGTGGCATCGTGGACGAGGGTGATGGGCGTCGCGCCCACCGCGCCCTCGAGTGGATCGGCTGGATCCGTCTTCACGGGAGAGCGGGGCTCCTCGCTTCGGTGCTCGGTCGACTTCTGACGGATACGTTGGCGCTCAGCAGCGAGCTTCTCTGCCACGACGCGCAGCTCGTCCTCTGCCTTGGCCCCGACCACATCGAGGGTATCGAGGGCGTCCTCGAGCAGCGCCCGAACGACATTCGACACTGGAACACGCCAGGCATTTGCCACCCGCTTGAGCTCCTGCTCGAGCACGGCCGGCACCCTCGTGTGGAGGACTCGCTCCTTGCGAGCCTCTTGGCGCACCTTCTTCCCGTCCTCTTCGGCCATGCCGGAGATGTAACACAACGTGATACAATAACCAGCTCTTTTGTGTCACACCCTGTAAATGGCTGATTTGACGTGTCAAACCGACCTGTTAGAGTCCGCCGCCGTGTCTCGAACCACCCGCTCGCCCAAGGCCATCGTCCTTTGCCTGGCTGCCATCACCGCGCTGACCGCAATGGACCTCGGCTCGAAGGAGTGGGCCCTCGACCGCTTGTCGCAGCCCTCGACGATTGGGTCGGACCCGGTGTGCGAGCCGGACGCGTACGGCCGTATCCTTCCTCAGCGCGCGCAAAAACCCCCGGTCATCTTGATCGACGGCTATCTTGAGCTTCGCTACGCGGAGAACTGTGGCGCTGCCTTCGGCTTCATGCGCGACATGCCGACACTGGTCCGCAAGGGCGTCTTCTATGTAGCCGCCACAGGCGCCATCGTACTGCTCTTGGGCATGTTCATGATCGGCCGCGGTGGACGCCTATTTGCGGTGAGTGTTCCGCTGATCGTCGCCGGCGCGATCGGCAACTTCGTGGACCGGGTCAACCTCGGCTACGTCGTCGACTTCGTCCGCTTTCACCTCAACGACCGCTGGGCTTATCCAACCTTCAACGTAGCAGATGCGTGGATTACGATCGGAGTGGTCTTGATTTTGATCGAGGGCTTTGTAGACGGGCGGAACGAGAAGCGAGCCAAAGAGGCCGCCGCGTAAGCGTAACGCGCCGTGCTCAGCGCGCAGACTTGATCACGAGCCCCAGTGCCTGGCCCTCGATCTCGGTATCATGCTCACTCGAAGCGGCGTCACCGCGCGCGAACCCCGTGGCCAACGTCTCACCGGCAATCCGGTCTGCATGTTCCTCGATCGCAGTCGCCAGCTCACCCTCGGCGGTCCAACTCACCTCGATGCGGGCCTCGTATGCGAGGTCCATCGCTTTTCGCGCGCGCTGAATCCGGTTGATCACCTCGCGCGCCAGACCCTCCCGCCTCAGGCTGCCGTCGAGCCTGGTATCGAGTACGACCACCTGTCCAGCGCCCGAGGCCGCCGCGAAATCCTCACGAGCGCTGAGACGCACTTCGACCTCGTCTGCGCTGAGGTCGACCGGGCCGTCCGGCAACTGGACGACGATCTTTCCGGCATTCTCCATCTCGACATAGAGCGCCGATCCATCGGCCTCCGCGAGCGCCTTCTTACAGGCCGGAACCTGCTTGCCGAGCTTCGGGCCGAGGACGCGGAAGTTCGGTAGGAGCTGGAACTCGACGTACTTGTGCGGCTCCTGGGTGAACCCGAGCTGCCGCACGTTGAGCTCTTCTCGAATCGCGGTCGAGAACCGATCGATCGCCTGGCGCTCGGCGTCGTCCGCCACGACCACGATCGCCTCGGCGAGCGGCTGTCGCACCTTGAGCTTGTTCTCGTTGCGCACGCGCTGCCCGAGTGTGACCACGTTGCGGACCCGCTCCATCGTGCGGCGGAGCTCGTCATCGACCCGTGCCTCGTCCGGCTCCGGAAAGGCCGACAAATGGACGGACTCCGGCGCCGAGCGGTCGTGCTTGCGAACGAGGTTTTGGAACAGCGTCTCGGTCATGAAAGGAATGAACGGTGCGGCCATCTTGGTGAGATCCACAAGGACCTCGTAGAGCGTGCTGAACGCGGCGTGCTTGTCGGCCGAGTCGTCGGCGGCCCAGAAGCGAGATCTGCTTCTTCGTACGTACCAGTTCGAGAGCCCGTCGACGAAGCCGAGCAGGTGGCGCACCGCCATGTGGCTCTTGTAGTCGTCCAGCTCCTCGCGCACCGCGCGCACGGTCGCATCCAACTCCGCAAGCACCCATCGGTCTGTGTCCCGGCGTTCTACGAGAGGAGGTCGTTCAGCGCTTGGGCCCCATCCGTCGATGTTCGCGTAGGTGACGAAGAAGCTGTAGACGTTCCAGATCTTCAGAAGGAACTCTCGGACCGCATCGGTGGCTGCGTCGTCGAAGAAGCGCGTGTTTTGGCCGGGGACGGTGCCCGCATAAAGCGCCCATCGCACGGCGTCGGCGCCAACCCGTTCCATCAGCACGAGCGGGTCGGTGTAGTTCTTGTCTCGCTTGCTGAGCTTCTTGCCCTTTTCGTCCGTCATCAAGCCGAGCACGACACAGTTCTTGAACGGGTGGGGAAGGGGGCGCTCCGGAAACATGAGCGAGCTAATCGTCATGAGGGAATAGAACCAACCACGCGTTTGATCGACCGCCTCGGTGATGAAGTCGGCAGGGAAGCTCTGCTCGAAGCCCTCGGCGTTTTGGTGGGGGAAGCCCCACTGCGCGAACGGCATGCAACCGGAGTCGAACCAGCAATCGATCACCTCGGGCACGCGACGGTACACCCCAGGCTCACCATCCTTGGTCCAAGTGACCTCATCGATCCAAGGCTTGTGCACCATCAGGTGATCCTGAAGTGTCGGATCGGCAGCCTTGGCTTGCTCGAAGTGCGCAAAGGCAGCGGGATTGCGCTCCAAAATTTCGGCGGCCGAGGCGACCGACTCGACGGCGCCGGTCTCGTCGTTCCTCCAAATCGGGAGCGGCGTGCCCCAGAAGCGCTCGCGCGACAAGGCCCAGTCGACATTCCCCTCGAGAAACTGGCCCATGCGTCCATTCTTGATGTGCTCGGGCTCCCAATGGACGTCTTGGTTGTTCTCTTTGACGCGTGCGATCTCTTGGGTGGTGCGGATGAACCATGACCGCCGGGCATACTGGATCAACGGATCGTCCATCGCGCGCCAGCAGAAGGGGTAATCGTGCCGGTACACCTCTTCTTTGAACAGCACGCCTCGAGCGTTGAGGTTCCGGATGATGTCGCGGTCCGCCTCTTTGCAGAAGCGACCGGCGAAATCCGTCACCTCGTCGGGAAAGGTGCCGTCGGGCTTCAGCAGCTGCAAAAAGCCCATGCGTTTTTCCTTACAGACCCGGAAGTCGTCCTCGCCGAATGCCGGTGCCAGATGGACGAGGCCCGAGCCGCTATCGAGCGAGACGAAATCCGCATCGACCACCTGCCAGGCCGGGCCACCCTCGGGCTCAGCGTATCGGAAAGGCGGTTCGTAGCGCATCCCGACGAGCTCTGCGCCCTTGCGCGTCGCGACCACCTTGGCGCCTTCACCGAGCACCTTGTCCACCAGGGCAGCCGCCAGGATCAAGCGCTCGCCGTCATCGAGCTCGACAGTCGCGTAGTCGACCTTCGCGTCGACCGCCAACGCGATGTTCGAAGGAAGAGTCCAAGGCGTGGTGGTCCATGCGAGCAAGGAAGTGTTTGCCTCGACCTCGACCGGGAAGCGAATCATCACCGAGGGGTCGTCGATGGTCTTGTAGCCCTGACCGACCTCGCCGGCCGAGAGCGCTGTGCCGCCCTGCGGCCACCACCAGACGACCTTGTAGCCTTGATAGAGCAGCCCCTGTTTGAACATCTCGGAGAGCGCCCACCAGACGCTCTCTACGTACGACTTGTGGAAGGTCACGTATGCGGAATCGAAGTCGACCCAGAAGCCGATCCGTTCCGTCATCTTGCGCCACTCGCCGATGTACTTGAACACCGAGTCGATGCACTTGCGACTGAACGCCTCGACGCCGTACTCCTCAATCGCCTCCCGTCCGCTGATGCCTAGCTCTTTCTCGACCTCGACCTCGACCGGCAACCCGTGCGTGTCCCACCCCGCACGACGGGGGACGTAGTAGCCGCACATGGTTCGGTACCGAAGGAAGACGTCCTTCATGACGCGGGTGAGGACGTGCCCGGGATGTGGCATCCCGTTGGCAGTGGGAGGCCCCTCGTAGAAAACAAAGGACTTCTTTTCCCGACCGTCTTCCAGGGTCTTCTCGAAAATCCGGGACTTCTGCCAGAACACGAGCTGGGTCGCGTCGATCTCGGGGAACGCTACCTGCGGCGAGACGGGGTCGAACATGGCCCCGCGGCATACCACGACAGGCTGCGATTTCCACTGGGACCCGCTGGTTTGAGAACGTCCGGCGCTCCTGTTAGACCCCGCCCATGGCCGAGTTGATCGATGGGAAGGCACTTGCCAAAGAGGTGAGGGCCGAGGTGAAGGCGCGAGCGGAGGCGTTCCGGGCGACGCACAACCGGGCCCCCGGTTTGGACGTCGTGCTGGTCGGAGACGACCCCGCCTCGCATGTCTACGTCCGCAACAAAGAGCGCGCGGCGGAAAAAGCCGGGATCCGCGGACGGGTCCATCGCTTGCCGGCCGAGACGTCCGAAGCCGATCTCCTCGCCTTGATCTTCGAGCTCAACGGAGATGACGACATTGACGGCATTCTCGTTCAGCTTCCGCTCCCCGATCATCTGCACGATCAGACGATCGTCGATGCGATCGACCCTGCCAAGGACGTCGACGGCCTTCATCCCTTCAACGCGGGCCTGCTGTCGGTCGGTCGCAAGGGGCTCCGACCATGCACGCCAAGCGGTTGTATGCGCATGCTCGAGCGCATCGGCTGCGACCCAAAAGGAAAGCGCGCGCTGGTGCTCGGCCGAAGCACGCTGGTCGGCAAACCCATCGCGATGATGCTTCTCGAGAAACACGCCACGGTGACCATCGCCCATTCGCGCACCGTCGACCTCGCGGATCGCGTACGTGAGTCAGACGTCGTGATTGCCGCCGTGGGGCGTCCGAATCTGGTGAAGGGCGACTGGATCAAAGATGGCGCAGTCGTCATCGACGTGGGCATCAACCGCCTCGACGACGGAACCCTCACCGGTGATGTCGACTTCGAGGGCGCCTCAGAGCACGCGTCCTACATCACCCCCGTCCCTGGCGGCGTGGGCCCGATGACGATTGCAATGCTCTTGAGCAACACCGTGGACGCAGCCGAAGCCCGCATCCTCTGAGCACTCACGGCAGCAACCCTACGTCAGCTTCTCAATCAACCGATCCAACTCGTCGAAGCTCGAGTAGTTGATTCGAATCTGGCCGCGTTCCTTGCCGCTCTCTTGGATCGTCGTCGTCGAGCCCAGGGCGCGCGAGAGGCGCTGCTCGAGGTCGCGCACGTTGGCGCTCTTCGAAGACGCGTTCTTCTTGGGTGCCGCGTCCCCGCGCGCGGCGCGGCGAGACTGACGCTCGACTTCGCGGACGCTCCAGCCTTTACTCACGGTGGAGCGGGCGAGCTTCTTCATTGTCGCGACACTCGGAGCGGAAAGCAGGGCGCGCCCGTGTCCTTCGCTCAGCTGGCCAGCCTCAATCAGGTCAGAGACGTCTTCGGGAAGCTTCAGCAGACGCAACGCGTTAGCCACGGTCGAACGCTCTTTTCCGACCTTCGTAGCGATCGTCTCTTGCGTGTAGCCATAGTCGTCGACGAGGCGCTGAAAGGCTCGGGCCGTTTCCATCGGATTCAAATCCTCACGCTGCAGGTTCTCGACCAGTGCAGCTTCGAAAGCCTTTTCGTCGTCGAGGTCGTGCACGAAGATCGGAACGTCCTTGAGCCCCGCCTGCTGGGCGGCGCGCCACCGTCGCTCGCCAGCGATGATCTCGAAGCCTCCGGACGACCGCTTCCGGACGAGAATGGGCTCGAGCACCCCATGCTCGCGAACCGATGCGGCGAGCTCGGCCAACGCTTCCGCGTCCATGCGCACGCGCGGCTGCATGCGACCGGGATGAAGCTCCTCGATCCCAGCACTGTTCTTCGAAGGGCGTTCGGAAGGCGGCGGCGCTGCCGGAAGCAACCCGTCCAAACCACGCCCCAAGCGCCGGCGAGCCACTACGCCGCTACCTCCAGATCATCGAGAAGCTCGCGCGCCAAATTCAAGTACGTGTAGGACCCGCGAGACGACGCATCATATAGGATGACGGGCTTCCCGTGTGACGGTGCTTCGGCGAGCCGCACATTGCGCGGGATGATCGTTTCGTAGACCCGAAAGTGGCGACGCACCTCGTCGGCGACCTCGTTGGCGAGGTTGTTGCGCGAGTCGAACATCGTGAGCAGCACGCCGTGAATCTCCAGGTGTTCGTTGACTGATGCGCGCACGCGCTCGATCGTCCCGACCAACTGCGACAGCCCTTCGAGCGCATAGTACTCGCATTGAAGCGGCACGATCACCATGTCGGCCGCAGTGAGCGCATTGATCGTCAACATGCCAAGCGAAGGGGGGCAGTCGACGACGATGAAGTCGTAGTCGTCGCGCACGCCCTCGAGCGCATCACGCAAGCGGGTGGCGCTGTCGTCGGCTTGCAATAGATCCCGTTCGGCACCGACGAGATCCTGAGTTGCCGCGATGACGTGCATGTACGGCATGTCGGTTTCGTAGATGACGTCGGCTGCTTCGACCTCGCCGAGCAATAGCTCGTAGGAGCCTTGGACCTCTTCGTCGCCGGGGCTCACGCCGACGCCGGTGGACGCGTTGCCCTGTGGGTCGAGGTCGACCAGTAACACGCGCTGCTCGGCGACGGCGAGGCTGGCGCCTAGATTGACGGCCGTCGTCGTCTTCCCCACGCCGCCCTTTTGATTGGCGATCGCCACCACCCGACTCATGGTCTGCGTCTACCAGCGCCGGTGCAGGGTTTCAATCTCGTCTGTTTTTTTGCCATCTCGATCCGCGTGGGTAGGGTGTGCTGCAGTGTAGGATAAAGTAGTCAACCGACACACCCGTCTCTACGATGAAGAGCGGCAAAAGGGAGGGGACATGCGCCCTAAGGGACCAAAGAGCTATCACACCATGGCCGAGTTCGAGCGCGAGGAGCTGCGACGCCATCACAAGGCCGGCTGGTCGCTCGACGATCTGTATTCCGAAGCCGCCTTCGATCCCGGTGAGGACGACTCGCTCAAGAACGACGAGCCGAAAGAGCTGGACTTCGACTTCTGACTCAGTCGATCGGACCGCCGCCCGGCTGCAGGAAGTGCACTTCGCCTCCCTCTACGGAGCCATGCCGGGTCGGACCGATGATGCCTTGCGCCATCGACCAGAGCAGGCCGAACGCCACCGCCAAGGTCACGAAGCTCAACACGATGAGCTTGGGTCCAGTCCAGAAGCTGCCTTCCTTATCGACCTTGGCCGCCATTGCGTCGCTCATCGGGACGTTGTTGTAGGTGTCTGACATGGGAAAAAGCCCTCTAAACCCTCTCGGGGCGGCTACTTAGTGCCATCGGAGCGACGGGTCAAACCCGCCCGTCGGCCGGTCGCTCGACAATTTGCGGGGCCGTCTTACAAGCGTTAGGCCACCGCCTGAGGTTTCCGCTTTGTCCGCTATCGAGCTCATGACCCCGCGCATGCTCCAAGACATGCGCCGTTCCTGCCAACTGGCCGCAGACTGCCTGAACGCGGTCGGTGAGATGATCCGACCGGGGCTCCGGACCGATGAAATCGATTCGTTCGTGCACGAGTACATCGTCTCGCACGACGCCCATCCATCCCCACTTCAGTACGGCGGCGGCGGGGGGCGGCCTCCTTTCCCAAAGAGCGTCTGCACCAGCGTGAACGATTGCGTCTGCCACGGCATCCCCGGGCCATACCTGCTGCAAGACGGCGACATCGTGAACGTCGACGTGACCACCTACCTTCCAAAGGAGCACGGCTACCACGGCGACACGAGCGTGACCTTTTACATCGGCGAGCCGAGCGAAGAAACGATCCATGTCGTCGAGACGGCACGCCGCTGCCTCGAGCTCGGCCTCGGGGAAGTGAAGCATGGCAAGCGCATCGGTGACATCGGCGCTGCCATTCAAGAATACGCCGAAGGGCGAGGGTGCTCCGTCGTGCGCGACTATGTCGGCCACGGTGTCGGCCGGGAGTTCCACATGCCGCCGCAGATCCCCCATTTCGGCCGTCGCGGGAAGGACAAGCGGATGAAGGCTGGGATGGTCTTCACCATCGAGCCCATGATCAACCTCGGCGGTTACCAAACCGAGGTCATGGACGACGAATGGACCGTGCTGACGGCGGACCGCTCACTCTCGGCGCAATTCGAGCACACGGTCTTAGTCACCCGCGAAGGTTGCGAAGTGCTCACGACTCGGAAGAACGTCGTCCAGAACAGCGAAGACAAGCCATGGGCCGAGGTCGGACCGCTCTCCGCTCCCGCCGCGTGGACCGCTCGCCAAGAAAAGACGGGCTGACGACCACGCCGCCAGCGGACACGACGCCGGTCTGAAGCTCACCATAGGAGTCCGCCGCAGTCGTCAGAAAGTAAGGCTCGGCTCAGAGCGACACGTAGAGGTCGCCCGCGGCGAGGCGAACGGTCAAGCGTTGCAGCCTCATTCCTTCACACGGACCCTCCACGCAATAGCCGTCGCGCACCCGGTAGGTGGCACCATGGGTCCCACAGACCAGGTGCGCCCGGTCGTCGCTCAAGAGCTCACCCGTGCCGCCGTCGAGGGGGACGGGTAGATGCCGGCAGAGGTTTCGATAAGCCACCACTGCACCCTGATCATCGCGCATGAGCAGCGCCTGAATCGGTAGGCCGTCGGCATCGTGACCGAGGCGCGCCGTGCGCACGGTTCCGGGATCGAGCTCCTCTTCGCGGCAAACCCAGACCTCCACCGGGCTCAATCCTTACCCGGCCGCGTATAGATCGCCCTCGCCGGAACCGAGACCAAGTCGCGCTCGGGCAACCAGACCCCGGTGAGCCACCCACCGTACACGCATCCGGTATCGAGGCCAATGGCGTGAGGCCGCGTCTGAAGGCCTCGCACCGCGTCGTGACCAAACACGACGAGTCGGGGACCAGGCCATAGCGCCGCCCACGGGGTCCCATCCTCATAGCTGCGCGATCCGGTGCCGTCGTCGAGGATGCTCCGCATGTTCATCAGGTCATAAGGATCCTGATCGTCCAGCGGGAGGTCCGGCAACAGACCGGCGTGCACGACCAGCGCGTCATGCTGCTCGAGCTCGATCCACAGCGGTCGACCGGCGAGCCATCGCCAATCCGCTTCATCGAGCTCGTCCACCACCTTCTGGTGAGCCGGCCGTAGCTTGGGTAGCGGCTCTCCTGCCTGCTGCGCGTCCCACCAACTCAGGCAGTGCTGATCGTGATTGCCGCGCACCGCCGACCCGCCGACCTCGCGGAACAGCCGAATAACACCAAGCGAATCCGGACCCTTAGCAACTAAATCTCCGACCGAAACGAGTTGATCGCCATCTTCCCAGCCCGATTCTTCGAGCAGATCCTCGAGCTCTTCGCGGCACCCGTGGATGTCTCCGACGATGAGGGTGCGGGTGCTCATGGCCCGATCTTGAGGAGGTCTGGCGGAGAATCCAAGTTCGTGCGGGCCGTGAGCCGTTGACAGCGGGCACAAACCGGCAATAGAGCGGTCCTCATGATCCAAGAAGGCCGCAAGGCTCCCGCATTCAATCTCCCCTCGTCCACAGGTGGCAAGCTGGCGCTGAAAGACCTCGCGGGCAAGTACGTGATCGTCTACTTCTACCCACGCGACAACACCCCCGGGTGCACCACGGAGGCGAACGACTTCAACAAGGCGCTTCGCAAGATCAAGGCCCACGACGCGGTGGTCGTTGGCGTCAGCAAGGACTCGATCGAGTCGCATTGTAAGTTCGCTGACAAATACGCGCTCAAGTTCCCACTCCTGAGCGACCCCGACGGGAAGATGCTCGAGAAGTACGCCGCTTGGGGCGAGAAGAACATGTACGGCAAGAAGTCCATGGGCATCATCCGCTCGACGGTGCTGATCGGACCCGACGCCAAAGTCATCAAGCACTGGCCCAAGGTGAAGGTAAACGGCCACGTCGATGAAGTGATCGAAGCCCTCAACGAAGCCCGTAGCGATTGACACTGGGGATGACCCCGGCGCATGGTTCCCCTGCGATGAGCGAGCCCAGCCCCATGCCGGTGCCCGATGGCCCGGAGGCTCTGGACCCCAACTTCCGGATCGAGCTGCCCAACTTCGAGGGGCCGCTCGATCTCCTCTTGCATCTGATCCGGAAGCACGAGCTCGACATCCTCGACCTGCCGATCGCTTTCATCACCGATAAGTACCTGGAATACCTCGGGTTGCTGCAAGGGCTGAACCTCGATATCGCCTCGGAATACCTGGTGATGGCGGCCACGCTGGCCCACATCAAGAGCAAGATGCTCCTGCCGCGGCCCCCAGAGGATCAAGACGACGAGGAGCTCGACGAGCTCGATCCGCGGGCCGAGTTGATCCGCCGCCTGCTCGAGTACCAGAAGTACAAGACGGTCGCCGCAGATCTGGGCGAGCGGGCGATCGCCGGTCGAGATGTGTTTTCGAGGGGGACGCCGCCGCCATCGGCAGGCGGGCCGCCGCCTCTCAAGGAGGTGAGCGTCTTCAAGCTGCTCGACGCCCTCAAGAAGATCGCGGAACGCGTCAACGCGGATATCGCACTCGAGGTCGATGCCGAGCGCATGACGATCCAGGACCGCATCGGCGCACTGGTCGACACGCTCCGCGAGCGGCGACGCTGCCGGTTCGACGAGCTCTTCGAAGGCGTGACGACGTCTTACGATCTCGTGGTCACGTTTCTCGCACTGCTCGAAATGGCCAAGATGCGACTGGCGAGCATCTACCAGACCGACCACGAGGAGCCGATCTATCTCGAGTACAGCCTCCTCGATGCCGCCGGAGAGCCCGTGGTTCCAACGGACGTCAAACGGGTCACCGCCGATGTCTCCGACGAGGCGATCAACTTCGAGGACGCGACGCCCGCCAAAAAGGAGCGACGAGAGTCCGTCGTCGTTCCGGCGGGAACAACGGCCGCGTACGAATGGCATGAGGACGAGTGAGCACCATGATCCAAGCAGAAGCCCAGACCAACGACGTTGCCGAGAACGGCGCCGGAGCGCCCATCGCGCCCAGCGGTGAAGCCCTGAAGAACGTGCTCGAGAGCTTGATCTTCGTGTCCGATGGACCGGTGAGCGCAAAGCGACTTGCGCGCGCGGCGCGGGCTACGATCGCCGAAGTCCAACCGCTGCTCGACGAGCTCGTGTCCGACTACCAACACCGAGGCGTCCACCTCTATTTCGTCGCAGGCGGCTACCAGTTTCGCTCGGCGCGGGAGACGGCCGACTTCGTAAAGACGCTCGTCGCGCCAAAGCCGATTCGTCTCACTCGCGCGCAGCTCGAAACGCTCGCAATCGTGGCGTACCGCCAGCCGATCACGCGGCCGGAGGTCGACGATGTGCGAGGGGTCGATTCCGGCTCTTCGCTCAAGGTGCTGACCGACCGAGGTCTCGTGAAGATCCTAGGACGCAAGGACGAGCCCGGCCGCCCGCTCGTCTATGGCACGACGCCCCAGTTCCTCGAGTTCTTCGGCTTGGGCAGCCTCGGGGACCTGCCGACGCTCCAGGAGTTCAGCGACCTCACCGACGAGCACAAAGCACTCTTCGAACGCAAGATCGGCGAATCGATCGACATCGCCTCTGCAGAGCTCGCAGCGGCCGAAGCCATGGAAGAGGCCGAACAGGAGCTGCTCGCGCAAGAGGAGGCCGCCATTGCGGCTGTGGAGGCCGCGTACGCCCAAGAGGAAGATGATGCTGGCGCTGACGCCGACGCTGATACGGTCGCTCGCACTGATGTTGATGCTAACGAGGACGAGGACGAGGACTGGGACGACGAGGACTGGGACGAGGACGACGAGGACGACGAGCAATAGCTGGCTTCGGCGGTGGTGAGGACTGGCGGCGTGGTTTGGTTTAATAACATCCACCCGCCCGGACGCCTTCGGCGTCTGTTTGGTTTAGTCACATCCACCCGCCCACCCCCACCGCGTAATCCTCCCTCCGCGGCCCTGGCTTCGCCGGGCCTTGGCGGCGCTTCGCGCCGGGCTTCGCCGTTCCGGCTCGCGCTGCCGCGCTTGTCTTCTGAACTGGGTCTTCCGCGTGCACACACCGTCGCAGCCCATCTTTCGCAAAGAGTCGTCCATAAGGGGCTCGGAAAAACGCGATAGGGGTTGGAGCGGGCGTACGAAGTGCCAATCGCAAGACAGCAACGACCGCGATTGGCGCGCCGTCCGAGGGCGGCGTGCGCGGCCTGACCTACCCAGTCCTACGAGGCCGCATCTGCAGGCCGCCCGTCCCGTGAAACCCCGTGTCGTGTTTTTCCGAGCCCCGTGTGCACCGCGACGCCCGGGCGTGGTGCTGAGGTTCTGCTAAAGCACGCCCATGACCTTTCAAGAGCTCATCCTCGCACTCGAGCGCTTTTGGGCAGAGCGCGGTTGCTTGATCGTGCAACCGTACAATTCGGAGGTCGGCGCTGGCACGTTCAATCCGCACACCTTCCTGCGTGCGATCGGGCCCGAGCCGTGGAACGTCGCCTACGTCGAACCGAGCCGCCGACCTACCGATGGGCGATACGGCGAAAACCCGAACCGCCTTCAGCAGTTCCACCAGTATCAGGTGATCCTCAAGCCCTCGCCGCTCGATATTCAGGAGCTCTACCTCGAGTCGCTCCGCGCTCTCGGTACGGACCCGAGCCGCCACGATATCCGCTTCATCGAGGATGATTGGGAATCGCCGACGCTTGGGGCGTGGGGCCTCGGATGGCAGGTGTGGCTCGACGGTCTGGAGATCAGCCAGTTCACCTACTTCCAACAATGCGGCGGGATCGACTGCAAGCCGATCAGCGGCGAGCTCACCTACGGGCTCGAGCGCATCGCGATGTACTTGCAAGACGTCGACGATGTGTATGAGCTCGAGTGGGCTCCCGGAATCCGGTACGGCGACCTCTACAAGAGAGCCGAATGGGAGTGGAGCACGTACAACTTCGAGCAAGCCGACACCCGCCTGCAAAAAGAGCTGTTCGAGGAATATGAGACGCAGGTTGCGAAACTATTGGGCCTCAGTGACAAGCGTGGGAAGGGCGGGGCGCTCCGCTTCGATCGCGAGCCCCTGCAGCGCTTGGTGCTGCCCGCCTACGACGCGGTCATCAAGTGCAGCCACTACTTCAACGTGCTCGACGCCCGCGGCGCGATCAGCGTGACCGAGCGACAGCGCTACATCGGCCGAGTGAGGCTCATCGCCCGCGCGGTCGCCGAATCCTGGTACGCCCAGCGTGAGGCCCTCGGCTTTCCCTTGTTGCAGAGCGCAGCGGCCGCCCAATGAGCGGTTTTGGGCCCTGCCTCATTGCGTCCCCGGATCCGGTCTGGTAGCAACGCCACTTCATGTCCGCCGAGTTTTTACTGGAAATCGGGACCGAGGAGCTACCGTCCTCATTCGTGCGGCACGCACTCGGCTCGATGCACCGGAGCGCGGTCGAGCTGATCGCTCAGGCTCGACTCGGCACGGACGCGCTTTCCGTGGAACCGATGGGAACGCCTCGGCGCCTCGCGCTTCGCATTCGCGGGCTCGCTGAAGCCCAACCTGACCGGAATGAGACGGTCATGGGCCCCCCTTGGAGCGCAGCGTTCGAAGCGGACGGCAGCCCGAAAAAGGCGGCCGTCGGCTTCGCGAAGAAGCATGGTGTCGACGCCAGCGCGCTCCGCAAGCAGACCACGGAGAAGGGCGAGTACGTCAGCGTCGAGGTCCACGAAGACGGCAAGCCGCTCGCCGATGTTCTCGGCGAGCTGCTGCCGCAACTTTGCGAACGGATCACGTTTCCCAAGTCGATGCGTTGGGGCCCTGGTGAGATTGCCTTCGGCAGACCAATTCACTGGATCGTGTCCTTGCTCGACCGCGACGTCGTGGATTTCGAGTTTGCCAATATCCGTGCCGGGCGCAGCACACGCGGTCACCGTTTTCTCGCGCCCGCGACGTTCGAGATCGACGATGCGCGCAACTACGAAAGGGCGCTCGAGGACGCACACGTGATCGTGGACATCGAGCGCCGCAAGGCGCTTATGATGAGCGAGCTACTGCGGGTCGCGAAGGAGCTCGGCGGGGTCCTCCAGCCGGACGCGTTTCTTGCGGACGAGTGCGTGTCTTTGGTCGAAGAGCCTTTCGTGGTTCCCGGCCGGTTCGATGAGGCCTTCTTGGAACTGCCAGATGAAGTCGTCATCTCGGTCATGCGCGACCACCAGCGGTACTTCGCCGTTCGCGCCTCCGAGGGCGGCGTCCTGCTCCCGTCCTACCTGAACGTAGTCAACACCGCCCGTGACCCGGAGACCATCGCCACAGGCAACGACCGCGTCCTCCGTGCCCGGCTCGCGGACGCCCGCTTCTTCGTCGAGGAGGACCTGAAGGCACCGCTCGCCGACCGATTGCAGAAACTCGAGTCCGTGGTCTTCCAATCGAAGCTAGGGACGATGGGAGCCAAGGTTCGCCGCCTCGAGACGAACGCCACCGCCATTGCCGAGCGAGCTGGCGCCGACCCGGCGGCCTGCAAAGCAGCTGCGCGCATTTGCAAAGCCGATCTCGAGACCCTGATCGTGTACGAATTTCCCGAGCTTCAAGGGGAGATGGGCCGATGGTATGCGCTCCGGGAGGGCATCGAGCCGGCCGTCGCGGACGCCATTCGTGATCACTACCGGCCGCAAGGCGCAGATGACAGCGTGCCCGACCAGCTCGTGAGCGCCGTCACGGCCGTCGCCGACCGCATCGACACTTTGGTCGGGTGTTTCGGCATTGGTCTGGTTCCGAGTGGGTCTGCCGATCCATTCGCGCTTCGACGTGCCGCACTCGGCATCCTTCGTATCGCCCTCGAGGGCCCGCTCGACGTCGACCTCCATGCTCTGGTCGCGGGGGCCCACGGCGCGTATTCTGGCGACGCCGAGCTCCGGCCCGCGGACGAAGTCGGCGCCGCCCTGGATGATTTCTTCCGTGGTCGCATTCGCGCGATGCTAAAAGATTCATATGGAGCGGACGTCGTCGACGCCTGCCTCGGCGCATGGGACGGAACCTCGGTCCATGATCTGCGGGCGCGCATCGAGGCCGTGTCCGAGCTTCGAGAGGCTCCCGAATTCGAAGCGCTCGCGATCGCATTCAAGCGTGCGTTCAACATCACGAAAGACGCCGCGCGAGGCGACGTCGAACCCGGACTCCTCGAAGATGGGGCGGAGAGCGCACTCGCGGAGCGCTTTGGCACGGTGCGCGATCAGATCCGCGAGGCAACGGGTCAGCGACGCTACGCCGACGCCCTCAAGCTCGTCGCAAAGGAGCTAGGGGCGCCCATCGATCGCTTCTTCGACGAGGTCTTCGTCATGGTCGATGACATCAAGGTGCGCGAGAACCGGCTTCGTTTGCTCGGTGAAATCGCAGACACGGTCAGCGGTATTGCGCACTTCCACCAGCTTGGGACCAGGTTGCAAAGCCGTGACCCTTCTTTATCCGCTTGACGCTGCGCTCGACCGGGACCTCCGGTTGCGACTCCTCGGAACGAAGGCGGCCGGCCTCCATGAAATGGTGGCTCTCGGCATTCCGGTCCCCCCGGGGTTTACGATCACGACGGAGGTCGGCGCTGAGTTCCGAAAAACCGGCAAGTGGCCCGACACGCTCGCTCCCGAGCTCGACTGCGCGCTCGAGCAAATCGAACAGCGCCTCGGACGCCGTTTCGGCGATCGCGCGAACCCGCTGCTGATCTCGGTCCGCTCCGGGGCGCAGGTTTCGATGCCAGGCATGATGGATACGATCCTCAACGTCGGGCTCAACGACAGCACCCTTGGAGGCCTCGCGTCGAGACACGGCAACGAGTGGTTCGCGCTCGACGCATACCGTCGACTCATTCAGATGTATGCAACCGTCGTCAGGAACATCGGCATCGACCGCTTCCAGTTTCGACTCACAGCGCTCAAGACCAAGCTTGGTCGTCCACGGATGCCAGATTCCGAGCTCAGTATCGAGTCGATGCAGGAGCTCGTGGCAGCCTATCTGTCGCTGACCGAAGAAGCGTCCGGCTCCCCCTTTCCACAAGATCCCGACACGCAGCTCTGGGATTCGATCGCGGCAGTATTCAAATCGTGGGGCAACGCCCGCGCGGTCCGCTACCGACGAATGCAGGGCATCGAGGAAGCCATCGGCACTGCATGTACCATCCAAGCGATGGTGTTCGGCAACACGGGCATGACGAGCGGTTCCGGGGTCGTGTTCACGCGCAACCCGTCCAATGGAGACAAGCATCTTTACGGAGAGTACTTGCCGAACGCGCAAGGGGAGGACGTCGTGGCCGGGCTTCAGACGCCTGTGCCATTGACGGCGAGCGCGACCGCACCTGGCAAGGAGGCGACGAGCCTCGAGCAATCGTCGCCCGAGGCGTTCGCCGCGGTGTCCGGATACTGTGAGGCGCTCGAGCGGCACTTCGGCGACATGCAGGACATCGAGTTCACCATCGAGGACGGCACGGCGTACATCCTGCAGACTCGCGTAGCGAAACGTACGGCGCGTGCTGCGGTGCGGATCGCTGTCGACATGGTGCGGGAACAGGTCCTCTCGAAGGAACAAGCACTCGTTCGGGTCGACGCCAGCTCGCTCGAACAACTCCTGCAGGCGCGGCTGCCGAGCGAGCGCGAGCTCGCTTCGCGCGGGGTTGTTCCGGCTGCAACCGGCCTGCCGGCAAGTCCAGGGGCCGCATCGGGCCGCATCGTGTTCGACGCGGATGAGGCCGTGCGGTCGGCAGCAGAGGGCAAAGATGTGATCTTGGTCCGCCAGGAGACGAGCGCGGAAGACATCCATGGAATGAAGGTCGCCAAGGGGGTCTTCACCTCGGCCGGTGGGATGACCTCGCACGCAGCGGTCGTCGCCCGCGGTCTCGGCAAGTGCTGCGTGGTCGGTTGCGGCGGCCTCCGGATCGACTTCGAGCGTCGCACCGTGCACCTCAGCGACCGGGCGGAACCTCTCCAAGAGGGCGACCTGCTCACCCTCGACGGCTCAACTGGCAAGGTCTACGCGGGAGCGCTCGATCTCGTGGCCTCCGCGACGGTGGACGAGCTTGCCGAGCTCATGGCGTGGGCTGACGAAACACGTCGCATGCGGGTCTACGCCGAGGCCGACACACCTCAAGCGGCCCGCGCTGCGCTGAGCTACGGAGCTGAAGGCGTGGGCCTCTGCCGAACGGAGCGGATGTTCTTCGCTCCCGATCGTCTCTTTGCGATGCAGTGCGCACTGCTCGCGGTCGAAGCAGAGCAGCGAAGCCATTGGCTCGGCGAGCTCGAACGCGCCCAATGTGACGACTTCGTCGAGATCTTCGAGGCGATGAACGGCCGCCCGGTTACGATTCGCTTGCTCGACCGCGCGCTACAGGAGTTGATGCCGGAAGACGAGCGGTCGCTTCGCGCGATCGCCGATGCGCTCGACCGCGAGATCGAGGAGGTCGCCCAAGCGGCCGCGCGCCATCGCGAATCGAACCCTGCGTTCGGGCACCGCGGCGTTCGTGCTGGACTGACCGTCCCCGGTCTCTACGACATGCAGTTGCGCGCGATGCTCCGCGCCGCGCATCGCTGCACTGAACGACGGACTGCCGTCACACTCGAAGTGCTGGTTCCGATGGTCGCGTTCACCTCTGAAGTCGTGGCCCTCCGTGCGGTCCTCGACCGCGCGCAGGCGCAGGTCTTCAAGCGACCGACCACGCTATTCAAGTGCCGCTTCGGGACGATGATGGAGCTACCCCGCGCATGTCTCATCGCGGACGAGCTCGCGCAGCACACCGACTTCTTTTCCTTCGGGGGCAATGACTTGACCCAGACAGTGCTAGGCGCGAGCAGAGACGACGCCAACCGCTTCCTTCCCGGCTACCGCAACGAGCTCGGGCTCATCGCTTCGGATCCGTTCACCGTCCTCGATCCCCAGGTGATCGAGCTGATCCGCATCGCCCTCGAGCGTGCGAGAGGGCTCCGACCGGGCCTCCTCGCGGGCCTCTGCGGGGACCATGGGGGCAGCCCCGACTCGATCGAGGCCTGTGAGCGCTTAGGCCTTGATTTCGTCTGCGCACCGCTTTCGCAGCTTCCAGGAGCCCGACTCGCAGCCGCGCAGGCACGAATCCGCCAAAATTCCGGTTGCTGAAACCTCGCCGCCGTGTTGGAATGTCTAATGCTGGAAGATTGCGGTGGGACTGTATGCCGATCGACACGAGAGGGTTTGACGACGGACAGGCGAGCGGGCCTGAATCCGGGGTGTCGCAATCTCCCCCCGGGCTGATCGGGGAGATCATCGATGCACGTTACCGGGTCGAGTCCTTACTCGGCGAGGGCGGCATGGGGCTGGTCTACCGCGTGACGCACACACACCTCAACAAGCCACTGGCGATCAAGGTTCTCCGCCGCGAGAATACCCACGACGAGGAGGTGCTCGCGCGCTTCCGACGAGAAGCGGAGAGCGCATCGGCGATCGGCAACCAGCATATCGTCGACATCAACGACTTCGGCGTACTTCGCGATGGGTCGACGTACTTCGTCATGGAGTGCCTCGAAGGCATGGACCTGATCGAGGCGATGGACCTTGCAAAGCGCATGCCCGAGGGCCGGGCGCTACACATCGCGACCCAGATTTGCAAGGCACTCGGCGCGGCGCACGACGCGGGTATCGTGCACCGCGACCTCAAGCCTGAGAACGTCTTTCTCACGTCGCGGGAAGGCATCAGCGACTTCGTGAAGGTTCTGGATTTTGGCATCGCGAAGGTTGCCAACGGCCCAACGCGTCTGACACGCAAGGGCGAGGTCCTCGGGACACCCCACTACATGTCACCAGAGCAGTGCGAAGGCGAGGACGTCGACCATCGCACGGACATCTACGCCCTTGGCGTCCTGCTTTACGAGATGCTCACGGGGCACGTCCCCCACGACGCCGACACCATGATGGGCATTCTCACCAAGCATCTCTACGAGGATCCGATCCCACCCAAGATCAGGGTGCCGCAGGTGTCCGGAGAGCTCGAGCAGGTCATCCTGCGGTGCCTCGAAAAACGGCCGGAGCGGCGCTACCAGACCATGCGCGAGCTCGAAGCTGACCTCGCCCGCGTCCAGTCTGGAAAACGGCCGGTCGGACCCGAAGCGGTCACGCTCACTCCGACACGACCGCCCGAGCCTCCACGCCCGCGGGTTTCTCCGATATATCTCGGCGGGCTCGCCGCAGCGCTCATCGCCTTGGCGGGCACCCTCGCCATAGACGCCCTCGAGGATCGTTCGAAGAGGCAGGAGCCCACCGGACTGATTGCGACGACCGACCTCCCGTCGGCGCCCGAGCCGGCGGAGCCCGCCGTCGCCGAGGCGCCGGAATCGAAGGTCGCCTCCACGGTAGAGGAGCGCGGAGACAAAGCCGAGCCTTCACGGAGACGGTCGGCTCGGCGCAAGCGGGCGGCGCCCAAGAAGTCCACGCCCGAGGGTAGCTCCACGATTCTGGATCCCTGGAAATAGCGCGCTTCCCTGCCAGTTGCCCCCCGTGGGGGGAACGGCTACGGTGCCGCTCCATGGGGTCGCGATTCGGCCCACAGAGCGCCTCGTTTTGGCTAACTCTGGGGTTCTTGCTTATGTCCGGGACGGTCTCGACCGGATGCGTCAACAGGACCGGCGACGCGCTGGTTCCTGGGCTGATGTCCTTTCCTATCGCGATCAAGCTGTCGCCAGATGAGGATGCGGAAGGGAAGCCGAAGTTTCTCTTCGTCACCAGCTCGAACTTCGCGCTTCAATACAACTCGGGGAACGTCCAAGCCTACGACATCGAAAAGATAGTCGGTGGGATCGAATCGGGGTGTATCAGTAGCTGGGTGCTCACGGAGTGCCTCCAGGTCGGCCTCGACCCGGCGCTTCCCGAATGCCAGTGCGAGCCTTTCGACCCACTGTGCAGTGCACTGCCGATCGGAGTCCTCAATAGTTGCCTCGAGGAGGACTCGGAGGACGACGTCAGTAGCCCAGCGTGCGAGTGCGACCCAGGGCCCGATGACCCAACGTGCACCGCCGTGCCTCCGGACCGCTGCTCCGTGGTTCCCGGCGACTTCGAGTTTCCCGTTCCGGACCAGGCCTTGTTGAAACTGGTTCCCGTCGACGGACTGATCACCGGGCAGGTGGCGATCGGCTCGTTCTCCGACGGGCTCGCGGTCTCGACGAACGGCCGCCGCCTCTATCTTCCCGTTCGGAGCGACTCCAACATCACGTGGATCGACGTCAACGAACAGGGCCAGCTGAGCTGCGGCGAACCGTTCGGCGTCGAGCAGACCTGCATGGGGAAGTACCGCGACGGCGCCGGCGAGAAGGTCAACCCGGATGTCGACATCGCGTTCCCGTCTGACCCGGTCGACGTATTCGTCGGTGACCTGGCGGCCGACTTCGCACCACAGGGTCAGGAAGACGACCCCATTTTCAACGGCGACTACATCCTGGTGGCGCACCGCGAAGGCCGGGCAAGCCTTCTCATCGACCAGGTTCCGCAGCCGGGTGTCAACCAAACCGAGGAAAAGCGACCTCGCTTCGCAGCTACCGTCGAGGGGCTCGCGCCCGAGCAGGTGACGATCACGCGCCAACCTGGCTCCAAGATCGCTTGGATCCCGAGCGCGCTCACGAACTCCATCGTCCGCGTGGGCATCGGCATCGACGGAGATCCGACGCAGAGCTACCTGTTCGATGCCGGCACGCTCTTCGTCACCGGTCTCGATCGTGGCACGAGCAATCGCGACATCCTGTTTGATCCGCGACCAGACCAGAATCTGGCGTACATCGTGTCACGTTCTCCCGAGGCGCTACTCGTCGCGCGCACCAACAGTGCGGGTGAAAATCTCACCATGATTGATGAGATTTCGACCTGCCGTGATCCGTCCCGCGTCCAGCTCGCCGAGGTTCCAGCCCGAGGCGGCACCGTGCTACTTGCTTTCGTGAGCTGCTTCCTCTCGCGAAATGTGAACATAATCGACACCGAGAGGCGTCAGGGCGTGACGACGCTCACCAATGTCAGTGGAGCCTTCCAGTTCGTCATCGACGGACCGCGACTTCTGATGTACACGGCCGACTTCAGCACGTCCGTGCTTCGCGTGGCTGATCTCCGACCGCTCGTCGCCTGTCTCGACGAGGGCAGCGTTGCCCCCCAGGAGTGTTCCCCGAGACCCCTCGGCCTGGTCGGCTTCCCGCAGCCGGTCTCGGAGCTTCCACGATGACTCGCTTCGCCGCCTTCGTCACTTGCACGCTGTTGTTGGCCTCATGTCAAAACAATGCCAACAACGTGGTTCTGGCATCGCTGGATCGCTCCGAGAAGATTGCGCTCGTATGCGGCACGGTGGAGCAGCTCACCGGCAACTTGTATAGCTTTGACGGCGCCCTTCCTCTGGACCTCTGCCAAGAGACCAACAGCACCACGGACGGCCCGCAACCACAGCTCCTCGGGGAAGTGACACAGACCGAAATCGGCACACTCGCGGTCGTCAACTTTTCAAATGGGGCGATCTTCGACACCAACGTGACCGTTCCAGGCGTGACGGCGCTGAGGGTCGGCGAGCAACCGACTGCGGTCCAGGTTTCGAAAGTGGACGCGCGTTACAGCTATGTGACCAGCTTCAGCCCCAAGAGCTTGCAGGCGATTTCCACCCGTGAGGTGGTCACGGGCTCCGCCGACGTGCTCGAGCGCCAGGAGATCCGCTTCAACGCCGCTCCGACCGATCTCGTGCTCCATGAGGAAGCCAGGTACTTCGAAGTCGAGGAGGACGGCACGACGGTGGTAAAAACCGAAGTCGAATACCGCTTTCTCTACGCCGCGCTTCCCGATCTGGGCCAAGTCGCGCAAGTCCAAGTCTTCATCGACGACGACACGGGCGAGCAGACCTTCGGCCCAGTCACCGCGCTGCAGCTCCCGACCTACACCTGCGACACGGTGACCCCCGTTCCTCCGCCGGTCTCGGACGTCGACATCTACAACCGCATTTGTCCCGAGGACTTCGACAACCGGGGTGAGGGTCGATACGTCAAGAACGTTCAGACCACCACCCCGTGTACCGAAGGCAACGGTGACAGACCATTGCCCGTGGCGCTGGCGATCGACCCAGGCGACCCCAACAACCCCGTCGACGACATCTTGCTCGTCGCGGACGCGAACCAGCCTGTGATCCACAGGTTCGGCGTCTGGCAAAACGGAGCCACGGAGCAGCCACCGATCATCTCGCTGAGCCCAACGAGCGATGTCGACGTCACACCTTTCGTTCCTGCGAGCTCCGATCCGGATGACCGCGACGCCACGGAGCGCTACCTCTATGCGGTTGGTGCGCTCGACGGAAGCGTGTTGGCGGTGGACTACACCCCCGGCTCTACGACCTTCGGCGCCGTGCTCCCCGTCGTTGCTGGGCAGAGCCCCCGGGCCGACGAAGAGAACGTCGAGTCCCGCAACCGCGTTCGCTCCGGATTCGCGAACGCCCGCTCGATCGAGGTCATCACGCCGTCTTATGCGCTCGAGGTCGACCCATCGACCGGCGTTCTCCAAATACCCCAAGGCGATTCGGAAACCGACATCTGCAGCCTCAGCGACCCTGACGCCGCGTCGTTGGCGGCCAACCCGCGCAACATGCGGGGTGTCTTTTTGGCCGTCAGCCTTTCGAACGGAACGATGTTCTTTTTGGACATCTACGATCTGAACGCCCCTTGTCGCGGCGGAGAAGGCAATACCGCTTGCACGCTCGCCGAGACAGGACCGGATCGACTGGCTAGCATTCGGAGACACCGAAGGCGCTTTGGCTTCACCCCCAACACGTTCATCGACATCGATGGCTCACCGTCGATTCAGTTCAACGCTGCTCCAGGCGTGTTGGACGAGATCACCGGCCTTCCCATCGCCTCCGACGGCCCGGGCCTCGACTACATCGAATGCCCCCTGTCCCAATTCAACGTCTTTGGTGTCCCCCCGCAGGGCACGGCGGGCGAGGGATTAATCTGTGCATCCTCGCAGGTCTGGAGCAGCTTTTCGCAGCGATGGGATGCTCGCTGGCAAGGACTGATCCCGGACTCCGAGGGTGGCCTCGGGCTGTTCTCCGATGAATCGTTCCAAGGTGAACCTGGAAACTGGTTCCTGGGGGGCGACGTGCCGTTCTGTCGGGTCGGCGTGCTCGGGCGTCAGAATGGGACACCGACCGGCAACGGCCTCAGCATCGACGAGCTCGAATCCTACGTGGGCGATCGCCTCGTGATCGTCGGGGAGCTTCCGCCGAACACGCGAGACCTCGAAGTATGCTCGCAAGAGTTCGAAGACCTCGCCGAAGACGTCGACAACCGCCAAGTCTGGTTCCCGATCATCCGAGCGTTCGACGACCAACTCGAAATCGGACCCTCTCCGAGAGGCACGGATTTCACGGACCTGGTCAAGCTGTGCTTCAACCAGTACACCCAGTACCAGATCCAAACGCGCAACGTGTACACGGTCGTCGGCAGCAGCTCGGGCTTCATCAACCGCGTGATCCCCGACGAGACCCGAGACGGCCTTTGCATCTTCGACCCGAGCCGTCCGGTCGATGTTCCGACCAGCCCTGATGTCACGTACGACGTCGACACCTACCTGACAGGACGCGCCTTCCCGGGAACCCAGTTCGTGAACCCCCTGGTGAGTTTTCAGATCAGCGACTTTGCCGCGGACGTGACGCCCACGGACTCGACGATCGCACTCGCGAGCTTCGCCATTCTGAACCAGTTCGGCATCGAGGTGCTCGACACCGGCGGTGGCGCGCCGATTTCGTTGCCGGCTTCGATGCTTTTTTCGACGCTTCGCGACGAGCTCTATTTCGTCGACTATGAGACCGGCGTGCGCAGGATCGTCTTTTCTCCGCTTTCCATCGTCCAGACTTTTGACTAGACCCGGTGCATGGGTGGACGGCGTACGGGGCGGAAAAAAGACCACACGCCGGTCATGCGTCAGTTCTTGGCCGCGAAGGCGCAGCATCCAGACGCGATCGTATTCTTCCGACTCGGGGACTTTTACGAGATGTTCTACGAGGATGCCGGTCGCGCGGCCGAGATCCTCGACATCGCGCTGACCTCGCGTGGTACCGGGCCCGACGGCAACAAGATCCCGATGGCCGGTGTGCCGCATCACGCGGCTGCCGGCTATCTTGCAACCCTGCTCCGCGCCGGTGAGAAGGTCGCTATCTGCGAGCAAGTGGGCGACCCCTCGAGCGCGCGCGGCGTCGTCCCGCGAGAGGTCGTCAGGGTAGTCACACCCGGGCTATGTCTGGAGCCCGACGCCCTCGACGCGCGCGCCGAGAACTTCCTCGTCGCCCTCACCGCGGAGGGTGGCATCGCAGCGCTCGAGCTGTCGACTGGGACGTTGCGCGCGTGCGTCGTCGAGATCGGGCCTCAGTGGGTCGGCGAGCTCGTTCGACTGGACCCTGCGGAGGTCTTGGTGGAGGCGGACGCCGCGGACCTCGAAACCTCATGCCGTCAGAGTCTCCCGAACGCAGCACTGCGCATCGTGTCGCCCTCCTTCGGGGCGACGACCCTCGAACAAGCGCTGACCGGAGAACAGGTAAAGGAGCTTTCGGCGGAGCCTGCTGCGGCGCGCGCCGCGTCCCTCGTCCTCGACTACGCCAAGGCGCATCTCGCGCACTCGCACATTCACCTCGCGACGCTCTACACCGCGGGCGACCGCCTGGTGCTGGACGATGCGGCGGTGAGGAACCTAGAGCTGGTGCGGACGCTCGACGGCGAGCGGCGCGGCTCGGTATTGCACCTGCTCGACCACACCAAGACGTCGATGGGCGCGCGCGCGCTTCGATCGCGGCTGCTGGAGCCTCTGACCGACATCGAAAGGATCCGCCGCCGCCACGACGCAATCGAGATCTTCTTTTGTGACGCCCGTGCGCGCGACCAGGCGAGGGCTCTCCTCGCGGAGATTGGCGACCTCGAACGCCTCGCAGTGCGCACCGCGGTCGGCCTGGCAACTCCGCGCGACCTCGGCGTGATTCGCAACAGCCTCCGGAGCGCGCAGGCGCTCCACGAGCAGCTCTCCAGCCTGCCTGGGCGAGACCTGGACGATGCGCTTGAGGACTTACACGACGCTGACTTGTGTGCCGATGTGCTCGCCCTTCTCGAGCGCGCGCTCGTCGCAGAGCCCCCGGCAATCGATCGACAAGGTGGGATCTTCGCGGAAGGCCACCTCGAGGAGCTCGACGAGCTCCGTCGCTTGTCGACCACGGCAAAGGACATCGTCCTCGACCTCGAACGGCGCGAAAAGGAGCGCACCGGCATCGCGTCGCTCAAGATCAAGTTCACCAGGGTCTTCGGTTACTACATCGAGATCACGAAATCGAAGTTAGACGCCGTGCCCGACGACTATGTTCGCAAACAGACGATTGCGAACGGCGAGCGTTTCATTACGGCCGAGCTCGCCGAGCTGCAGGACCGTATTCTCCACGCAGATGAACGCGCTCGCGCGCTCGAGTCGTCGGCATTCGTCGAGCTGCGGACAAGGGTGGGGGATGCAGCTCCCCGTCTCCATCGGCTCGCGCGGGTCATCGCCGCCATCGACGTTGCGACAGCGCTCGCGGAGGTCGCTCATGTTCGCGGGTACGTTCGCCCTACGGTCGATCCCAGCCGGGACCTCTACCTCGAAGACAGCCGGCATCCGACCGTCGAGTGCTACGCCGCGAAGGACGGCTTCGTGCCCAATACGATCGAGCTCGATCCGGAGGGCACTCGCTTCATGCTTCTCACCGGCCCCAACATGGCGGGGAAGTCCACCGCGATGCGGCAAGCGGCGCTAGCGGTGATCATGGCGCAGGCTGGAGGCTTCGTGGCCGCCAAATCGGCGCGCATCGGGGTCGTCGACCGGGTCTACACCCGAGTCGGGGCGAGCGATCAGCTCGCGCGAGGCCAAAGCACCTTCATGGTCGAGATGACCGAGGCGTCAGCGATCCTCCGCGGCGCCACCGAACGGTCGTTCGTCATCCTCGACGAGATCGGCCGTGGGACGAGCACGTATGACGGCCTTGCGATCGCATGGGCCGTCGCCGAGCACCTCCACGACGCAACGCGTTGCCGGGCGATCTTCGCGACGCACTACCACGAGCTATGTGAGTTGGCCGATCGGCTCCCGAACGCTGCGAACTACAACGTCGCGGCAAAAGAGCATGATGACAGGATGGTGCTCCTGCATCAATTGGTCCCAGGGGGTTCGAACCGGAGCTATGGGCTGGCTGTTGCTAGGCTCGCCGGCGTCCCTCCGGTCGTTCTTGCCCGCGCGAAGGCGAAGCTTCGCGAGCTCGAAACTCGGGCCGAGTCGTCCCCGGCGCCACAGATGCCCCTGTTCGAGACCCCGCCGGCACCGGACTCCGAGGTCGAGGCGACGTTGCGCGCACTCGACGTCGAACGGATGACGCCGGTCGATGCCCTCGTCACCCTGGCGAGGTTGCGCGACCTCGCGCAGCGACGCGATGAGTAGCGAACACCGGGCGGCGGTATACGCTCGTTCGGCCGCCTGTTACCATCGGAGCCATGGACGATCGTCTTCGCCACATCACGGAAGCGCTCGAGGAGGCCGATCGGCAGATCGTGAGCGGGTTGAACGCGCGCGCGAAAGCGATCCACGAGTACAACGCGCTCCGCGAGGGCGCCCGGGACGAGCCCTTGCGTATCCCAAAGAAGGCTTCCGTCATCGCAAGTGCGCGCGCACTCGCCGAGGAGTTCCCGGTCGAGAGCATCGAACCGGTGTTCAGGGAAGTGCTATCGGCGTGCACGCGCCTCATCACGCCCGACGTCGTCGCGTATTTCGGAGCGCCAGGGGATCTCGCGCACGCGGCCGCTCGCGACTATTTCGGCCACGCCCCGAGCTTCCGGCCTAGCGAGTCGGTCACCGCCGTTCTCGAGTCGGTCATCCACGGGCACGCCACCTTTGGCGTGGTCCCGCTGGAGACATCGAGCGACGGTGCCATCACGGCCACACTCAACGGCCTCGTCGCAACCGACGCAAAGCTATGCGCCGAGCGCGTCGTGCCACTGCGCTACCAGCTGCTGTCGCAATCGGGCGAAGCGTCGGATGTACTGAAGATCTACGGCTCGCCGCAAGCCATTGCCGCATGCGAGCGCCAACTTCGATCGCGGTACCCGGACGCCATCCTCGTGGACGTGCAATCGGGCGAAGCGGCGGCGCACTTTGCCCTGGGCGACGACCAATCCGCCGCGCTCGGCTCGCCCCTGCTCAAAGAGCTCCACCCGCTGAAGCTGATCGACGACCGACTCGAAAACGACTCGGCGGCGCAAACTCGATTTGGAATCGTCGGCAACCGGCTCCCGTCGCGGACTGGGAAAGACCGAACGATGATCGCGATGGCGCCAGGTGACGACCCGGGCGCCCTTCACCGAGCGCTTCGTCCCCTGGCGGACCGAGAGATCAACCTGACGCGAATCGAGTCGCGCTCGGCGAAAAATGCGGAGTGGAGGCACGTCTTCTTCCTGGAAATGGACGGGCACGTCACCGACCGCGCCATCCTGACTGCGGTCGAGGAGCTGCGCCGCATCGCACGCTATGCCAAGGTCCTCGGGAGCTATCCCCGACCGAGCTGACCGAGACACATGAGCGACCTCGCGGCCCCCCACATTCTAGCGCTGACGGCGTACGAGCCGGGCAAACCCGAAGACGAGCTTCGCCGCGAGCTCGGGCTCGAGGATATCGTCAAGCTCGCGTCGAACGAGAACCCCTATGGGCCGTCGCCCAAAGCGGTGGCCGCCGTCTCGGGGGAGACGCTGGCGCTGCACCGCTACCCGGACCCGCGCGGACATCACCTGCGCGAGGCGCTCGGGGCGCATCATCGCGTTTCGGCGGCTGAGATCTGTCTGGGGAACGGGTCCAACGAGATAATCGACTTAATCTGCCGGGTCTGCGCTGGCCGGGGGGAGCACGCGGTCTTTGGGCACCCTTCGTTTCCCTGCTATCGCATCGGGTCGATCGCGCAGGAGCTGCGGTTCACCGCCGTGCCGCTCCGCGAGCATCTATACTGGAATGTCGACGACCTGCTCGCGGCCGTGACGGACGAGACCAAGCTGCTCTTCGTGTCGAACCCAAACAACCCTACCGGCGCGTACATCGGCCGTACGGATCTCGCGCGCCTGCTACGGGAGCTTCCGGGCCGTGTCCTTGCCGTCGTCGACGAAGCTTATGTCGAGTACGTCGACGCAGACGATTTCGCTCCCGCAACCGAGCTCCGCGATACACGTGAAAGGCTCGCGATTCTACGAACCTTCTCCAAGGCATACGGATTGGCCGGGCTGCGGGTGGGCTACGTCATCGGCACCACCGATCTCGTCACGCACCTCAATCGACTGCGCGCGCCATTCAACGTGAGTACCCCGGGTCAGGCTGCCGCAGCCGTCGCGCTCGGCGACCAAGCGCATCTCCGCGAGACGGTGACCGCCACCGTCGAGGACCGGGCCAAGCTCACGACCGCACTCGAAGCCTTCGGTCTGCGGGTGGCGCCGAGCCAAGCGAACTTCGTCTTGGTCGACGTCGGGCGGCCGGGGCGGGCGGTGTACGAGGCCCTGTTGCAAGAAGGCGTCATCGTGCGTCCGATGCCACCGCCACTCGACCACTGGCTTCGCGTGACCGTCGGCCGGCCTGGCGAAAACCAACGTTTTCTCGACTCCCTCGAGCGCGTGCTAAGGGAGTCGCGTGCATAGTGTCCGCAAGCGATACCGGGTCCGCCGTTCGGGTCCGCTCCGGGGCAGCGTTCGGGTCCCCGGCGACAAATCGATCGGCCATCGGAGCTTGATCTTCGGGGCGCTTGGGCGCGGGGCTTCCCGGGTCACCGGACTCTCGGAGGGGCTCGACAATCAAGCCACCCGCCAGGCGTTTCGCTCGATGGGCGTCGTGATCGAGAGGGACGCCGAGGCGACCACCATCCAGGGCGTTGGCTTGCGCGGCTTAAGGATGCCACGCGACGTGGTGGACTGCGGCAACTCTGGCACGACCATGCGATTGCTCGCTGGCCTTCTGAGCGGCCAACGCTTTGGATCCCGCATGGTTGGCGATGCGTCGCTCACCCGTCGTCCGATGAGTCGGGTCATCGAACCGCTGCGCGCGCGCGGCGCCCACATCGCAGGCACCGCGGGGGCCAAACCCGACGAGCTCTACCCGCCGATTTCGATCGCGCCACTGGTCGAAGGGGAAGAGCTAAAGGGCATCGAATACAAGATGCCCGTCGCAAGCGCGCAGGTGAAGAGCGCGCTTCTTCTCAGCGGGCTCTACGCCGCCGGCCCAACGATCCTCGAGGAGCCGGTGCTCTCGCGCGACCACACGGAGCGCATGATGCTCTCGCTCGGCGTTCCGGTTCAGACCGCCGGCGCCTCGGTCGTCCTGGACCCCAACGAAGACTGGGCTGGCGGGTGGGAGCCATTCGAGTGGCACGTGCCGGGCGACCCCTCGAGCGCCGCGTTTCCGCTGCTCGCCGCGGCGATGGTTCGGGGGAGCGAGGTCAGCGTCCAAGACGTCTGCGTAAACCCGACACGCACGGGGCTGTTCGATTGGTTGCGGCTCATCGGCGCGCGATGCGAACGACGGCCGAGCGGTCATGGCGCAGGTGACGAACCGATGGCGGAGCTGCGCGTCACGCATGCTTCCATCCGCGGCTCGATCGCGGGCGGTGAGCTCGTCGTTCGCATGATTGACGAGATCCCCGCAGTCTGCGCGCTCGCCGCTACCTCCGCCGGCAAGACCGAGATTCGCGATGCCGCCGAGCTACGGGTCAAAGAGAGCGATCGGATCGCCACCATGGCGCAGGTGCTCGGCGCGTTCGGGGTGCCCTGCGAGGAGCTACCCGACGGCTTGATCGTGACGGGGGGCGCGTCGCTTCAGGGCGCACACATCGACAGCCGGGGCGACCATCGCATCGCGATGGCAGCGTCCTTGCTCGGGCTTGTCGCCGAGGGCGAATCCATCATCGACGGCGCGGAGGCGGTCGACACGAGCTTTCCGGGCTTCGTTGCCCTGATGCGATCGCTCGGCGCAGACATCACCGAGGAGACGGGATGACCCGCCCACGACCTGTCATCGCGATCGACGGTCCTGCCGGAGTCGGCAAGAGCACCACATCCCGAGAGCTGGCGCGCCGCCTCGGTTACACGCTGGTCGACACGGGCGCGCTCTACCGCGGAGTGGCTTTCGCCGCCCGCGAGCGCGGCATCTCTTGGGCCGACGAGGCCGCCGTGGCGGCGGTTTGTGGTGAGATCGAGCTTGGGTTTGCCTCGCAAGATGATGGAACTCCTCGGCTTTTGATAGACGGCATAGATCGCGGCGATGACATCCGAACACCCGAGATGTCCTCCGGAGCAAGCCAGGTGAGCGCCTATCCAGGCGTTCGTAGCGCGCTCTTGGGCATTCAAAGGCGTCTCGGCGCAGAGGGTGGGGTGGTCCTCGAAGGGCGAGATATCGGGACGGTGGTGTTCCCTGACGCCGAGGTGAAGCTCTTCTTGACGGCGTCTGCCGAAGAGCGAGCGCGTCGGCGGGTGAAAGACCTGGAATCACGCGGGATCGAGGTCGATTACGACGAGCTCCTCGCCCAGATTCAAGCGCGCGACGAGGCGGATTCCACTCGCGCGATCGCTCCCCTCCGGCCCGCTGAGGACGCGGTCATCCTCGATAGCACGAGCCTCGATATGGACGCGGTCGTCCGGCACGTGCTGGAGCTGGTCGAATCCTTTCGTAGTCCTGCAATTGACACCCCTTAACTCCCCTGCTACCCACGTCATCCCCTGCGTTTCCGGGGGTCTTCGGAACTACGGCCACGTGTGCCGGGAAGCTCTGAGCAGCTCCGGGAAGCAGCGATTTATCCATGACAGAAACCACAGAAATACAAACACCCAAACCCGACAGCTTCGCCGCTCTATTCGAAGCATCGGCCTCACAAACCGACAACCTCAGTGAAGGCGACATCGTCTCCGGCACGATCCTCAAAGTCAGCAAGGACTCCGTCGTCGTTGACATCGGCTACAAGTCCGAGGGGGTCATCTCGCTTCACGAGTTCATCAACGCCGAGGGCAACATCTCGGCGACCCCAGGCGAGACCGTCGACGTCCTGATCGAGAGCAAGGAAAACGAGGACGGCCTCGTAACCCTCTCGAAAGAGAAGGCCGACAAGCTCAAAGTCTGGGATGAGATCAGCGCCGCGTGCGAGCGCGACGAGCTGATCGAAGGCACGATCACGCAGCGTGTGAAGGGCGGCCTCGCGGTGACCATTCGCGGCGGTGTCAAAGCGTTCCTTCCAGGCTCGCAGGTCGATCTTCGGCCGGTCCGAAACCTGGACCGCCTGCTCGGCCAGACCTTTCAGTTCAAGGTCATCAAGTTCAACAAGAAGCGGGGCAACATCGTTTTATCGCGCCGCGTCCTTCTCGAAAAGGAGCGCGACCGCCTCAAGGAAGCCACCCTCGAGAACCTGCAAGAGGATCAGGTCGTCACCGGTACGATCAAGAACATCACGGAATACGGTGCGTTCGTAGACCTTGGCGGCATCGATGGTCTTCTCCACATCACCGACATGAGTTGGGGCCGGGTCAACCACCCCTCCGAGATCTTCGAGGTGGGCGATGAGGTCACCGTCAAGGTGCTCAAATACAACGCCGACACCGAGCGCGTTTCTCTTGGCCTGAAGCAGACCATGGAAGACCCGTGGAATGTCGCCACCGACCACTACGTCGCTGGTAAGAAGGTCAAGGGCAAGGTCGTCTCACTCACCGACTACGGCGCATTCGTCGAGCTCGAGCAGGGCGTCGAAGGCCTGATTCACGTCAGCGAAATGACTTGGGCGAAGCCCAAGCACCCCTCGAAGGTGCTCGAGGTGGGCCAAGAGGTCGAGTGCGTCGTCCTCGACCTCGACGCGCAGAACAAGCGCATCAGCCTCGGTCTCAAGCAGCTCGAGCCCGACCCGTGGACGGTCTTCACGCAGAAGTACAACCCGGGCGACATCATCCAGGGCCGCGTTCGTTCCATCACCGACTACGGCGTGTTCGTCGGCATCGAGGATGGCGTCGACGGCATGGTTCACAAGTCGGACCTCAGCTGGACCCAGCGCATCAACAACCCCGCCGACCTCTACCGCAAGGGCGACGAGGTCGAGGCGATCATCCTCTCGATCAACCACGACGACCGCAAGGTTAGCCTGGGCATCAAGCAGCTCTACGAAGATCCCTGGAGCTTCATCCCGAAGCGCTTCCCCGAAGGCACCGTCATCGAGGTGCGCGCGATCGGCGCAGACGAGTATGGCATCCACGTCGAGATCGAGCGTGGCGTCGAGGGTGTCATTCCCCGCGGCGAGATCAGTGCCGACCTCAGCCAGGAGCCGACCGAGATCGTCAAGACTGGCGACATCGTGAAGGCCCAGGTCATCCGCATCGACGACGAGGACCGCACCCTGACTTTGTCGCTCCGCGCGGCCGAAGGTCAGGATGTCAATCAGGTCGCACGACCGGAAGAAGCGCAGAAGCGAATCGCTCCTCGCAAGATCGGCCCGAGCCTCGGTGGCGCCCAGGCAACTCTCGGCGACGCGCTCCGAGACAAACTCGGGGCGTTCGCAGTTGCACAGGCCGCGGAGGACACGCTCGCAGCGGAGGACGCAGACGAGAGCTCGGACTCGGCGGACGAAGAGACAACGGAATAGCCAAGGCACCTCCGGCACACTGACTCGAGCTCGGGTTCCCAATGGGACTCGGGCTCGATGTCGTTGAGGGCCGATCCCGTTCCCCTCTTGCGCGGTGGGATGGGTGGGTGTTGTTCGCGCTCAGCGCACGCTGACGACGACTGCCGTGATATTGTCCCGACCACCCCGGGAGTTCGCCATCGCGATGAAGCGTTGTGCCGCGCCGTTCGGGCCCATTTCGATCACGTCGGGGATCTCGTGCTCTCGGAGATAGCCGTGTAGGCCGTCTGAACACAGCAGATAAGCGTCGGACGGGCGCACCTCGAAGAAGCCGGTATCGACTTGCACGTACTCGCGGCTTCCGACCGCACGCGTGATCACGTTTCGGTGTGGGGAGCGGGCGGCTTCGGCCTCCGTGATGATGCCTTGTTTGAGTTGCCAGGCGACGAGCGTGTGATCTTCGGTGAGCGGTTCCGCCGAGTGCCCACGGATGAGATAGATGCGGCTGTCGCCGACCTGCGCCGTGATGCCATAGTCACCGCACATGGCGAGCACCGACACGGTCGTACCCATCCCTTGCTGATTGGGATCGTGCTGCGCGAGGCCGAAGACCATGTACGTGGCCGCCTGCACCGCGCTCTCGACGACACGAATGGCCTGCCGAAGCGATTCCTCCGAGGTGTCGCCTTGCGCCACCTTATCGAGCGCGCCGTGGCCCCGAATCACCATCCCGTGGACGGTTTCGACGGCCTGCTGGCTCGCGATCTCGCCCGCAGCGTGACCCCCCATACCGTCCGCGACGACATACAACCCGAGGTCGTCATCGACTAAGAACGCGTCCTCGTTCAGCTTTCGGCGCTGGCCAACGTCGGTCAGTCCCGCACTGTGATATTGCAAATGGTCCCCGTTCGAAGAGAAGCGGCCGCTGACCGGCCCCGGCTCTGCCAGGTTAGCGAAAAAGGCCGGTCTCCACCAAGAAGAGGTCGGAATTGACTGCTAAGCTCGGCCCGCATGAACGCCGAAGCCACCGAAGACCTCCAGGCAGCTTGGCAGGAGCTGCTCCAACGACGGGCGCAGCTCCTGGAGGATCCGAAGCTTGCAGGCCTTGGCCTGCGCCTCATCCAAGAGTTGGGCAACGCGCCCGCGCACCGGGGCGTGCTCCGGGACCTGGCACAGGCCTGGGAAGCCGACTGGCGTCTCTCGCTGGTGGCGGCGTCGATGTTGGTCGAGCAGGCGGGCCGCCGTGGCATGGACGAACCCCCGATCGCGGAGGAGGGTCCCGCGTCATGGGCGGCGACAGGGTTGGAGCGCGCCCTACGGGCGCTGAGCGACGCCGATCGCAAAGACCCCGCCATCGCCGGCAACCTCTATGCCATGCTCGGCAACGCGTTGCGGCTCTTAGGGCCGAACCGCGACGGAGAAGCGCAGGAGGCGTTCACCCGCGCGATCGAGCTCGATCCCGATCGCGGGGAATGGTGGTATGACGCCGGGCTCCTGGACAAGTGGCGCGGTCGCTTTGACGAGGGGTTCGCGGCCAACGAGCTCGCGCGGATGCACCTCGGGGACGAGCGCCCCGTCCTTTGGAATCTCGCGATCTGCGCGACCGCGCTCGGGAAGGCCGAGGAAGCCGTCGATGCTTGGCTGGAGATGGGGATCGAAGCGCGTGTGGATCGCTCGCGCGGCATGCCCTATGTCGCGGGCCTCCCGCCGCTGCTGTTGCGCGTGCTCTCACGAACCCCTGCGACCGATGCAACCTCACAGCTTCCGGACAAATCGGTGGGCTTCGAGCTGGTCTGGGTGGCACCGTTGAGCCCTTGCCACGGCGTCGTACAATCGCCGACCTTCCGCGATGCCCCCATCGACTACGGCGACTTGGTGTTGTGGGACGGCGCCCCAGTCGCCGCGCACGACACCCCTGACCACGGGACCGTGCCGGTGTTCCCCTTGCTCGAGATCCTCCGTCATGGTGCCGAGCGCCGCTGGCCGTTCGTGGGTCTCGAACGGGAGCCGGGCGCGCTCGACGGCCTCGAGGGCGAGCTTCCCGAGGGCACCCGGGTCTTCATCCAGCAGGAGCGGGTCGAGCACCACTGCGCCGCCTGCGAAGCCGATGAGCCCCACGAGCACCATTCATCGTCAGCGTCATCATCAGGGGCACTGCGGCTGGTGCGGGGCAAGATCATCGTTCAGCCAATCCAGAACTTCGAAGAGTTTCGAGATGCCTGGGAGGCTGCAATTGCAAAGCGCGAGGCTTCGGTTTCGTTCCCCTCTTTGTACGAGCAGCTCAAGGATTCCAAACGAGCCGGCCAAGAGCACCAGGCTTGGCGCGGCATCGAAGGGAAGGCGTTGCGGGACAAGGCGCAGCCGTGACCGAGGGCGAGCGCCCACTCCCACTCCTTCCATCCGAACAGTACACCTTCGAAGATCTTCCTCGGCTCGACGAGGCAACCGTGCTCGAACGCCGACAGCTCGTCTTCCTCGTCCTCTCAGGCTTGTTTCTCGGCACACTCGCGATGCTCAACATCCTCGGTATTACTCGCTTCATCGATCTGAGCTTCGAGGTCCCCGGAACGAGTCTCACGATTCCCATGCCCCTTGCGGTCGGCGTCCTGCCGTATCCGATTACGTTCCTCTGCACGGACTTCATCTCGGAGCTCTATGGCCGGCATAGGGCCAACCAGGTCGTCTGGATGGGGCTTGCTTTGAACCTCTGGGTGATGCTGATCTTGTGGATCGGGGGCGCGCTTCCCGGTTTCGAGCCTGCAGACCAGCCGCAGTCGGGCGTGTTCTTCGAGGTTCGGCGTCTCGCGTTCGGGGCGGTGACTGCGTCGATGATCGCTTATCTCGCGGCGCAGTTCATCGACGTCCACGTGTTCCACTTCTGGAAACGCCTCACCGGCGGGCGTCATCTGTGGCTGCGCAATAATGGCTCCACGTTGGTGAGTCAGCTCATCGACACTGTGTCGGTCATTCTGATCACGCACTTCCTCGTGCAGGGTCTGCCCATCGACACGGGGGAGCCGTTGTGGCCCCAGCTCCTGACGTACATCGGCGCAGGCTACACCTTCAAGCTAACGGCGGCGCTGCTCGACACGCTTCCGTTTTATTGGGGCGCGACCCACCTCGGGCGCTACCTAAGGATTCACCCGGTTCACGGTACCGGGGGCCGTACGTAGCGCTACTGGCTCTCGGGCAGGGTCTCGTCGGACTCGACTGCTTCCGCCTCGGTTGCCTCGGGCCGTTGCGGCTCCGCTTCCGCTTCTTCGGCGGCGGCCTCCTCTTCTTCGGCGGCGGCCTCGTCTTCTTTCTCTTCGGCTTCTGCAGCCGCTTCTTGTGCCGCGGTTTGCTCTCGAACGGCGCGATCCAATGCCTGCTCACCAGAGGTCGACAAGAAAGCAAGCCACACGGAGAGGGCCATGAATGTGAAGGCGAATCCTGCTGTCAGACGTGTCAGCAGGTTGCCGGCGCCAGCGCCGCCGAATATCTGCTGGCTTGCACCGCCACCGAACGCCGAACCAAGACCTCCGCCTTTGCCGGACTGCAACAGCACCACGAGGATGAGGAACAGACACACGAAAACATAGACAATCGAAAGGAACGTATACATGGACTCAGCTTTCCGCGCGGCGCGCGCCGGCGTCGATGATCGGGATGAAATCGCTGGCGGACAACGACGCGCCACCGACGAGCGCACCGTCGATGTCGGGTTGAGCAAGCAGCTCGTCCGCGTTTGCTGGCTTCACGCTCCCACCATACAAAACGCGGACCGAATTCGCCCAAGATTCGCCCTTGAGCTCGGCGAGCTTCGCCCGGATGGCGCCATGGACTTCCTGTGCGTCTTCAGCCTTGGCAGTGCGGCCGGTGCCAATCGCCCAAATCGGTTCGTACGCGACGACCAACGGCGCCAGGGCGACAGCATCGAGCCCATCGGTGGCCGCCTCGAGCTGGCCGAGGACGACGTCGAGCGTCTGGCCGGCTTCACGTTGTTCGAGGCTCTCGCCGACGCAAACGATGGGGACGAGCTTGTGGACGAGAAGGGCGGCCACCTTCTTGCGGACGCCGGCGTCTGTCTCGCCGAAGAACTGTCGGCGTTCCGAGTGACCGATGATGCAGTAGCCGCAGCCGGCGTCGAGCAACAGCGTGGGGCTGAGCTCGCCAGTAAACGCGCCTGAATCCTCCCAGTGTGTGTTCTGGGCGGAAAGCCCGACGGCCGAGCCCTGCAAGGTCTGGGCGACCGCCGTCAGCGAGGTCGCGACTGGACCCACGACGACATCGCAGGCCAGCCCGTCGCCGACGTGCGCGGCAATCGCGCCGGCTAGCGCCTGGGACTCGGCAACGGTGTTGTTCAACTTCCAGTTGCCAGCGATGAGCGGCTTGCGGCTGGTCATGGCTTCAAGGCCTCCACGCCCGGGAGAGGGCGGCCTTCTAGATACTCCAACGACGCACCGCCGCCAGTCGATACGTGGTCAAACCGACTCGCGAGGTTCGCCTGCTTGACGGCTGCGACGCTGTCGCCGCCGCCGACCACACTGAAGCCTGGGCAATCGGCGGTCGCACGCGCCACGGCGAGCGTGCCCTTCGCGAAGGCGGGATTCTCGAAGAGCCCCATGGGGCCGTTCCAAAACACCGCCTGCGCTCGTCGTAGCCGCTCGCGGTAGAGGCTTTCGGTTCGCGGCCCGATGTCGAGAGCCATCGCGTCGGCCGGGATCGCGTTCACATCGACTTCCCTGGCGTCAGCGGCGTCGACTGAGTCGCCAATGCGCACGTCGACCGGAAGAAGGAGGTCGACCCCCGCTTCTTCTGCAGTGCTCATCAAGCTGCGCGCGAGCGCGAGCTTTTCGTTCTCGCATAGGCTCTTACCCACGCCGTGGCCCTGCGCAGCCAAAAACGTGTTGGCCATCGCGCCGCCGATCAGCAGCGCGTCGACCTTGCCGATGAGTGCCTCCATGACGCCAATCTTGTCGCTTACCTTGGCTCCGCCAAGTACGGCCAGATAGGGTCGCGGTGGATCAGCGCGCAGCTTTTCGAGCACCTCGAGCTCGCGCTGAAGAAGAAAGCCTGCGGCGCGATCCTCGATCGAACGGGGCAGGGCGCTTACCGATGCGTGGGCACGGTGCGCTGCACCAAAAGCGTCGTTGACGTAAGCGGTGCATCCGGCGCCGAGCTCGTGGGCAAAGTCGACGTCGTTGCTCTTCTCTTCCGGATGGAAACGCAGGTTCTCCAGCAACGCAACCTGTCCGTCGCGAAGATCCTGCACGACCTTGCGCGCTCCATCCCCGATGCAGTCGTCCGTGAGCCGCACCTCGCCGTCTTCGAGGAGCTCGGCCAAACGCACCGCCACCGGCTCCAATGAGAGCTGCGGCACGACCTTGCCCTTTGGGCGCCCGAGATGCGAGGCGAGCACCACGCGCGCACCCTGATCAAGCGCGTACTTGATCGTCGGGAGCGCAGCTCGAATGCGCGTGTCGTCGGTGACTTCACCGTTCTTCAGTGGGACGTTGAAGTCGACGCGAATGAACGTCGTTACCCCTTCGAGGCTGAGATCCTCGATCGAGCGAATTGAATCCGACACGGGCTCAGCTCGCGCTCGAGACGATGCGTACGAGGTCGAGCATTCGATTAGAGAAGCCCCACTCGTTGTCGTACCAGCTCTGCACCTCGACGAGGTCGCCGCCGACGACCTGGGTCTGGGCTGCGTCGCAGATCGACGAATGCGGGTTGCCCATGAAGTCGATCGAGACCAGCGGCTTCTCTTCGAATTGGAGAATGCCCTTGAGCGGACCTTCCGCCGCCGCCTTGAGCGCTGCGTTGACCGACTCTCGGTCGGTGTTCTTCGCGACCTGCGCGGTGAGGCACGTGAGCGAAACGTTCGGGGTCGGCACGCGAATGGCGGTCCCGTCGAGCTTGCCCTTGAGCTCGGGAAGCACGAGCCCGATGGCCGTCGCGGCGCCCGTCGAGGTCGGAATCATGGACAGCGCTGCGGCGCGCGCTCGGCGCATGTCCGAGTGCGGCTGATCCAGCAGCCCTTGGTCATTCGTGTAGGCGTGCACCGTGACCATGTGGCCCTTGACGATGCCGTAGGTGTCATTGAGGACTTTGACCAGCGGGGCGAGGCAGTTCGTCGTGCACGACGCGCAGCTGATGACAGTGTCCTTCGCGGGGTCGAATTTGTCGGTGTTGATGCCGACCACGAAGGTGCCGTCGATGTCGCCCTTCCCAGGCGCGCTGATGATCACCCGCTCGGCGCCCGCCGCCAAGTGCGCCGAGGCCTTCTCTTTGGTGCGGAAGAGACCCGTGCACTCGAGAACGATCTCTGCGCCGAGCTCTTTCCACTTCAGCTTGGAGGGGTCACGCTCCGCCGAAACTGGAATCCGCTGGTCGCCGATCCAAAGCGCGCCTTCGTCCGCTTTTACGGGATGGCCGAAGTGGCGATGCACCGAGTCCCATTCAAGAAGGTGCGCGAGCATTTCCGCGCTCGTCAGATCATTGATCCCGACGATCTCGATGTCTCCACGCTCTGCAGCGATCCGGGCCACGCAACGCCCGATGCGCCCGAAGCCGTTAATTCCAATTTTCGTCGCCATTCGTTCGACTCCCTCCGTGCCACGGCGCGGTCAGAGTACGCCGCCGGCGAACGCCGAACCTAGGCGCGGGCCGACGCGGGGTCAAGGAGCCACCCGAGCGCGTCTATCGCGCTTCTCGAGGAAGACGAGCGCTACACGCGGTTGCTACTCGGCTGCTTCCTGCGCGTCGCGAAGCTCGGTGGTCACGAGCTCGAGAACCGCGTTGGTGAACGCGACGATGTCCGAGCGGCTGTGGCCGCTATTGCGGAGCTCTCGGTAGACCGACTTCGCAAGAATCCGAACGCCGCGGCTGTCGGCCGCGGGAACGCTCTGACTATGATTTCTAGATGCCCCCATCTTGCTGGAGCATGATGCAGATTGCGTGCCATCTGAAGAAAACCACAAAACCAAGGCTTTGAGGGCCCACTTTACACGGGAATTTACAAGGAACGGCAACGTTTGCCACAGGTGAATCCGAAAACGGCACACCCCCGGAAAAGTGCGAAACACATTGCGCATTCGGAGGCTAAGCGCGAACCAGCCTGCGCATACAACCTCCCGGGAACAGGCGGATTTCGGCTGGCCGACCGACTTTCGCTCAAGGCGCCTTGAGCGCGGCTCGAAGCGCCTCGAGGGCCTGCGTGTGAAGTCGGCTCGCCCAAGACTTCGAAACGCCGAGCTCCGCTGCCATGGCGTCGAGCGGCCGGCCCTCGAAGTAGCGGCCTCGCAACAACACGCGCTGACGCATCGAAAGCCGCGACAATGCTCCGAGCAGCCGCTCGATGCTCTCGTTCTTGAGTAGTGCAGCCTCGGGGTTCTCCTCAGCGTAGGTTCCTTGAACCGGGCTCGGGCTCGTGAGGCGGGCGCTGATCCGCGTGAAGGCCTTGTCCAGCGGGGTCGGCGCAGCGGTCGGCCGGCACTCCGTTTCCTCTCTGAGGCGCTCGTGGGCGCGTCGGGGGAGGTCGGCCATCTGGCGGACCCCGTCGAGCATGGCACCCCGCACCCGGTGATAGGCGAAGGTCTGAAAGCGCACGCCCCGGCTTGGGTCGAATCGGTGCTGCGCCTCGAGCAAGCCACCGAATCCAAACGCCACGAGGTCGTCCAGGTCGCCCGACAACGAGAGCTCCCGTCTGAGACGGCTCGCCAAACCGACAACCATCTTTCGGTGCTGAACGATCAACTCCTCACCTGCCATGCTGAGCCTCCTGAACGGATGGTCTTTAGCCAAGTGGGTGAATGAAGTCAAATGGACTACATTAGAGCACATAGAACGGCGCTGATAGTTGGGGTATAGCGACGACGTGCACCGCTCAAGGCCAGGCATCGCGAAAGCAGCTCCGTTCCCGAATGATCTCGCCGAGGATCTGGGGCGCGGGGCGGTCGTTCGCGCGATTCTCGACGACCTGGACACCCTGATTTCCGGCGCCACGCGGCGCGAGTGGGTCGCCTTCGGGTGGGGTACGCCGAAGCGCGGCGGTGTCCGGCTGATGCGCGCCTCACGCGGAGAGGGCGGCGAGTCCCTGCGGATCTCCTGGGATTCCAATGAAATCGAGCGCATCGAGATTGAATCTGCAGATGACCTCAGCTTCCATGGCCCGGAATCGCCTCTGGACCCGAAGCTGGCGCGCGAGAAGCTGGTCCCGATGGTCTGGGCCCACATTCGCCGGGGAGGCGAGCTCCCGCCCGGCATAGACCGGTTCGCGGGCCTTCTTTAGTGGTAGCCGTTGCCGTTTCCGAGAAGGGCGCCCTGGAACTTCTCGGTCTCCATTAGCGATCCGTCCTCGGCGTCCCGACGGACGACGAGGAAACGGCGGGTGACGGTGCTGCTGTCCTCTCGCGCGACGACCATGATCGTATTGAGACCCGGCCGGACCGGAATCTCGGCATCAAACGCGAGCTCTCGCGGCGTGGTGCTCCGCTGGTTCGAGTCGTAAAAGACCTTGTGGCCACTCGTCGTGATGTAGAGGTCACGCACGCGCTGGCCGTCGGTGGCTTCGCCTTTAATCCGGATCTGCTCGTCCCGGGTGACGAGGGTATCGAGGCTGCTAAACTCGATCTCTGGCGACGCGTTCGGGGTCTCCCATGTGAGCGGCGGGTTTTTCGCGACCTGGCCCTGCGCCTCGCTCGTCGCGCCTGAGGCCACCCAACCAGGCCGGCCCCCACCGAGGTTGACTCGCTCGAAGTCGCCGCTCTGCGCCGTCAGGAGCAAGCGTGCTGACTCGTCGAAACGGGCGATGACCGGTGCGCGGGCGTCGGGCCTCGCCCGTACCTCCGCGCCCGCCTCGACGAGGACCACCTTTTTACTCGGAAGGTTTTCGATGGGCGTCTGCGCAGCCTCAATCGGAATCACTAGCTTCTGACCCGCCGCTGCGCCGAGCTCGTTGTCGAGCACACCGACCATCAGTTGAGCTTCGTCTTCGTCGAACTCCGGGAGCACTTGGAGAGTGAACGGCACGACCCATTCCTCCCCACGCTTGAGCCCCTCCTCGCGCTCGAAGCGCCCGTCGTAGAGCAGGACACCGTGGCCGCTTTTGTTCTGGATGTTGGCTTGAAGGTCGAAGCTATCGGCCGGACCGAGGTTCTTGATGGTGAAGTAGATCGTAATCTGTTCGCCCCGCTGAACCAACCCATCCCCGTTGCCGTGAATGTTGTCGGCAATCTGTAGGCCATAGGCAAAACGCGGGCGCGGAAGCGCACGGACGAGCGTGCGGACCTCGGCTGGTTCCGGCGCATGGCCGTGGGCCTCCTCGAACTCGACCCTGATGCCGTCCGCCCGGTCGACCGTGGCGCGCGGGAGACGGCAGACGAGCTTTTCGTCCTCGGTCAGACAGAGCCCGAGGGTGGTCGTCCACTTGCGAGTTTGGCCTGGCGCGAGCTTGCCGAACACCAGCTCGCGACCGTCGAACAAGCCGTTGTCGCTGCTGGTCGTAGCGCGAAGCTGATAAAGCGTGTGATTACCTTCGTTGGTGACCTCAACCTCGAGCGAGAGCGGCTGTCCCGGCTGAGCTGGCTCACTTCCGGCGCTCGTCTTGGCGACGACTCGCACCTTGCTCGGCCCTTCGTCGCGGCCGACGCTCCAATCGACCCCGAGCTTCTCGAGGTCACGGACGACCTTCTCGTTCTCTTGCTTCTGCACTCGCTCGATGATCGGCTTGGACTCAACGAGCATCTGGGGCCGCTTCGCCGACTTCGCGTTCAGCACCAGGTTCTTCGAGAAGCGAATGAGGAAGTTCTCCTTGTCCTCGTTTTCCGCCTCCTCCGGCTCTGATTCGAGCAACCGCTGACGGAGCTCCCGGTTGAGATAGTAGCCCATCACTACCGCTGGGCGCTGGCTGTCGGTCGCGCTCTCGTGCGTGAGGTGTGCGTCGAGGTCGGCCTCGCGCTGGTAGAACTGGTTGACCTTGAGGTCCATGTCGTCTTTGTCGACGGTCATCGGACTGATCGCGATGTCAGGGACGATGCCAACGCCCTGGATCGATACGTCACCTGGGGTGAGGTATTGCGCCACGGTGAGCTTCAGCGCCGACTCGTCGGGGAGCGTGTAGAGGACCTGCACGGAGCCCTTGCCGAAGCTCTGCTCACCAATGATTAGCGCGCGATCGTGGTTTTTCAGCGCCCCGGCAACGATCTCGCTGGCCGAAGCGCTCTGAGCATTCATGAGCACGACCATCGGGTAGGGCGGCTCTGTGCCGCTGCTCGTGGCGAACTTCTCCTCTCGCTCGCTCGGATCTTGCGACGAGGTGGTGACGATCGGACCGCCATCGATGAACGTGTCGGCAACCTGAACGGCCTGGTCGAGGAGCCCCCCGGGGTTGCTTCGAAGGTCAAGCACGAGGCCTACCATCTTCTTTCGGTGAAGGGCCGTGAGTGCTCGACGGAGATCGGTCTCCGTGTTGCCTTGAAAGTTGTTGATTTTCACATAACCGACGGAGTCGCGGAGCATGCGGTGCTCGACTGACTCGATGTGAATGATCGCGCGGGTCAGCTCGACTTTGCGCGGGGGGCTCCACCTGCCCGCGCTGCTCTCGCGACGAATGAATATCGTGACTTTGGTACCTGGCTTGCCGCGCAATCGGTCCACCGCACCGCTTAGCGGCATGTTGAGGGTGGACTCGTCTTCGATCTTGACGATGCGATCACCGCGCTGAAGACCGGCTTTTGAAGCTGGGGTGTCGACCATCGGCCGAATCACCGTCAGGTGCCCATCGCGAATCGAGATGACGATGCCGAGGCCTCCAAACTGACCCCGTGTGCTCGTCCGCATTTCTTTGTAAATGTCTGGCGGGAGCAACGTGGTATGCGGGTCGAGGGTCCTGAGCATACCGTTGATCGCGACGTACTCGACATCCCGAAGCTCGATGTCGTCCTCGTCCTGGAGCTCGGCCTGCAGGAAGGTGAAGACTTCGCGGAACCGGCCGGCCAAATCCCAAGGGCTCGTGACGTCAGAGACTTTGAACTCGCTCTCGGAATTATTGACCTGGACGGTGAGCGTCTCGGCGCCGTCCTGGTAGTGGACGAGGACGGGCGCGATATCCTGCTGAATCGCATCTAGCCCGGCCAGCATCATGCGCTTGTGATCGATGCGGCTCGGATCGACGTAGTCGCTGTTCACCTCGTGGATGACCCGATTCATCACCTGCAGCTTTTTCAGGTCCCAGGGGGTCTTGTCGCGCGCCGCCCGGGCTCGGGGCGAGGTGTCGATGTCGATTTGCAGGCCGTTTTCGACCGGCCAACCAAAGGAGATGGTGAACGCCGCAAGGACGACTACCAAACCAAGTAAGGGCTTCCAAAGTCTTCGCATTTGATTGTCGGGGGGGGCAGGAGGGCAGTCTGATGAGTGTAGCCCCGTTAGGCCCGCGGGCCAATTGGGTCTGACGCCATTGCGTCTGTTCTTTCCTAGGGTTATCGACTCGGCGTGCCACACCGCATTCTCCGACAGCAAATCGCTCAGCCGGTGCTCGAAATTTGTAAGGAGCTACGCAATGCGGGGGAAAGCGCATGGATCGTCGGTGGCTGTGTCCGGGACATGTTGCGCGGAGAAAAGGTCAACGATTGGGACGTCGCCACGACCGCACTGCCCAAAAAGGTCCAAGACACCTTCCGCAGGGTGATTCCGACGGGGATCGACCATGGAACGGTCACGGTCCTCTGGAAGGGCGAGAGCTTCGAGGTGACCTCGCTTCGTGGCGAAGGGGCCTATTCCGACGGCCGGCGCCCCGACAACGTCGTGTTCGTCGGCAACATCGAGCAGGACCTCGCTCGCCGCGACTTCACGGTCAACGCCATTGCCTACGACCCGGTGGATGGCCAGGTCGTCGATCCCTTCGACGGGCTCACCGACATGCGAAACCGAGTGCTTCGCGCGGTAGGGAACCCGACCGCGCGCTTTCGAGAGGACGGGCTCCGCATTCTTCGCGGCGCGCGGTTCGTGGCGACCCTCGAGTTCGAGCTCGAGGAAGAGACGGAGGCGGCCTTTGGGAGCGCGCTCGACACCTTCCGCAAAGTGAGCCCCGAACGCGTGCGCGAAGAGTGGCTGAAGGCGATGAAGGCGAGCACCCCTTCGCGCGCGTTCGAGGTCATGCGCCGGACGGGCATCCTCGAGGTAACGTATCCGGAGCTACTCGAGCAGGTCGGCTGCGAGCAAAACCAGTGGCATGCCTATGACGTCTGGAACCACACGATGCGTGTGCTCGACGAGTCGGACGGCGACCCAATCGAGCGAGTGGCTGCTTTGCTCCATGACGTCGCCAAGCCGCGGACGCGCGCGAAGTCGGACAAGACCAACGACTGGACCTTCTATCATCACGAAAAGGTCGGCGCCGACATGGCCGACCGCTGGCTTCGTGACTACCGCTTCTCGAACAGCGAACGAGATCTCATCACGGGGCTCATTCGCCACCATTTGATCTGCTATAGCTCCGAGTGGACCGACGCTGCGGTGCGCCGGTTCATCAAACGGGTCGGCGCGGATAACGTAGATCCGTTGCTTCGTCTGGGCACAGCGGACGCCCTCGGCAAGGGCCGGAACGTCGAGGCCGAGCTTGCCGCGCTGAAAGAGCTGCGGGGACGGGTCGAGCAGGCGATCGAGGAGGGCGGCGCCCTGACCACCGGAGACCTGGCGATCGGGGGCAACGACGTGATCCCACTACTCGACGGCGGCGCGGGACCCGCTGTAGGTCAGATCCTTCGAGCATTGCTCGAAAAGGTGATCGACGACCCCAGCTTGAACACCCGCGACAAGCTGATGCCGCTGGCCGAAGAGCTCGCGAAACAGCTTTAGTAGGCCCCGAGCGTCCCTGCGCCTTTTTTTGAGCCCGTGCAGCTGATTGGCTAGCTTTGCCAAATGAAACACTGGTCCGCGCTCCTGGTCGTCGCCGCGCTTCTCGTGCCTGCTTCTAGGAGCCATGCGAAAAAGACGGAAGACTTTCGCCACAGCTATGAGCAGGTCTGGGGTGCGGCGATTCGTCTCATTCGTGTCGATCAGGGCTACGCCATCAAGGACCGGGATGAGAGTGTTGGCTATTTTCTGTTCGACTACAAAGACGACGGTCGATTGTATCCCGGCAGCGTCGAGCTCATGCGCATCGAGGACCAAGGGGGCGGCCCAATTCGTGTGGTGATCCAAATCTCTGCAATGCCGAGCTACATCGAACGCATGCTGCTCGACAAGCTCGAGAAGAAGCTCGTCCACGAATACGGCGAGCCCGCTCCGCCCCCAAAGCCCAGCGAAGACCCCGACGAGTAGCGGCTACGGACGGGGCGGGTGAGTGGTGTCGTTAAACCAAGCTGCACACCGCGCTCTCCCGAACGCCACACCACAGCCCCATGCTAGGGTCGCACCGTGAGCGAGCTTCGTGCGGCGCAACATAATGGCGCCCGCTTTCTCATCGGCGCAGCGTGGCTCGGCGCCGCGGCGGCAAGCCTCTGTTTTTGCGTCAATCTGCTGTTCGTCGAGGACCGCGCGGCGCTTTGGACCGACAACCAGATGGACCCGATCGAGCGGCGGCTCTTCGTCGTGCTGGTGATCGTGTCCGCGCTTCTGCCGGGCGTCCTCGCGGCGCTCACGATCCGTTGGTATTCATTCGCGGATGTGGCGGGTCGGGCCTGGCTGTGGGGCCATCGGCTTTCGCCGCTCGCGCTCTTGGCGCCGATCGTCCCGCTAGTCGACCGCGCAAGCTTCATCGGAAAGCCGATCACGGCGTTGAGCTACATGCTCGTCATCGGGCTTTGTGCCGCCGCGATCGGGACGCGATTCCTCGAACATGGATTCCCCGCGATGCCGGTGCCAGGCCCCGCACCAGCCGTGGACCGATGGCGGGCACTCGTGCCGAGTGCGCTGACGGCTGCGGTCTGTGTCGCTCTCTTCGCGCACTTCGCCTACTTCGCCCTGATGCGCCACCACCAGATGCGAAGCGACGCCTACGACCTCGGCATCTTCGACAACATGATGTGGCACTTGACGCACGGACAATGGTTCGGATCGACGCCTGCTTTCGGCCCCGAGGGCAACCATCTACACCGGCACACGACATTCGGCGCAGCCCTACTGGTTCCGCTGTACGCGATCTGGCCGCGTTCAGAGACTCTGCTCATCCTCCAGGCGGCGTTCGCAGCCAGCACCCCGATCCCGATTTACATGCTGGGCCGGCGCCTCCTCCAAAGCCCCTGGCTCGGCTTCGTATTCGCGCTTTGCTATGCGCTCTACGCGCCGACCCACGGGCCGGTCTTCTACGACTTCCACTTCCTCACGATGGCGTCGCCGCTCTTCGCGTGGGTGTTCTATCTGTCGTTCACGAGCAATACGCGGGCGCTCGTCGCGATGACCATTCTGACGCTCGCGTGGCGCGAGGACACGGGCGCCGTGCTCGCAGCCGCGGGCATCGTCCTTTGGCTCTGGGGCGTTCATCCGAGGCGAACGTTGATCTTGGCGATGGTCTGCGGCGCCCATTTCGTATTGACGAAGTTCGTCTTGATGCCGCTCAACGGCTCGCATGCGAGCTTCGCCGGCTACTATCACAACCTCCAGGCTCCAGGCGCGCCGGGGTTCTGGGCAGTCATCGAGACTTGGCTCACCAATCCGTTTTACGTTTTTGACGAGGTCTTCGAGCGAAAGCGACTGCTGTACATCCTGCAGCTCTTCGTTCCGTTGCTGTTCTTTCCGCTCCGGGGGAAGACGACCTGGCTCGCTTTGGTGCCTGCGGCGGTGTTCACATTGATGGCATCCCGTGATCCGCTCTTCGAGATCTACTTCCAGTACACGGTCTTCTGGGCGCCAACCGCCTTTCTGCTTATGTTCATGGTGCTCGAACGCAGGCTCGGTGCGCCCGGTCGCCGCAAGGCACTCGTGGCAAATACAGCGGCGATCCTGCTCACCACGATCCTCACCAGCTATTTTTACGGATCCGTCTTCGAGTCGCCCGGGATGAAAGGCGGTTTCGGACCCATCTCCTACGAATGGACCGAGCGAGACAAAGCGCGACTCGCTGCATTCCGGGAGCTCGTTGCGAGGATTCCGCCGGACGCATCGATCGCGGCCACTAGCCGGGAGGTTCCGCACCTCAGCAATCGAAAGAGCGCGTATAGCCTCCAGATCGGCTACTTCGACGCCGACTATATCCTGGCCCGTCGCAAGCTCGTTTCCGGCAAGGAGCCCGCGCGCAAGCACTACGAGGAAGCGCTCGCGAGCGGTCGGTACCGCAAGTTGGCCAGCAAGAACATCTTCGTTCTTTGGAAACGAAGCGATGAAGTGGAGGCGCAGGAATGAGTAGTAGCCGCATTCAGGTAGTCGTCCCTTGCTACAACGAGGCGGAGCGATTCGACTCCGCGGCATTCGAGCGAGCCTTAGCCGGGAACCGCGATCTCGCATTCCTGTTAGTCAACGACGGAAGCACCGACGGGACGGCGGCCGCGCTCCACGGGCTTGCCTCCCAGAACGCCGCGCGCATCAGAGTCCTCGACCAGCCGAAGAACGAAGGGAAGGCCGAAGCCGTGCGCCAAGGCATGTTGGCAGCGTTCGACCAGGGCGCCGAAATGGCTGGCTATTGGGACGCGGATCTGGCAACTCCGCTCGACGCGATCACCGAGTTCGCCGCGGCTCTCGATACGGCACCCGAGATCGACATCGTGCTTGGCGCGCGGGTTGCCATCCTCGGCCACGAGATCGAGCGAAGCGCGACCCGCCACTACGCCGGGCGCGTGTTTGCGACCCTGGCGAGCTTGGTCCTCGGACTAACGGTCTACGATACGCAGTGCGGGGCGAAGCTCTTCCGCTGCAACGAAGCAACCCGGGTCTTGTTTGCGAACCCGTTCGGATCACGATGGGTATTCGATGTGGAGCTGCTCGCTCGCTACCTCGCTGGCGGAGGCGAGCCAAGCGGCATCCGCGAGGTCCCACTCGCCCGTTGGTCTGACGTGGCCGGCTCCAAAGTGAAACCCGCCGACTTCGCACGGGGCGTCGTCGAGCTCCTCCGTATCAGGCGTAAGTACGACTTGCGCCGATCGGATTGAGCGACGGCTTCAGCGCACGGTGGAATCGTGGTGCTCTAAGGGAGCGCGGGATCGGGGTCGGCTTCGGACTGCTCGAAGCAATAGAGGCGCCCTCCGTCCCTCCCGCAAGTTTGGAAATTCCCATCGGTCCAGGCGCGGAAAATCGTGGTGGCTTGTCCGACCGTCGATGGAGCATCGATGCTGTCGTTGCTGGTCAGACCTACGCAGCCGTTGTTGTCGAGAACCGCCTGCACCTTCCCGTCGATGAGCGTGTTCGTCCACACGAAACAGCCAGTGGGCACGGTCGCGGGGCTCTGTACGCAAACGCTGTTCGTCGGGCTATTCCCGCTCACGACGACCGGCGGGTCTCCATACTCGTCCGAGTCGATCTGGTTCTCGAGGTAGGCTTCGTCGGGTGGTCGATTGGTAAGGCGTTGCCAACTCGACGCGATCTGCGTGCCGTCCAACAGACGGTACGGAATTTCGGAACGCTCGAAGCGCTTGAAAGGAGACGTGCATTGATCCGAGGTCCACGAGAACCAGTAGCCACCAAGGCCCGCCGCTTCGGCGAGCTCAGCACAGGTCTTATCGGCGCCCCGCGGTCCGCCGAGTGCCGCGTCCGACCAGCTGCTACTGACGAACGTGAGACCCGAAGCCCTACAGGCACCGTCGACACAGACTTCCATCGCACCGCAGGAGACTTCTCCACACGGTCGATTGATCGCTTCCCCGGCCCATTGGGCGCCACCGTCTGGAACACAGACAGAGCCGCCGCTACCACCCTGGCCGCCCATGCCGCCTTCGCCGCCCATGCCACCGGTGCCGCCCGAGCCACCGGCCCCAGCCATGCCACCGGTACCGCCAGCGCCGCCGGCTCCAGCCATGCCACCGGTGCCGCCCGCGCCGCCGGCTCCGGCCATGCCACCGGTGCCGCCCGCACCTCCGGCCCCAGCCATGCCACCGGTGCCGCCAGCGCCGCCAGCGCCACCCATGCCTGCAGAGCCTCCGGAGCCACCCGTGCCGCCATCGCCGTCCACACAGGTCACCCAGGTCGCGTAGTCGCAGTCACAGAAGTCGAAGCCGTCGTCGGAGACGGTGATCCGGATGGTCTGTACACCGACTTCCTCACAGGTGAACGTCGTGACGGGAGACGAGGGATCAGCGAAGGAACCGCCGGTTCCAGTCCAAAGGTACTCGATGGGATCGCCGTCCAAGTCGACGGCCACCACTTCGACATCGATATCGTTTCCGACCGAGGTTTGCAGAGGCGAGATGACGACCTTGAGGATGTCCGAACAGAAGTTGAACTTACCGTTCACGCGGACACCACCGAGCTCCTGATTCGGCTTACAGTTCAAGACGACCATCACCTCGGTTGCTATCCCGACCGCGACATCGAAACCCGCCGATCCGGAGCACGATGTCTCGCCATCGACGGACGTGGCAGTCAGCTCCACTTCGTAGCCCGTGCCCGCCGCAAGGCCATAGACCTCGACTGACGCAGTCGAGGAAGGAGCGCTCGTATTGATGGTTCCGACCATCGGAGCCATGTCGTTGCCGGAAATTACGTACGCCACTTCGTCGATCTGCGTGCCGTTCAAGAGCTCGAGCTGAATCTTGAGGTCGCCAGTGGTCTCACTCGTGTCGGTTGCACATCCAACGAAGAAGCCGCTGGCCAACAACAGGCAGGCAGCCAGCCAGAGAATCCGGGGGGAACTGGGCATACGGGTCTCCTAGGGGGGCGCCGACGATAACACAGGATTAGTTAGCGGAATTCGAGGTTTTTGCGGGACCCTCACGAAATGTAAGCCAGATTACACACTGCCACACACCTCAATACCCGAGCCCCATCCCCTACGCCCAGACCTCGAGCGCCGACCCCCAGACTCTCAGCGCTGCCGCACCTCCCCGGTCATCGGGACAAATCTCACTGGCAACACCTCCTCCTCCCGAAACCCGTCCTTCGTCCGGGTCACCCGAAGCAAGCTCTGGAAGCGGGTTCCAACTGGAATGACCAGACGGCCACCGATTTTGAGCTGCTCCTTGAGTGGCGCGGGGATGTGGGGCGGGGCGGCGGTCACGAGCACGGCGTCGAAAGGTGCGTGCTCCGGCCACCCGGCGTATCCGTCTCCGTGACGCACCGTCACGTCATAGCCGAGCTCGGTGAGCGTTGCCTTCGACTGCTCCGCAAGCGGTTCGACGATTTCGATCGAGAAGACCTTCGCGCCCATCTCGGCGAGGACGGCCGCTTGGTAGCCCGAGCCGGTGCCGACCTCGAGCACCGTGTCCCCCGGTTCCACATCGGCGAGCTCGCTCATCAGCGCGACGATGTAGGGCTGGCTGATGGTCTGCTGATGGCCGATCGGGAGCGGCCGGTCGTCATAGGCCGATGCGCGCTGCGACTCGGGCACGAACCGGTGACGCGGCACCGCGCGCATCGCGCGAAGCACGCCCGGATCGCGCACCCCGCGAGACTCGATTTGGCTGCTGACCATGTGCAGCCTGTCCTTTTCGTGTCCCTTCGGCCCCTCGGGTCCCGCGTGCACCGAACCGGACTTGGGACTGCAGGCGCCAAAGACCATGACCGCCATCCACAAAGCGCGTCGCATCACCCCCTAAATACCATGGAACCGCTCGCCGCGTGGGGCCGGTTGCCGACCCTGACGTCGCGGCTATTCTTCGGCGCCCAATGGCCCTGGTCGTACAGAAGTATGGCGGCACGAGCGTCGGTTCGCTCGACCGGATTCGCATGGTTGCCGAGCGTGTGGCGGAAACGTACCGCGACGGCCACCAGGTCATCGTCGTCGTGAGCGCGATGGCAGGCGAGACCGACCGACTCCTCAGCATGGGCTGGGAGCTCTCGGAGCAGCCCGCGGAACGCGAGATGGACGTGCTTGTTTCGAGCGGTGAGCAAGTGAGCGCGGCGCTGCTGGCGATTCAACTCAACGTGCTGGGCGTCCCGGCGCGGTCGCTCCTCGGCCACCAAGCGCGAATCCGCACCGAGAACGTCTTTCGGAAGGCCCGAATCCGCACCATCGATGGGGAGGGTCTCCGTTCATCGGTCGACAGCGGCAACGTGCTCGTCGTCGCGGGCTTTCAAGGCACCGACACGTACGGCAACATCACGACCCTCGGGCGCGGCGGATCGGATACGTCGGCGGTCGCGATCGCGGCGGCCGTCAAAGCCGACGTCTGCGAGATCTGCACAGACGTCGACGGGGTCTACACGACCGACCCGAGCGTTTGTCCGAACGCGCGCAAGATTTCACGCATCAGCTACGAGGAGATGCTCGAGCTCTCCTCACTCGGCGCCAAGGTTCTGCAGATTCGTTCGGTGGAGCTCGCCATGAAACACCGGATGCCGCTGCACGTGCGCTCGAGTTTCTCGAACGCGGAGGGAACAATCGTGACCGACGAAGAACACCTGCTCGAAAAAGTCATCGTCGCCGGCGTGGCGGCGGACAAGAAGACTGCGAAGCTCACGGTTCGCGCGCTGCCGGATCATCCCGGTGTCGTCGCGAGTGTGTTCGAGCCACTCGCCGAAGCGAACATCTCGGTGGACATGATCATTCAGAACGTCTCGCGCGAGGGTCACACCGACCTGACGTTCACGGTGAGCCACGAGGACGCCGACCGCGCCGAAGCCATCGCCAAGGATCTCGTCGCCAGTGTCAGCGCTGAGGGGGTGGGGCGCGACGATTCGGTCGCCAAGGTGTCGATCGTGGGCGTGGGCATGCGCAATCACGCGGGAATCGCCGCGCGCATGTTCCGACTGCTCGCGGACAACAGCATCAACATCCAGGCGATCAGCACGAGCGAAATTAAGACTTCGTGTTTGATCAAGGCTGAGCACGCGGACAAGGCGGTCGTGATTTTGCACGACGGCTTCGAGCTGGAAAAGAACGCGAACTAAGGCAACCGCGACGCCGAGCGACCGATGTAGGGGGCGTGCTCGGCAATCCCGCTACCACTCGACCGGCCGCGTGCATCGTGCTCCTGCTCGTCGCCAGCGCCCTCGCATCCTCAGAGCCGCTGCGGCTTTCGCTACATCCCTACGTGGCGCTGGCGGAGGTCGAAGCGAACGCTGACCCGAAGCGCCGCGGTGATGAGGAAGGGTCCGAGCGAGCTCTGAGTATTGGTCGCGACCCAGAAGCCGCGCAGAGCGGCCGCTCTAACATGGGCGCAGCGCCCGGCGCGGGGCTGCGTTGACGGGACGGGGGCCCCGTGTATAGTCCCGACCCGATTTGACGCGGATTCCCCGCCTTTTGGAGGAAAACTTGGCCAACGACTCTGCCAAAGACGAAAAACAAGCTCCGATGACCCCGGGTGAGCGGCTCGCAGCCCAGCAAGCCGCGAAAGCCGCGCGCAAGGCCGCCCAGAAGGGCCGCGATGCGGAGCTCGTCGAAGAGAAAGCGATCGCTCAGGCGATCGTGGCGAAGGACTGGTTCCACGACAATCTCAAGCCGCTCGGCCTCATGGCCGCGGGGGTCCTCCTGGTGGCGGCCGTTGGCATCGGCTGGTCGACGTACACCCGCGGGCAAGCCGCCGAGGCGGGCGACGCGCTGGCTGCCGTGCTCGATGGGGACACGAGCGACGCCGCGGCGTTGGCAGTCGCGTATGCCGGCGTCGCCGAAGCGCACCCCAACACGCCGGCGGCAGCATGGGCCCGCATCGGGGAGGGCAAAGCGCGTTACACCGAGGGGGATTGGGCGGGCGCGCGCGCGGCATACCAAGCAGCGCTCGAGATCAGCGACGACGAAGTGGTTCGGTGGGCCGCCCTCGAAGGGATCGCGTACTCGCTCGAAGCCGAGACCTCCTATGAGGATGCGATCGCACAGCTCGAGGCGCTTCGCGAGGTCGACCCGAGCGTCGCACCAATCGCGGGCTACCACCAGGGCCGCCTCCTACAGGCCCAGGGCAAGCTCGAAGAGGCAAAGACCCGATTCGACGGCGTGTTGGCCTCTCTGAAGGATCCGGAGGCCCCAGCGCTCCCGTACACCGAAGAGCAAACAGAAGCTCGCCTCGCGCTCCTCGATCCGAGTCTCGCGCCCACCGAGGGCGTGGATCCGCGTCGCGCGGACGAGTTCATCCGGCAGATGAACGAGCTTCTCCAACGGCAACCTCCCAAAGAGTAAGCTCCGGGCATGCGCTTTCGCCACGCCGCCGCCTGGGCCGTACTGACGCTGCTGGGAGCGGCGGTGCCAGGTTGCGGCTCGTCGGGGACGTCGTCGACCAACGCCGACAACTTCGGCTGGATCCAAAGTGGAGCCGACTACGCGCCTCCGGGTGAGGGCGGCTTCAACGTGCGCTGGTCGAAGCAGCTGACGGACCGGTGGGAGTCGCGCTACCTGCCGGTCGAGCTGAGCGGGGCAGCGTTCGACGTGAAACGCGAGCGCGTCTACATCGGCACGAGCGAAGGCAACTTGTTCGCCTTCGACATGCAGGGGCGTCGCCGCTTCTATTACGACGCCGAGGCGCAGATCGAATCGGGACCGTCCATCTCGCGCAAATCGGGGGAGGTGTACTTCGCGTCGGTCGACGGCATGGTGCACGCATTGACGCCAGACGGCACACCCAAGTGGAGGACGAAATTGATAGGCGCGGTTCGTACCCGCCCAGTCGTGACGAACGACGCGCTCTACTTCGTGGCCGAGAATGATTCAATCACCGCGTTGGCGCGCGACGATGGGCGGATCCTCTGGACGTACGACAAGGAGCCGGTGGAAGAGATCACGATCGCCGGCCACGCGGGGCTCCTGCTCGAGGAAGGGCGCCTGTACGCCGCGTTCACCGACGGCGCGGTCGCAGCGATTAACCCAGCCGACGGACGCTTGTTCTGGGAGATGGAGACAGCGCTCGACGTGGAGCGGCGCCCCGGTAACGTGCCGCAGTTTCTCGACGTCGACACGACACCAGTGATGCTCCGCGGAACACTTTACATCGCGTCGTTCACCGCGGGCCTGTACGCGCTCAATCCCAGAAACGGGTCGGTAAAATGGCGGGATGCGGCGTTCCAGGGGGTCACCGGTCTGGCCGCGGCGGGGCGCATGCTCGTGATCTCCTCCGCACGCCGGGGCATCTCTCTCATGGATCTCCGCACCCGGGAAATCCAATGGGAGAAGGCACCGGAGCGGGGGGCGCCCACACCGCCCATCGTGACGGAGACGGGGACGGTCATCTACGGCGAAACCCAGGGCTCGCTGCTGGCGCTCGCGTTGTCCGACGGCCGAGAAATCGCGCGGGCCGAGGGCGGATCGGGTTTCTCGGCAACGCCGGCGGTGCACGGCCGGTTGGGCGGCGCGATCTCCAACGGAGGACGATTCCTGTTCTTGCGGATCAATTAGCGCAGCGGCAGCGCCTAATCTGGGTTGCCGGCAACGAGCGGATACACGACGCCCCCGATGGCGCCGCCGACGATCGGCGCCACCCAGAACAACCAAAGTTGCTGAAGCGCCCAGGGCTCTGCGAAGACCGCAACACCCGTGCTTCGCGCGGGGTTCACGGAGAGGTTGTCGACGGGGATGCCGATCAGGTGAATCAACGTGAGGCACAAGCCGATGGCGACCGGGGCTAGGGCCGCCGGCGCACGCTTGTCGGTCGCGCCGAGGATCACGAACAGGAACGCGAACGTGAGCACGATCTCGGCGGTGAGGACGGCAGCCATCGAGTAGCCGCCGGGCGAATGCTCGGCGAATCCGTTCGATGCGAAGCCACCGGCCTGGAAGCCATCCTGGCCGGACGCGATGAAGTAGAGAACGGCAGCGCCTGCGAGGCCACCGAGCACCTGGGCCACGATGTAGGGCAATAGCTCGGACGCGGGGAAACGTTTGCCGACCAACAGGCCAACTGAGACGGCCGGATTGAGGTGGCAACCGGATATATGACCGATCGCAAAGGCCATCGTCATGACGGTCAAACCAAACGCGAGGGCGACGCCCAAGAACCCGATTCCGAGCTCGGGAAAGCCAGCTGCGAGAACCGCGCTCCCGCATCCGCCGAACACGAGCCAAAACGTCCCGATGAACTCAGCCGCAACCTTGTTGCCTAGCGCCATACTTCCTCCTTCGCCCCACTAGGGAGCCGCGCGCATAGTCGCACTAAGCAAGACCTCTTGTAAAACCGCCCGTGTGCGGATTCCGTCGCGGCCGATCTTTCGGTGAACGCGCCCGTGCGTGATATTTTCGAGGTCGTGGGAAACGTGGTTTCGCGGGACGACTCGGTGCCTCCGCGCTGGGCACTTGCGCTCGCCGGAGTGCTCGCGCTTGCGACGGCATGGACTGGTTTTCACCCCATCTATGAAACGGATGCGTTCTTTCAGATGCAGTTGGGGAGGGCGGTCCTCGAGCATGGCGCCCGCTTGGTCCCCGAGCCCAGCGCGATCTCGGCGTTTACCGAGCCGTGCCTCGCCTTCGAATGGCTGTGGGGCGTCTTGCTCTTGGGGACCTTGCACGCGCTTGGTCCCGCGGGGCTCACGTTTCTGACCATGGTGCTTGCAATCGCGGCGGTTGGTGCCGTCTACGCGATGCTGCGCTCGAGTGGGCTCGAACGCCATCCAGTGGGCCTGGTGCTGTTGACTGCCGTCGGCGCGGTCGCCATCGCGAGTCGCGTCAAGGCGCGGCCGCAGGTGCTCTTCATGGTTCTTTTGCCCACTCTGATTTGGCTGATTGCCCGTTACCTCAATCCGCCGGCCGACAGAGCGGCCACGAGTCAGCCACAGCGCCGCTGGTTGTCTGCCGTGGCCCTATGCATCGGCGTCGTGGGCTGGGCGCAGCTGCACGGGAGCTTCATTCTGGTACCGGCGATTTTCGGTGCCTTGGTGCTGCAGGACCACATCGACCGTGGATTCGACCGCGATCGACTACGGACCGACGCCGTGGTGCTGCTCGGCCTGTTGCTCGCGATGCTCACGAGTGCGGCAGGCCTCGATCTGCTCAACTACGTGCTCGCCCATGGGGGGGGTGATGCCGTCGCCCACATACGTGAGATGGCACCCGTAGACTTCCGATCCTTTTCCCCGTTCGAGAATGGGCCCCACTTCGCGCTCTTTCTCGCCTGGGCGTTGGGACTCTGCGGACTTACCCGGGGCGGCACCGTTCGAGTCGGCGAGATTCTGCTCTGCCTGCTGGGCGTCGTGCTTCTGAGTCGGGCGGGCCGCTTCGTCGCCGCGGCGACCCTACTCGCGTTGCCCCTGGCGAGCGTCGGTGTCCGCAACCTTGCGGAGATGTGCACGCAGCCCGTGCACTCGAGGCTAAGGCCGGTCGTGCTCGGAGCGACCGTGATCGGCAGCCTGCTGTTGCTCGGCGCCTCTGCACGCACGCAGGCGACTACGCGTGGACCGCTCGGCGTCGCCGGGTGGACCGGCGGGGCGCATCCACGCGCCGCGCTTCGGCTACTAGACCCTGGCCCGGGCAACCCGCAGCGGGAGATCCTGACGGACTACCGGGCGGGCCCGGCGCTTGCGTTCTGGTCGCACGGTCGCATCCGCCACTACGTGGACGGCCGGACGCCGCAGTACTTCGATGACGCGGACTATGCCGTCCAGCGGGAGATACTCGGCAACGAGGGTCCACTGCTGCGCGCTATCGCTCGCTACGGGCCGAGTGCCGCGGTGGTTCGCCGCGAGGGCAGCTGCGTCGGTTTCGCTGCACACTGGGATTTGGTCGCGGTCGATGCCATGTACAGCACCTTCATGCCGCCGGGCGGAGACGACCGTCATCCAGGGGATCGAACGCTGCTTGGGATCGCCCCCTGTGGGCAGGTTTTTCTTGCACCCGACGCCTGCGTCGGCGGGGGGGCTCACACGCTCGAGAGTCTGGACCGGATCGATGCACTGTCGGAGCCCGCGCTGGCAGCTCATGTGCGTGCGGCTTTCGAATTCGCGTGCCGTGCCAATCCTCGGCTCGCTCTGGCCTTGTCGATGGACGCCGCGAGCTGGGGCCACCGAATTGCGCTGCGCAGACTGCAGGCGGCGGCAGCGGTCGCGGTAGGGCAGGCTGAGCGCGCTCGAGCTCTCATCGACGCTGCCTTGCAAGAGGGCGATGCCGGCGTCGTACAGTCTTTGCCGTCGTCGTTTCCCGAAGTCCTCGGGAAGTCGTTCGCGCGCAAAGCCCTCGAGGAGAGTATCGCCATCATGGATGACGACGCACCAGCCAATCTTCGCGTGATACTCGCCCGACTCTGTGCTGCAGAGGGCGACCTCGAGTGTGCACGCTTTCACGGGCTTCGGGCGGCGACGCATGCTGCACCCGGCGTCGCCCCTGTGCTGCAAATCCTTGCCGAGAGACATCCGCGCGCCCAGGTTCGAAGCGACGCAGCAGCGTGGTCGAAGACGCTCTCGATGCCTGCCCCCACCAGAGGAGGGAGCAATCGACAGAGCCTATTGCCGAAGTCGGAGGAGGCGGCGGTAAGCGGGAAGGGCGACGGGGAGCTCGGCGGGGACTAGGACCTCCTCGTAGCCAGGGGCCACCATCCCCTTGGGAGGCAGCACCACCCAGTTGGGCCGAAGACTGAGGCTATACCGCAGGTCGCGCTTCTCATGCCCCGGCTTGCCAAGACCCAGCGTCTGCACATCCAGGTGGGCAATGTGCTCGTCGACCAGACCGAAGATGTCGTAGACCACTCGGTCGGTGATGTAGCCGACCTGCCCGATTTCGCCGAGCAGGATGCTGTCATCCGGATCCGCCATCTGATCGAGCCATTCGGCTACCGACGCGCGTGACGAAAGGTACTCGTGCTCGCGCGCCACGGACCTGAGCTCACCCCAGGTCGACGACAACATGAAGTTCAGCACGACGGCGATTCCCGCGCCCGCCATGGCGACGTAGCGGAGCGGGGACGGCGAGATGCGAGGGAAGGGCGTAGCAGCAAGCAGATAGAGGAACGGGAGAATCGGCAGAATGAAACGGCCGAAGCCCATCCAGTCGCCTCCAACGACAACGACATATGCCACTTGGGCCGCGCAGAGACAGAGGAAGAAGCTCACTCCCGCGCGCCCCGGGCTCCGCCATAGGGCGACAGCGATGAGCATGAGAGCTGGAAGTCGCTGCAGCGCCGCGGTCGCCACATAGCGGAGGCCGCGCTCCGCCACCGCGCCGCTCAAGCCAACCTTCGCATAGAACGTATTGGGAAGGGGGTAGCCGTAGTAGAGCCATCGCCAACCGGCCCATGGCAGCACGACCAGCAGGAACGACCCACACCACGCGAGCGCCTGCCGTGGCGACTGTCGACCGGTCACGACGCCAAACACGATCGCCACCAAGAAGAAGATGCATCCGTCGGGACGGAGGAGCGTCAACAGGCCAAAGAGCAGTGGTATCCGGCAGTGTGAGCGCTCGTCCTCCCAAGCTCGCAAAGTTGCGAGGCAGGACAGCAGGAGCAGGAGGGTGAACGCCGGCGTCTCCAAGCCATCTTGCCCCCAGCGCCCTAGCGCCCCATCCAGCGCCAGGAGAAACCCAGGCACGGTAGCCGCACCAGCTCCAAAATGCTTCGACGCGAACCGCATCGTCACCAGGACGATCGCGATGGCAAATCCGCCATTGATGACGCGAGCCAGCAGCGGAGTATCGAGGCCCAGCACCTCGAATGGAGTGAGAAAAATGACCCAACCGAAGTTGGTGTAGCCGTCTACCAGCTCACCCGGATTCCAAACCAGGCCCAGGCCTCGGCCCAGATTGCGAGCGTACCGGAAACTGATGTAGGCGTCGTCAATGCACCAGGGGCCTTGCAACATCGCAGCGATCGTCAGATGAACGAGCAGCAGCGTGATACAGATCACGAAGATCGATTGTTCGTCGTTCGGGCGCGGAGCCTCCTTCACTCGAGCGTATGCTACATGAGCGCGCCAGAGGAATCCGGATTGCCTCACAACCCTTCGAGCACGGCAGCCGCCGGTGCCCGAACGGCTGCGAAGCGATTAACCCAAAAGAGTGACACGGAAGCAACATGGAAATCTGGCCTGCCTTCGCTCCTTGTGCACGGACAGGAAATCTCGCACGCTAATAGACCTCGCTTTTGCGCTTGCTCGCGTGGTCCACGCAGCAGTCGTGCGGTCGTCCTTGGTTCATGTCCACTTCGCAGCCCCTACCGCCCCAAGCACCCCTCGTCGGGGGAAAGTACCGCCTAGGCTCGGTCATAGGATCCGGCGGGGTCGGCACCGTCTACCGCGCCACGCACCTGTGGACGGAGCGAGAGGTTGCCGTCAAGGTTCTCGATTCGAGCCTTCCTCACTTCGATCAGCTGCGCGATGCGTTCCTGATGGAGGCTCGAGCCACGGTCCAGCTCCAACACCCCAACGTGGTCGAGGTGCTCGACATGGGCGAAGACAACACGGGAATTCCCTACATGGTGATGGAGCTCCTCGATGGCCCCACACTTCGCGACGTGCTGGTCGAGCAGGGCAGGCTATCTCCGGAAGATACAGCGAACATCCTGGTCCCACTAATCGATGCGCTGCAAAAGGCCCACGAGCTGGGCATCGTGCACAAGGACTTCAAGCCCGAGAACATCATCCTAAGCATTGATGCATCTGAGTTCATGACGCCGAAGCTCCTGGACTTTGGTGTCGCCCAACTCCTGCGTGACGCGCATCCTCCGGGGTTGGCGGCACCAGACGAGGTTATCGTCGGTACGCCTCAGTACATGTCTCCAGAGCAGGCGCGCGACGAGCGCGACCTCATCGGGCCACAGACCGACGTGTGGGGCGTAGGCGTCGTATGGTACGAGTGTTTGACTGGCAGATCACCTTTCGACCGGGAAACGCCGCTCGAGGTGCTGAACGCGGTATGCGAGGCGCCCATTGATTTCAGTGAGCTTCCCGAGAGCCAGGTGTCACTCCTTCAGCATGCGCTCGAACGTTCGACTCGGCGACGTACGCAGGGTCTTTCCGAGCTTTTGGCGCAAATCGAGCGGAGCGGTCTACTCGCCGGACCGACGAGCGACGAGCGGATGGCGCGATCATCTCACCCGCCAACTAGCGAGCGACCGAGCTATGCTCGTCGAACTCTCCAAGGCGTCGGGTCCTCGGGCCCTCGGCCTGTACAGTTCGATTCTGAGCTGCTGACGCTGCCGAGGAATTCGAATCAGAAGGCGATGCTCGGCGGGCTAGCTCTGGCTGTGATGGTCGGCCTGGCCGCGTGGTGGACGATCGACGGGAGTGCTCCCCTCGACGAGCCGCCCAGCCTAGCCGCGCCGACCGCGGAGGCGACCCCGCGTGAAACTTGGGAAGTGATCTTGCCGGAGCCTAGGGACGTGACTTGGCGCGAAGCCCCGGAGGTGACGCGGCCTGAGGT
>JAHEEE010000003.1:0-7013 GCA_024640845.1 Myxococcales bacterium | reverse complement strand
GCCTGAGGTTACCGAAGCTGAGGCCGCCGAGCCGACTCCAGCCGAAAGCGATGCTGAGCCGGAGCAGGCCAGTACAACCACAAACGACGTCGCTCCCTCGGCGCCCGCCGAGGAGCTCACCGAGCTCGAGGATCCATCCTCAGAGCAGGTCACGCCTGTCGCGGAAGCACCGCGTGATCTGGAGCCGCGCGCCGCGCCACCCGAAGCGGCGCCGAAGGCTCCGAGGCCGAAAACACGGAACGTGCGGCCCCCAATCGAAAAAGAGCAGCCCGTGCCCTCGGCACGCCGGCCCCAACCTAGACCCCCAGCTCTCGTGACCGAATGGTGAGAATACTCTACGTGGCGATGTCGCTGTGGCTAGCGTCACTGGCCTTGCTCGTGCCGGCACCTAGAAGCGCGCTCGCGCAGGATGAAGAGGTTCAGGCTCAGGCACGCAAGTTGTTCAGCGACGGGCTGGCGTTCGCTGAAGCCAACCGGTGGGCATGGGCGCTGTCCGCATTTCAGCGCTCCCGCGCCTTGGTTCCGCGCGCCAGCACGTCTTACAACATCGCCAACGCCCTCTATCGATTGGAACGACCGGTCGAGGCGCTCTCGGAGCTGGACGATTACGACCGGCTGCCCGAGGTGCAAAGCGACCCAGTTGCGGCGGAACGTGGTGAAACATTGCGCGCACTCGTCCGCGACGCGGTCGCGGAGGTGAAGCTGACGGTAGTGCCCGGCAAGGCGGTCGTCTACATCGATGACCAGCTTTCGTCGCTTCAAGGCAACTACCGAACTGTTTTTTTGGATCCTGGGGCGCATACGCTACGGGTTGCACACGAGGGATACGAGCCTTACCGCCTGGAACTTCAGATGGACCGGGGCGAGCGCAAGGCTCTTTTGGTTGAGTTGAGGGCAAGCCCTTTGAGAATGACAGCGGACACCAAGGTGGACATCAGTCCGGCTGCTCTCTCGATCTCCACGGCAGACACGGGCTTGCCGGGTCCTGAGCCGCCGCGCGACGATCGCGAGCCCTTCGTAAAGCGTCCCGGCTTCTGGGTGATGATCGGCGCGATCGCGGCTGCCGGCATCGGAGCAGGTGTCGCTGTCGCAATAGTGCGCAAGAACGACGCACCCTCGTGTGGGACGACGGGCGATTGCGCGACGACGCAAGGTCTGACCGTATCCTCCTTTTGATGCGCCGTGACGCTCGGCGCGGATCTCACACCGAATATCGGAGGCAAGCTTGCGAGTCGCTTACTTGATGAACACCTACCCGCTCATTAGCACGACATTCATCCGTCGGGAGATCCATGCGCTGGAGGAAATGGACGTGCAGGTCGAGCGGTTCGCGGTTCGCGCTTGGGCGGAGGAGTTGGTCGATCCCCGTGACATCGAAGAACGAGACAAGACGACGTACTTGCTGACCGGCAACATGATCGGGCTTCTGGCGGCGTTCATCAAGGAGCTCGTGGTCAACCCGCGAGGCTTGTTCCGAGGGCTGAGAACAGCGCACCGACTGTGGCGCACTGCGGGAGGAGGGCTCGTCAGGCACGCCGCCTACCTGCTCGAGGCCATCAGCCTTCGGCAGCGCATGGACGCTGCCAACCTCGAACATGTTCACGTTCACTTTGGAACCAATGCGACCACCGTGGCCATGCTCGCGCGTGATATTGGTGGAGCTACGTATAGCTTCACTGCCCATGGACCGGACGAGTTCGTAGAGCCCTTTCGCTCGAGCTACGACCTCAAGATTCGTGATGCGGCGTTCGTTGCGGCGATTTCCAACTTCTGCCGCGTGCAGCTCGCGCGGATCGCTGGGATGGGGTGCTGGGACAAGATCGAGATCGTTCCATGCGCCCTCGACCTGCGTGATTTCCCAAATCAGCCCGATGGCACTCAACGAAACCAGCAACTGGTCTGCATCGGACGTCTTTGCCCACAAAAAGCCCAGACGCTTTTCCCGGACGCCATCGAGCCGCTCTCCGATGTGTTTCCAGACTTGAAAATCGTTCTCGTCGGTGACGGCGAGACGCGACCGGAGCTCGAAGCGAAGATTGCAAGCAAAGGCCTGGACAAGCACTTCGAGCTCCTCGGCTGGTGCTCCAATGAAGAAGTGCGCAAGCGCCTAAGTGGGGCCAGGGCCATGCTCCTTCCGAGCTTTGCCGAAGGACTACCCGTGTCGATCATGGAGGCATTTGCGCTTCGAAAGCCGGTGATCTCGACTTACATCGCAGGCATTCCCGAGCTCGTCGATTCGTCCTGCGGGTGGATCGTCCCTGCTGGAGACGTTCCGGCGCTGACTGCCGCAATCCGGGATTGCCTCACACGAGACGAAGAACTGAAGACGATGGGCGAGGTCGGGCGGTCTCGGATCGAGGCGCGTCACGACATCCAGCGTTCCGCAGCGCTCCTACGCGACGCATTCCGACGCTACGGCAAGGGATCTTCTCGCCGAGGCTAGAGCAGGCCCAGGCTCCGCGCATAGTCCTTGAAATAGGCAACGGTCCGCGCCTCGCTACATTCCTCCGTTACAAAGGCTCGAGCACTCCGCTTCAACCGCGTGGCCAGCTCATCGTCCTCCCAAAGTCGCTCGATCGTTCGCGCCATGGCGGCAGGATCTCCGGGAGGGCAGGTCAGGCCTGTTGTCTCGTCGCTGATGTAATCGGTCATCGCCACCGATTCCGTCACGATGGAAGGCGTCTCGAGTTGCATCGCCGTAATCAGCGTGGTGTGGCCGCACGGGACCTCGGTGTCGCGGAGCGGGAGGACCATGAGCTTCGCGTGCGCGATGAGGTTCCATACCTCTGCCAGAGGGATGTTGGTTCGCACGCTCACGTTGGGAGGAAGATCGAGCCCTGCAGCGTTGGCCGGTCGGGTCACGATCGCCAGATGATGGTCTGGAAGGTGCCGCATCGCTTCGACGAGGGTCTCGTAATCGCGGCCTTCCCCACCAACTGCGCACAAGTACGGGGCTTGTTCGATGGGTGTCATGGACGGATCGAGGCCAGGCTCCCCAACGCTCCAACGGAGACTGTCGATCTTCTCCTCGGGAATGCCGAAGTACTCCGGGTAGCGGCCCCGTTCGACGGAGGAGAAACAGACGAATCGATCGATCCCTCTGAGGGAGTCGACGATGAAGCGTCGGCGTAGGCCCGTCGGAAGCTTCGAGAAGGTGAACGAAAAAGCCAAGTGGGGAGCCTTCACACCGAGGGCTCTACAAAACAAGTTCGTCCAAACGGATACCAAGGGAGTGTGAGAGACGATGAGCACCGCCCGCTCCCGCTTGGCGGCCAACGCCGCCTCCCAGCAGGCGCGATAGCGGCTGAGCTTCGGACGTCGGAGCCTCTCCTCGAAAGCGGAGCTGGGGCGGCCGGTGAAGCTCAACCAGCGAAACGGGTCCGCCGGGAAGCGGCCCCCAATCCAGTTCCAAGCGGGGGCTGCGGACTCGGACACGTTCACGATGACAGGTCGGTTCGTCACGCCTGAAATGCTAGCACCCCGGGAAACCGAGAGCAGACCGCCAAAGAGGATACCACCAACGGAGATGCCTCAGGCGCCCTTGTGTTCGATGATCGAGGAGCGATTCCCGGAGAGCTTCCCCCAGTGAAAGCGGAGCCATCCAATGGCTTCTGGAAACTTTCCGAGCATCAAGAACAAAGCGAGTGTCCATGGTCGCGCTTCGCCTTCACTTCGCAGCCGGCGGGCGATACGGATGACGTTGAGTGGGTACGCGAGGAGCAAGATCAGCGAAAGCCAACCCGCAAGGGGTGCGAAGGCGAGGGCGAGGAACGGAATGATGAGCCCCCACGCCACGATGCGCCTCGACTCGCGAATCCCCATTCTTTCGGGCGGGGACCCGTGCAGGTGCGACCCTTCGGCATACGCATGGCCGGCCCGCACCCCCCGCTTCCACCACTGAGACACGCGCATCATGGCGGCGTCGTGAAGCGCCATCTCTTCGTCGAGACGGCGTATCTTCCAACCTCCGCGTCGGAGTCGCACACAAAGCTCGGGCTCCTCGCCCGCGATCAGGTCAGGCATGAAGCCACCGACCGACTCGAATGCTCGGATGCGCATCATGGCGATTCCACCGCAGCTCTTCACCTCGCCAATGGGGGTATTCCACTCGACATCGCAAAGGTAGTTGAAGACGCTCGCGTCGGGGAACCGCTCCCGCAGCCGGCCAGCCGCGGCAGCGTACTCTTCGTTGGCTTCCAGGAAATCGACTGCCTCGTCTATCCATCCCTCGACCAACTCGCAGTCCCCGTCGATGAGCTGGGCATACTTCAGCCCGGGCGCCATCTGAGTCAGACGCTCGACACCCGCGTTCCGAGCGCGTGCGGCTGTGAACGGGATATCCGGGTCGAGCTCGACGACCTCGGCGTCGAGTGAGCGCGCCAGCTCCACGCTTCCGTCCGAGGAGCCCGAGTCGACGTACACGAGATGCGGCACCTGCGTTGCCAGCGACTGGAGACAGATCCTCAACCGATCCCCTTCGTTTTTGCCGATCGCGACAGCGCCAACCAGAGTGCGGGGCGTCGCGCTCATACTTCCAACCCTTTCACGAACGTGCTGTTCCGGACGAAATCGCGCCAGAAGTAGGGTGGTTCGTGGTGGCCTTTGCGTTGGATGACGGACCGGGCGCGGAAGGTCGAATAGCCGACGAGGAACGCTAGGTCCGCAAGCACTGCAGGCAACTTACCTCGATTCTTCAAGAAGAACCGCCGTCTTGAATCGAACCAGTAGCTAGGATACCGCCGCTTGTCTGGGCGAGCATCGGTAATGCCGGTCGCCTGTGCTTGCAAATGGGTGACGACGCTGTCTGGAACATAGTAGACGGACCACCCTGCTCGACTGGCCCGAAAACAGAAGTCTACCTCCTCGAAGTAGAGGAAATACCCCTCATCGAAGAGTCCTACCTCGCTCAGGACTTCCTTGCGAATCATCATGGCCGCCCCGGTTACCCAATCGACTTGCATGATCTCATTGCCCGGCTCGTAGAGGAGCTGTCGATCGCGGAGGAGCTTGGTGAGCAGGCCCAACTTGAACCCTTCCACCAACTCGCTCGCGGCGCTTGGAAACCGGAACGCCGAGTGGGCCTGCTTTCCGTCGGCGCCCTCGACCCGGGTGCCGGCAATCCCGACGTCCGGGCGACTCTCCATGAACGCGAGCAGCGTGCTGATCGCCCCGCGATGTACGCACGCGTCAGGATTGAGGAGCATCACGTAGTCCGGAAGATTCTTCGCTTCGAGGTAGGGTCGGATCGCGGCGTTGTTACCGGCGCCGTATCCACCGTTGTACGTCAGGGGTATCAGCGAACACCAATCCCACCCGTTGGCCTCGATCGCGCCGCGAATGATTTCGACAGACCCATCGCCCGAATCGTTGTCCGTGACGATGACCTGCATGTCGCCAATCTGCTCGACTTCATGCGCCAACGATCCCAAGGCGTCGACGGCAAGCCTTGGTGTCCGGTAGTTGACGAGGACGACGAGCACTTTCATGCGGCTAGCAGTATTGGGCACCGCCGAGCGATCTACAACAGCGCCCGGTGCTCGGCCTCGGCCGTCGGGGCGCCACATCGCCGCCGATGCTAGGCAAGATGATCACCCAGCCGCAGCGCAAGCGCCACGAGTGTGAGCGTTGGGTTCGCGTAGCCCACACTCGACGGAAAAACGGAGCTTCCGGCGATGAACAAGTTCTCGGTCTGATGGTGGCGGCAGTCGGCATCCACCACGCCGGTCGATGGCTCTTGCGACATGCGCGTACCGCCCATTTGGTGCCATCCGGTGCCCGCACGAGGCACTCTGCCACTTCCGAGCTCGGCCGCGCCGACAAACCTACCCACCCCGATGCGCTCGAAATGCTCTCGGGCGAGCTTCACCGAGCGCCAATAGCTGTCGAGCTCCGGTTGGCTCCAAGACCACTGAAGGCAGGCTTGGCGTTTGCCATCGGAATTTCGGAGGGGGCCTAGTCGGACCCGGTTGTCGCGCGAGGGGCGTTGGCCCGTCATCGATTCGACCGCCAAGAGGCCGACATCCGTAACGCGCGTGTCTGGATCCGACCACCCACCGAGAGCGGTATGGTGCCGAGGACCCGGCCCAAACTTGTGGCGCAACTGCTCGATCGAGGATCGTGCATCTTTGGCTAGCTCCGCGAGTTGCTTGGCTAGCTCGACCGGTGTCAGCCTCGCGAAGCGGAGGTGAGCCAGCCTCGCGCCCGCGGCGGCCGCCTTGGTAGCAACGACCTCCGGCGCCCCGACGAGCGTCATCGAGAATCGCAGGAGGTTCTCGGCGTGTGCCGTGTTGCGAGAAAGCGAGTAGTGCCCGAGGACCGTCTGGCCGTCCCGCTCGTGAAAATCGTGAAATCTGCCGGTCTCGCCGATGTCGTCGTCGGGGATCAGCACGCCCAGGCGAGCGTGTGGGTGGTCCATGAACCATCGCCCGAGCGTATCGTGCGGGTCCGCGAGTTGGCCTTCATCTACGGCGTTCAACAAGATGCGAGCATTTTCCACTCCTCCTGTTGCGAGAACGACCATCTTTGGCGCCACCACGAAGCGCTCTCCTTTCGAATCGACGAAAGTGACGGCCGTTACTTTCGACTTCGTCGAATCGGTCTCGATCTCGAGCAGTGTGCAGCCGGTTCGCAGATCGATGTTCTCGCTCTGCTTCGCGTCCCGAAGCCGCTCTTCGTGGACCACACTGGCATGCGGAAAATGAAAGTATCTTCTATCGAAAACCCGAGGGTCGAGGGCATAGTGGCTGCGGTCCGAGGGCGGCTCGATCGGTGACTCACGCAGGCCGAAGAACTCCCAAGCTTGATCGAGGTAATTGTCGATCTCCGCAAACGCTACGGGCCAGGCCGGAACTTCGAAGTGGTCTTGCGCCTCGAAGTCGACGCGCTCCGGTCGCGCGATTCGAAGGGTGACCGGAGCACCCGTTCGAGCACGGACACACCACATGGTCGAGCAGCCACCCGGCGCGCGAGTACGACCCGAGACTAGATAGTGCGGCTTGAATAAGCTCGGTCCC
>JAHEEE010000074.1 GCA_024640845.1 Myxococcales bacterium | reverse complement strand
GTATTCAGCGGGTACACGCTCGAGCGCCCGAAGTACGACGTCGACGAGTGTCGGCAGCGTGGGATGACCTACGCGGCGCCGATCAAGGTGACGATCCAGCTCATCATCTACGACACGGGCGGTGACAGCACCGAGCGCGCGGTCCGTGACATCAAAGAGCAGGAGGTCTACTTCGGCGAGATCCCCCTGATGACGGTGAACGGCACGTTCATCATCAACGGGACCGAGCGCGTCGTGGTCAGCCAGCTCCACCGAAGCCCGGGCGTCTTCTTCGACCATGACCGCGGCAAGACGCACTCGAGCGGCAAGCTGCTCTACCAGGCTCGCATCATTCCTTACCGTGGCTCGTGGCTCGACTTCGAGTTCGACCCGAAAGACTTGCTCTACGTCCGCATCGACCGCCGCCGCAAGATGCCGGCGACCGTCCTCCTAAAGGCGCTTGGTTACAACACTCAGCAGCTCCTCAACTATTACTACGATACCGAGACGATCTACATCCTCTCGAAGGACCAGTACGCCAAGTCGATCGAGTACGACCTGCTGCCCGGCCAGCGCGCGACGCACGACATTTCGGTTGGCGAGGACGTCTTGGTCCGGAAAAACCGCAAGTTTACCCGTGCTGCCATTCGCAAGCTCAAGGCTGCGGGCCTCGACTACCTGCCCATCGACTTCACTGAGGTCATCGGCAAGGTCGCTGCCGAGGACGTGATCGATGAGGACACCGGTGAGATCCTACTCGCGGTGAACGAAGAGGTCACGGAAGCTCGCATCGACGCGCTTCGCGAGGCCGGCATCAACGAGTTCAAGGTTCTGTTCATCGACGGCCTCAACGTTGGCAGCTACCTGAGAGATACGCTGCTGGTTGACAAGGTGCAGTCGCAGGACGAGGGCATCCTCGAGATCTACCGGCGCCTTCGCCCGGGTGATCCGCCCACGCTGGATACAGCGCGCAATCTCTTCAATAACCTCTTCTTCAATCCAGAACGTTACGACCTCAGCCAGGTTGGCCGTCTCAAGCTGAACTACAAGTTCTACAGGGACACTGAAGAGGAAGAGAAGCCTGCGCTCGACCACACGGTCCTCACCAACACCGACATTCTCGACACGGTGAAGAATCTCATCGAGCTCAAGAACGGCCGCGGCTCCGTCGACGACATCGACCATCTCGGCAACCGCCGCGTCCGCGCGGTGGGCGAGCTGATGGAGAATCAGTATCGCATCGGCCTCGTGCGAATGGAGCGCGCGATCAAAGAGCGCATGAACATGTCTCAAGAGATCGAGACACTCATGCCGCATGATTTGATCAACGCGAAGCCCGTGAGCGCCGTCGTCAAAGAGTACTTCGGCTCGAGCCAGCTTTCGCAGTTCATGGATCAGACCAACCCGCTCAGCGAGGTCACGCACAAGCGTCGTCTCTCCGCTCTTGGGCCCGGCGGTCTGACTCGCGAGCGAGCAGGCTTCGAGGTTCGTGACGTTCATACGACTCACTACGGTCGTATTTGTCCGATCGAGACGCCAGAAGGGCCCAATATCGGCCTCATCGCTTCGCTTTCGACCTACGCCCGCGTGAACGAGTACGGCTTCGTCGAGACGCCATACCGAAAGGTCGAAGACGGCATCGTGCTCGACGACCACGTGCGTTGGTACTCCGCCCTCGAAGAGGAGGGGCACTACATCGCGCAGGCGAACGCCGTGATCGACAAGATGAGCCGCAAGCTAGCGGGCCAGCTGATCAGCGCTCGCTTCAACGGCGAATTCGTGATGGTGCCGCCGGACAGCGTGCAGCTGATGGACGTATCGCCGAACCAGCTCGTGTCCGTGGCGGCGTCGTTGATTCCGTTCCTCGAGCATGACGACGCGAACCGCGCGTTGATGGGCTCGAACATGCAGCGCCAGGCGGTTCCGTGTGTTCGTACCCACGCGCCAATTGCCGGTACCGGTATCGAGGGCCGCGTCGCGCGCGACTCCGGTGTCTGCGTCGTCGCGCAACAGGACGGTGTGGTCGAGTCGGTCGACGCAACACGTATCGTCGTCAAGGCCGAGGGTCTTGCCGGCGCGTTCCCGGACATCTACCGCCTCAACAAGTTCCAGCGCTCGAACCAGAACACCGCCTACAACCAGACGCCGATCGTGCGGCCTGGCGACGTGGTGAAAGCGGGCGACGTCATTGCCGACGGCCCGAGCACGGACCGCGGTGAGCTCGCGCTCGGCCAGAACGTGATCGTCGCGTTCATGCCTTGGGGCGGGTACAACTTCGAGGACTCGATTCTACTCTCCGAGCGGATCGCCAAGGACGACGTTTACACCTCGGTGCACATCGAGGAGTTCGAGTGCGTCGCTCGCGACACCAAGCTTGGCAAGGAGGAGATCACTCGCGACATACCGAACGTGGGTGAGGAGGCCCTCAAGGACCTCGACGAGTCGGGCATCGTTCGCATCGGCGCCGAGGTGAACTCCGGCGACATCCTCGTCGGCAAGATCACGCCAAAGGGCGAGACACAGCTCTCGCCTGAGGAGAAGCTTCTTCGCGCCATCTTCGGCGAGAAGGCGGGTGACGTGCGCGACACCTCGCTCAAGGTTCCGCCCGGCGTGAGCGGCATCGTGATCGATGCCCGCGTGTTCGCGCGCAAGGGCACGGAGAAGGACGAGCGGTCGCTCCAAATCGAAGAGGCCGAGCGCGCCAAGCTCGAAAAGGACATGGCTGACGAGATCAAGATCGTCCTCGACTCGGCGCATGACCGTGTTCGCAAGCACTTCGTCGGGGCTTCGGCGACCGCCAAGCTCGTTGGTGACAAGGGCACGGAGCTCCTCGCCAAGGGTCAGAAGATCACCAACGAGGATCTCGACCAGATCCCGCACAAGTACTGGCAGCACATCGAGATCGACAAGGACAAGGGCCAGACCGACGAGATCCTCGAGCAGGTCGACGACCAAGTCGATGCCGTGAAGATGTTGTTCCAGGAGAAGATCGACAAGCTCGGCAAGGGTGACGAGCTTCCTCCAGGTGTCATCAAGATGGTGAAGGTCTACGTCGCCATCAAGCGCAAGCTTCAGGTCGGCGACAAGATGGCCGGTCGCCACGGTAACAAGGGTGTCGTCAGCCGGATTCTCCCGGAAGAGGACATGCCGTACCTGCCGAACGGCAAGCCGGTCGACATCGTGCTCAACCCGCTCGGCGTCCCGTCTCGAATGAACGTCGGCCAGATTCTCGAGACTCACCTTGGTTGGGCCGGCTATTTGCTCGGCACTCAGCTTCAGGAGATGGTCGAGAAGAAGGCGAGCGCAAACGAGCTTCGTGAGCGTATTCGAGCCATCTTCAAGAGCGGCAGCATCGTCAAAGTGCTCGACGCGCTTCCCGACGATGAGGTGGCCCAGATGGCCAAGAGTTGGAAGCACGGCTTGCAGCTCGCCACACCGGTTTTCGACGGCGCCAGCGAAGAGGAAATCAAGGACCTTCTCCGCTTGGCTGGCGTCCAAGACAACGGCCAGACCGTGTTGTTCGATGGCCGTACGGGTGAAGCGTTCCACGAGGACGTCACCGTGGGGATCATGTACATGCTCAAACTCCACCACTTGGTGGACGACAAGATCCATGCGCGAAGCATTGGTCCGTACTCGCTCGTCACGCAGCAGCCGCTGGGTGGCAAGGCACAGTTCGGTGGCCAGAGACTCGGTGAGATGGAGGTCTGGGCGATGGAGGCCTATGGCGCGGCGTACGCGTTACAGGAGTTCCTCACCGTCAAGTCCGACGATGTGCAGGGCCGAACGCGGATGTATGAATCGATCGTGAAAGGGGACTATTCGCTCGAAGCCGGCCTGCCGGAGAGCTTCAATGTCCTCATGAAAGAGCTTCAGGCACTCTGCCTGAACGTCGAGTTGGTTGAGACTAGTCAGTTGGGGCGGCACTCGGATGACGTTCTGGCCGCGGAGGAAGAGTAAGTCATGAAGGATATCTTCAGCTTCTTCGAAAAGCCGAAAGATCCGCTGGCGTTTTCAGCGATCCGTATTTCGCTGGCATCGCCGGAAAAGATCCGCGAATGGTCGCACGGCGAGGTTCGCAAGCCCGAGACGATCAACTACCGAACGTTCAAGCCGGAGCGAGACGGACTCTTCTGCGCGAAGATCTTTGGACCCGTCAAAGACTACGAGTGCATCTGCGGAAAATACAAGCGCATGAAGCACCGAGGCATCGTCTGCGAAAAGTGCGGCGTCGAGGTGATTCAGAGCAAGGTTCGCCGCGAGCGCCTCGGTCACATCACGCTCGCAACGCCTGTTGCGCACATTTGGTTCCTCAAGAGCCTTCCGAGCAGGATCGGCGCTATCCTCGACATCACGCTCAAGGACCTCGAGCGCGTACTCTACTGCGAGAGCTACGTCTGCCTAGATCCGAAAGAGACCCCACTCGAGCGCGGCGAGATCCTCACGGAGGATCGCTACCATGACATGCTCGACGAGTATGGCGACGACGCCTTCGATGCGGGCATGGGCGGTGAAGCCGTTCTCGAAATGCTTCGCGACCTCGACGTGCATGCGATGGCGGAACAGCTTCGTTTGGACCTCAAGGAGGCGACCAGCGAGGCGAAGCGCAAGAAGTACGCCAAGCGACTCAAGGTCATCGAGGCATTCCGCGACTCGGGCAACCGCCCGGAGTGGATGATGCTGTCGGTGATCCCCGTGCTGCCACCCGACCTTCGTCCGTTGGTGCCGCTCGATGGTGGACGATTCGCGACGTCGGATCTCAACGACCTCTACCGTCGTGTCATCAACCGGAACAATCGTCTCAAGCGTCTCATCGAGCTCAACGCGCCGGAGATCATCATTCGCAACGAGCGTCGGATGCTGCAAGAGGCGGTTGATGCGCTCTTCGATAACGGCCGCCGTGGCAAGACCATCACAGGCCCGAACAAGCGCCCGCTCAAGTCGCTCTCCGACATGCTCAAGGGCAAGCAGGGCCGGTTCCGGCAGAACCTCCTTGGCAAGCGCGTCGACTACTCCGGCCGTTCGGTCATCGTGGTCGGCCCGGCACTGCGCCTGCACCAGTGCGGTCTTCCGAAGAAGATGGCGCTCGAGCTATTCAAGCCGTTCATCTACAACAAGCTCGAAGAGCGCGGCTATGTCACTACGATCAAGAGCGCAAAGAAGCTCGTCGAAAAAGAGAAGCCCGAGGTTTGGGACATTCTCGAAGAGGTGATCACCGAGCACCCGGTGATGCTCAACCGCGCTCCGACGCTTCACCGTCTCGGAATTCAGGCTTTCGAGCCAGTGCTGATCGAGGGCAAGGCGATTCGGCTTCACCCGCTGGTTTGCACGGCATTCAACGCCGACTTCGACGGCGACCAGATGGCGGTCCACGTACCGCTCTCGGTCGAGGCGCAAATGGAAGCGCGCGTGCTCATGATGAGCACCAACAACATCCTTTCCCCCGCGAGCGGCCGCCCCATCATCAACCCGACGCAAGACATCGTTCTCGGCCTCTACTACATGACGCGCGAGAAGCCGTTCGGGAAGGGCGCGTACCGGGCCGGCCAGGAGAAGGAAGGCGACTTCAGCGGTATCTTTGCCTCCGCCGATGAGGTGCGGATGGCCTACGACCAGAACATGGTTGGCCTCCACTCGCGAATTCGCTATCGCTACGAGGGCCAGATCTATGACACCACGGTCGGCCGCGTACTTGTGAGCGACGTGCTGCCTCCGGGGATGGAGTTCCCGTCGGTCAACAAAGTGCTCGACAAGAAGTCCTTGTCGTCGCTCATCGACGAGTGTTACCGCGCGAGCCGCAACAAGAACACCGTTCTTCTGGCGGACCGTCTGCGTACCATGGGCTTCGAGATGTCGACGCGTGCTGGCATTTCGATCTGCATGGACGACATGATCATCCCCGACTCGAAGAAGGACGTGCTTGCCGCTGCGCAGGAGGACGTCACCACCGTCGTCGAGCAGTACCAAGAGGGTCTGATCACGGACGGCGAGCGATACAACAAGGTCGTCGACATTTGGGCAGAGGCATCCGATCAGGTTGCCCGCGATCTCATGGAGTCGATTGGCACCCAGGAGATGACGGACCCCGAGACCGGCGAGAAGAGCATTCAGCCGAGCTTCAACTCGATTTTCATGATGGCCGACTCTGGAGCACGTGGCTCGAACCAGCAGATTCGTCAGCTCGCCGGCATGCGTGGCCTGATGGCCAAGCCGTCCGGTGAAATCATCGAGACGCCCATTACGGCGAACTTCCGTGAGGGTCTGACCGTATTGCAGTACTTCATCTCAACACACGGTGCGCGTAAGGGTCTGGCCGATACCGCCCTCAAGACGGCGAACTCCGGTTACCTCACGCGTCGGCTCGTCGACGTGGCGCAGGATTGCGTCATCACCGACTACGACTGCGAGACGCTCGACGGCATTTGGGTCAGCAAGCTCGAGGAGGGCGGCGAGGTCGTGACGCCGCTAGGCGAGCGTGTTCTCGGACGGATCGCCCTCGAGGACATCACCGATCCAGTGACCGACGAGGCCCTCGTCGAGGCCAACGAAGAGATCGACGAGGCTCGGGTCGCCCGTATCGAAGCGGCCGGTATCGAGCGCGTCTTGATTCGCTCCGTTCTCACCTGCCAGAACCGTCGCGGCGTCTGCGCGATGTGCTACGGCCGCGACCTCGGTCGTGGCTACGACGTCAATATCGGAGAGGCGGTTGGTATCATCGGCGCGCAGTCGATCGGTGAGCCGGGCACGCAGCTTACGATGCGTACGTTCCACATCGGCGGTGCAGCCGCGCGCGGTAAGATCGAGCAGAGCTCCATCGAGACTCGTTCGGGCGGGATCGTGAAGTTCGAGAACGCCAAGCTCGTCACCAAGCGTGACGGCAAGGTCGTCGTCATGAATCGACACGGAGCCGTGGCGGTCGTCGACGAGTCGGGCCGGGAGCGAGAGCACTTCAGCCTGACCTACGGCTCGTTCGTGAAGGTCAAAGAAGGTGACAAGGTAGAGCGCGGGACGATGCTCGCCGAGTGGGACCCCTATGCCATTCCGATCCTCACCGAGGTCGACGGAACCGTGAAGTACGGCGACGTGGTCGAAGCGGTGACCATGGAGGAGAAGCTCGACGAAGTGACCGGTCTCTCGAGGCGCGTAATCATCGAGTCTCGCGATCCGAGTGCGCGTCCGCGCGTCTCGATCAAGGACCCGAACACGGGCGAGACCATGAAGACCGGCGCGGGCGAGAACATGGCGCGCTACTTCCTGCCGGTGGGGGCCAACATCATCCCTGCCGACGGCCAAGCGGTCGAAGCTGGCGAGATCATTGCGAAGATCCCGCGTGAGACGACGAAGACGAAAGACATCACCGGTGGTCTGCCGCGCGTTGCGGAGCTGTTCGAGGCGCGCAAGCCGAAGGACCATGCGATCATCAGCGAGATCGACGGCATCGTCACCTTTGGCAAGGACACCAAAGGCAAGCGCAAGGTCATGATCACGCCGGAGGTTGGTGAGCCGAAGGAATACCTCATCGCCAAGGGCAAGCACCTCACCGTGAAAGACGGTGACCATGTGCGTGCCGGTGAGCCGCTGATGGATGGTCCTGCGAACCCGCACGACATCCTCAAGGTCAAAGGCGAGAAGGAGCTTGCGGCTTGGTTGGTCGACGAGATCCAGCAGGTGTACCGACTTCAGGGCGTTGCGATCAACGACAAGCACATCGAGGTCATCGTTCGCCAGATGCTTCGCCGTGTTCGTATCAAGGAGACGGGCGACACCCGATTCCTTCCGGACGAGCAGGTCGAAAAGACGGTCTTCGAACGGGAGAACGAGCGGGTGATCGCAAAGGGCGGTCAGCCGGCGGTTGCGGAACCGTTGTTGCTCGGAATCACCAAGGCATCGCTCTCAACCGACTCCTTCATTAGCGCTTCGTCATTCCAGGAAACGACGAAGGTCCTGACCGAGGCGGCCATCAGCGGCAAGGTCGATGAGCTTCGCGGTCTCAAGGAGAACGTCATCATGGGTCGCCTGCTGCCAGCGGGCACTGGCCTCGGCGCATACAACAAGATCGACATGGTTGTCGAAGACGACGCAGTGCAGCCGCTTAAGCCGGCGCCGGCGGTACTCGAGCCGGAGCCTGTGGCAGCGGCTGCATCCGAGGAGTAGGCCAGTCTTCGAATGGAAGCTCCGCAAAAGGGTTATCTGTTCGAAACAGACGAGCACCGTGCGCTACGGGAGCAGATTCGGCGGTTTGCTGCGGCCGAAATCGCGCCCAACGCGCACACCTGGGAAGAGGCCAACGAGTTTCCGAGGGAGCTGTATCAAGCGGCCGCGAAGGCGGGTTTTCTTGGTATCGGTTACCCCGAGGAGCTCGGCGGCAACGGCGGCGACCTCACCCACGTCCTCGTCGCCTCCGAGGAGATGGTGCTGGCGGGGAAGTCGGTCGGCACGCTGGTCGGCTTGGGAAGCCTCGGAATCGCGATTCCCCCGATCGTGAAGTTCGGCACCGAGGAGCAGAAGGAGCGATTCGTCCACCCAGCGCTCACTGGCGACAAGATAAGCGCCCTCGGGATTACCGAGCCGGGTGGTGGTAGCGATGTAGCAGCAGTCCGGACGAAGGCGGTCCGCGACGGTGACCACTACGTCGTCAATGGCTCGAAGACTTTCATCACCTCTGGGTGCCGCGCTGACTTCGTGACGACTGCGGTTCGAACGGGTGGTGAGGGGCACGGCGGCATCTCGATGCTGGTCATCGAGAGCGACACACCCGGCTTTAGCGTCTCCAGCAAGCTGAAGAAGACCGGATGGTGGGCGAGCGATACCGCGGAGCTCGCGTTCGAGGACTGCCGCGTTCCGGCCAGCAACCTGATCGGTCAGGAAGGCGCCGGCTTCTTGATGATCATGATGAACTTCGTGACTGAACGACTCTTCATCGCAGGACAGTGCGTCGCGATAGCCGAGCTCGCCTACAGAGAGGCCGTTCAATACGCGAAGGAACGGCATGCGTTTGGGAAGAACCTCACCGGCTTCCAAGTCATCCGCCACAAGCTCGCGGACATGGCGACTCAAATTGCCGCCGCACGTTCGCTCACCGGTGAGTGCGTCACTCGCTATCTCAATGGTGAACAGACCCCGGCGCTGGCGGCTATGGCGAAAAACGCTGCGACCGACGCCTGCTCGGCAGTCTGCGACCAAGCGGTGCAGATCCACGGCGGCTACGGCTACATGCGCGAGTACGTCGTCGAGCGACTCTACCGCGACGCCCGCCTCTACCCGATCGGCGGCGGCACCCGCGAAATCATGAACGAAATCATCAGCAAGGTAGAAGGCTACTAGGGGACACGCTCCCGCCTCCCAACCTATTGATATCACGCTGTTTCTCGCCCAAAGATCGCAGCGGTGCCCTGCGATCTTTGGGCGAGAAACGCTGTGATTTCCGGGTGTTACGAGGGCGGAGCGTGTCCCCCCAAGAGTATGCCCCGGTGGATGAATGTTGTGATTAGGGTGGAGAGTTTTTCTATGAAGGCGGGGCTTATCTGCGTGTCGTGGGTGGCTGCGACGCGATGAACGGACTCGCTCACGGTTTCATCGCCCCGCTGCCAGGCTTCGAGCAAGTCCGCAGCCAAGGGGTTGAGGACTAGGTGCGATGCACGGTGCTCTTGGTTTCGGTGGATGCATAGAATCACCGGATCGCGCTCGTATCCGTCTTCTGGAGTAGGGGTCTCATTCACGCGGTGGTCGAGGCGGAGGACCGCAACCGCCGTAGCCACCACAGGGCGTACCTCGAAACTGAACGCGGCGTCCGAAATACGGTTCGGAGGAGCGTGGCGCACACTCCAGCTCGTGATCTCGTAGCGAGCGAGGTCCGCGATCCAGGGCTCGGCAGTGTCGCGCCACATGGGGATAGCAAAGTTCGCGAGCTCGTTTGGGACATTGCGGAAGTACCGAGTCCTCGGGCCTCCGGTACTGAGCCACTCATCGATGATCCGGCCGAGGGATTCGTGGCCGATTGCGGCTTTCGTTCGGGGTAGGGCCGCTTCGATGACCCCAACGAGTCTCGTTCGAACGAGGCTTCGGTAGACCAGCCACCGCTCGCGCGAGCCCAGAAGCTCGAGGTCCGCTTCACTGGGCTCGGAATCGAAACACACGCGCTGCATCGCTTTGGCGGTGTCAGCCAGCACGGGTGACCTCCGTTGCACTCCGATAAATCGACCACAGCGTATCGACCTCGGATAGCAGCTCGTCGAGTGGCGGAATGTTGTTGTCTCGTTCTAAGAGAACCGGAACGGCACCGACCTTTTGCAACGTGTAGCTGAGAAGGTCGTAGACGTCGTCTGGCACCGGTTGGCCATGCGTATCGATTCGAAGGCCGTCGTCACGCACGTGGTGGCCCGCCACGTGTATCTGAACGACGCGCTCTCTTGGGATCTTGTCGATGTAGGCTTTGGGGTCGAAGTCGAAGTTGCGGCTGTTGACGTAGATGTTGTTCACGTCGAGAAGAAGCTTCGCGTCTGCGCGCTCGAGCACCTCCACCACGAAGTCGACTTCCGCCAGGCCGTTGGTCCCTTGAGGCGCGTAGTAGCTCACATTCTCGAGTGCGAGAGGCGCGCCGATTGCGTCTCGCACCTCGGCCAGCCGTTGCGACGCGATCGTGGCTGCCTCCTCTGTGAACGGCAGCGGCAATAGATCGTGGAAGAATCGGTCGCCGGCTTGGCCCAGGCACAAGTGCTCGCTGTGCCAAGGGATCTCGAGCTCACGCAGAAAATCACCGAGTTGCGCGAGGTACCCCGCGTCGAAGGGCTCGACGGCGCCCAGGCAAGTGCTGAGACCGTGGGTGATCACCGGCCAATCGCGGCGCGCGAGGTCGAGCATCTCCTGGTAGCGGCCGCCGCGGTCGACATAGTTCTCAGGATGAATTTCCACCCACGACACCGTTTCCGGCCGCCGTTCGAGCAGCTCGACCGCTAGGTCGTAGCGAAGCCCGATTCCGATTCCAGTCACCTCGCGGTCCATGACCCGGCTTTCAAACGAAAAGCCGCGGCGACGCATGCCGCCGCGGCCTTCAAGTCATGCTGCCCCATCGCGGGTAGCGCGACGCATGCCTACTTCTCGCCGCCGCAGGAGCCTTCGCCGCAAGAGGCTTCGCCCTCGCTCTCGGCGCCGCCACAGGAACCTTCGCCGCAGGAGCCCTCGGCCTTGGCCTCGGTCGTCGCCGCAGCAGCTTCGGCCCCAGCCGTCATCTCGGACGCCTCGGGTCCATCATCGGACTTGCAGCCTGCGGACATAGTCAGAGCCGCGGTCGCCATGGCGATCATCGTGTGCTTCAATGCTGAGTTCATGTATGTCTACCCTCGTTCTTATTGGTATCCGGAGCACAAGTGTGAGCCCCCGGTGATGCAATGCGGCGTCACGGATCGATTCCGTTCCCCCACTTCGATCGACCACGCTAGCCAAAGAGATCGTCCGTAGCAATCCAAAAGCGAGGCGTGCGTCATGACTTCAGATACGCTCGTGAAGCCAAGATGTTTCGCGGGAAACGCTTCGACACAGCAGTCGCAATGCCACACCAATACCCCAGCGATTGCAGTGGTTTAGATGAAGAGATGCCTGAGCACCGAGCGCTCCGGATGGCAATCACGAAGCCCGACGACGACGCCTGTGCGATCAACGACGAATCGTCTCGATGATGCGGCTCGGCGTGTTCGGTCGTCGCTTGAGAATCGCAAACGAAGCCGCAGTCCGTTCGGTGGCCGGGCCAAGCAACGCTTTCGTCGACGAGTAGAGTGTCGCGAGTGCTTGACCGATCTGCACGCGATCCCCCAATCGGACATGCAAACGTATCCCGGCGCCCGGATCCACGGCATCTTCTGCGCGTGTCCGCCCGGCGCCAAGCCCCATAGACGCGTATCCGACCTCCAACGCATCGATCTCGCCGACGAAACCTTCAGCCGCCGCCGTGACCGTGACGCGATGACGCGCAAGCTTCAGGCGATCTGGCTCTTGGACGACCCTCGCGTCACCGCCCTGAGCGTGCACGAACGCCTCCATTTTTCGGGCGGCGCTGCCGTCCTTCACCACGGAAGTGAGCATGCGCTCCGCGGCGCCTTTGGATTTGGCGATTCCCGCAGCGCGAAGCATCTCCGCGCCGAGGGCATAGGTTAGCTCCCGCAGGTCTTCCGGGCCCTCTCCCTGTAGGAGCTCGAGCGCCTCGGCCGTCTCGAGTGCGTTGCCCACCGTAAACCCAATCGGGGCGCTCATGTCGGTCAGCAGCGCGGAGACCCCTATGCCCGCAAGGCGACCTACGCGAACCAAGGAACTGGCGAGCTCTTTCGCATCTGCTTCTGTCTTCATGAAAGCCCCGCGGCCGACCTTCACGTCGAGCACCAATGCATCGATCCCCTCGGCGAGCTTCTTCGATAATATGCTCGACGTAATCAGCGGAACCGATTCGACGGTTCCGGTCACGTCTCGCAGTGCGTAGAGTCGCTTGTCCGCCGGCGCGAGCGCTTCGGTTTGTCCGATTAGGGCGCAACCCAGCTTGCGCATTTGGGCTCGAAATTCCGCGACCGAGAGGTCGATACGAAAGCCGGGAATCGCCTCGAGCTTGTCGAGCGTGCCGCCGGTGTGCCCCAACCCCCGACCGCACATCATCGGAACCGCAACCCCGCATGCCGCGACCATCGGCACGAGGCATATACTCACCTTGTCGCCGACGCCGCCCGTCGAATGCTTGTCGACTTTGGGTGCGCTCACGCCGCTGAGGTCGATGACCTTGCCGCTGTCCCGCATCGCGAGTGTCATCGCGACGGTTTCCTCGAAGCTCATGCCGCGAAAGAACACTGCCATCGCGAACGCGCTCATCTGATAATCGGTGACGGAGCCGTCCATGAAGCCTTCGATTAGCTTCGTGAGCTCATCTTCGGTCAGGGCGCCGCCGTCGCGTTTCTTCGCAATCAGCTCTGCGACGGGTAGGCGTTGGCGTGTCTTCGGGCTCATCTCTTGCGGGGCCGGCGCCTTCGTTTTCGCGGCCCTTCGCGCCTGGCCTCCTGGCCGCGGGAGCGTTTCTCCGGCGCCGGCCGCTTCTGGTCCGGCCGCCGTTGTCGCCGATGCGCCTCGGTCGGTGCAGCCGCCACTTGATGGTCGACGAGAGAGCCGACCACGTCGCGAGTCTGGACATTGACGTCTTCGACCCTGACGGTGACCGGATCGTTCATCGTGAAAATCTTCGAGGTTCGCGCGCCGATCAGACGAATGCCGAGGTCATCGGGCTCAAACGTGTCATCGAGCTGCTCGAACGGCAACAGCACGCTGACGAACGGATCCTCGATCTGAACGTAGATCCCGAAAGGTGCGAAGCCGGCGATGCGGCCGTCGAGCTCTTCACCGACGTGGTCCTGCATGTAGATCGCCCGGTACACGTCGACGACGTCGCGCTCCACGAGCATGGCTCTTCGCTCGGCCTCACTAGCCTTCGCGGCGAACCGTTGAAGACGCGGACGAAGCGACGCCGAGTCGAGGCTCTCGTTCCGCAACATGCTGCGAATGATTCGATGAACGAGCAGATCCGGGTAGCGGCGAATCGGCGAGGTGAAATGGAGGTAGTCCTTCGCGGCCAGCGCGAAGTGTCCTTCGCTCGGGTCGGTGTCGTAGACTGCCTGTTGCATTGCACGAAGCAAGAGATAGCGGAGGAGCGGGGCTTCGTTCGTCCCTTCGATTCGACGCAAGAAGCGGCTAAGTTGTTTAGGAGTCGCGGCGGACTCTTCGTCGAGGTCATAGCCGAAGGACTTCGCCACCTGGCAGAACTTGGAAATGCGTTCGCTGTCCGGCTTGCCGTGGATCCGAAAGACACCAGGCGCGGCATGTCGCTTGATATGGGCAGCTACCGTTTCGTTGGTGACGAGCATCATGTCTTCGACGATGCGGTAGGCCTGACGAATGCCTGGATCTTTGCGGGACTGTACGACGGCCTTGGGCTCGCCGTGGTCGTCCAACACGACCTTGCCTTCGGGCAGATCGAAGTCGAGCGCCCCTCGTTTGAGGCGCCGCTGACGAAGGCGCTTCGATAGATCGAGCAAGACCTCGAGCGAGGCGACCCGCTTTTCTGCGGCGGGTTGTTGAGGTCCTTGCTCGGTCAACCCGAGCGCTCGCGCGACGCCGTCGTACGAGAGCTTGCCATGCGAGCGCATCACCGCTTCGAAGATGCGGTGCGAGGTCACGTGTCCCTTTTCGTCGATATGCATCTCGACTGCCATGCACAGGCGATCACGATTCGGAATCAGCGACGCGAGATTGGTCGAAAGCTCCGGCGGCAGCATTGGGATCGCGCGATCGGGAAGGTAGACGCTGTTCCCGCGGCTCACGGCCTCTCGGTCCATCGCGCTTCCCTCGGTGACATAGTGCGACACGTCGGCAATCGCGACGAGAAGCTTGAAACCGTCGCGCTCGCGCTTCACCCAAATCGCGTCGTCGTGGTCCCGTGCCGTCTCCGGGTCGATCGTCACCAAGTCCAGGTCCCGCAAGTCCTCTCGATCCTTCGCGACGTTTCGATCGACCCGCGCCGGGAGCGCCGCGGCCTCGTGGTCCACTTCTTCCGGAAACGCCTCTCGGATGCCTTCGCGGATCTTGATCTTCTCGACCTCAATCCGTGCCACGCCCTGCGCGCCAAGCACCTCGAGGATGCGTACTTCCGCCCGGTCATCGCTCCGCTGAGGAAACCCGACGATCTCCGCAAGCATGACGCCGTCCCGCTTTGCCGCGCTAGGCACATTGCCGACGACTCGCATCGGCGAGCGCAGCCGTTCGTCGTCCGGCTCGAAGATCATGCCGCGCCCTCGCGGGTGGAGCGTTCCGGTGACTTCTTTGGGCCTCCGTGCGGCGATCCCGACGACATGCCCCTCGCGACCTTTCGGTGAGGGACGCGCGCGGATCTGCACCGTGTCACCGTGAAGAGCGGGGCCCACTGCGTCGGGTGGAATGAAGACGTCGGGGCTGCCGTCGTAGACGTTGACGAAGCCGTAGCCCTGCCGGGTCATCGTGAGCCGCCCCTCGATGGCGGGAGTCGCGGCGGTGGCGAGCTCGAGTCGCTCCTGTGCCTTGCGTCCACGACCGCGTGTCTCTTTGGTCTTCTCGCGCCCGCGCTTCTCGCTCTTCGCTGCTTTCGTGGCGCGAAAACGGAGGCCAGGCATTTCGCCGACGAGGTCCTCTTCGGCTAGCAACAAGAGACGCCGTACCATCTCGTCCCTGGCGCTCCGCGGCACTTTGAGGCGCCCGCAGAGCTCGCCGACGTGCATTGCGCGAGGCGCATGTGAGCGCAGAACCTGCAGGATTTCTTCTTGAGTGGGGAGGTTGTCTTTCATCGTGTCCTATCGGAGCGCGTGCACGCCTCCGTCATCGGAGCCGAAATAGAGTGTTCCATCCGCTCCGATCTCCACCGTCGAATCCACATCTTGGCCGACGTTGTATCGCCACAGCAAGGCGCCGTTCGGATCGATGCAGTAGAGGAAGTTGTCTTGTGAGCCCACATAGATACGACCATCCGCATCGATGCGAGCGGAGGCTCTCACGCGGCCTCCTGTAGCCACTTTCCAGCGAAGCGCCCCGGTGGGAGTGATGGCATATACATGCCTGTCGTACGAGCCGACGATGATCGTTCCGTCGCGCGCGACTGCGGGCGTGGCGCGGACCTCGTCTCCGGTAGCAAACCGCCACTTCACCTCGCCCGATTCGTCGACCTGCACGACCTCCCCCCGGCCCGTGCCGGCATAGATGCGGCCGTCGTCATCCACGGAGGCGGCGCCCTCGATGGCGCCTCCAAGTGGCACCTCCCAAGCGACGCTCCCATCGGGTCGTAGCGCGAGCAGCGTTCCCTCGGTCGTCCCGATGATCACGAGGCGAGCTGGATGGATGACCGGGGCGGTTCTCACATGGCCCGCGGTGGGCCTGTGCCAGCGCAGGCGTCCGAGAAGGTCCACTGCATACGCGCCGTTGGCCACGATGTAGAGCCTGCCATCCGGGCCCAGCGTGGCGGACGCGTCGACTACGTCTTGAACTGGCAGCTTCCAACGGGGTTCTCCCTCGAGGGACAGCGACACCAGCTCCTTTCGGTGGGTGCCGAAGATTACCGACGTCCCCACGACCAACGCGCTAGGATAGATTTTCTGACCTGCGGAGTACCGCCACTTCAATGAACCATCTGGGTTGAGGGCGACGAACTGCCCGTCGAGTGAGCCGACATAGATCGTGCCATCGTGCCCGAGCACCGGAGACGCGAAAACTCGCGCCCCCGTCTGGTAGCGCCACGCGGGAGACGGGCTTTTCGATGGCCCTCGATTCTCGCTCCGCCCGGTGTGGGCGGCGTCGCCCATGAAGCCGTTCGCGCTCCGCGGCATGACACCGGGCGCCTCGGGTGCTGGCGGCATCGTGAGCTCTTCGAGGACCTCCTCGACGAAACGGCACTTGCCCTCGTGGCAGATTCGGTCAGCCCGACATTCCGTGTCTGACATGCAGGGCGTCGAGGGCTTCGCCCGCGGACCGCTGCACGCAGCCATCGCGAGCAGCAGCGGGAGAGCCCACGGGGGTCGCAGAGAAGCACGCAAAGCGTCGGGACTATACCACCGCCGATCCCCCTTCACAGTCGGCCTCCGCTACCAGGTGATCAGCCGGATTTCGCTGCCTTTTTGCACCGCAATACGCTTCCCGTCGGGGCTGATCGCGATCGCTCGAAGCGTGCCCGAAACCGCGTCCCATTCGGCCGGTCGAAGCCAAAGACCCGCACCGCCTTTGCGCCAGTCCCGAACGACGACACCTTCGGCGTGCGGGATCACGTAGCGCCCCCCGTCGGGGGTGATGCGCGCGCCTCGAATCGGGGCCGGCAAGGGGCTGCCAGGCGCCAAGTCGAGCGGTTGCCCAGCGGGTTTCCCAAGCTCATTCAGGGGCACGATGCGGAGTAGGTCGCCTGACGCCGCGACCAAGCCTTGCGGAGCCCAGCCGAGGACGGCCCATTCGAATACGGATGCAGGTCGGTCGACGGGAGTCTGGCAAGGCACGGTCCCGGCGCGCCGATCGATCAACACGCGATGGGTGCGCTTCCCGAGCACAGGGCCGACCTCGGCCTCGAAGCCTGCGCAAGTCACGCGGACGCCTCGGACGGAGAAACGGCCGTTGGGACTTCGGGTTGGGGGCACCACGGCGGTATTCGGCACGTGCGTCACGGCTCCGGTGCTGAGCGCGATTGATTTCGGCGAAAAGCCGTCGATCATCAAGGTGTCGTC
>JAHEEE010000130.1 GCA_024640845.1 Myxococcales bacterium | reverse complement strand
AAAGGGCTGAGCACGGAGCGCCATGGCATTGTTCGAGGTGCGAGGCCTCAAGAAGGCATTCGGTCGCAACGTCGTCCTCGATGGGCTCGACCTCGACATTTACGCAGGCGAGGTGGTCACGATCATCGGAGAGTCCGGGTCGGGTAAGAGCATCCTGCTCAAGGCCATGATGGGCCTCGTCGAACCCGATGCCGGCACGATCCGCTTCGACGGCGCAGAGGTCACCGGACAGACGGAACAGCAATGGTTCGAGACGCGACAGCGCATCGGCATGCTCTTCCAGGAATCCGCGCTCTTCGACTCGCTCGATGTTTTCGAGAACGTCTGCTATGCGCTGCGAGAACGAACGTCGATGACCGAAGAAGAGCTCGCAAAGCGAGTCGCGGAGACCCTATCGCTCGTCGCGCTTCCCGGAATCGAGCAGATGGCTCCGTCCGATCTGTCAGGCGGCATGCGAAAGCGTGTGGCCCTGGCACGCGCGGTCGCGGTTCGGCCCGAAATCATCTTTTACGACGAGCCTGCCGAGGGCCTCGACCCGATCAACGTCACCCGCGTGAATCGATTGCTCCTCGGACTTCAACAAACCCTCAACGTCACGTCTGTGGTCGTGACGCACAATCTCAAGGCCGCGTTTGCGATCAGCGACCGGCTCGCCCTGATACACGACGGCCGCATCAGTGCCACGGGGGCGCCCGAGACCTTTCTCGAATCCGATGACCCGATTGTTCGCGAGTTCATCGGCGATCGTATGAGGAAGGTTCTGCGTGCAGGTTGAATTCGTCGGCGCGGTCGGGGGCGACGTAACCGGATCGCGCCACATCGTGCACACCGGGAAAGCCCGCGTGCTGCTGGATTGCGGCCTCTTCCAAGGTCGTCGCTCCGAAACCATCGTGCGGAACCGGGATCTCGGTTTTCGCGCAAGGAACATCGACGTCATGGTGCTGTCGCATGCGCACATCGACCACTCGGGCGCCCTGCCCCGGCTTTACCGTCAAGGGTACCGCGGTCCGATCTATTGCACGCCTGCGACACGCGACCTTTGCGCGGCCATGCTGGAGGACTCCGCCGAAATCCAGGCGCAGGACGCGGCGTACATCAATAAGAAGATCAAGCGCAACGGCGCGCGCATGGACCCCGTCGAGCCACTGTACGATCAGAAGGACGTCGTCGGCACGCTCGAGCTCATGGTGAGCGTGCCCTATCACAAGCCTATTGCCATTGCCGAGGGCGTAGAGCTGACCTACTACGACGCAGGGCACGTGCTCGGCAGCGCGATGGTCGCCCTCGATGTGGACGTCGTCGGCGAGCGCCGGCGCCTCGTGTTCTCGGGCGATCTCGGACGCAAGAACATGCCGATCCTGCGCGACCCCGAAGTGCCACCGGGGGCTGCCTGCCTTCTGATGGAGTCGACCTATGGCGATCGGAACCACGATCCGATCGAGCAGATGGAAGACGAGCTCCTCGAGGTCATCGAACGGACGGTCGCGCGGGGAGGCAAGGTCATCGTGCCCACTTTCGCGCTCGAGCGAGCGCAGGAGGTCATCTATGCTCTGAAGCAGCTCCAGGAGCAGGGGCGTCTGCCGCGCATTCCGGTCTATGTGGACTCACCGCTGACCGTGAAGCTGACCGACGTCTTTCGAATCCACCCGGAGTGTTTCGACCAACACGCCCGGGAGATCCTCACCACAGGCGACTCGCCGTTCGATTTCCAAGGGCTCCGGTACGTGTCCTCCGTCGAGGATTCGAAAGCCATCGACCAGAGCGACGAACCCGCGGTGGTCATTTCCGCGAGCGGCATGTGCGAGTTCGGCCGTGTGGTCCATCACTTGGTGGCGACGATCGGAAATCGAAAGAACGCCGTGCTCATCGTCGGTTTCCAAGCGCAGCACACTCTAGGCCGGCGGCTCGTCGAGCAGCGAACCCGCGTAAGGATCTTCGGGGTCGAGCGCGAGCGGCACGCCGAGGTCGTGGTCCTGAACGGGTTCAGCGCGCATGCCGGTCAGGACGACCTCCTCGCCTATGCGGAGGCGGTCCGAGAGGCCGGCCCGCTTCGCCAGGTCGCCTTGGTCCACGGAGAACACCAACCGCGAGAAACGCTGAAGGCCCTCCTCGAAGAGCGAGGCTTCCCCAAGGTGCTGACACCGGTAAGGGGCGACCGGCTCGACATCTAGCCTCGAGGCACACACATTGTCGCGCGTAGGCAAGGAGGGCGCATGAGCAGAGGTGTGATCGGATGTGGGGTGCTCTTGGTGATCGGGCTCGCGCTCGTGGCAACGGGTGTGGGGAGCTACAATCGCCTCGTCGAGCTCGAGGAAAGCGTCGAGGGTGCTTGGAGCCAGGTCGAGAACGTCTATCAGCGACGCGCCGACCTAGTTCCGAATCTGGTTGCCACCGTGAAAGGGGCAGCCGGCTTCGAGCAAGAGACGTTGACGAAGGTCGTCGAAGCGCGTGCCAAAGTCGGCCAGGTGAGCTTTGATGAGGCGCCCAGTGCAGAGCAGCTAGCGCAGTTCGAAGCCGCGCAGTCTGCACTTTCCTCGGCCCTGTCGCGATTGCTGGTCGTGGTGGAGCGCTACCCTGAGCTCAAGGCCACCGACGCGTTCCGGGATTTGCAAGCACAGCTCGAAGGCACCGAAAACCGCATCTCCGTCGAGCGCAAGCGCTTCAACGACGCGACACTCGCCTACAACAAGACCCGTCGGCGCTTCCCGACGATCCTGCTTGCGAACATCATGGGCTTCGAGGACAAGCCCTACTTCGAAGCCAAACCTGGGGCCGAGGAGCCGCCGCAGGTCGAGTTCTAGCGCGGGTCGTGGCAAGCCGAATCGCAACCTTCTTTTCGGACGAGGATCGCGAAGCCATTCGCGCCGCTACGGCGGATGCCGAACGCCGGACGTCCGGAGAGCTCGTCGTGTACGTCGTCGAGCGTTGCGACCCATACCCAGAGGTGGCTTGGAAAGGGGCGCTCATCGGCGGCGCCGCAGGAGCGGCTTGCGCGGCCATCGCCGTGTGGCTTTTCGGTGGCTGGGGAGCACCCGACTACCTGTGGCTGCTGATCGGGCTCCAGCTCGGCCTCCTCGCGGGCTGGCTCGTGAGCCGGTTCGAAGGCCTCGCTCGACGGCTCGTCGGCGACGAAGTGCTCTCGAGCCGGACAAGGGGGCGGGCTGCGGAGGCTTTCATCGAAGAGAGCGTCTTCGCCACCGCCGGACGCACGGGTGTTCTGATTTTCGTCGCCCTGTTCGAGCATCGAGTCCTGGTCCTGCCGGACGACGGTATCGTCGAGCGCGTGAATGCCGGTGCATGGGACGAGATCGCGGCGAGCATCTCTGCGGGAATCCGGACCGGCGCGCCGGCGCCTGCGCTCATCAAAGCCGTCGACCAATGCGCGTCGCTGCTCAGAGCACATGGTCTATCCGAGGACACGGTGAACGAGCTCTCGAACCAGCCGAGGTTTCGCGATGATTGACACCCGCGCCTGGCTTCTCGTGATATTCGCTTGGCTCGGCGCCACGACGGCCTTGGCCCTCGACGTCCCGGAGCTCAGCGGGAGAGTCAATGATCGCGCAGCGCTCTTGTCGCCCGCGGCAGAGGCGCACATCGCAGAGAAGCTCGGCCGCCTCGAAGACGACACCGGCGCGCAGGTCGTGGTCCTGACGATCGACAGCCTTGGAGGAGAGGGGCTCGAGGAGTACAGCTTGCGCGTCGCCGAGACATGGGCGCTAGGGCGCGCCGATCAAGATGACGGCGCGCTGCTCCTGATCGTGAAGAACGATCGAAAGATGCGTATCGAGGTCGGGTATGGGCTCGAACCCACGCTCACCGACATCATGACCAAGCGGATCCTCGATCAGATCCTTCGGCCCCGATTCCGCGCGGGAGACTTCGATGGGGGCGTCATTACCGCGGTCGATGCGATCGACGGCTTGGTCCGGGGCACTAGCACACTGCCGCCGCCAACCGAGAGCGCGATGCCAAACGACATGCCGCCGCGCTTCTTTGGTTTGCTCTGGCTCGCGTTCCTGATCCCATTCGTGCTCGTGGTCGTGGGCACCAATCCGTTTCAATGGTTTCTCTACCTCTTCCTGATCCCGTTCTTCTTCGTCGGCGGCATGACGGCGGTGGCGCCATCGGCAGCGCCGTTCTTCGTCGTGGGCTGGCTCCTCGTGGCGCCGATCGTGTGGTTCTTCTTCGGTCGTCGGAGGAAAAGGCAGTCCCGCGCCGGGCGCTCGGGCCGCTCTCGGTCAGCTTGGTCGACTGGCGGTGGATGGTCTTCCGGGGGTGGCTTTTCGAGCGGCGGCGGATTCTCCGGTGGCGGAGGAAGCTTCGGAGGCGGTGGCTCCTCGAGCAGTTGGTGAAGCCCGCTACGGGTCGCTCTCCAAACGCCCGTGCCAGTACACCCAGTTGGCCCAGGCCTCGGGGATCGACGTTGCCGAATCGATCCGGAAGGCGACGACGGGCAACCACCGCGGCTTGACCGGCGGACGACGAAGCCGGAGGCCGGCTTGCTTCGGCGTCTGATTTCCCTTTTTCTCGTTGCAGGCGTAGCAGGCCATCACGATGTTTTCCCAGTTGGTCTTACCGCCCTGAGATTTCGGGATGACGTGATCGTAGGTGAGCCCGCGCAGCCGATGACGAATCCCGCAATACTGGCACTTGAAATCATCCCGCATCGCAACGTTGAT
>JAHEEE010000129.1 GCA_024640845.1 Myxococcales bacterium | reverse complement strand
AAGGGATCTCCGGTGTGCTAGACGCGCACGACCTGCACGTTTGGTCGCTGACGAGTGGCAGAAACATCGCGACGACTCACTTGGTCATCGCGGAAGACGCCGACCACCAGACCATCATCGACGCGGCCAATCGCACACTCGCCGAACGATTCGCAATCGCCCACGCGACTATTCAAGTCGAGCACGACGAGCTCGCCAACAAGTGCAACCCGTGCGGCCCGACCGCCGCGGTCGGCTGACGACTCCTCAATCGGGCACTGACGCGCCGGAGGCGCACCGAGCGCAGATACAGACTTTGCCCTGCGCTTCCACGGGGATCGATTGAAGTGCTGCGGGATCCATCGAAGCGGTCATACACCAGCACGACTCCGGCGGGCGACCGGCAGCGATCGCGCACTCGTTGGCATTCCCGCAAAGCGGACACTTCGTTTCATCTCGGGTGTCGATTGGCTTACTCATTTCATCTTACCCAGGCCTTCAATTTGCTCGTGTCGCTCCCGATAAAGCTGCTCGATGTAGCCGTGCATGTCGTTGAGACGGACCAGCTGCTTCCGAGGTGAAGCCTCTTTTTCGTTGGCGTCGCAAAGCCTGACCAACTCCTCCACCGCTTCGAGCGAGCTCGCGGCGCGGGTCGCCGAAACCGCGAGCAATGCGGTCGTCGCAAGCGCGGGCAGTGCGACCATGAGCAACCTCGACCACGCGCCAGGCGGGGTCCGTGCCACCATCCACGGTGTCATCATCAACAAAATGATTGCAGCGAAGCTGGCGAGTATCCAGGGCCCGTGACGCCGCCAAACGTGTTTCCACGGGCCTGCGCTCTCCTCGCTCCGCGCCTGGTTACACGGGTCGGACTCCTTCAAGTGGCGGAGCTCGTCCTCGACCGCATCGGCGAGCTCCTCCGCGAGCTCCTCGTGGAGATCGACCTTGGAGAGATCCACAGCGCGCGCTTGGGAGCGCTTCTCAGGTGGCACCATCGAAAATCGATTGACGTAGACGGTTCTCCCGGAGTCGCCTTTGTACGAGTAGAAGACCGGCGCATCCTCCGCCTGGCCGATGTCGGCCCACGATAGGAGGACGAGGACGACGACCAAAGGAACACAAGTCCGCATCAGGCCTTTTTGGTGACCGCGACGAGGATCAACATGCCGACGACCGCACTGCAGAATGAGCCAATGATGACGCCGATCTTCGCTCCCACCAACAGGTCGCCCGACAGGCCTAGCGATGCGATGAAAAGGGCCATGGTGAAACCGATCCCGCCGAGGAATGCCGCACCACCGAGAATCGGCCAGGTGACACCCGCCGGCCGCGTGGCCCACCCGAGCTTCACGGTGATCCAGGAGGCACCGAAGATCCCAATGGACTTCCCGAAGAACAACCCACCGGCAACCGCAAGCCCGATTGGTGTGCCGATGCTCTCGACCGCGACCGGCACACCAGCGTTGGCGAGGGCAAACACCGGCATAATCGCGAACGCGGACCAGGGATGTAGCGATCGTTCGATGCGGGCTAGCGGCGACACCGCCTCGCGCGAAGCGAAAGCCAGGTTGGCGACCATCAGCTGGGCCTTTGCAAGCGTCGTCTCTTCGTTGCGCAAGGTCTCATCGGTGTGCCGCAAAAAGCCCATGAACTTGGGCCCACCCAGCCAAGGCACGGCCGGGGTCATCAGTCCTAGCGCAACGCCTGCGATCGTCGGGTGAATGCCGGATTTGAGAGTGCAGAGCCAAACCCCCGTGCCGGCGACCGCGTACAGCCCGATCCGGCGGATACCGAGGCGGTTCATCACTGCAACCACCACCAGGCCGCCCGCCGCTCCGGCGAGCCAGGTCATCTTGATGCTCGTCGTGTAGAACAGCGCGATGACGAGCACCGCTGCCAAGTCGTCGACAATCGCCAACGAGAGCATGAGGACGGTGACCCCGTGCGGAACCCGCCGCCCGAGTATCGAAAGGCAGCCCACGACGAACGCGATGTCCGTGGCCATCGGGACGGCCCAGCCTCTTTGCCCGGGCTCGCCTCCCTGGAAGGCCAGATAGATGGCAACCGGCACCGCGACCCCGCCTATCGCAGCCGCCACGGGCAATACGACCTTCTTGGGGTCACTCAGCTCACCGGTGATGAGCTCGCGTTTGATCTCGAGGCCGATCACGAAAAAGAAGATCGGCATCAGCCCATCGTTGACCCAATACCAAAGCGGATAGGCAAGCTCGAAGCCCTCGATCGATAGGCTGAACTCCTTGTTCCAAAACGCCGCATAGGCCTCGGCAAACGAAGAGTTTGCGGCGACCAGCGCGACCGCCGTGCACACGAGCAGCACGATTCCGCTCGCCGATTCGATATGCGTGAAAGCGATCAGCGGCCGCTGCAGCCGTTGGATGGGGCGCTCGGGAAGATGCGTCAAGCGCGAGTACGAGAGCTCCGGATCGGCCATGCGCCACCGTTTATCGCGGAACATGCTAGAAGGCCAGAATCGATGTGGATTAGCGAGACCGTCATTGCGTGGTTATTCCTCGGCATCAGCGTGATGGGGGCGGTGTTCACGTTGAATGCCTTCATCCCGGTTCGTCGAGTTCCCGCCCTGTTCGTTCCGAGTTTCCTAGGTTCATGGCTCACGGCCGAGCTCGCGCTTCACCACATCGTTTGGCAGGCGGTCGCCACATTCGTGTTCGTCCAGTTTGGTGCTTTGTCCAGTTGGCCCGGGATCGCGGGCATGTGCATCACTCTCGCCTCTTGGTTCGGTTTGCTCGTGCTCTTTCACGACGGGCGACGAGCACAGGACGTGTTCGACGACGCGCTCTCGGGGCTACCCGACCTCGATGACGCCAGAAGGCTGCCGGTCTCGCGATTGTTGATGCCTTTTCGTTTTTCCCGGCGGGGCGTCGAAGTCGTGCGTAATGTGCTTTATCGAGAGGTCGCCGGGAAGCGGTTGCACCTGGACGTCGCGATGCCTCGCGAGCGGGGTCAGAACCGCCCGGCGATCATACAGATCCACGGCGGTGCGTGGATCATCGGCGACAAGCGAGAACAAGGGTGGCCCTTGATCGGCCATCTCGCGGCAAACGGATGGGTATGTTTCAACGTGAACTACCGCCTCAGCCCAGGAGCCACGTGGCCCGATCATCTCGTCGACCTGAAATACGCACTCAAGTGGATTCGCGACCACGCGGACGAATATGGGGTGGATCGCAATTTCATCGCGGTGACGGGTGGGTCGGCCGGGGGACACCTGGCGGCCATGATGGGGCTAACCGCCAACGATCCGGAATACCAATCCGGTTTCGAGGATGCGGACACGAGCGTCCAGGCGGCCATGCCCGTGTACGGCGTCTACGACTTCACCAACCGCCTCGGCACCATGAACGATCGGTTTCGCACACGGATGCTGGAGCCGCTGATCATGAAGGCGTTCTTCGACACGGAGCCAGAGAAATTTTACCGCGCCTCGCCGATGGACCGAGTGCACGAGGGCGCTCCCCCGTTTCTCATCGTCCACGGCGACCGAGACACACTGGCTCCGGTCGAAGATGCCCGGCTGTTCGCGCATTTGCTCGGGGAGGCTTCCCGCGCCCTGGTGACTTACGCCGAGCTCCGTGGCGCTCAGCACGCGTTCGACGTCTTCGCTTCGCCGCGGACGGCCCGAATGCTCGATGGAAGCTTGCGCTTCCTCACTGCGATGCACGCGCGCGCAAAAACCCAGAGCGACCGGGAGCCTGCCGAAAGATTTTCGCCGGTCGAGAAGCCGCAGACGGCGAATCCTTGAGGAATCCGTCGGGTCCTATCATGGCGCGGTCACTCGTAAACTAGCTCAATAGGGATCGTCACGGGACCCCCTCGGTATTCGAACTTCGCGTCCTTGTAGAGCGGTGGACCAAAGCGTTTGGCCTTCGCATTCTGCGACACGCCCCAAGGCTCGGACGGGCTTCCAATCGCGTTGGTGTCGAGCTTGCCGTTCAGGTTGAGGTCTAGGAATACCGACGCCGCATACTCCCCGAGGCCCGTGCGCTTGAACACACACTTCACTGTCTCTCCTTCGACGTCGACCCAGGTGCGACGAAGCGCGCGGCGATGTTTTCGCGGAAACCCTTTGTTCTGCCAAAAGAGCGCGCACGCCATTCGCCCCTCGGCCTTCCGGACTCCGGTGACTTCGAGCGTCAGCGTGTTGTTGGCGGCAGGATCGTTGTCGACCTGCGCCTCGGAGCTTGGAGCCAACGCCCACGATCCCACGAGCACTGCCGCGACCACCGCTGTGCTCGCCACTTTGTTCCTCACCATCGACTGCTCTCCGGATTCCGGTCTCCCGCGCCGTGCTGCTTTCATGTCCCGTTGACGCAGGCTTGCGGCAAATGTTTAGACGAGCGACCGGTTTTTGCCAAATCCTTTGAAAAACGGGGCGCATAGACTTCTACGCGGCGCGCCCCTATCATGCGGATATGAGCGCTGCACGGCGGCGATTCCAGTTGCTTGCGTGCGGAAGCGCACTGCTCGCCTGGGCGTGTTTCAGTTGTCAGTCCAGCTCACAGACGGAAGGCGATGAGTGGGCTACGTCGCCACCAGAGCAACAGGGCTTCGACTCGGCCGAGCTTGCGTCCGTCATCGAACGGATCGACGACGAGAACCTTCCGATCGACAGCGTGCAGGTCGTGCGCAACGGCGTGCTGATTCTCGATGCCTACTTCTACCCATACCTAGGGGAGCAGCCGCACGACATCGCATC
>JAHEEE010000020.1 GCA_024640845.1 Myxococcales bacterium | reverse complement strand
CGAGCTCGAAATCCAGACAAAGGCGGTCGTGATGTGCGCGACGTATTCGCGCACACACAACCACGCGACGAGCAATCGTCGCGTGGCTAGCGAACTTCCAAAAGGGGCGTCCCGTGCCGGGTCGCCCCTTTTCTAATTGGTTCCGCGATTGGGTGCCTAATCGCGCAGGAGTAACTTGTTACGTCGCCTGGGACGCCACGCGGACAGGGCGTTTGTTCTTCCTACGCTCGGCAGCGGCGCCGACGGCGCGGCTGGCGAAAGCGCCACAACCAACTGGCAGTAACGCTCTGGCGAGGCCAGCTTCGTTCGCGAGCGCCCGAATTTGGCCATTGATCGTATCAGCCAGGCCGTGGTACTGGATTGGCCCGCGCAGATGGATCGTCGGCAAGCAGCCCCCGACCCGCTACCCCCTGCGCAGCGGAGGGATCATGCGTGCATCGGTTCTTGGAAAGCTTCGGACTTCGTGTTTGCTCCTCGCGAGCGTTGCATTTGCTGTCTGGTTCATGGGCCCGGCTCCGGCGGCTGCATTCAACGGTATACTGAGCGACTGGCAGGATCTCTACAATCCGCCTTCCGCTTCGGGTGACAACGCCGTTTGTCAGCTGTGTCACGTCAACCCGAATGGTCAGCAGCCCTTCAACGCGTACGGCTGGAGCATTTTGGAGGCACTCGAGAACGCGGCCTGCGACACCGACGGTGGGGGCGTCAGCAACGTGGAGGCGTTCATCTGCGTTGAGACGCTCGACTCCGACTTCGACCCCACCGGTAGTAGCGACTTGACCGAAATCAACGCCAGCACGCAACCTGGCTGGACCGACGGACCGTTCAACACCTATTACAGCACAGGCGCGGCTCCCGTAGAGAACCAACTACCACCCAACGACATTGGCCCCCTCGATCCAGGTGGCGGCGGCGGCATGGGCGGCATGGGCGGCATGGGCGGCATGGGCGGCATGGGCGGCGGCGGCGCTGGGGGCACAGGCGGTGACGATTGTGACGGGGGCCACGACCCGATTCCCCCCGGCCAGATCAAGCGAAGCTCGATCGTCGTCAAGGAGGGCCAGTCCATCCAGGAGGCCCTCGATATGGCCCAAGAGGGCACCAAGATCTACGTCCACGCTGGCATCTACGAAGAACCCTGTAACCCGACAAACGCGCTCAACATCACCAAGAGCGGCATCCATCTGGTCGGCCAAAGCAAGTCGAGCAGCGACAACGAAAAGAAGCGCGTGATCATCAGGAGGACGGGTGATCAGCGCAATGGAATCGTCATTGTGCCGCCGGAGGTTCCGGCAGCGGCCCAGCCCGTGGGTTCGGCGGAGGTCGAGCGGACCGACTGCATGGGCTGTCACACGGACATGGGGCCGCCTTTCCCCCTTCATCCGAACGTGCCGACCGTGATCCCGATGGACGACGATCCTTGGCTCTACGATATCGAAGTGAGGAACATCGAGGTCCAAGGCTTCAGGAACAACGGGTTCTTCACCGAGCACGTCGACGGCTTCGTGTTCGACAACATTAGATCGATCGACAACAGGAACTATGGAATCTTCCCCGTGCTGTCGAAGAACGGCGTCATCAGCAACAGCTACTCCACGGGTTCGGACTTGGATAGCGCGCTATGGGTCGAGACCTCCGAGAACGTCCTCGTCATCGGCAACCTCGTCGAGAACAGCACGAACGGCATCGAGGTCTCAAACAGCGACGACATCCGAGTGATCGACAACGAGGGCAGAAACAACACGATCGGCGCCGCGATCCTGCTCCTGCCGGACATCTACGACAACAAGGATAGCGCCAAGCGCATCGATCTCGTGAACAACTGGTTCCACGACAACAACAGGCCAAATGGCGCTCGGCCCGGTTCCGTTCTCTCCTTCATCCCGAAGGGGCAAGGCGTCCTCTACGTCGGGGCGGACGACGGAGTAATTTCGGGAAATCTGGTCGAGAATAACGACTTTGTTGGGATTGCCGTCGTCGACTATTGCCTTCCCTTCGAGGGGACTCCGTTTGCCTGCTCGGTTGATCCCACCGTCACGCTCGAGTACCTCTTGGACCAGGCGGCTGAAGACAATCGCGTCGCCGACAACATCCTCGTCAACAACGGAACGAACCCGGATCCCGGCAACCCGTTCCCGGACTTCGCTGCGGAACTGACGTTGCTCACACTGCCGGCGAGCTTCGTCGGGCTACCGGGCGACGACCGGCCGTATCACGGCAATTGCTACGAGAACAACCAACCGGAGGACGCGTGGTTCTTCTCGCTGTTCGACGCAACAATTGGGGTCCCGCCACCCTGGACTCCGCCCCCGTGTCTCTGAGCTGAAACCGTGCCAAGCGACGCGCACCGTACAAGCGCCGCCTGGCCATGCGACACTCAATGTCGAGGGCGATAGGCCGCGCCGAAGCCGGGTGGCTTATCGCTTCTGAATGCCGCCTTCCAAAAGGGGCGTCCCGTGCCGGGGCGCCCCTTTTCTAATTGGGGCAAGGGCGATTGGGTTGTGGCTTCGGGCTGTTGCAGCCGTCGTGGCGCCCTGGTTGGATTGAGTTTCACGGGTCTGGCGGCTGCGGGGCGCATGCTGGCCATCTCCTCGGCACGCCGCGGCATCTCGTTGATGGAACTGCGCACCCGTGAAGTGCAGTGGGAGAAGGCACCCGAACGCGGTGTGCCGACCCCGCCCATCGTGACGGAGACGGGGCGGTCATCTATGGCGAAACCCAGGGTTCGCTGCTCGCCTTGTCACTCTCCGATGGCCGCGAAATCGCGCGCGCCGAAGGCGGCGCCGGGTTCTCCGCGACGACCTCCGTGCACGGCGAGCTCGGTGGAGCGATCTCGAACCGCAGCCGGTTTCTCTTCTTGCGCATCAACTAGTCTCAGCGCCCGGAAGTCTCCGTTCGCGCCGCTCGGGGCTTGGCGGGTTCTTCCGCAGCAGCTTTCTGACTACGTACATCAGGCGCCCGGGCCCACGTGCAGCACGCGCATCATCTCGTGGTCCTCGTGGGACAAGATGTGACAGTGCCAGACATAGCGCCCAGGCTTGTCGAAGGTCGCTTTGATGCGAGTGACTTGGCCGGGAAGGGCGGCGACCATGTCCTTCGGGGCGTTCTCTACGTAGGGCCCGGCGGCTCCATCGTTCGGATCGACGGTTGCGTTCTCATCGTACGTTAGATTGACGATGCGAAAGCCACTGCCGAGCAGGCCGTTGTGCTGGACCACGGGCTGCGTCACCAAATAGGTTCCGTCGCCATTCGGCGCAGGCGTTGTGAGGCCTTCGGGATCGAGGACGCGGTCGTCTTCGTTCGTTGCGCTGTCCCAGACGATCGCGTGTCGACCGAGAACGTCGAAATGCACCAGATGCAAATGCACGGGGTGTGCATCGCCGGTGACGTTCGCGACATGCCATTCTTCGGTGGATTCGAGGGCTGGGTTTTCGGTGGTCGGGCTGTGCCAGGCGATGCTGCCGTCCATCTGGCCGACGAGGCCTGCATTCACATAGGCAGGCGTGTTGGGCCAGTTGACCGGGTTGCCGAGGTAGTCGGTCGCCGGCTCTGCAGTGCCGAGCAATGGCTGGAGACGTCCATACTCGTCCGTGCCCTCGAACAAGGCGACCTTTCGAACGCGGTCGACTTCGTTTGCGTTCACGGCGTACTGGTTGATGAGCGCCGCATTGAATCCATCCATCACCGAGGGGCCGCCCCCGACGTCGAAGGCCATGACACGGTCGGTCTGTCGGTTCTCGAAGACGTCCTCGACGGGGTCCAGATCGTCTCCGAACGAGAAGCCGAACGGCGTGTCGCCAGCGATGTTCTCCATGATGATGCGCTGACCTTGAAGCCCCGAGAAGTCGAAGATCAGATCGTATCGAGAGCCGGTCTCCATGACGAGCGTGTCGACGGCAGTCGCCTGCGAGGCCAAGCCCTGATCGCTGCCGATGACTTGGAACTGAAGCGGCGCTCCCGCGTTTGCGAGTGTGGTCTCGCCCGCGGATACCGCGCGGAAGCGCACGACCAAGAAACGGCTGTCACAGCCGTTGAGGAATCGAAGCCGATAGTTGCGCGGCTCGACGTCCATCTTGGGCCAGATGATTCCGTTGACGAGCATGTGATCGCCGAAGAACTCCGCTAGCCCCGTGGGGCCGCCGCCAGGGAACTGCGACGTGGGAAGCACTGCGCCTTCGCCGGTGATGAAGTCGTCGTAGAAGGGATCGCCCGGATACGCCGGGTAGAAAAGGCTTCCGTCGGCGTGGAACATGCGGTCCTGGATCGCGAACGCTGCCTCATACGGATAGGCGGGCAGACCGAGCGGGTTGTCGGGTCGTCCCGTATCCATGTCATCCCGGATGATGAAGAAGCCTGCCATCCCCGCATAGACATTGAGCCGAGTGATACCGAGCGCATGGTCGTGGTACCAAACGGTGCCGGCGGGCTGATCGTTTTTGTAGATGTACTTCTTCTCCACCCACTTGGGGCCGCGGATCGCGTAGCCGGGGCTGAAGAAGTATTCGGGGTTGCCGTCGAAGATGTCGTCCGTATGCCCACCATGCACATGGGGAACGATCGGCACGCCGTCCGCCGCGGCTGAAAATGCCTCGTAGCCCTGCAGGCTGTACGCCCAGTGCAGGCTCGTGTCGATCACCGATCGACCGAAGCTCGTAACGGGCATGGGGAGAGGTGCGCCGAGCGCATCGATGAGGCGGTTCTCCCACTTCACTTCGATGGGCACGCCGCTGCGCGCCTCGAACGTTCGGCCGGGCCAGGTATAGAATTGATTGTCACCGTAGCCCCAGACCGTAGTCGGCACGGGCGCACCGGCGCTACCGTCGGCAAGCGTTTCAACCAAGCCGGTCATTTGGACCGACTGTCCAACGGCGACTTTGATCTTGTTGCCCTTGAGGTTGTAGATGAAACCCGGGTCGAGCGCGTTGGGGACGATTTGCGCCGAGGTGAACTTTGGTTGAATCGCCGGATCGGAAAGCCCTGGCGCGAGGACGATGGCGCGCGCACGATTGTTCCACGCTGCAAACGGGATAGTGGCGCTCACGCCTGCAGCTCCCGTGATCTTCAAGAAGCTTCGTCGATCGACGCTTGAAAATGATGCTAGGTGCGGGCGCTCGGGTTTTCGATTGCGGCTCTTCTTCGACATGACACCTCCCTCGACTTTCCAACGGGCCAACGCGATCAAAACCACAAAAGTCGACATCTGTAACCAAGAAAATGACAACTTGAGCCGCGCAGCGACAACGCGTTACAGCTCGTGCAAAGCTTGCGCGAGCTGCATGATGAGCGAACGGTTTTTGCGCCGAGCAAGCTTGCTGCACCCACGCTGCAACGCTGCGTTCTTGTCTCGAGTTGTGAGCTGACTCAAATGAACCGCAGAACGTCGCTGGCGTCGCTTCTCTCAGTCGAGTGTTGCGCCTAACCTCCACGGCATGATTCGTCAGAAACTGAACATCAGTTCAATGCTCAGCCTCGTTTCGCTCGTCGCGTGTCCGACTGGAGGCGACGGCGATGGCGAGGGTTGCATGTTGGACTGCTCGAGCGGCGGACCCACGGCACCCGCCGCTTGGCGTTTCGAATGCCATGCGCTCCACGTAGTTTCGTGCAAACAGCTCTCCAACGTCGTCTTGGAATTCGCTGATGCTGAGGTCTACAAGTACGACGGCCTCAAAGGCCACTACGGAACGTTCGGCGCGGGTGACAAAGAGATCACCGGCGCCTGGGTGGAGGCAGGCAACAATGCGAGCGGTGACGGCCCAGGCTATGGCGAACGCTTCGACGCACCGGCGGACAGCTGCGGCGGCACGGGCGGTGCAGGCGGCGCAGGTGGAATCGTAGTCCACTAGCAACTCGGCGGCGCACACGATCTGCTGACTCAATCGGCGTTGCCCGCCGCGAGCGCCGCGCTGCCGCAGCCGCCAAACACGAGCCAGCACGTACCGATGAACTCAGCCGCAACCTCGTTGCCTAGGGCCATAGCTTCCTCCTCGGAGTTCCAGCCAAGAGCCGGGCGAATGATCGCACCGGAGTACCGCTCTTGGGAAACCCGGCCGGACAGCAGAGAGCCGAATTGCGCAAAGAGGGCGTTCGTTCTTAGTTGGCTCTCAGAACACGAGTCGGGAGGCTCCAGGATCCCATTTCACGCGGCGTGCGGTGCGGTGCCTTGGTGCCGTCGCCCGGGCCGTTTCGCTGTCGCTTCTCGCGATGCCCGAGACGATGGCGCCGATCAGTCCATCTGTCGTTAGGCCTGCACCCGTCGAGCTCAAACTAACGCTCGACCATGGAACCTACCCCGCAGCCGTCAGCCGCACCTTCGGGTCCATGCCCCTGCCATCGAAATGCACCATCGATCTCGACAGCGTGAACGTGAGCCGCCGAGCAAACGCTCTTTCCGACTTCGGTGCTTGCCATCCATCGAAGCAACCGCTCCAATGCGGCGTGCTCACGGCGTCGATCAGAAATGCGATGGAGTCGTGCCGGTAGGGCGACACCCAGGCCTGGGCGCAACCGCCTCTGCGCAAGAGGGTCCGTATCGCGGACACCAAGCCCGCGGCGCCCACCTGACCAGCAGGTTTCGAGATTGTCGCAAGGTCGCCAGTCGCGTTTGCCGACCGGTCAATCCTCGGAGTCGCCGCACCCGCAATCGCTGCGAGAGATCAAAACGACGCGCAGATCTTGCGCTCTCAACGCATCCATGCACGCCCCGCCGCACCACGAGGCTTTTACCTATTGATCGCGCGCTAGTCCGCCAAGGCGGCCTCCTGTGTTTCTCGAAGCTCCTTTTCGAGCTCGGTGACGCGTGCCTCGAGCGCCTCGACCCGCTTCTTGAGATGGGCCACTTCCTGATCCAGCGTAGGCTCATCTTTCTCTGTTTGCTTTGGCATGACACTTCCTCTCGTAGATGCGCTTCATCCGTAGACATGCGGGATCTCGGCACGTGCGACGTCGAGCTCCAACGCCTCTACCGCGCGGGTCTCGTTGAACCAAACGTACGCGTCGAACTGCCAAGGCAAGGCAGCCTGAAAGTAATGGCTCTGAAGCTCGGTTTCTGGTCGATAGATTACGCCGATGGCCCGCTCTAGCCGAGGAGACCCCAGCTCTTCGCGCACGGAGTCGCGCGCAGGATACCGAAGAGCGAGCAGAAATGCCGCAACGCCCGCATCGTGGCAGAGGCGCTCGTAACTCGCCGGATGGGAGGGTCTCACTCTCTTGATTTGCATGGGACCATCCCAGTCGGTTGCAGCAGCCACCGTGCCCGTGTGAGTTCCGAACCCGATGGAGAAGGCCTCATCACCAAACGCCTGGCGGCACAATTGGCCGATGTTGTGCTCGCCGCGCGCGGCACCCATTTCGGTCGCACGCGCATCGCCCACATGCGAGTTGTGAGCCCAAACGACCGCCTTGGAGTCGGGTCCACGAAACGAGAGCAGCCGCTCGAGCGTGTCAAACATGTGTTGGTCGCGGAGATTCCAAGAAGCCGGGCCTCCGTAGTACATCACGCGATAGTACTCTTCGGCGGCAGCCACCAAGTGGGCGTTGGAGGCTGCGTCGAAGAACCGATCGCCATCCGCCTTCGCGTAGTCGAGCCGATGCTCCAAGAGATCGCGAAGAACGTCGACCACGGGGCGTTCACACCGCGCGTAGCCCTCCGTGATCGCGGCGCGCCCATAAAGCGCAGGGTCGCGCTCCCACGGCGAAAGACAAGCGTAGCGCTCCCTCGCGATCTTCGCGGCTTTGGGATCGACATCGTCCAGATAGTGAAGAACCGCATCGAGCGATTTGTAGAGGCTGTAGAGGTCGAGACCATGAAATCCGACGCGGCGTCGTGGATCTTCCACCACCTCGTTGTGTGACTTGAGCCAAGTGATCAGCTCGACGACCTCTCGATTACGCCACATCCAAGCAGGGAAGCGAGTGAATGTCAGATCGTCGCGAAGCGGAAACTTCAAGCCACGAACGTGGTGATCGACTCGGGCTGCGTCTGGCCAGTCTCCTTCGATCGCGACCATGTTGAAGCCGCGCCGCATCACGAGCTCGGCCGTGATGCGGGTCCTCATGCGATAGAATTCCGAAGTCCCGTGCGTCGCCTCGCCGAGAAGCACGACCCGCGCATCGCCGATCTGATCGAGCAGCGGACCGAGATCGAGGTCATCGATGCCGGTGATCGGCTGACAGGCCTCTCGAATCAGATGCGCAATGGGGGACGCCGGTCCTGCAGGAGTCGTCGGCTTGGGCGCACCAACACCCTCCGGAAACCCGCCGGCGCCGATGAGTGGCACGAAGCGAACGCCGCCGAGGTCTTCGGTGCTCGTGGTGCCGTCTGGCTTCTTGGTCACCCGAAGTAGGCGCTGGTCTCGCAAGTCGCTTCCCACTGGAATGACGATTCGGCCTCCGGGGGCGAGCTGCTCGAGAAGGAGACTCGGTACGTTGGGCCCCCCAGCGGAAACCAAAATAGCATCGAAGGGCGCTTGTTCCGGCCACCCGAGGGTCCCGTCCCCACATAGAACGTGCACGTTGCGGTATCCGAGCGACTTGAGCCTGCTCTCGGCTTGCTCGGCGAGCGAGCGATGGCGCTCGACGGTGTAGACCTCACGGGCCACTTCACCAAGGACCGCCGCTGCGTAGCCGGAGCCTGTCCCGATCTCCAACACCCGGTCCTCGGGGCCGAGCTCGAGCGCCTCGGCCATGGCGGCAACGATGAAAGGCTGCGAGATGGTTTGCCCTTCTTCGATTGGAAGCGGCGTGTCTTCGTAGGCGAACTCCGCGAGATGTGCGGGGAGAAACGCTTCGCGCGGCACGTGACGCATCGCCTTGAGCACCCCCGCATGGTGGACGCCCCGGGCCTCCACGTGCCGTTCCACCATACGACGACGCTGCTCTGCCGTGTCCATCTCGTCCTACGACTTGATTTGGACGGTGCGCGCCTTGGTTTCCTGCGGGGCCGTGCGCGGAATCCGCAGGCTCAGCAGCCCATCCTTGTACTCCGCGGAGACCTTGTCTTCGTCCGCATCGTTGGGCAGCGTGAAGCTTCGCATGAAGCTCCCATACGAGCTCTCCACGCGGTGGACTTTCTTCCCCTTATGTTCCCTTTCTTCGCGGCGCTCACCGCGAAGCGTCAGCACTCGGTCCTCGACGTTGACTTCGAGGTCTTCTTGTTTGACGCCGGGCAGCTCCGCCTCGATCCGATACTCCTCAGCGGTCTCGGAAACGTTGCACGAAGGCGTCCAATCCGCGATGGAGAGGGCCTCGCGCTCGCCGAACGGCCAGGTTGCCAGCATGTCACGCACCGCTTCTTGCAAGCTTCCGAAGCCCGCGAGCGGGTCGCGGCTCTTCTTCATGAGTGTCATGGCTTCTTCCCCTTTCTGGCGCTTCAAGGCGCGTGGTGCACTCACTCGATTAAGCAACAACTGGGCCAACGACCCTATTCGATACCCATAAGCCAATGTTTACGAAACACGCTGGTTCCGGCGTGTCGCATGCGAACGAAGATCGAGGAGGCGCAAAGTCTGCGCTTGATCCCGGATACGACATGCATGGATGCAACTCGCCGCAAGTGCCGACGGGAAAGCGAACGCTGCGTTTGCCCGCAGTCCATGCGGCAAGCGCCTTGTCGTACTGAGCGCTGAAGTCCCGCAAACCTCGAACCGCTTCGTCATCTGGATCATCCGACCTGGAGACCTCGTCCGGCTGCACCCCAAGACGGCCGCGTAGACCTGAGTTGCAAGGCGCCGTGCGGCCCTGCGAACCACCCCATGGATTCGGCCTCTTCGCTTCGCTACTCGTTCAGGCCTTTTCGCTTGCGCATCGCACGCCCGGATGGTATCGAATTCGCAATTGATTTTCACTTTCAATAAGGACCCACACTATGAGTCGCTCAGGGCAGTGCTTTGGCCTGCTTTTCTTGGGAATTTCGGCGGTCTTCGCCGGCTGCGGAGAGAACGGCGACGGCGGCGGAGAGACCGCGACGCCGATGACCTACACCTTCGAACGCAACGGCGAATCAAGCGTCGCGTACCTCGGTCAGAGCACGCGACAGCTGCTGATCGAAGACCTGGTCGGGCTGATGCAGGCGATCAGTGCCGACGTGCTCGGCGGCCAGAACCTCGAGCGCTACGACACGCCCGAAGAGGTGGTCTCGTTTCTAACACCGCTCTACGAGCAGGGCGGTCTCGCCGACCCGAGTCGCACGATTCCCGACCTCCTCGCCGACGGCGACTCGACCCTGCAGAGCACCTATGCCGACTTCAACGACGCCAACTTGCAGGAGAAGCTGGCCGGCAACGATGCCGTCACCGACCACGCAGATTGGAAGGGTGGAGATTTCGTCGGATGGGAGACCGCCAACCTGGTGATCGACGGGGAGGGCAGCCGCGCTGCTCCGCAGACTCCAGAGTCGCTCTTGCTGGCGTTGTTTTGGACCTTCGCAACCCAAGCCTCGAGTGCCGCGACGGGTAGCTTCCCGATCGACGCAGCAACTCCGCTCTACCTGACCCCGGATGGGCTCGATCTCACTCAGCTCGTCGAGAAGTTTCTCCTTGGCGCGGTCAACTTCAGCCAGGGCACGGACGACTACCTCGACGATGACGTCGACGGCAAGGGCTTGCTTTCGGCAAACGAGCTCGATGCGGACAACGTCTACACCACGCTCGAGCATAGCTGGGACGAAGCCTATGGCTATTGGGGAGGCGCACGCGACTACAGTGAGTACACCGACGAAGAGATTGCGGGCTCTGCTGGTCGGCCCGACTTCCAAAACGGCTACTACGACACGAATGGCGACGGCCTGATCGACCTTCTGAGCGAGCTCAACTTCGGTGCCTCGGTCAATGCGGCGAAACGCGACCTCGGTAGCGCGCCCGAAGCGCCCACTGACTTCACGGGGGAAGCAGACCTCGCGTTTCGAGCTGGACGCGCCCTCATCACCGCCGCGTACCAGGCAGGCACGGAAGTGGACTTGAGCGCACTCAAGGTGCAGCGCGACACTGCGGTCCTCGCATGGGAAAAGGCCTACGCGGCAACCGCCATCCACTACATCAACGAAGTGTTGGGTGATATGGATGCCATCGGAGGCGACGACTACAGCTTTGCTGACCACGCGAAGCACTGGTCGGAGCTCAAGGGCTTCGCGCTCGGCTTTCAGTTCAATCCGCGGTCACCGATGGGCGACGAAGATTTCGCCGCCCTTCACGCAGCGGTGGGAGAGGCACCCGGCGGCGCCTCGCCGAGCGATCCCGTCAACGATCAAGTGTATCGAGCGCAGCTCCTCGATGCGCGAAACCGAATTGGAGAGGCTTATGGTTTCGATGAAGCGAACATCACTTCTTGGTAGGGCATCGATCTTACTCGCGCTCGGCACAGGGGTCGTGAGTTGCAGCAGCGACGGCTCGACCGGCGGCGGCGGTAGCGGTGGTGACCTGGGACGACGCGGCGAGGTGTTGGCAGCGCTCGGCGAGGACGTCGTGGTGCCACTGATCGAGCGGTTTGCAACGGAGGCGGCAGCTCTCGAAACGGCGCTTTCGAGCGCTACGCCGAACGCAGGAGGCCGAGACGCCGCGCAGAGCGCATGGCGAGAAGCGATGAGCATCTGGCAAGAGCTCGAGGTCATGCAGTTCGGGCCGCTCGGCGCGAGCCTGAGCGTGATGGGCGGTCAGGATCTGCGGGCGCGCATCTACTCGTGGCCGCTTCTCAATCGCTGCGAGGTCGATCGGCAAACGATCGGCGAGAGCTACGACGACCCCGATGCGCTCGCGCAGACCGCGGGAGCCCCGATCGGCCTCTGGGCCGTCGAGTATTTGTTGTTCACCGACGACCCCGGCAACAACTGCGCCCCCTTTGACCCGATCAACCAAGACGGCACCTGGGAATCGATGGCCGAGATGATTCCGCAGCGGCGACTCACATACGCCGCTTCGCTGTCCACTCTAGTCCGCCGTCGAGCCGAAGAGCTCGTCGATGCCTGGTCGCCCGCTGGCGACAACTTCATCGAAGAGCTCACGAATCCGGCGCGCAGCGGCTCGGTCTATGACACGGCGCAAGAGGGGCTGAACGCGATCTCGGACGCGATGTTCTATCTCTCCAAGGAAACCGAGGACATGAAGCTTGGAACGCCATTGGGCATCACTGGTTGCTCAGCCGAGCAATGCCCAGAAGCGCTCGAGTCGCAGTGGGCGCTGCGATCCAAAGAGCACGTGATCGCCAACCTCCTCGGGTTCGAGCTCTTGTTTCTCGGAGGCGAACCAGGTGGTGACGATTTAGGCTTCGACGACTTACTTCGGGACATGGGCGCAAACGACGTCGCGGACGACATGGCGAACGCGATCACGGCAGCGATCAGCGCGACCGAGGCGGTGCCTGGAACGTTTCGTGACGCCCTGACACAAGACGAAGCGGCGATGGTAGCGGTGCATACCGCGCTGATCTCCGTGACGGACATTCTGAAGTCCGACTTCCTGTCGGTGCTCGACCTCGAGGCACCGGACCGGGCCGCGGGCGACAACGACTGATGCTTCGCTCGCTCCAAGGAAGGCTGCTCGAACCTCGCGATGCTGCCTCGTTGGCGGCGTTCCGTTTTCTCTTCGGCGCGATTCTCTCGTTGAGCTCGGTTCGTTTTCTCTTGAATGGCTGGGTCGAACGGTTCTACACGCAGCCGACGTTTTTCTTCAAGTACTGGGGCTTCGAATGGGTTCGCGTGCTCCCTGAGCCCTGGATGACCGCCGCCTGCGTCGCAATGGCGGTGCTCGCCGCATTCGTCGCAATCGGGTTCCTGTATCGCTTCTCGATCGTCGCGCTGTTCCTGTTGTTCACATACGTGGAGCTCATCGACGTCACCAACTACCTGAACCACTACTACCTCGTCAGTCTCCTTGCGTTTCTGATGTGCTTCTTGCCGCTGCACCGCGCCTATTCTGTCGACGCGTGGCTCCGACCCGATCGTTTCGCGCCCGTGGTGCCGGCCTGGGTGCTCTACCTGATGCGCTTTCAGATCGGTGTCGTCTACTTCTACGCGGGGATCGCAAAGCTGCAGCCGGACTGGCTGCTGCATGCGCAGCCGCTCGGGATTTGGCTCGCTGCGCGAACGGAGGCCCCGCTCATCGGAGCGCTTCTGACGTGGCCCGCAATGCCCCACATCATGAGCTGGGCGGGTTTCTTGAACGACACCTTGGTCGTCCCGTTTCTTCTCTGGCGCAAGACGCGACCGTACGCATTCGCAACGGTGGTTTTCTTCCACTTCTGCACACACCTTCTCTTCGTCATCGGCGTGTTTCCGTTCTTGATGGTGAGCGGGGCGACCCTCTTCTTCGAACCGGATTGGCCCCGCCGGCTTCTTGCGCGATTCCGAGCTGGATCGGGGGCGGCGGCAGCGGGGCGCCATGACGCGACTCCTGCCGCAAGCACTGCGACGGCCGGCCGCTGGTCCACGCTCGGGGCGGCGCTCGTCGGCACGTATTGCGTGATTCAAGCCCTGATGCCGCTCCGCGCGTACCTCTACCCTGGTGACGTGCTCTGGCACGAGCAGGGGATGCGCTACTCGTGGCGCGTGATGGTTCGCGAGAAGAACGGAAGCATCCGCTATCGCGTCCGTTGGCGCGGGGCGGAACGCGAGGTTCAGGTTCCGCCGAGCCGGTACCTCACGAGCCACCAGGAACGGGAGATGTCCGGGCAGCCGGACTTGATCCTTCAGCTCGCACGCCGCATCGCCGGCGACTACGAGAGCCTCGGTCACGAAGACGTCGAGGTGCGTGTCGATGCCCTCGTGTCGCTGAACGGCCGGCGCGCCGTACCCATCATCGACCCAGACGCCGATCTCGCGCACGAGCCCGACACGCTCGCCGTCATGCATTGGATCGCACCCTCTCCTCCGGGCGAGCCCCTGCCTGCTTATCCTGAAGCACGCAGGCTCGTGGCCGAGTCGAAGCGGGCCGCAAGGTGAACACGCGGCGATTCGAGCGCGCCCCGGCAGTGTTGGTGGCGCGGCTGTTCGTTCTTCTGGCCCTGGGCATCACCCCGAGGGCAGCGCACGCCGAAGAGCCCGAGCCAGACTCCGAAACGGATGCTGGTATCAGCGCCGAGCCTGATGCCTTCGACGAGGCAATGCTCGAGGAAGAGCTGCAGCTCCTCGATGAGCAAGTCTACGAAGGCGAGGAAGTCGCGCCGCCGCCCGAGGGCGAGAAGGAGCCCTCGCCCCCGAGCGCGAAACCAGAGCCGAGCGCTCCGATGCCCGAGCTTCGCGAGGTGACGGTTCGGTATCGGCCTCAGGACATTTTTCGGATGGGCGGCTCGGTGCAGGCGCTCGACCAGAAACAGCTCCAAACCATCCAGTATGATGACCCCAACGCGGTGCTGCTTCAGGTTCCGGGTGTCTACATTCGGCAGGAAGACGGTTTCGGTCTTCGCCCCAATATCGGTCTTCGTGGAACCAATCCCAACCGAAGCTCGAAGGTCACGCTGATGGAAGACGGAGTGCTCTTCGGCCCAGCGCCCTATTCCGCTCCGGCAGCGTACTACTTTCCGATGATGGCTCGCATCACGGGTGTCGAAGTGTTCAAAGGTCCCGCCGCGATTCTCTACGGTCCACAATCCGTGGCTGGCGCGATCAACTACCTGAGCCGACCCGTGCCCGAAAAGCCACGCGGGCAGGTCGATCTCTCCTACGGACGATTTCAAACCTTCCGCGGTCACCTGCACTACGGCCGAAAGAACGACTGGGGCGGGTTCATCGTCGAGGGGATCTACCTCTCGACGCAGGGTTTCAAAGAGCTCGATGGCGACTACGGGCGCGGGAACACCGGCTTCCAACGGGGCGAGCTCATGGTCAGTGGCTTCGTCAACAACGATCTCGCATCGCACGCGTTCAACCGACTGTCGGTCAAGTTCGTCGGCTCTCGAGAGACCTCGAATGAAACCTATCTCGGCCTGACCGACGAGGACTTCGCTGCCAATCCGAACCGCCGTTACACCTCGAGCCAGCTCGACAACATGGAGTGGTGGCGTACGGCGATCGATTTGACCCACAACTTGGCGGTCGGCGATCACATCCTTCTCGAAACCACCGGCTACTGGCGCAACTTCAACCGTACGTGGGAGCGGCTCAACCAGTTTCGGGATGGAACTCAACTCCTCGAGGTGCTGACCCAGCCGACGACCCCGCCACTCGACTCGTACTATCTCGTGCTCACCGGCGAGCAGAACTCACCCTCGGTGGGCGGCGGTACCGACGCCCAGGACCTGATGGTCATCCGCAATCAACGAGAATTCGTGGTGATGGGAATCCAGACGCGTCTTCGGGCGGATTTCAAGACGGGAAAGGTTCAGCACGAAATCGAGTCCGGCCTGCGCTTCCACTACGACTCCGTGGACCGCTTTCAACCCGAGCAGGGCTACGCGATGCAAAACACGCAGCTCGTTTGGGATGGTCTCACATACGTCGACGATCCGGATTTGTTGATCGACGACAACAAGGGCGAGGCGCAGGCGCTTGCCGGCTATCTCATCTATGGCCTCGAGATCGAGGATCTCGTCATCAAACCCGGTCTACGCGTAGAATACATTCGCACCTTCTTCGAGGACGAGAAGAATGCGCCCGAGCTCGGCAGGGTGAGCGAAGACCCCCAGCTCGTGTTTCTCCCGGGCATCGGCCTGCAATACACCATCTTCGAAGGTTTCGCGGTGCTCGGCGGCGTGCACCGCGGGTTCAGCCCCGTCACCCCGGGCAACCGCCTGAGCGCCGACCCCGAGCTATCGATCAACACCGAGGCCGGCTTTCGTTACGCGACGAACGACGGATTGGGCTTTGGAGAAGTGATCGGGTTCTTCAACGACTACAACAACATCACGAGTGAGTGCACTCAGTCTGCAGGATGCGATCCCGACCTCGTCAACCAGCAGTTCAACAACGGGCGAGCCTTCATCGGCGGCCTCGAGGTGTTGGGAGGCTACACCGTCCCGCTTCCGCGCGAGTTGTCGATGCCGCTTCGACTCGCGTACACGTACACCAAAGCAACGTACCGAACGACGTTCGAGTCGTCGGATCCGACCATTGGCAACGTCGAAAAGGGAGATGCAATCCCATACGTTCCCGCACACGTCCTCAACGCTCGGCTCGGGTTCGAGAAAAGCTTCTGGGGCGCCTATTTGATCGGGAACTACTTCGGAAAGATGAGCGAGGGCTTCGTCGGGTTGCAGCGGCTGCCCGACACCGACGCTTACTTCGTGTTGGACGTCGTGGGCCGCGTTCGCTTCGAACCGGTGGAAGCGTATCTCCGGCTTCAGAACATCACGAACACCCGCCCGATCGTGTCCCGCCGACCGTACGGCGCCAGACCCAACGCGCCCCTGTTCGTGCAGGTGGGAGTGCAAGTCACCTTCTAAGACCTTGAATTTTCAGAGGTTCCAGCCAGTCGAGGAGGCGTGACCTCCAGAATACGAGCGGGGTTGTTGAAGATGATTATCAATGTCAGAGTTTGACGTCGATGAATCCTCGCTCCCCGAGCTTTTTCCTCTCCTCGATCGTGGTCCACGGTGCGTTTTTTAGCGCGCTAGCGGCTGCGCCCACCGAGGTCGAGCCGAGCCCGGTGAGCCGAACAATCGAGTTCACCACGATCACCGAGGACGGCGGTGGACGTCTCGGGAACGACGAAACCATCGGCGACGCGGCGAAGGTTCCGGAGACGCCACCCGAACAGCTTTTCCAAAAGGTGCAGCCGAAACCGAAACGCTCACGTCCAGTAGCGGCGGTCGCCCCGCAACCTTCGGGGCCGTCGAAACCGATCGAGCCCGCTGCGCAAAGCGAAGGGACAGCGGACGACGGGAGCGACGCAACGGGCGTCGCCACGGCGAAAGGCTCTGCAGGCACCGACCCAAGCGCGACGCGATCAGGCATAGGCAGCGGCGCGGAAGGTGTCGATCGACGTTCCGCACTCCGCGCCTGGCTCAGCGAGGTTCAACGCGAGGTCAACAAGATCGCCTCGCGGAACTATCCGCGCTCAGCCCTTCGCATGCGATTGGAAGGCAGGCTGCGCCTCGGCGTGACGATCGGCCCCGACGGAAAGATTCTCGGAGTTCGAGTGCTTTCGTCTTCGGGTCACACCGTGCTCGACGAGTCGGCCACGGCCTCGGTGACCGCCCTCGACATCCCGCCGCCGCCCGAGGCCCTCGGCTGGCGAGCACGCGAGATCTCGCTTCCGGTTCGATACGCGCTCGATTGACTCGAAGACACCCTCGTTGAACGCAAGGCCGGACGAAGCTCGGCCGATGTCGGCTTCTTTGGTGAAGACTTCAACGACCCGCCGTCGTCACCTGGGCGATTTACAGACTCAGCTCGCCATGAGAGCGATGGCTCGTGGCAGGATGTCTGCGCAATCGCCGGAGAGCTTGTGCGTGGCGAGGTCATCGGCCCGAGTCGTCCCGCGATTGACGATGACGAGTGGCTTGCGGGCACCGCGCGCGGCAACGGCGAAACGATAGCCGGAGTAGACCATGAGCGAAGAGCCGATCACGAGGAGCGCGTCGGATTCCTGAACGTGCTGGTGTACCGCGTCGACCCTGTCCTTCGGTACCGACTCGCCGAAGAAGACCACATCTGGCTTGAGCACGCCTCCGCAGCTCGGGCAGTCCGGAACGACGAACGATTCGAAATCCTGCCGTGAAAGCTTTGTGTCCCCGTCGGGTGCGTGCCCGCGCACTTCTGCCCGCCAGTCCCGGTTGGCATCCTGAAGCTGCTGCTGAAACGCATCGCGGGGCATGATCCGTCCGCAGCCGAGGCAGCGGACCCGGTGAAGGACTCCGTGAAGGTCGATGACCTGACGGCTACCGGCCCGTTGATGAAGCCCGTCCACGTTCTGTGTGACGAGGCAGGAGACATGGCCCCGATTCTCCATTGCGCTGAGCGCGCGGTGGGCCGCGTTGGGCTTGGCGCGGGAGATTCGCTGCCACCCGCTGAAGCTTTGGGCCCAGTAGCGTTGACGATTGCCGAGCTCGCGCACGAACTGCGCGTACCGCATCGGCTCCCTGTGCTTCCATTTTCCGTCATCATCCCGGTAGTCGGGAATCCCGGAGGCGGTGCTGCAGCCAGCTCCGGTGAGAATTGTCATCCGCGGGTGCTGCGCGATGAACTCCGCAAGCCTTTGGGCAGGGTCGCACGCACGAAGCGAGATAGTCTCGTGTCCAAACCCGAACTTCATGTTGTTGCCGTTGGTCTTCACTGCAGAGGAGGAATCCGTGGAAACAGTCAGGAGCTTCTTCACTGTAGCCTCGTCCCCAGAAGCGCAAGCCCGTCCGGGAATGATTCGCGCCGATCGATCGCCGAGCCTCGACGTCCCGATCGAATACCGGACTGCGGCGTCGACCCTTTCTCCTATGCTCTGCTATATGAAGCGCAGGATTGGAGGTCGGCATGGCGCGACACGTGGTCTGCAAAGAGTCGGACCTTTCGGTGGGTCACAAGAAGGCGTTCAAGGTCGGGGACACGAGCGTGCTCGTCTATCGTCTAGAGGACGGTGTTTACGCCACCCAGAACAGCTGCACGCATGTGTTTGCCCCATTGACGAGAGGAAAGATCGTCGATGGTGAACGGATTCGTTGCCCCCTTCACCGCGCAGAGTTCGACATTCGTACCGGAGAGGTGTGCAAGTGGGCGAACTTCCCGCCGGGGATTCAGCTTCTGAATGCGCTCCGCGGCGAGAAAGCACTCAAGACCTATCCCGTCTTGGTAGAAGACGGAAACGTCGTCGTGGATATCTGAGCGCGGGACGGTTCGCGTCCTGTCGAGGACAGCGTCCTGAACCTCAGCGGCCGCACTTGGCAGAGGTCTTGGTCGGCGTTGACGCCATCGACCACAACGCTACGTTCAGCGAGCCAATCGGCAAGCATGCACGTAGTCTGGTTCAAACGCGATCTTCGCATCCACGACCACCGCCCTCTGCTCGATGCCGCAGCGCAGGGGAAAGTGCTGTGCCTCTACGTCTACGAGCCCGAGCTTCTCGCCACTCCAGAGCTCGGGGCGCTCCACCTTGGCTTCATCAACGAGTCCCTCGCAGAGCTACGTGTCCGCCTCCGAGAGCTTGGGGCCGATCTAGTCATTCGCGTCGGCCGCATGCCCGACGTGCTCGATGCCATCCGACGCCAGCATGGGATTACTGCGCTCCACAGCCATCGCGAGACCGGCAATCGCGTTAGCTACGAGCGCGATCTCCGCGTTGCCGGCTGGGCGCGCCAGCACGGTGTGCCTTGGTACGAGCGCAATCAGTTTGGCGTGATTCGGAAGCTCGGCACGCGCGACGGTTGGGCGGCTCGCTGGTCGAAATTCATGTCGCGCCCGATTCTCGAGGAGCCCGGCGCGCTCCGCGCCCAGCCGGGAATCGAGCCCGAAGGCCTCCGGAGCGCCAACGACCTCGGTTTGACCCCGCCTTCACAGCGCGACGTCCAACACGGAGGCGAGAAGCTGGGCCTCGAGACCCTCGACTCGTTTCTCGCGGAGCGCGGCGCGGGATATCGGTACGAGATGTCGAGCCCGCTGCAAGCCTGGGATTCCTGCAGCCGCCTCAGCCCATACCTCGCATGGGGCAACGTCTCGATGCGAACGGTCTTCCAGCGAACACGCGCACGCTCTGCGGAAGTGAAAGAGCTTCGCAAACAGAAGGTGGACCTCGACCCGAGATGGCTGCAGTCGCTGAGCTCGTTTCAATCGAGACTCCGTTGGCACTGCCACTTCATCCAGAAGCTCGAGGACGAGCCCGAGCTCGAGTTCAGGGCGCTCAACCGACAACTGGATGGCCTGCGCGATGGGAACCTTCGCAACCACTACTTCGAGGCCTGGGCGAACGGGCACACCGGCTACCCGATGGTCGACGCATGCATGCGGGCGCTGCATCACGCCGGTTGGATCAATTTCCGGATGCGGGCGATGCTCATGTCGTTCGCGAGCTACCAGCTCTGGCTCCCGTGGAGGCCGACGGCGCAGCATCTCGGCAGCCAATTCCTCGACTTCGAGCCCGGCATTCACTTCAGTCAAGCGCAGATGCAGTCCGGGGTCACCGGAATCAACGCCGTTCGGATCTACTCACCGATCAAACAAGTCAAGGATCAAGATCCCGAGGGACAGTTCATCAAGCGTTTCGTGCCAGAGCTCGAAGCGGTGCCGCCCGAGCACATCGCCGAGCCCCACCGCATGCCAAGCGCGCTCCAACGGAAGCTTGGCTGCATCATCGGCAAAGACTATCCGGCGCCCGTCGTCGAGCACGGTCCCGCGTACGCGAGCGCGCGCCGACGCATCTCCGCCGCACGGCGGCGGCCCGAAGTCCGGGAGGAGTCCGAGCGGGTGTACGCAAAGCACGGAAGCCGCAAACGCCCGGCCAGGCGCGCCTCCGGGTCCGCCTAGCTGCAACCGCAGCTCTCCCCGCGATTTGAGGATCACTCTGATGCGACTGGACAGCGTGTGTCCGCGGCCGGCGAGAGATTGGCAGGAGTGACTAGGAAGGCTTGCTGCTTGCAGCAGCTTGCGCGGCCGAGGGTTGCTTTGCTTTCTCGCGGGCTTGCAAGGCCAACTCCCGCACCCTGGCAATGTCTTCGTCGGAGAAAACGCCGTTCACACCCGAAATCGCCGCCAGCCGCATGCCGTGCTTCAACCCCAGCTTGTAGATTTCATGCACCTTTTCCCACTCGATCGTCCGACCCAGGGTGAAGTTTTCGAACCGACCTTCGAGCGTGAGCACGATGGTCTCCGCGAGGCATGCGTACACCACATTCGGGTCATCGAAACCGATTTTTTTCATGCTCACCTTGCCGGGCAGGTACACCTCACCTGACTCGATGACCAACACATCGGGACGCTTGGCCACCTCTTCGGCGGGCAGGTCGAGCGGCCGTGCCACATCGGTGATCACACAGCCCGGCTTCACTTTCATGATGTCGAGAATCTTCTTGCCAGCCCCGGAGGTTGCCGTGACGATCATATCCATGTCGCCAATGCTGCGGTCACCGTCCGCGTAGGACGCCAGGACCAGTTTCGCATCTGGCGATTCTCTCAGTATGGACTTCTCCAGTACCAGCAGCTTTGCTGACTCGGGCGACACCAGGTGAACCTCCTCTGCGGTCCGGGCCAGTAACCTGGCGCAGGCCGAGCCGATCGCACCGGTGGCACCCACCACCATCGCCTTGCCCTTGATCTTCTTGCCCTTCTCCAGCTCGACCAGGCCGAGTCTCGCGGCGGCGTCATGGGCTGCCCACAGGGCGCCGGAGGCGCTGTAGCTATTCCCAGTCGTGATGGGTAGGGGGGCGCGTTTGGCCACGGTGACCCCCGCGTCTCCGACCACTTTGGTGAAGGCCCCAAGACCCATGATCTGGGCTCCCATTTTCTTGGCCATGTCCGCGGCCGCCAGCAGTTGGCGATACGTGAACTCCGGGCTGTGAGACATGATCTGTTTGGGCGTGCCCCCAACAGTAATCAGCCAACCTTTGGCCTCCACCCCAGAGGGCGACCGAATGCCCTCTACTTTCGAGTACACCATGGGCGGCGTGTAGGCGATCGCCTTCTCGACCACATCCATCACCGCTGGCGGTGATACTTTCGAAAGAATCTCGAGGGGCTTCAGGTTCGTCAGGTATTTTTGCGAGAGCGGGTGGATGACGAACGCAAAGCGATTGATCTGCTTCTTGCCCTCGATCGGATAGAGAATCCTCGGTTTGAGATCGAGGTCGGTGAAGATCTCTAGGTAGTCGTCGTGCGCGATCTCTTTCGCAGGTTTGCCCAAGGCAGCCAGGATCATCGCCTCTATGAGGTTGAGGCCTACGGTCTGCTCGAATAGCTGGATGCTGCAGTCGATCACGACCCGAACCCCACGCTCCTTCAGGGCCTGCTGCCGGTCGGGGGAAATCGTCGAGGTCAGCACCACCTTCCCTTCCAGCTCGTCAGGACCATAGCGCTCCAGCTGGTGGTAGGACGCGACGATGACATCCGCGTCCCGTACCGCCTTCTTCAGAAGCAATCGGTTGAGCTGCTTCCCTGGCGCCAAGGACGGCAGCAAGCCGTTTTCCGGACCGAATCGCAGCATCCGGTTACTGGCCGCCGCGTAGAGCTCCAGCGCGCTCAATGAATGCAGGAGGTTCGGCGCGCCGAACTGAAGAACGGGATCGGCGAAGGACAGGTTTTCGGTGTATTCCGCCATGACAGACGCCAAGCGGTAGTTGGTCGTCCCCGAGAGAAACAATACCTTGGCGTTGTTGAAGAAATTCCCGAGCTCGTGCTGAGCCGAGCGCAACGACCACTCCTGCACAATCCCCCGTAGGCGCGCGCCGGTACTCACGAGGGTATCGCCCGCAAGCTTTTCGAGCTTGGCCGTGTCGCGCTGATGAAAATGATGGGTTCCCACCCAGTAGTGATCGTGCACTAACCCAAGCCCGATGGCATCGACCTTGTCTCGCCATTCGACGACGAGCTTTTCGGCTGCCTTGAAATCTTTGTTGGTCCCGATGCGCACGACTTCGAAGTCGTGGCCGAGGAATTGAGTCGAGAAGTTACAGTCGAGACTGAGGGGACCCAGGCTGATACTGGCGACGCGTTTCATAGGAGCATTTCCCGCTTTGTGAAAACAGGGGTGTAAAGTACAAGGGATGGGCTCCAAATGCTACAGGTGCGGATGCTCGCATCCGGCCCAGCTCGACGAAGAAATCGGCGACTTCACTCACCACCGGGCCGATCGCCCATACGAGGAGCCGCTCCACCTGGTTCATTCGTCCTCGCCCCGGGTCTGCCGCGTATGCGCCTAGTCGGGTCATCCATGCGATGGCGCGGTTCGAGCCCCTGAGGTCTATACTCGGGACACCCATGGGAAGAACTGCATTCCTGACCGGCGGCACGGGCTTCATCGGCATCAATCTCATCGAGCTTCTCGTGAGCGAAGGATGGGACGTGACGGCCCTCCACCGGCCGACCTCGAACCTCAGCTATCTGAAGCGATTCCCGATCAAGCTCGTCGAAGGCTCGATCACCGATCGCGCGTCGCTCGAGCGCGCAATCCCGGCGGGCACGGAGGTCGTGTTTCACGTCGCCGGGGACACGAGCTTTTGGTCGAAGAAGAACGCGCAGCAGAACGCGATCAACATCGACGGCACCCGCAACATGGTGGAGGTGTCGGCGGCCAAGGGCGTTGCGACTTTCATTCACACGTCGAGCAACTCCGTCTGGGGACGCGCGAAGGGCGTCGTCACCGAAGACACGCCGTCACACGGAAAGAGCTCGTGGATCAACTATGAACGAAGCAAGCACCTCGGCGAAATCGAAGCCCTGAAGGGCGTAGAGCTCGGGATGAAGGTCGTCGTGCTCAACCCAGCCGAAGTTCTCGGCCCCTACGACTCGAATAACTGGGGCCGACTCTTCTTTCTTCTGCGGGACAGGGCACTGCCTGCCGTCGGGCCTTCGACCGTCTCGCCGACCCACGTTCGCGACGTCGTTCGCGCGCATCTTGCCGCCGTCGACAGGGGACGAAACGGCGAGAGGTATCTCCTCGCAGGCGATGAGCACGAGCTCGTCGAGCTAGCCGCCGAGATGGCTGCGCTCTCGGGCGCCAAAGTGCCTCGCAAAGCCCCCATGTGGGTTCTAAAGGCCTTTGGTCGACTCTCGGTCATGGTGGCCGCGCTCACCGGGAAGGAGCCCGAGATCACTCCGGAGCTCGCAGAAGCCGCCGCCTCCAAAGGAGCGACCTTTCGGAGCGACAAGGCAATCCGCGAGCTGGGCTATCAGATTCAGCCGATGTCGGTCAGCGTGCGGGATACCTACGATTGGCTGGTCGAGGAGGGCCTGCTCTGAGGGCCGTGGTGCTTCGACGCTACAGAATCAGCTGGGGCTGGACGGCGGGAGAAGCGACGCCGGTGCACGAGGTGAGGCCCAAAACGCTAACACGATCGAGGGAGCGGAGGCTACCCCCTCTGCTTTCAGAGCGTCTCTTCCTAGGGCTGACAGACCAGCTCACACGCCGATCCTTGCCACCGCCCGCATGGACGATACCGTTGGGCACAAGGCATCCATGCGATTCAGTCATGACCTCGTCACGCGTGTGCGCGACCTCATCCTCGAACGCGGCGGCGCCAAGCCTCCCCGACGGGGCAATCCAATCGCCGTCGTCGAGCCGCCTGGCTGCACCCCCGAGCTACGGGCGATTCTTCATCGAGTGGCGCCGATGGCCGAGGCGATTTTCTTGATGGTCAGCGCTGATGGTCTTTGTGATGAGCGTGAGCACCGCGCTCTGCGGGGTGCGATTCGCACGCTCACCAATGACTCTCTCGACGACACGACCATCGACTCGATGCTGGCCAGCTTTGGCGATGCGCTAGGCCGCGAAGGCTTGGAGGGGCGAATTGCGTACGTCGCAAGTCAGATCGCCGCCGACCGCGCGGATAGCGAAGTGACCGTCGAGCTGGCAGCGGCGGCGATCCTCGCGGATGGCGAAGCGAGCGATCGCGAACGCGCCGCGCTCGAGCTGCTCGCTGAAGAGGTCGGAGTAGACCCGGACGCGGCAGTCGCCATCCTCGACTGAGGCAAAGAAAACTGCCTCAGCTAGGCCACTCGACCTCCCGGAGCTCGGGGTCTGTGCCGGGGCTGCCAAGCTCGAGAACCGCATGGTGGCGAAGCTCCGCATCGGCCCCTGCGTAGATGCGTGGCACTCGCGCTGGGTTGACGTAGAGGACGCCGTCGCGACGCATCTGCCAGGTTCGCCGTCCGCGATTGCGGAGCCGGTGGTGCATGTGCCCGGCAATCACGGTCGTCGAGTGGCCTCGCTCCCGCGCTCGCGCGACGGCGAGCTGCAGGTCGGGGTCGCCCCAGTCGCCCTCTTCATCTCGGAAATCGCAGCCCCAGATGTCCGGGGCTCTCGCGCCCAAGCCGCACGGTCCGTTGTGCGCGAGGATGAGAAGCGTTTTCGTCTGCACGCGATCCATGAGCCCCAGCAATGCTTCGGCGGACTCTTGCATGTCGTGGATGCCGTAGTTCCGAGCAAGCTGTTCTGGAAAGCTGAACTCGCCACCACCCATCGCACACGGTCGCGCGGTGAGGAGTGTGAGGTCGTGCCCCCTAATCTCGAGGCGATGCAACCGATATCCGCAGAGCACGATCCTTGCGCGCTCGAACTTCTCCCGCGCGGCGAGCTTCATGAGCTCGGCGATGCCGCGCTGGTGGCCAAACTCGGCCGAGATCTCGGGAAGGAAGTTTGCGTCGTTGTTGCCAGGCATCACGATCGTCTGTTTGGTGAGGCGCGCGATCGAGCGGGCGATTTTCACGCCGTTTTGCCCGGTGCCGCTGCCTAGATCGCCCGTGAAAAGCAGGAGGTCATAGTCGGAGGCGTTGAAGGCGCGTACGTCCGCATCGTCCCAGCTCCCGTGGAGATCTCCTATCAGCGCGATCTTCGCCACTTGTCCTGTCTATGCACGCAGTTGATGCCTTCCGCACCCGCGTCTCGATCAGCGTCCTAGCTCACTACCGCTGCCTGTCGCCGAAAGAGCTACGCAGTCAGCGCTCGGGAACCGCCTTGCCACCTTTGGCTTCTGCCCGTTGATACGCTGGGCGGCTGGTCATGCGGTCGCGCCACCCGACCATGTTGGGGCGCTTGCTCGACGCTCTAGAGAGCGCGGCCTCGACTCCGTAGAACATCTGAATGTCTGCGATTGAAAAATTTTCTCCAGCGAAATACGAACGTTCGGAGAGCGTCTTCTCCACGAACCCCAGATGCAGGTCCAGGGCAGGGTGGGTATAGCTCTCGTCGATCTTGTCTGCGATGCCCCGCGCGATCGGCTTGATGAAGAAGGGCATCGGTGCGGCTCGCAGCCTCGCGAAAATCAGGCTGACCAGAAGCGGTGGCATGAGCGATCCCTCGGCGTAGTGCAAAAACATCGTGCACTCGAGCTTCTCGGCTTCGTCGGTCGGCTCGAGCTTTCCCTCGCGCTTCGCGAAGTACTCGAGCACCGCGCCCGATTCGACCAGCACGCGCCCATCGACTTCGACCATCGGAAAGCGTCCGAGTGGGTGAATCTCAGCGGCCGCTGCGGGAGCGCGAAAGTTCTTGTCGCGCTCCCAAAGTTGAATGGTGTAGTCGAGCTCGAGCTCCTCGAGCAGCCACAGGACACGTAAGGAGCGTGAGTAGTTGAGATGGTGAACTTTGATGGTCATGGCCGGAGGCTAGCATCCCTCGTAGCGACCGTGTTCGCGAAGGACCGCAACCGACTACCGGGGGGATACGGGAATGAGAAGACCCACCGGTCTCACAGGGCGACTTCCTCGCGAACGGTGGCGACGTACTGGTCGAGGCGCGCGGCGAGCGCAGGGGAGAGGGTCTCGCCGGGATCGATTGTCTTGGGCTCGATTCCGAAGATCACGATCCGCTCTGGGGCCGTTCCAAGACGCTTTGCAAGAGCGATCGTATTGAGTAGGTCCCCCTCATGAAGCGAGAGTCTTGGCTGGATCTTCTTTGTTTCGACGTCCTCGGGAGTGAATCGGCGGATGGTTCCTGGCTCCGTGCCCATCAGGGCGCAGTCGACGAATACGACCACGTCGCGTCCCTCGAGCTCGTGTAGCGCGCGCATGCCGGAAGTGCCGAGGTCGAGGATGTCGGTGCGGTCTGCAAGTATCGTTTGTTGAAGCCGGGCGATGACGTGGATACCGATTCCTTCATCGGACATCAACGGATTGCCCATGCCGATGATCGCGGTTGGCTTCATGCGGCCACCCTCCGCCTCAGACGAACTCGACGTTCAGGTAGTGCGTGGAGCACGAGATGCACGGGTCGTACGAGCGCACCAGCATCTCCATCAGGTGTCGGACCTCGTCCTGGTCTCTGTCGATGATCTGGGGAACGAACGCTTCGAAGTCGAGCTGGATGTTCGCGTGGTTCTGGTTGGTCGGGATACACAGATTGGCGCGTGTGCAAATGCCGTCTTCGTCGAACTCGTACTTGTGGAAAAGGATGCCGCGCGGTGCCTCGACTGCGCCGACGCCGACGCCCGCTTTGGGGCTTACTCGAGGCCGTTCCTGCGTGATACCCGTCGAAAGCAGCACGTCGATGAGTTGAAGAGAGCGCTCGACGACTTGAAAGCACTCGACCACCTGGGCGACGTTGTTGAGGAACGGGTTGCAGACGCCCTTTTTCAGCCCAAAGGAATGGGCCGCTCCGGCCGCGAGCGGTTGGAGGTAATCGGCGTTCAGGTTGTAGCGCGCGAGCGCGCCGACCGCGTATGATTCGCGGTGCCACTTGCACCACTTCGCAGTGGATTGCGGATGCATGTACTCGTTCACCACACTCTCGAAATCGGCAACGGGCGTCGGCGTATTGAGATCGGTGCTGCCGATTTGGCCTTCATAGAATGGATAGGTTGGCGGATTGACGAGTGCGACGTACTCGGTCTCGCGTTCGAACGACGGCAGTCCACCGGCTAGATCTGCGATGGCCGCGGCGAGGGTCTCGAGCCTGGGTATCGTGTCTTCCAACTCGTGCATCAGCTCGCGGAGATCGGCCTCGCTTGGGAGCATCGAGAAGCCTCCGGGCAGCAAACGGATGGGGTGCGTCTTGCGTCCGCCGATCTTTTCCATGACTAGGTTGCCGACGCGGTGAATCGCGACGACCGTCTTCACGAGGTCCTCATGACTTGCTGCGAGCGGCACCACCGATTTCTGGTTCAGCAGGTCGGGAGCCACGAGATAGCCGACGTGGAGCGCATGACTTTCGAGTTGCTCTCCGTAGTGGGTGAGCAGGCGCAACATGCTCGTTTGCGCCGACACCTTGATGTCCATGGCGTCTTCGATCGCCTTTAGCGCGCCAAACGAATGGGTGACCGAGCAAATTCCGCAGATGCGGCTGACGACGGTCTGGATGTCCTCGAAGCTACGTCCGCGGACCATCGCTTCGAAGAAGCGCGGCGCTTCGGGGACCTGCCATTCGTTCTTTTCGATCACACCGTCCTTGGCGCGAACGACGATGTTCCCGTGACCCTCGAGGCGCGTCACGTGCCTCACGTTGATGTCGATGGTTTTGGTCTTGATCGTGGGGGCTGCAGTAGACATGGCAAGGCTCCTATTGCGTCCCAAAAAGCGTGAGCTTGACCTTGAGGTCCTCGACGGTCTTCCCGTATTGCTCCATGACTTGCGTCGCGGCGTGGACGTTGGGATCGTCCACCGGGCCGCGACAGCCGAAGCACCAGAATGCGTTGGAGGGGCATCGCGCCCGACAGCCAGCGCGCGTAATCGGACCGAGACAGATTTCGTCGTAGTCGTAGCGGCACACGTTTTCAGCGAGCTTGCATTCGACGCAAACGGGATAATTGGGCGGTGCTGGCGCGCGCCCGATCAGCAGGCACTTGATGACGTATGTCAGCTCGGCCGCGTCGATGGGACACCCCTCGATTCGGTAGTCCACGTCGACGACCTCGTGGAGGGCTTGCACCGTTGCGGTCTCCAGAATCGGCAGACTCGCGCTCTCGGCGTAGACCGCCGTCTTGACCTCCTCGAGGTCGAATAGATTCTTGAGCTTGTTCACGCCGCCGAGAGTCGCGCATGCGCCGAGGGCGATCAGAGTCTTGGCGCGCTTTCTGATTTCGCGCAGTCGATTCGCGTCCTCTTCGCGCGTGATCGACCCCTCCACGATGGCGATGTCGTAGTCGTCGCTCTGATCCGACATGGCTTCACGCCACTCGACGGGTTGTACGTGCTCGAGCAGCGACAACAGCTCTTCCTCCATGTTGACGATTTGAAGCTGGCACCCCTCGCAGCATGCAAAATCGAAGATCGCGATGCGTGGCTTGATCATCAGATGGCCTCTCCCATCTCGAGGATGTCTTTGTAGGTGAACACGGGGCCCTGTTGGCATCCGTAGACGTTGTTGATCTGACAATGCCCGCACTTGCCGACCCCGCAGCGCATGCGCCGCTCGAGCGACATGTAAACGTTGGACTTGTCGAGCTTCAGGCTCTCGAGGCCGCGAAGCACATACTTGTACATGACCGGTGGGCCGCAGATGATGCACACCGTGTCGGGGGAGAACAGTCGCACTCGTGGCAGTAACGTAGTGATCGGTCCTACGTTGCCGCCCCAATTCGGATCGGCGACGTCGACCGTCTCCATGCAGGTGATGTCGTCCCTTTGTTTCCATTCGAGGATCTGTTCGATGAACAGGCGGTTGTTGGGGGACCGGTTGCCGATCAGGATCGTTATCTGGCCGTAGTGGTGGCGCTCGTCGAGAACGTACTCAATCACCGACTTGAGCGGCACGTGCCCGAGACCGCCACAGATGATGAGGAGATCCTTGTGCCTCATCTTCCCTGTTACCGGGAACGACGTGCCAAACGGGCCGCGAAGCCCGACGCGGTCCCCAGGTCGAAGCGCGTGAAGCGCGTTGGTCATGCTTCCAACCGCTCGAACGACCATCTCGAGGCGATCGCCGCTATTGCGTGTGGGCGAAGAAGTGATCGAGATTGGGCATTCCCCTACACCGGGCAACGACACCTTCATGAACTGTCCCGGCATGTAGTGAAGGTCCCGTTCGTCGTCCATCTTGAACTTGAAGTACTTCTCCCATGGAGTGAGTCGCTTCACGTCCGTGACGGTGGCTCCGCTCGGGAGGTAGATGTCCGGCTCCGCGCGGACAGCCTCGGGCGAAGCCAGTTGGCTGCGTGCAATCATTGTGGCGCCTCCGCGAGCGTGTTGAAGATCTCGACAGGATTGGCGATGTTCGCCGTGCACGCAGTGATGCAACGACCGCAACCCACGCAGGAAATCTCACCGTAGGTGTCCCACGAGTACTTCCCCTTGCGGTAGTACCGGTGGCTGTAGCGCGCGGACCGCTTCGAACGGAAGTTGTGGCCGCCCGCAACGGCCGCAAAATCGACCAGCATGCAGCCGTCCCACTTGCGCACGCGGTGTCCAGTCTCCATGTCCCAGCCCATCTCGTCCTCGACGTCGAAGCAATAGCAAGTGGGGCACACGAAGTTGCAAGAGCCGCACGAGTAGCAGAGCTCTGCCTTCTCTTGCCAGACCGGATGGGAGCGAGAGCGATCGAGGAGCGCGGGGAGATCCTCGGGTAGAACGCGGAGCTCGTATTTCCGAAGACTCTTCTCGTTCTGGTTCAGGACCTTCTCGCGCGCGTCGAGTGCCTCGGCATTCGCCTCCGGGGCTTCCGCGAGACCCTCGCAGAGGTTGTCGCCTTTCTCCGTCCTCGGATCGACTACGTAGTGCCCGCTCGGCAGCTTGGTGATCAGCACGTCGTGACCACTCTTGCCACGCATGGTCGCGTTGTTCATGCAGGCCGCGAAAACAGACGACGAAGCGGTCTCCACGCTACTCACGACGATGGTCGCATTGGCTCGACGCGCCATGTAGTGCTTGTCGAACTGGTTCATCGTGAAGACTTTGTCCATCTGCGAAATGGCGACCATGTCGTAGGGGTGGACGCCAAACAGCACGAACGGTTCTTCGTCGATGACCGACTCGAACTCCACCGTCTTACGGTTGAAGCGCATGATCACTTCCCGCTGAGGTTGGAAGTACTTCTTCGGAGGAAGAATCGTCACGTCGTAGTCCAAACGAAGCGCGGACGCGCGTTCCAGGCGATCGAACGCGAATCGGTCCCCTTTCGCCTGCGCTCCGTACACCGTCTGCTGCTGGACCAGACTGTCGACCCAAGCATCCAGCCTGGCGCGCGCGACGAGTTTGATGCCCATGAGATGTCCCTCCGCGGTTCGGATCTAGCCGACCTGAACCTGCCCTCTGCTGCCAGTGGCACACAGTCGATACGCAAGCTCTTGCAGGCTGACGACGATTCGTTCCTCGACGACCTGCACCGTCTCCGGAACCCTGAGCTGTACGAGGGCGAGGTTCAGCAGTGCAGAGACGCCCGTCGCGACCAACGCGTCGGCGACCGCTTGCGCTTCTTCGGCCGGCACCGCGATCACGCCAATGTCGATGTTCTCGCGCTTCACCGCGTTCGACAGCGCGCTCATTGGTTGGACCGTCAACCTGCCGACGGAAGTCCCGATGACCTCGGGATTCACATCCATGACGGCCGCGACCTCGAACCCATAGCGCATGAGATCACCGTGGAGCGCGATTGCCCTCCCGAGGAACCCGGCGCCGACGAGCACCACTCTGTGCTCGCGGTCCGCTCGGAGAGTGCGCGTCAGTGCTGACGCCAGCTTGGCGATCTCGTAGCCGCGCTTCGCGACGCCTTCGACATCGAGATGCGAGAGGTCTTGGCGCACCGTCGAGCTGGTCAGGCCGAGCGCTCGACCGAGCTCGACGGACGACACCCAGGTCGCTCCCGCGGCCCGGAGCTCCTGCGCTCCGATCAAGTACCGAGGCAGGCGCCGGACGACGGGATCGGGCAGCTTCGTCTGCGGTCGGTGTTCAAGGGGCTCGGTCATGGAAGGGGCCTCTTTTCCTTGCCTTCTGGACTCTAGCGCCGGCTTGGATTATTCGTCAAGGATTTAACGTTAAATTTTTGTTGATTCTGGTCAACCCCGCCTTTATGCTCGATTCGACCCCCGGACGGAGGGAGGAACGCATGTCATCGACCGAATTCTTTCAAACGGTGCTCAAGGCGACCCCGCTCTTCTCCGATCTGAGTGATGACCACATTCACAGAATCGCGGAGTGCGCCAAAGACATGCGCTTCAACGCGAAGGACAAGATCTACGCCGAAGGCGATCCCGCCGATCAATTCATGATCGTGCGAGAGGGGCGTGTGGCCATCGACATGGAAACGCCGCATCGAGGGGTGTTGACGGTGCAGACGGTCAGCCCCGGCGAGGTGCTCGGTTGGTCATGGCTGTTCCCACCATACGAGTGGCATTACAACGCACGCGCGGTCCAGGACACGAAGGCCATCGCGCTAGACGCCGATTGCCTGCGCGCCAGGATCGAGCGTGACTCCGAGCTAGGCTACGAGCTGATGAAACGCTTCTCGGCGATCATGCTCAACCGGCTGGAGGCTACGCGCATGCAGTTGATGGACATTTACGACGTGTCCGAGTCGACGCGACCGTCACGGAACCCCTCGGCGGTCGGGGTGTAGCGCCAGCCGGATGTGGAATCTCGCATCCGGCTCGCGCTCGCGCTAGCGCAACAGGCGCGAGATAGGCTCTCCGCTGGACCGGGATCGTCGCGCGGGTTAACACCGCCGCAAGAAGTAGATCACATGCGAAAGACGGCAAGAATTGTTTGTTTGGTTGGTACCGCGTTGGTGGTCGGCTGTGTCAGCCAAGTGACGACGAACATGACGTATGACAACACCGTCAACTTCGCCACCTACAAGACGTTCGCACAAGCGCTCGCCCCGACGTACGCGGACAACATGCCTGGATACAGCGAGATCACTGGACGCAAAATCCAGCAGCGTATCGCTTACGACCTCGAACAAAAAGGCCTCGCGCCGACGAGCGTGGAGGAGGCAGATCTCCAAGTGACTTTCTCACTTGGTGGTCAGCCGCGGCAAGACACCGAGTACTGGGGCGGATGGGGTTGGTACGGACCCGGAACGGTGGAGACGACGAACTACGTTCAGGGGAGCTTGGTGATCGATATCGTCGATCGCGAGCAGAAACGGCTCGTCTGGCACGGCTATGGCACCGAGAACATCTTCTCGCAGGGCGGAGAAGAGGAGCTGCTCTTCAAGGCGGTTGATGCTGTGATGGCGAAGTATCCACCGCCCGTGGCGGGAACTAGCAACTAGGCGCCGAGGCAGCCCATTGACTGCCTCGTATCGGGCCCGTAGGAGAGTTCCTCACTCAAGGAGATGCCGATGAATAGAACGTTAGTGGTCGCAGGATTGTTGCTTTTGGGAATCGCGAGTGCTTGCGGCACTCCGGAGGAAGTCGCGAACATCGAGGCGGCGGAAGATGCAGAGTGGACGATGGGGAACGAGCGCGCGATGGTCCAATCCGAAGAGGGAGGCGAGGTTGGTGGCTACCTGGCGTCGCCGAACGCCGAAGAAGACATCGAGATGGCGAACGAGCCGTATCCCGAATAAGCGGCCCAGACCGGTGATGGCCGTCGCATCATGATGGCTCAAGAGGCGAGTCGGGCCAGTGAGAACAGCGTCAGTGCCAGTGCCCGTGTCCGCCGAGCAGCAGCAGCGCTAGGGCGATGAGTGCCGGTACACCCTGCATGAACAGGATCTGAATCTTCGCTGTGGCTCCGCCGTAAAGGCCTGCGAGGGATACACAGGCCAGAAAGAACACCTTCAGCGTGAATGCCGTGTTCGGGCTCGCGACGAGCAGGCTCAGGACCAGTCCGGCGGCGAGAAAGCCGTTGTAGAGGCCTTGGTTGGCCGCGAGGGTCTTGGATGTTTCGGCGTCCTCTTTCGAGAGCCCGAATGTCTTTCGGCCCAGTGGCTTCGTCCACAGGAACATCTCGAGCACCATCGCCCAAACGTGGAAAACGATGACGTAGACGATAAGCGCGGTGGTGACGGCGTTCATGGTTTGGGAGGCTACCATGCCTTCGGATGCATCTGAGAGGCTAGGCAACTCGCACGACCGTTGGCCGATACCATTCGGGTGCTTCGCGATCTAGCCGCGCGCGCTCGCCCCGTGAGCGCTCTTTGCCCTAATTATCCGCCGCAGCTCTGTGACTTGGCCGATGCGCCTTGCCTGTTTCGCGTCGTGGGCGAGCTGCCCGGTCTCGATCGGTCGATCTCGATCGTGGGCACTCGTCGTGCAGACGAAGAGGCGCTCGACTTCGCGTATGATCTTGCACGCCATGCGGCGCTTCAGGGAGTCGTCGTCGTGTCCGGAGGCGCCGTGGGCATCGATCGTGCCGCACACGAGGGCGCGATCGATGGGGGAGGGCGAACCGTGGTGGTGCTGCCAACGGGGCTGGATGCCCCGTATCCGGTAGCCAACCACGGGCTCTTCGCGCGAGTCGTCGACTCGGGCTGTCTATTAACGGAAGTCGAAGATGGCGCTGCGGCCCAGCCCGGCCGCTTCCTGACTCGGAATCGGCTGATCGCCGCTCTTGGTCGATCGACGCTCGTCGTTCAGGCGCCGGCGCGTTCGGGCGCGCTGTCGACGGCGCGGGTCGCCCGGGAGCTCGGCCGATCGGTCTTTGCGGTGCCGGCTTCCCCTTGGGATCCGCGCGGATCCGGCAACCTCAGGCTCCTCCGCAGCGGGGCGCAGGTTTGCGTCAGGCCGGCCGATGTCCTATCCGACCCGGCGCCGCCCGGCGGCCGACGAAAGCGCCCCGGCTCCAAGAAAAACGAAGAACCAAATGATTTCAAAAGGTTAAATCAATCCGAGCAAAAGATCCTCCAGAGTCTCGCCGGCCGGGCACGCCATCCGGACGATCTTTGCCGGCGAACTGGAATTCCAGCGTTCCAGGTGCAGCAGTCTATTCTGCGGCTGCTCGTGAGTGGGTTGATCGAGGAGCGGCCGGGGGGCCGGTACCAAAGTTGCCGAGCTGATAGGAAGCCTTACTAGAAAGAATTCGATGTCCAAAACCCTCCTCATCGTGGAGTCCCCTGCAAAGGCGAAGACGATTAAGAAGTACGTCGGCGCCGGCTACGAGGTCCTTGCGTCCAAGGGCCACATCAAGGACCTCCCGAAGAAGGGCGGCGTCGACATCGACAACGGCTTCCAGGAGACCTACGAGCTCCTGGAGGAAAAAGGCAAGCCCGAGGTCGTCAAGGCCATTCGCGCGGCTGCGAAGAAGGCCGACAAGGTGCTGCTCGCCACCGACCCCGACAGGGAGGGCGAAGCGATCGCGTATCACCTGATGGAGGTGGCCGCCCAGGCGAACAAGGACGCCGAGATCAAGCGCGTGCTCTTCGAGGAGATCACCAAGCGCGGCGTCAAGGAGGGCCTCGAGCATCCACGGGACCTCGACGCAAACCTCTATGAAGCGCAGCGCACGCGGCGCGTGCTCGACCGTATCGGCGGCTACCCGCTTTCGAGCCTGCTTTGGAAGAAACTCGCGTTCGGCCTTTCCGCTGGGCGCGTGCAGACTCCGGCGCTTCGCATCATCGTCGAGCGTCAGCACGAGCGCGATGCGTTCGTCGCAACTGATTACTGGCTCGTCGACGCGCGTCTCAAGGGTGAAAAGCCTCATTCGTTCATGGCCGCGCTGCAAAGTGTCGACGGCAAGAAGCTAGACAAAGTCGGCTCCCGTTTGGCCGCGCTCACCGAGAAAGACGCGACGAGCTACCTCGCTGACCTCAAAGTCGCGGACTACAGCGTCAAAGCAATCACCAAACGCAAGGCGTCACGAAAAGCGCCTGCCCCCTATACCACCTCGAAGCTTCAGCAGGATGCCGCCAACCGGCTGAGCATGCCCCCCAAGCGCACCATGCGTATTGCGCAGCAGCTCTATGAAGGCATCACGCTCGGCCGCGGCAAGAACTCCGAAACGGTTGGCCTGATTACCTATATGCGTACCGACAGCGTGCGCCTTTCGCCAGACGCCGTGAACGAGGCGCGCAACTACATCGGCAAGAAGTTTGGCAAGGACTTCGTGCCGGAGAAGCCCAACGTCTTCAAGACCAAGAAGCAAAACGTGCAGGATGCTCACGAGGCGATTCGTCCGACGCGCCTGGATCTCCCGCCTGAAGAGGTCAGCAAGTATCTCAAGGACCCGCAGCGAAGGCTCTACAAGTTGATCTGGGATCGATTCATCGCTTCGCAGATGACTCCCGCCGTGTTCGATCAGACGGGTGTCGAGATCGAGGCGACCACGGGCACGCGTTCGTACGGGCTTCGCGCGAGCGGCAGCGTACTCAAAGTTCCGGGATGGCGCGCGGTCTACGGAGCGACCGCAGAGCTTGCCGGCGAGGAGCCGAGCCCTTCAGACGGCACCGAGGACGACTCGCTTCCCGAGCTCGCCGAGGGTGAAACGCTTCATCTCGTGATTCCCCCCGGCGCCGAGATGCACCACAAACAGACCGAGCCGCCCCCGCTATTCACCGAAGCCACGTTGGTGAAGAAGCTCGAAGAAGAAGGCATCGGCCGTCCGAGCACCTACGCCGAGATCATCAGCAAGGTCGAGGCGCGCGCCTACGTCGAAAAGGACGGCAATAAGCTAATTCCGACGCCGCTCGGGACCTTGGTGATCGACAAGCTGGTCGCGGACAACTTCGACCTGGCGGACATCGGGTTCACACGCAAGCTCGAGGACGACCTCGACGCAGTTGCTGAAGCGCGGGCGAAGCGCCTCGACGTGTTGCAGCCCTTCCACGAGCGACTGCAAGCCCAGATTGCGCATGCCAACGAGCAGAAGGACAAGTGGTGGCCCGAGCCCGTCGAGATCGGTGAGAACTGTCCCGAATCCGGCGATCCGCTCGTGAGGCGCTGGGGCCGCAACGGTCCATTCATCGGCTGTACGAAGTACCCCGAGTGTCGCTACACGCTCAACATCGGTCCCGACGGTGAGATCGAAGAGCCCAAAGAACCAGAGCTCACCGAATACGACTGCCACGAGTGCGGCGCGAAGATGACCAAGCGTTGGGGCCGCAATGGCTGGTTCCTCGGTTGCTCGCGCTACCCGGAGTGCAAGCACACCCGTCCCGTCCCGCTCGGCTACAAGTGCCCGAAGTGCAAGACCGGAGACATCATTCCGATCAAGCCCAAGGGTCGCGGCCGTCCGTTCTACGGTTGCACGAACTATCGCTCGGACGAGCCATGCGATTTCCGGGTTTGGCAGAAACCCATCGGGCAGGCGTGCCCGAAGTGCGGTACCGAGTTCCTGGTCGCGAAGGGCGGCAAGAAGAACCCCAAGCTCGAGTGCGTCAACGAAACCTGCGACTTCGAACGGCCGTACGATCCGGACGAGCTCGGCGACGAGGAAGAGGCGCAAGACGCCCCGCCTGCGGCCCGCTCAGCTCGGGGCTAGAGTCTCGCCGTGGGAGATGTGGTCGTCATTGGTGCGGGTTTGGCCGGCACCGAGTGCGCGTGGCAGCTTGCGCAGCGCGGCGTCTCCGTGCGTCTGATCGAGCAGAAGCCCGCCGCGCGGACGCCGGCACAGCATTCCGACCAGATGGCGGAGCTCGTGTGTTCCAACTCGTTTCGCGGGGCGGCGCTTCACAACGCAGTCGGCCAGCTCAAAGAAGAAATGCGCCGGGCGGGCTCGCTCGCGATGGAAGTAGGGGAGCTCCATCGAGTGCCCGCGGGCGGCGCATTCGCCGTAGACCGCGAGCAGTTCAGCGCTGAAATCACGAGGCGCATCCAGGCGCATCCACTCATCGAAGTAGTTAATGAAGTGGTCGATCGGATTCCCGACGAGCGACCAGTGGTCATCGCGACGGGGCCGCTCACCTCGGGGGGCCTGGCCGATGAAATCGCTTCGGCGGTCGGGGCGGAGCACCTGGCCTACTACGATGCGATCGCACCGATCGTCGCCGCTGACTCGATCGATTTCGACCGCGCGTTTCGCGCGTCCCGCTACGACAAGGGTGGCGACGCGGCGTACGTGAATTGCCCGCTCAACCAGGAAGAGTACGAAGCCTTCGTCCACGCGCTTCTCGATGCCGAAAAAGTCGCCCCACGAGAGTTCGAGAACGTTCGCTACTTCGAGGGGTGCCTTCCCATCGAGGTCATGGCAGCGCGCGGGCCGAAGACGCTTTCGTTCGGATGCATGAAGCCGGTCGGTCTCACCGACCCGCGCACGGGCCGCTGGCCGCACGCGGTCGTTCAGCTTCGCCAAGAAGACGAGGCAGGCACCGCGTTCAACATGGTGGGCTTCCAGACGCGCATGAAGTGGCCGGAGCAGAAGCGCGTCTTCCGGATGATTCCCGGCCTGGAGAACGCCGAGTTCGAGCGGCTCGGGAGCGTGCATCGAAATACGTTCGTCGATTCGCCGAAGGTGCTCAACGAGGATCTGGCGCTGACGACCCGCCCGGGGGTTTACCTGGCCGGGCAAATCTGTGGCGTCGAGGGGTATGTCGAGAGCGCTGCATGCGGGATGTTGGTCGGCATCAAGCTCGCGCACGAGCTTTCCGAGCTGTCGTGCTCGTTCCCGCCCCGCACGACGATGCTCGGCGGCATGATCGGGCATCTCAGAGACCCGAACGAAGACTTCCAGCCCTCGAACGTGATGTGGAGCATGGTCCCGCCGATGGAGGGGCGTCGTATGAACAAGCGCGCACGCCGCGACGCGCAGTCCGAGCGTGCCTTGCAGGATATCGAGGCGTGGCTCAGCAACGTGGTAGCATCGAACGATGCGCGCCTCGGATCCGCTCGACCAGCAGATCGACGCCTTCGCTCAGTACCTCGCGGATGAGCGGAGGAGCTCTCCGCGCACCGTCGAGACCTACATTCGCGACCTTCGGAGCTTCGCGGGCTGGGTTCGTGAAGAGGGGTTGCCCGCGGACGCGCGCGAGCTCGACATCGTCGCGCTTCGCGGTTTCCTGTCGACTCTGTTTCGCTCGAACCAAGCAAGCACGATGAAGAAAAAGGTGAGCGCTGTTCGGTCGTTCTTCAAGTTTCTCCTCAAGCGTCAGATCATCGAACGGAATCCTGCGTCGGCGCTTCGGACGCCGAAAGTACCGAAAGGCCTCCCGCGTTTTCTGACCGTAGACCAAGCGTTTCGGGTGATGGAGGCGCCGCCGAAAGAGGACATGCGCGCGAAGCCCCTGAAGGCGCGTGACCGCGCGCTGCTGGAGACACTCTACGGAACCGGTGTTCGCGTCGGCGAGCTCGCTTCGATGAACGTCGGCGATTGTGATTTCACCGAAGCGTCCGTTCGCGTGCTTGGCAAGGGCGGGAAGGAGCGCGTCGTGCCGCTCGGCCAATCGGCGCTAGAAGCTCTACAGGACTATCTGCCAGAGAGGTTGGGGATGCGCTCAGAGGCCAAAGAGGGCGACGGGGATGCGCTCTGGCTTGCGCGGGGCGGCGGCCGGCTCAGCATCCGCCAGGTCCAGAATATCGTTCGGCGCCACGGCACGCTCGGGGCCGGCCGCGGCGACCTTCACCCGCATGCGATGCGGCACACCTGCGCGACCCATTTGCTCGATGCCGGTGCCGATCTTCGGTCGATTCAAGAGTTGTTGGGGCATTCGAGCTTGTCGACGACACAGCGATATACACACGTCAGCGTCGACCGTTTGATGGAGGTTTACGACCGGGCGCACCCTCTGGCACGGGACAAAGCGGACGGCAGTTGACAGCCCAAAAGGCCGACTTACGTTCCTTCGACCGAGATGCGTAATCCTGAGCCGCCTATCTTTCGCTCCACGACCATCGTTGCCGTACGTCGAGACGGCAAAGCCGCCATGGCAGGAGACGGTCAAGTCTCGCTCGGCCAGACCGTGATGAAAGGGCAGGCGCGCAAAGTCCGGCGGATCGCTGACGGCAAGGTCGTCGCGGGGTTCGCTGGCGCCACCGCCGACGCGTTCACGTTGCTCGACCGCTTCGAGGCCAAGCTCAAGGAGTACCGCGGCAGCCTTCAGCGCGCCGCCGTCGAGCTCGCCAAGGACTGGCGGACCGATCGATACCTGCGCCGCCTGGAGGCGATGCTGATCGTGATGGATGCCAAAGCGACGCTCCTGATCAGCGGTACCGGCGATGTCATCGAGCCCGACGAGGGCGTCATCGCGATTGGGTCGGGCGGCTCGTATGCATTGGCCGCGGCGCGCGCGCTCCTACGTAACAGCGATCTGTCGGCGGCGGAAATCGCTCGCCGTTCGCTCGAGATCGCGGGCGAGATCTGCGTTTATACGAATCAGGAAATCGTCGTTGAGGAGATGGGCGAATGAAGAACGGGAACTTCACCCCGCGCGAAACGGTCAGCGAGCTCGATCGCTACATCATCGGGCAGCACAAGGCCAAGCGGGCGGTGGCGATCGCGCTCCGCAATCGTTGGCGCCGCCAGCAGGTGACGAGCGACCTCCGCGAAGAGATCGCGCCTCGCAACATCATCATGATCGGGCCGACCGGTGTCGGTAAGACCGAAATCGCGCGAAGACTGGCCAAGTTGGCGCATGCACCGTTCGTCAAGGTCGAGGCCTCGAAGTTCACCGAGGTCGGATACGTCGGGCGCGACGTCGAGTCCATGATTCGCGACCTCGTCGAGAACGCGATTCAGATCTGTGAGAAGGAAGCGCTCGAGCGCGTACAGACACGCGGGCAGGACGCGGCCGAGGAGCGCCTCGCCAAGATGATCCTCGCGGCGCAGAAGCCTCCGGTACAACCCCCGCCAGAGGCCAAACCGCAGACCCATCAGTTTGGGCCGCTCAGCTTTCAGATCTCGCCCCAGCAGCAGCAACCGCAGCCGTTTTACTCGGAGAGCGAGGTCAACGACATTCGCCAGAAGCTCCGCGATGGAGAGCTCGACGAGATGGAGGTCGAGCTCGACGTCACAGATACGCACAACCCGTTCATGACGATCTTCGGTGCCGGGGGCACCGAGGAGGTCAACCTACAGGACATGATGTCGCAGATGCCCGGGTTCAAAGGGCGGACGAAGCGGCGGCGGCTGAAGGTCCCAGATGCGCTCGAAGTGCTCAAGCAACAAGAGGCGCAGAAGCTCATCGATCACGACAAGGTTCAACGGGACGCCGTGCAGCGTACCGAGCAGGCCGGCATCGTCTTCCTCGACGAGATAGACAAGGTCGGCTCCGACCGGCGCGTCGGCGGGCCCGATGTATCGCGCGAAGGCGTTCAGCGAGATCTGCTCCCGATCGTCGAGGGCTCGACCGTCAGCACGAAGTACGGCTCGGTGAAGACCGACCACATTCTCTTCATCGCGGCCGGCGCGTTCCACGTGTCGAAGGTCGCCGACCTCATCCCCGAGCTGCAGGGCCGCTTCCCGATTCGCGTCGAGCTCGACTCGCTCGAGAAGGGCGACTTCATTCGGATCCTGACCGAGCCGAAGAACGCGCTCACCAAGCAATACCAAGCGCTGATGTCGACCGAAGGCATCGAAGTCGTGTTCGAGCCCGACGCGGTCGAAGAGCTGGCCGGCTACGCGGAGGAGGCCAACCGGCGCTCCGAGAACATCGGCGCCCGCAGGCTCTACACCATCATGGAAGCCCTCCTCGAGGAGCTCTCGTACGACGCCTCGGAACGCCCGCAATCGAAGTTCATCGTCGACGTCGACTACGTCAAGTCGAGGCTGGACCCGATTCTCTCGGATGAGGATTTGGCGAAGTACATTTTGTAGGGGTGGCTTGAGGTTGGCGTTGCTGGGCTTGTGACCTGGTTTGGTTTGGTAGCATCCACCCGCCCACCCCCACCGCGTAATCCTCCCTCCGCGCGCTTTGCTTCGCTCGCGCTTGGCGGCGCACTTGCGCCGGGCTTCGCCGTCCCGGCTCGCGCTGCCGCGCATGTTTTGGAGGCGGGCGCGGAGCTAGCGCTTGCGGCTCAAGCACCATGTGATCGCGTACACCTCATCGAGCTCTCGATCGATGACTGGTGCTGGCAAGGCGCACCGCTCACGCTCGAGGTCTCTCCCTGAGCGTGACGGCTCCCGCGCTGACGTCGACGTCAGCGTCAGCGCGCCGGGTAAAACTGCGCGTACCAGCGTCGGAGTTGATGCACCGGGCCGTCGGCTCGCGAGAGGAGGGGGCGCTTTCGGTAGATCTTTCGCGACCAAATGCCTAGGTCTTGGCGCCACTGCGACACCCAGTGGCCGACGATGAACGCCGCTTGAAGCTTGGATACGCTTCGGTCGCTGAACCAACGGAACCGGACCCGTTGGGTGAGCGGTCCCGTCGGAGTGTGGCTTTGAAACATCACGACGCGGCCGCCGTTGGCTGCGATGCGGAAATCGAAGCGAATGATGCCGCCTGGGCCTTCCAGGCGGACCTTGGCGGTCGCTCCAGAACGCGGAATCACTTTGCCGCGGAACGCGAGCTGGGCTTCGTTTTCGAACCAAGAAACCTGCGGTTCGCTCGCGTCACGCCTCCAACTCGCCTCGTGCTCGATCCGCATGCCGGGCACCGGGATGTTGGTCCAAGGGATCCGAAGCTCTCCATGGATCGGCTCGAAGTGCTGGTAGTCGACGCTGTTTTCGACGAACTCGAGCAAGTGCATGTGGATCGCGCCGGCATCGTATTCACCACGATAGCGAAGCTCCCCGTCGTCGATCTCGCGAACGCGTTCGAGGTAGTAGGGCGGCGCCGGCGCTGGACCGGGAGTGAGCTCGCCGTGCCGATGGAAGATGCAAATCCAACCGTGCAGGTCGATGACGGGCCACGACGAAGTTCGGTGCACCGGCTCGGAGCTCTGACCTTTGGGGATCCGCACCACGCGTCCTTGCCCGTCGATTCGCCACTTGTGAAACGGGCACTCGATGCATCCGTTGCGCACTACGCCGTCAGAAAGATTCGCGCCCATGTGAGGGCAGTACGCTTCGATCGCGCGGACTTGCCCCTCGTTGTCTCGAAACAAGACGACGTCGTTGCCTGCGACGCGGACCTGGGTCGGCTCCGTCGCAAGGTCTTTGTCGCGTGCGACGACGTACCATCCCTCGGGGTAGGGAGCGGGATAGGTCGCCAGGCGGGCTTCCTCGATCTCCGAGGCTTCCGCTGCGTTGGCGAGGTTCATCGACGCTTGGCGAGAAAGAAAAAGCTCGGTGTGAAGATGCCGATTTCTCCGCCCGCGATGAGGCCCTCGGCGGCTCGGCCGAGCATGAGACTGACTTCCTTCGATCCCTTGGGAGCGATCCCGAGAGTCTCGAGGGCGCCGATCGTGCGTCGTGCGAGGCGTCGGCCGAGCCGCCCGCGGCGAATCGTCGAGAGACTCGCGAGCTCGCCGCGCAACGGGAGGTACCACGGGGTTTCTGGGTCGCTGCAAAGCGCAGCGTCGAAGTTGTCGAGCACCTCGAATCCGGCGGTACGAAGCGCCTCGAGGGTATCGGGAATGGTGTAGATGTCGGGGAGCCCGTCACCCGTCTCGATCTCGCTCTTGATCCATTGATGCCGGGGATCTTCCGGGTCGAACGCGCTGGTCATGCACCACTCGTATCCGGCGAAGAGGGCCCCGGGCTTGAGCACGCGATGGATCTCCGAAAACGCGGCTGCCTTGTCGGGCGCATGGCAGGTCGCTTCGATCTCGTAGGCCGCGTCGTAAGAGCCGTCCGGAACCTGGAGGTTCATGAAGTCGCCTTTGAATGCGGAGCAGAGGTGGCTCAAGCCCGCCTCTTCGTTGTGACTTCGCACCTTCTCGAGCTGGTAGTCGTTGTTGTTGACACCTTCGACCGCCGCACCCGAGAAACGCGCAATCGAACGCATGGGGCCGCCAACCCCACAGCCGACATCGAGCACCCTCATTCCCGCCTGAAGACCGAGGCGAAGCGCCATATAGTGCTCCGCGCGAGCAAGCGAAGCTTCGAACGACTCTCCCCTGGCACGAGCCGCGAAGTGAAACGACTGCCCCCAACCGTGCTCGTAGAAGTCAGTCACGACGTCGTAGTAGCTGTTGATCATCTTGGCGTAGTGCGCTTTGCGCGCTTCGACGCCGCCTCCGGTGGCCTCGTCGAAGAACCCCATGTAGTCACGGATGGTGCTCCCGATGCGCTTGCGCTTGTTACTGTCGGTGTAGAAGGTCGTGGGATTGACGGCTTGAGCTTGCGGCATGAGGCTCGGGCTACCACGAATGCCCGCAACGGAACGGGGCCATCGGGCGAGTCGTTGGAACTCTGCGGTGGTTGGTCGGTAGCACGGGGCCAGTCGGTGATACCCATCGGTGACGCGCAGTAAAGTAGCGCAGCGTTTTTGTGCTATACGGGCCGCGTGGATGACCTGATCGAGAAGGCCAAGATCCTCCAGGAGGCGCTTCCCTACATTCGGGAGTTTCATGGGGACGTGTTCGTCATCAAGTACGGCGGAAACGCGATGGTGGATCCGGCGCTTCGAGACAGCTTTGCGCGGGACGTCGTATTGATGAAGTACGTCGGGCTCCATCCGGTCGTCGTCCACGGCGGTGGACCGCAGATCGACCAGACCCTGAAGTCCCTGGGCGTCGTGTCAGAGCGCCTCGATGGGCTGCGGGTCACCGACGAGCACACAATGGAGGTCGTCGAGATGGTCCTCGGTGGCAAGCTCAATCAAGAGATCGTTTCTTTGATCGCCGGTCACGGCGGGCGGGCGATCGGGCTCACCGGCAAGGACGATGGCTTCATCCGAGCCAAGAAGGTCGACAAGATGAAGACCAAGAGCGGCAACTGGGTCGACCCGGGCCGCGTGGGCACCGTCACGCAAGTGAACCCAGACATCTTGCGCCGCCTCGTCAACGACGGTTTCATACCCGTCATCGCGCCGATTGCCGTCGACGCCCAGGGCAAGTCCTTGAACGTGAACGCCGACACGGTTGCCGGCAAGGTTGCCGAGGCGCTCCCTGCGCGGAAGTTCGTCCTGCTGACCGACATCGAAGGCGTGCGCGGCGAGGATGGCAGCGTCGCGAGCTCACTGAGCGCCGCCGACATCGCGGAACTGAAAGCGGGCGGCGTGATCGAGGGCGGCATGATCCCCAAGGTCGACTGTGCGCTCGGAGCGCTCGCCGGCGGCGTGCGAAAAGCCCACATCATCGACGGTCGGGTGCGCCACGCGGTGCTGCTCGAGATCTTCACCGACGAAGGCATCGGCACCGAGATCACGCGCTAATCCGGCCGAACCAGGGTCGACGCTTCCGCGCAATGGTGGTATGCCGCGGGCTTCCCCAAAAGGCATACGATGACCAGGCAGGATGACATGCTTCGCACCGCGAAAGAGGTTCAGCTCGGCAACTACGCGCCCGCGCCATTCGTTCTGACGCATGGGCACGGCCGCCGTGTGACCGACGCCGCGGGGCGGGAGTACCTCGACTTGTCGGGTGGAATCTCCGTGCTGTCGGTAGGGCACAGCCATCCGACCTTGGCCGCCGCGATCGCCGAGCAGGCCGGGCGCCTGATGCACGTATCGAACGTCTTCTATAACGACCGCGCCATCGAGCTCGCCGAGGCGATCTGCGCCCGGACGCCGTTCGACCGGGTCTACTTTTGCAACAGCGGCTCCGAGGCCAACGAATCGCTGCTGAAGCTCGCGCGCCGCTATCACCACGACCGAGGCGAAACGAAGCGCACTGGCTTCGTATCGACTTTCAATAGCTTCCATGGCCGGACCATGGGCTCCCTCTCCCTCACCGGACAGCCGAAGTATCACAAGGGTATGGCGCCTTTGATCGAAGGCGTGCGCTTCATCGACTTCAACGACCTCTCCGCGCTCGACCGGGCCGTGACCGACGAGATCGCGGCCGTGATCTTCGAGCCGATACAAGCCGAAGGCGGCATCATCGTCGCTACGGCGGAGTTCGTCGAGGGCGCGCGCCGGATCTGCGACGAGCGTGGCGCGCTCCTCTTGTTCGACGAGATCCAAACCGGCTACGGTCGAACCGGCGCCTTCCTCGCGCAGGAGCACTACGGCATCGCGCCGGACGCGTGCTCGTTGGCCAAGGGCATCGGCGGTGGTTTCCCGCTTGGCGCGATGGCGGTCACCGAGCGGTTCGCCGGCGGCCTACCGCCGGGCAGCCACGCGAGCACCTTCGGCGGAAACCCGCTTGCGTGCGCCGCCGGGTTAGCCGTCCTCCGCATCATCGACGAAGAGGGGCTCATCGAGAACGCTCGTGCCCAAGGCGAGTATCTCGCCGCCCGGCTCGCAGAGATCGACGCGCGCCTCTCGACGACGGCGGGCGTTCGAGGCCTCGGCTTGCTCCAAGGGCTGGTCTTGGCCGACGAGATCGATCCTGGCGCGACCATCGCGGCGCTTCACGCAGCGGGTTTGTTGCTGACCCTCGCAGGCGGCGACGTCATCCGCATCTCGCCCGCGCTCAACGTGACTCGGGACGAGCTCGACGAAGGGCTGTCGATCCTCGAAAGAGTGGTCGCAGAGGCACCGACAAAGCCATGACCCGCCATTTCCTGACAATTTCCGATCTAAGCCGCGACGAGCTCTTCGGGGTGCTCGATCGCGCTGCGGAGCTGAAGGCGGTCCGTGGTACATCCGCACATCCAGAGCCTCTTCGGGGCAAGTCGATCGCGATCGTATTCGAGAAGGCGTCCACGCGGACGCGGCTTTCGTTCGAGGTGGGCATCCACGAGCTCGGGGCGCAGCCCGTCACGCTCATTTCCAAAGATACTCAGCTCGGCCGCGGCGAGCCCATTGAAGACACCGCGCGCATGCTGAGCCGGTACGTGCACGGCGTGGTCTATCGAACCTTTGGTCACGAGCGGCTCGAGGCGCTCGCGCGCGCCGCTACGATTCCAGTGGTCAACGGGCTCTCTGACAAGTTCCACCCCGTACAGCTGCTCGCGGACATGATGACGATCCGCCAAAGCTTCGGTCCGTCGCTCGAGGGGGCGCGCGTTGCCTGGGTCGGCGACGGAAACAACATGGCGCACTCGTGGATCGTGTCTTCTGCGATTGCGGGTTTCGAGCTCGTCCTCGCCTGCCCGCCGGGGTACCAGCCAGACCCGGGAGTCTTGTCAGACGCTCGGTCTCGAGGGGCAAGGGTCGAGGTCGTCGAGCGACCGGAGGAGGCCCTCGATGGCGCGACGGTCGTCACGACCGACGTCTGGGCCAGCATGGGCCAGGAAGCCGAGGCGGCCGAGCGAGAGCGCGCGTTCGCCGGTTTCATCATTGACGACGCTGCGATGAAGCGCGCCCACCGCGACGCGATATTCCTCCATTGTCTGCCCGCTCACCGCGGCGAAGAGGTGAGCGCGTCGGTCATCGATGGTCCGCGGTCCCGAGTCTGGGACGAGGCCGAGAACCGGCTGCACACCCAGAAGGCGCTGTTGGAGTGGCTGCTCGCTCAGCCTCGCGAAGTGGCTGGATTCGGGTAGGACGCGCTAAGCTACGAGCATGGGGGAAGCTGGGCAGTCACTGCCTGAGGAACAGATCCCGCGTCTAGTGGACGACGCCGATGTGAGGGCGCACGAGATCTCGGGGCAGGAAGCGTTCGTGCATTCGTGCATCGATGGTGTGCTCAATGTCGAGGACATCGCCGACGTGACCGTACTGTCGCCCGAAGAAGTTCGGAAGTCGATCGAGCGCCTCATCTCACTCGAGCTCGTCGAGTGGATCACGCCCAAGGCGTCGAGTGCCCCACCCGAGACCGAGGTCGTTCAAGACGTCGAGATCGGCGAGGAGCTTCAGAAGCGCATTCACGAGGTGTTTCATCGCGCCGACAAGCTCAACCACTATCAGCTCCTCGGCGTCCCCATCGACGCGGACCGGGCCGAGATTCGCAAAGCGTACTTCGCACTCTCGAAGACCTTTCATCCGGACGCGTACTTCGGGAAGCGGCTCGGACCCTACAAGGCTCAGATGGAGGTGATCTTCCGTAGGGTGACTGACGCCTATGAAGCCGTGGGAAGACCGAAGAAGCGCGAAGCGTATGATCGTTACCTGCGGCAGAGTATCGCCGTGTCTACCGCCGAGCAGACGATCGACCGCGTGGAAGAGCGTGCACAAGCGATGGCTAAGGCGCTCACCAAGACGCCCGTCGTGGAACGCCATGCGCAGGCGGTCGAAGAAGCCCAAGCAGCGCCCAAGTGGCGCCCCACCGCGGCGCCCGAACAAACGAGCCCTTCGAGACCCGCCCCCTCGAAGTCACCGCCTTCCGTGGTTCCGGGAACCCCAGAGCACGAGCGCATGTTGCGCAAGCGGGAGCTGCTCGAGCGCCGGCTTCGCGGCCGGGGCAGGCGCCCATCATCGTCGCGTCCGGCCCGTTCGATTCCTGCGCCGACCGCACGCGTCGGTCACAAGACCGCACTACGCGACCTGACGCGCTCGCTGAAACAGACCGCGGTGCTCACTGGCGGTGTCGATCGGGCGCAGAACCACATTCAGAACGCGAGGATCGCGGAGGCCGAGGGCGATCTCGCCGCCGCCGCCACGGCGCTTCGCATGGCGATTGCGCTCGATTCCACCGATCGATCGCTCCAGGAGCACTACGACCGGGTGAACTCCCGGCTCCGTGTGCAGCTTCTCGACATCCACCGAGAGCAGGCAAAGTACGAGGAAGACAACAACATGTGGTCCGCGGCCAGTATTTCGTGGGCCAAGGTCGCCGATGCTGCTCCAGAAGACCCGGTGGCGCCTCGGAGAGCCGCCAAGGCCCTGCTGGCTGCCGGTGGCGATCTCCGAAAATCACGAGATTACGCGCTCCGGAGCTTGGAATTGAAGCCGGACTCGCTGGAAACCCGCCTTCTCCTGGCGCGCATCTACATCGAGGCTGGGATGGATGCGAGCGCCGCAAAAGAGCTCGATGAGGCTGCAAAGCTGGACCCGCGGCACGAGATGGTGAAAAATCTTAGAAAGCAGCTCGGGGGATGATGTGACGAACGCATCTGAGCGCTTGGAAGTGGGGCATGGAAAGAGTCATCGGGATTGACCTAGGTACTTTCAACTCGTGCGTTGCCGTAGTCGAGAGCGGCACGCCCGTGGTCATCGCTAATCGAGGGGGCTACAAGGTCACCCCATCGATGGTGGCCGTGACGGAAGGCGGCAAACGCTTGGTGGGCCACATCGCCAAGCGGCAGGCCGTGACGAACGCGGAGAACACCGTATATGCCTGCAAGCGGTTGATCGGCCGCAAGTGGGATACCCCACAGGTGAAGAACGCCATTCAGACGACGCCGTTCCACATCGTGGAGGGGCCACATGGCGACTGCCGCATCAAGATGCGCGACAAGGTCTACTCCATTCCCGAGATCAGCGCGATGGTGCTGCAGGAGATGAAGATGGTCGCCGAGGACTACCTCGGCGAAGAGGTGAACAAGGTCGTCGTCACCGTTCCCGCATATTTCAACGACAATCAGCGCCAGGCGACGAAAGACGCTGGCGCCATTTCCGGGCTCGACGTCATTCGCATCATCAACGAGCCCACCTCGGCTGCGCTCGCCTACGGATTCGGCAAGAACATCGATCGCACCGTGGCGGTCTTCGATCTTGGTGGCGGCACCTTCGACATCTCGATTCTAGAGATTTCGAGCTCCGGCGTGTTCAAGGTCATCAGCACTGCAGGCGACACGTTCCTTGGCGGCGAGGATTTCGACCAGCGCGTCATCGACTGGTTGGTCGAGGGTTTCCAGCACGAGCACGGCATCGACCTCCGGCAGGATCGGATGGCCCTTCAGCGCCTGAAAGACGCAGCCGAAAAGGCCAAGTGCGAGCTTTCCGCGGTCACCGAGACCGAAGTGAACCTGCCTTTCATCATTTCGAGCGCGCGAAACGAGGCACTTCATCTACAGCGCCTCCTCACGCGCTCAACCCTCGAAGAGCTCACGGCCGACCTCGTCGACCGAACGATTCAGATTTGCGAGCTCACGCTTGGCGAGGCCGGTCTCGGCAAGGACGAGATCGAAGACATCATTCTCGTCGGCGGCATGACGCGCATGCCGAAGGTGCAGGAGCGCGTGAGCAAGTTCTTCCAGCGCGAACCTTGCAAGGGCGTCCATCCGGACGAAGTGGTCGGGCTAGGAGCATCGATTCAGGGCGCCGCGCTCGTCGACGACTCGCCGGAGCTCGACATGGTTCTCCTCGACGTCACACCGCATACCCTCGGTATCATGGTCGTCGGAGGCTATTTCGAAGAGCTCATCCCGCAAAACACGACGGTGCCGACTTCGCGCAGCAAGCCATTCACGACGGTACGAGACAACCAGACCGCGGTGAAAATCCTCGTGCTCCAAGGCGAGTCGCGCCGCGCGGAGGATAACGAGCTTCTCGGCGAGTTCATCCTGACTGGGCTTCGGCGCGCGCCGGCCGGTCAAGTGGAAGTCGAGGTCACTTTCGAGATCAACGCGGACGGTATCGTCAGCGTGCACGCCAAGGACGTCGAGACGGGCAAAGAGCAGTCGATCACGGTCACCGCGACGAGCGGTCTGACCGAGGACGAGATCAACGAGATGATGACAGATGCCTCGGACTTCGCGGTCACACGCCGTGAAGACGAAGCAGCCGAAAAGATCCGCCAACAGGCCGAGACGCTCATCGCCGAGATCGAGCGGCTGTTCCCCGAGGTCGAGTCGATCGTGGCTGGCAGCGATTTCGGGCGCGACGCCATCGACAAGGCCAAGGGCGTGGTCGACAAGGCTAGAACGTTGCTCGAGCAGAGTGACATCGACGGCCTCGAAGAGGAGCTCGAGTCGCTCGGCCGAACGCAGCGCATGTTTAAGGGCGTCGTCGGCAAGTCTGCATAAGCGATGGCGACCACGAAGCCCGGTTCGCGCGAGTCCAAACACCCAGGAGTGCTCGGGGCTGACGGCCGCATCGATCTGAGCGGCGGGGCGCTTGCCCAAAGTTCGGGCGAGCGGTCGACGCTACGCCCATCGGGCGACGCTTGGATCGTCGACCGGGATCGGCGCACCCTGCTTCCCTTACCGCCTGCGCCGTCGGTCGGCGGTGAGGGCGAGTCTGAAGTCGAGCTCCCTGACGACATTCATCAGGAGATCGCCGATCGGTTCGCCCTCGGTGATTACGTCGCTGCGTTGACCGCGGCAGAGCTTCAGCTCGGTGTCGACCCGAGCGATGAAGGCGCTCGTCAATACGCCGAGACGAGTCGGCAGCGGCTCGAGGCCCGGTACACCACCCGCATCGGCTCGCTCGACTACATTTTCAACCTCGCGGTCCCCGTCGCGAAAGTGAAATGGCTCGGACTCGACCCCCAGGCGGCGTTCCTGCTGTCCCTGGTCGACGGCCAATCCACCGTTGTTGAGGTGCTGGAGGCCTGCCAGATGAAGCGGCTCGAGGCGCTGCGCGTATTCACGGAGCTATTGGACGCGAAAGCCATCATCCGCGTGGCTTGACGCCTGGCTGCTTGCACCGACCGGGCCGACCACTACCATCCGGCTTCATGGCAGCGACCCCCAAGAAGATTGTGCTCGCCTACAGCGGCGGCCTCGATACATCCGTCATTCTGACGTGGCTCAAAGAGACGTATGACGCCGAGGTCATCGCGTTCTGTGCGGACGTGGGGCAGGGTGAAGATCTCGGAGGTCTCGACGAAAAAGCCAAGTCAACCGGCGCATCGAAGTGTGTCATCGCCGACCTCAAGGAAGAGTTTGCCCGCGACTTCTGCTTCCCGATGTTGCGCGCCAACGCGCTCTACGAGGGGGACTACTTGCTCGGCACGTCGATCGCACGTCCTCTCATCGCCAAGGCCATGATGGACGTTGCCAAGGCCGAAGGCGCCGACGCCATCTCGCACGGCGCGACCGGCAAAGGCAACGACCAGGTCCGCTTCGAGCTCACGGCCATGGCGATCGATCCTCGCATTCAGGTCATCGCGCCTTGGCGAACGTGGAATCTACGATCTCGAAGCGATTGCGTCGCGTACTGCAAGGAACGCAAGATCCCGATCGAGGTGACGGCCGAAAAGCCCTACTCGATGGACGCAAATCTCTTCCACATCAGCTATGAGGGCGGGATTCTCGAGGACACCTGGAACGAGCCCCTCAAGGACATGTTCCGCTGGACGACTGCCCCAGAGGACGCGCCGGACGAGCCGGAATATGTCATCGTGGGCTATGAAAAAGGGGACCCGATAAGCGTCAACGGCGAGCGCCTCTCGCCAGCCTCGCTGATCACTCGCCTGAATGAGATTGGCGCCAAGCACGGCGTCGGCCGCGTCGACATCGTAGAGAATCGTTTTGTCGGCATGAAGTCACGCGGTGTCTACGAGACGCCTGGAGGCACGATCCTTCACAAGGCGCACCGCGCGGTCGAGTCGATCACCGTCGACCGCGAGGTGCTTCGCATCCGTGACGGTCTCATTCCCGAGTACGCCTCGCTGGTCTACCGTGGCTTCTGGTTCGCGCCCGAGCGCGAAATGCTGCAGTCGCTCATCGACGACGCACAAAAAGACGTCACCGGCGAGGCGCGGATCAAGCTCTACAAAGGCAACGCTGACGTCGTCGGTCGGCGCAGCCCCAACACCCTCTACGACCCGGAGTTCGCGACGTTTGAAGCGGACGAGGTGTACGATCAGCAAGACGCGACAGGATTCATCCGCCTCAACGCCCTTCGCCTGCGAATTCGCGCCCTTCGGGACCAACGCCGTGGGGATTAACCCCGGCTGTTGCGAGGCATTGGCCTCCTCGGTACTCTAGAAGAGCAATAAGGTCTTGGACGTTCCAAGTACACAGTTGGCCGCCGCGATCATCGGCGGCGTCGGTTTAGGCGCGCTGCTTGCAGCCGTCAGCGCTGGCATCCACTCGCTCGGCGAGGCGGGCCTCCAGGCGCTCTCCGAGGAGGGCAAGGGCAACGCCAACGTCGCCAAGCGCGTGCTCCATGAGCTCCCGGCCGTACAGACCAGGCTGCTGATGGGTCGTGTGGTCTGTGTGGCCCTTGCTGCGGCGTTCGTGGCCTACTCGCTGCTTCAGGCGTACGGAACCGGCGCGGCTCTTCTCGGTGTGCTCGGCATCGCCATCGGATACGCAGTCGTTGCGACGATTGCGGCCGCGGTGGTTCAGCGGCGGTCGGGGCAAGCTACCCTTCGGCTGTTGAAATGGCTTCGGCCGGTGGAGCTGCTGCTGACGCCGATTGCCGCGCCGCTCACATGGCTCAGTGCGTTCGTCGAGCGAGTCGTGCCCGAGGTCCGAATGGAGGACCCGAGCCGCGTTGCCGAGCTCACGGTTGAGCATGTCATCGAGCAAGGCGAAGAGGAGGGCACCATAGCCGAGGACCACGCCCAGATGCTCCGCAGCGTGCTCGAATTCAAGAACACCGTGGCTCGTGAGATCATGGTGCCCCGCACGCAGGTCGTCGCGTTCGAGCTCGAGAAGTCGATCGACGAGGTTCTCGCGAGCATCATGGAGTCCGGCCACAGCCGGTATCCGGTTTATCGGGGTCACATCGACCATGTAGAAGGTGTGCTCTACGCGAAGGACTTGTTTCAGGTGCTTCGGAACAGCTCCGATTCATCGACGATTTCGCTTGCAAGCGTGGTCCGCAAGCCCGTCTTCTTCGCCGCGGAGAGCCAGAAGATCGGCGTGCTGCTGCGGGAGATGCAGCGGCGGCGCTCCCACATGGCCGTGGTCGTCGACGAGTTCGGCGGTGCAGCGGGTATCGTCACGCTCGAAGACATCGTCGAGGAAATCGTCGGCGAGATCCAGGACGAGCACGATGAGGAGGCGCCCCTCGTGTACGAGCGGGCGCCCGGGCATTACTTCGTCGACACCAGCATTTCGGTCTACGATCTCGAGGAGCAACTTGGCGAGTCGATCTGCGAGGACAAGAGTGATTTCGACTCGCTCGGCGGGCTCCTCGTGCACCTGGCCGGTCAGGTTCCCGTCATCGGCGAGACGCTGCGCGCCGGACCTTACCGCGTGGTCGTGCTGGACGCCGACGAGCGGCGTGTGTCCCGAGTCGAGATGCTCCGCGTGAGCACCGAGCAACCCGACGAGCCCAAGGCAGCCTCCGGCTAAGACGCTTCGGGCTGCTCTTCGTAGCTGACCCAGTCCTGCAGGATGTCGGCGCCGCTCATGTTCGGGGTCAGCACCGTGTAGTGGGCGACCTGTCCTTCGGGGGCTGCTCCCACGGAACCGACGTTCACGACGTGGTACTCTTCGACGGTGCGTTGAAACGGCACATGTGTCGCGCCGCAAATGATGATGTCCGCCGGATCGTCATCGAGCAGCGCGAGGATTTCCTCGTCGTCGAGATCGTGACTGATCTCCTGACTGCTGTCGGCGGGCGAGCCGTGAACCATCAGGACCTCACGTCCGTCGATCAACGGAATGCGATGCTGCTCGGGCAACCGCCGAAGACGCTCCGCGACGAGGTCCCCAATGGCGGCTCGCGTTTCCGCGAACGCGCGCGCTTGGCGCCGTTGGGTATCGTCGATGGGGAGCAGGCTCTTTGGATCGACCGAAGCGAGCGCCATGTCCGAAGGGCCTCGGGTACAGATCGCGCCGGCCGCCTGCAAGCGTTGCCACACCTGCAGCGGCTCCTCGCCGCCGAGGAGCAGGTCCCCGGCTACGTACAAGCGCTTCACATCCAGCCGCTCGAGCTCAGC